>JAZDPG010000044.1:0-30481 GCA_043797815.1 Bacteroidota bacterium
TGACCCAGTGGATGCAGTTCATCACCCTGCGCCCAAACGTGGTACTGATTGATCCCGAGGGAAAGGTCCACATGGTCCGGAAACAGGAAAACATGGAGCTGATCCGGCAGCAGGAGCTTATTCCCGAACACCTGAAATAAGCTTCAAAAAAAACCGGTTTGAAAAGATCAAATGATATAAGACTATTTCTGAAGGCCATCCCCAACAGTTACGGACAGGTTTTCTTCTCGGATCATTGGGGGTTTGCAGTGATCCTTATGGTGGTTACCATGTTTGACCTTTATGCAGGCCTGCTGGGTTTCCTGTCGGTGATCACCACCAACCTTGCAGGTTTCCTTCTGGGTTTCGATAAAAAGATTATTTCAAAAGGAGTTTTCGGTTTTAACAGCCTGCTGGTGGGACTGGGTCTGGGCATCTATTTTGCACCCAATCTGCACCTGGTGCTGGTTATCATCATTGGGGCCATTCTTACCCTGCTGATTGCTGTAACCCTGCAGGGTGTGATTGGAAAATATGCCCTTCCCTACCTCTCCATCCCCTTCCTGATTTCCATTTGGGTACTGACCCTGGCCACCAAAGAGTTCGCGGCACTGGGGATCAGCGAAAGGGGCATCTATACCTTCAACGACCTTTATACCCTGGGGGGAGATCCGCTGGTCAGACTCTACGAATGGTGGAATCATCTGCAGCTGCCCCGATCCCTCAGGGTCTATTTCATCTCACTGGGAGCCATTCTTTTCCAGTACAACCTGCTATCAGGGATCATTCTCTCACTCGGGCTGCTACTCTACTCCAGGATCTCCTTTACCCTGTCGCTCATCGGATTCTATACTGCATACATTTTTTACGAGACCATCGGCGCAAGCATTTCAGAACTAAGCTACAGCTATATCGGGTTCAATTACATTCTTACTTCCATTGCTGTAGGAGGATTCTTCATCATTCCCTCGAAAAGGTCTTACCTCTGGGTAGTGCTGCTGATTCCCATTGTGGCCATGATCACCATCAGTCTGGCCCGGGTGTTTGCCGTGTTCAGCCTTCCCATCTACTCCCTGCCCTTCAACCTGGTGGTCCTCCTGTTCCTCTATGCCCTGAAATTCAGGATAAAACCCTCGGTTGCATTATCAGAAGTGCTTATACAACACAATTCGCCGGAGAAAAACCTCTATGCTTTCCACAATGATGTGGTCCGCTTCAGACAGTTCGGACAGGTACCTGTCCGCCTGCCCTTCCTGGGCACATGGACCATATCCCAGGCCCATGACGGGGAATATACCCACAAAAACGAATTCCGCCATGCGTGGGATTTCGTGATTATGGATACCGGGGAGAAACAGTTCATGGGAAGCGGCGACCTGCTCACCGATTACTACTGTTATGACAAGCGGATTCTGGCCCCGGCCGATGGTACGGTGGAACTGGTGGTGGACCGGGTGCCGGATAATATTGTGGGTGAGGTCAATCTGAAAGAGAACTGGGGAAATACGGTCATCATCAAACATGACGACCATCTCTACACCTCCCTGAGTCACCTGAAAGAGGGTTCCGTCAGGGTAAAGGAGGGCGACCCGGTGAGAGAGGGCGATGAGATCGGCCGCTGCGGAAATTCGGGACGATCCCCCTATCCCCACCTCCATTTCCAGGTACAGGAAACTCCCTATATCGGCTCTGTCACAAAAGAGGTTCCCATCAGCTATTATATCCTGCACTCCGGTTTGGGATTCCGCCTTAAATCCTTTGATATACCTTCAACGGGAGACCTGGTGTCGAACATTGAAAAAAACGATCTGCTTTACAATGCATTTCATTTTATTCCCGGGAAAAGGTACCATTTCGATGTGACCATGAACGGGGAGAAAGGGACCTCCTCCTGGGAGGTGAATACCGACCCGTACAACAACGCCTACATCCGCTGTATCCGGTCAGGTGCCATGGCCTATTTCATCAACGACGGAAACCTGTTGTATTTCACCCACTATTCGGGTGACAAAGGGTCCCTGCTTTATTATTTCTTCCTCTCTGCATTTCAGGTTCAGCAAGGATTTTACCAGGACCTGAACATTTCTGACCGCTATCCCCTGAACCTGATTTACAGGCAACCCCTTTTGGGTGTGCAGGACCTGACAGCTCCCTTCTGGAAATTCCTGCGCTCGGAATTCCAGTGCCGGTACCAATGGATCGACAACGAAATGTCCCCCACAGAGATCAGGCTGGTCTCCTCCGCAAAGAACATCATCGCGGGCAGGACCATCAATACCATTGACTTCACCCTTGTTGTGGGTGAAAAAGGAATCCGGAAACTTACGGTGGAATCCAAAAAAGTTCAACTGGAAGCGGTATGTACAGATTGATCGTTGTCATCGGGGTCATTTTCACCTTGTCTCCCGGTCTGAAGGCCCAGGAGCCGGCAGATTTCAATACCATTAACAAGGAGAGCTACAGGCTCTTCCTGGCCGGGGAGTGGGACAGTGTGATCATGGTGGGGAAAACAGCATTGAAACAGGATATTGACTACTACTATCTGAGAATGAGGATGGGAATTGCTTTCCATGAAAAAAAGAATTTCCGGAAGGCTGCCTGTCATTTCGAAAAAGCCCTGGATTTCAACCCGGGTGACCCCGTGGCCATGGAATATCTTTACTACGCAACAATTCTGGGGGGTCAAACTGACCTGGCCAGTCTGGTACGGGAAGAGTTCCAGGGCGATCTTGCCCTGAAACTCTCTCCATCCAGGGGAAAGTTCGTGGACCGGCTAAATGTTGAGTACCTGCATAAACAGGGACTGAACAGTGATCTTCTGGCCGATCCCGACCCCTTGTTTGAGGGTTTGCCTCCGGGTGTCCAGTACATTACCCGGCACTATTCTGTTGCTTCCCTGTCACTTTCAAACTTCATCATTCCCGGTTTCCGGTTGAACCATACCTTTTCCTACCTGTCCAAAACCAACCAACAGTATTACAACGACGGCCAGTACGTTTTTCAGTTCACTGACCAGCATGTAGCCCAGTACCAGTATTATCTCTCCCCGGTCATTACCACACGGTCGGGAACTGTTTTCATGCCCATGATTCACCTTGTCAGTTTCCAATACCAGGCACCAGCTGAAATGAACCAGGGATATCAGGGAGGGTCTTCTCAGGTGATGCTGGAGTACCTGAAAGGGTTTGATTTTGCGACCGGTCTGGGATTCAGCAAAGGTTTCGGGACCCTTAACCTGCAAATGGGTGCATGGTATGCCACACTGAACAACATGGAGCAGGTTCAGAACAGGCTGGGAGTCACCTGGTACCCTTTCGGGAACCTGAACCTTTATGCAGGCGGGTACCTCAACAGCCAGTATGAAATGGCCGGTTCCCGGGGTGTGGTCCGGATCATCCCTGAAATTAATGTGGGACTGGGTGTGGCCGGAAAAGTCTGGCTGGACCTCAACGGGGCCTTCGGGGAAATGACCAATTACCTGGAAAGAAACGGATTGGTTGTATTTAACGGTTTCGCGGAAGTTATCAATAAAAAGATTACCATGACCCTGTCATTTCCTGTCACGGAAAAAGGATCATTGCTTTACCTGGGAGGAAGGTGGACCGCCAATGAAAGCAGGTTTTATGCCTTCGAACCATCCCAGGAAGAGTTGACCAATAACATAAACTATAACGCAATATCAATTTACGGAGGAATCACATGGAAATTTTAAAAACAATTCGGATTTTGCTGCCCGCAATCATGCTTGTATCCGGGTCCACCCTGTGGAGCCAGACATTTAAAGAGACCAAGGATGCCTTCCAGCAGAGCTATATACAGGAGGCAACCGGGGAGGTTTCCGCTGCCATTAACACCCTGAAGGCGGTCTACAACGAAAAGTCTTACGAGATTAACCTTCGGCTTGGCTGGCTGAGTTACCAGGCGGGCAGCTTTACCGAAAGTATCGCCTATTACAGCAAGGCTGTTGACTTGATGCCCTACGCCATTGAACCCCGTTTCGGGATCGTTTACCCGGGTGCGGCCATGGGCAACTGGTCCATGGTCATGAAACAGTATGAGAAAATCCTGGAGATTAGCCCCAACAATTCCATTGCCATGCACAGGATCGGTCTGATCTATTATGGCAGGGGGGACTATGAAAATGCCAAGAAATACTTCGAGAAAGTGGCCAATCTCTATCCTTTTGATTATGATGCCCTGACCATGCTGGGCTGGTCCTATTTCAAACTGAATAACTTCCGGGAAGCCAAGGTGCTGTTTCAAAAAGCGCTTTTGCATACCCCGGGCGGGACCTCAGCCATGGAGGGGCTCGATTTGCTGGATCTGCCTTAATCTAAAATACATGAACCATGAAATGTACCCTGACCATGATGTTTTGGCTGACTGCGATTTCCCTGGCGGCTCAGCCCGTGTTTGAGCATACCTTTAATGAATCGGCCAGCATCACCCAACTGGAGAGCCTTGGAGAGGTTTACTACTCCATGGATGTGGTGAACAAACAGTTGCTTCTTTACAACATGGAGCACACCCTCCTGAAAACCGTTCCACTCCCCACTCCGGAAGGGTATTACCTTGTCGATATTCAGCATGTTTCGGAAACCATGTTTAACGATGACAAGCTGGTGGAGTTTGTGTATAATTACTCCAAATATGTGCCTGTCGACCTTTCATACTACTATACCTATGAATCGAAATTGATCAACGAGAACGGCACCGTGCTGCTCACCCTGGAGGGAGTCGGTTATACCGATGTGATCCAGACCACCGAAGGAAAGAAATTCCTGGCCTACGCATATGACTATTCTGTGATTCCCTACCGCACCTACACCCATGTCTACGGTTTGCCCGCTCAGACTACAAAATCGGTCAGCCGATCGGTTTCAGGGTTTGAACCGGGAGATGCTTACCCCAATCCCGCCGGCAGACAGGTAAATATCCCGGTAACATTACCCGGAGGTGTTTCTTCCGGAACACTTGAGATTACGGATCTGAACGGAAGGAAAATGCTTACCTATCCGCTTACACACTCAGATACACATGTTGTCATGCCTGCCAGTCAGCTTGCTCCGGGGACCTATCTTTATCAGGTCAGGGCCGGCCATTCACTTTCGACAGCAAAAAAGATGGTGATCCGGTAAATCATTTTCAGGACCGGGAAACCTGAAAACCTGTCTCTGAAACATTGAAGTCCACAAAACGAGCCTTTGAATTGGGGGGATTTGATTCGAGCTGTTTCTTTGCTTTTACTGCAGCCTCTGTGGATTTGGCAAACATCAGCAGGTAACCTCCCCCTCCGGCTCCCAGTAACTTATAGCCCAGCAGGTAGTCTTTCACCCTACCAACAATGGTCTGGATCATGGGTGGATTGGTCCCCTGGTCAAGCTGCTGGTTCAGTTCCCAGCTGATGGCCACCTTGCGAGCCAGACCATCATAATCATTGCGCAACATGGTGTCGAAGGTATCCCTGGCGTGCTGCTGCATCTCTGAAAAAATCGCCAGGTGCCGGGAAGAGTTCAGAAACATCCCCTTCACGATCTCACCCAGAATATCCCTGGCCACCCGGGTAACTCCGGTATAATAAAGCAACATCATCTCCCTGGTTTCCCGCTTGGTGAAAAGCTGGTCGGGAAGCCACTTGATGGATGGCCTCTGCAGGATTCCCGGAGTTGTTTCAAGCAATTTCACTCCTTCAAAAATTCCCCCGTACTGGTCCTGCCAGCCCCCGCCTGTGGTTAGCATTTGTTCCAGGATCAGGGTCCTGTAGGCCACTTCGTGCCTGTCCCAGTTCAATCCGCAAAACTCGTTAAGTGTACCCAGTACAGTGGCTGCAAGGTTTGAACTTGTACCCAGTCCCGATCCCTTGGGAATGGCTGCCAAAAGGGACATTTCGATCCCACAGCCAAAGAGCTTCAGTTGTGCCACAAGGTCAGGATACCTTCTGGCAGAAAATGTATTGCCAAAACCTGACAATACCAATGCGGCCAGGGGAATGGAAAAACCTCCCCCCAGCTGGTTATACTTCTCCAGTTCTGCGAATGAGGTGATCTCCAGTTTCTCTCCCAGGTCAATGGAACGGAGCGTGATCTTAAACTCATTCAGCGGCCGGGCAAATACCTGCAGGGGAAGCTGGCCATTCAGCTCAACCGACATATTGACCACTTTTCCGCCCTCCATGATACAATAAGGCGGTGTGTCGGTCCACCCCCCGGCAAGATCGAGCCGGACAGGGCTCCTGCCCCAAAGGATCTGGTCCTCAAGCAGGTTCCGCCTGGGATGGACCGGTTCCGATTTCAGCGTTTCAATCATGGCCCCCCTGAGAATTCCGAAAGCTTTTTTTTCAAAGGCGGATGCCAGCACCCGGTTCCCTGTCACCCTGGCCCTGAACATGCTGTCATTGACCTGCTTGATCACAGGTTCACCGGGGGGCAACTCCCCGGGCAGCTCAAGTCCGAGCAAACGATAGTCAGCCCCTGTCCTGTCCAGGTCCAGATAGTAAAATATGCTCTTGTGATGATTGGCAGCCAGCCTGGGCAAGGTATTGGCTTTCAGGTTTTCCCGCTGCATATAAAGTTCTTCCGGTTGGGCCATGCCCGACAACTCCCGGGCCGATAGCCTTCTGGCCACCAGCCAGGCGGTAGCTTTTCCCTTTCCGGAAACCAGGAATTCCGTCATCCCGGGAATATCTTCCGGTTCAAGTATGGGGAAAAGAGGCAGCTCATAGACCGAAGTGTCCCAGGAGATACCAGCTTCCGAAGGATCCAGCGACCGGGCCTTCAACCACTCATCCAGTGGTTGCTCCATCCACCGGGCACCTTCAGCCAGCGAATCCCTGAATCCGTCGGAGAACCCATAGGTGCGCAGACAATACATCTGGCCGGGAAGGGGGACCACATCCACACATATATTCCCTGGGATCTCAAGCTCCCATGCGTTCTCCGGAACACCGGTGATGATGTGGTGATGATTCAGTTTCCATGTTCCGGGCACATGGCTGTTTTCTATCCATATGTGATTGTTCTCATCCCCAAACCTGAATCTTACCTGTGAATTCTGCTGAAAGATGGAGGGATGGTGATCGGCCTCCCTGGTATACCTTAACCGCTGATCGGCGATCCTGTTTTGAAGCTTCAGGTTGGATTCGATCAGGTCGCTGTTGCTGCCAAAGTGATAAAACTCACCATCATGCATGGGAACCAGTTTTACCTCCAGGGCCGCCAGATCAGGATCCGCACCGATCGCCTCAGATCCGAACGAAGTCAGCATCTCTCCGTAGAGATCATAAAATCCCGGATGCCATTTGTAAAGTCTCCTTTTTCCTCATTCCAACCCGCCTTTTTCATCAGTTTCAATGAGGCCTGTGCATTGAACAGCACAATCCCCGAATCCATCAGGTAGAAGTAATCACGGGAGAATGCCCTCAACTCCTCCTGTGAGGGTTTCTGTTTTACAAAAGCCAGCCGGTCCAGATCCTCCCTGGGGCTGAAAAAGACACCGTGCTTAGAAGCCACCGCATCATCCACCCAGATGCCAAAGACCAGCACATCCGCCTCCGGCAGATCGTTGAAGCGGTCGCCTGAGATAAACATTACATCCCCGGCACCTACCAGCGTGCAATAAGCATCCGGAGCCTGTTTCAGGATCTTTTCATAAAAACCTGCCTGAAAGTCAAGTAGTTTCTGATCGATATACTGGCCTTTGGACCAGCGAAATACAGGCATGGGAAGCAATGATTTTCCATAGGGAGCATATGCCGGCAGGCGCCTGCTTTCGCCTCCCGAATGGATCACCATCCGCTTATTCTGCGGAAACCACTCTGCCATGGAGCCCTCGAAACTCTCTGATCTGAAGGCCGAAGCCAGGATGGAAGCTGTCCCTCCTCCCGAACCCACCTTTTTTTCTGCGGGATCGGAATCACAAAACCAGGTTTGGGTATCCTTCTTTTCCAGGGAGTGAAAATGGGATACCATCTGTCGGGGCAGGCTGATCAGCTTTTGTATGGGCATGGAGTGAGGGGTCAGTTCAGGATTGGGGTAAGTATCACCTTCCTGTAGCTTACCTTCCCGTGATCACCCTGCAGGTAGATGGGCCCGGGGCTGAACTCGTCCCAAGTAAGCGCCCCGCCTGTGACTCCCTTTACCGGCTGGTTTTTGATGATGGCCTGCCCATTCAGGATAACAGTCAGGTAACGCTTATAAAGGGTGATCTCCAGCGTCTGCCACTCCCCGGCAGGCTTCTCTGCCGAAACCAGGGGTGTGATCCTGCTGTAGAGGGCTCCCATGTTGTGGGAATCCAGTTCGTGACCATAACTGTCCATGACCTGCACTTCATAGATCCCCCTCAGGTAAACCCCACTGTTGCTGCCCTTGGGAACATTCACCTCCACTTCAAGTTTGAAATCCTCAAAGGTATCGCTTGTCCGCAGGTTCCCGTACGAAATGTGCCCGCCATGTTCGGGCTGAACCGGGTCATTGACCAGGACTCTGTCCACCACCTTCCAGCCGCTGGTGGCATTTTTTTCCATCAGCTCCCAACCTTTCAGGTCGGTCCCGTTAAACAGGTCAACCTGTTTTCCGAATTTGATCTTGCCTGTATCTGGTGCCTTCCCCAAGGCAGGGATCCGCTTCCCGGTAAAGGCCACCGTCTCAGTTTCGATACCATTTGGATTGGGAAATGATGCTTCGCCGGTGATCCGGTCCACTCCATCCATTTTCACATCTAACCAGTAGACGGGGTGCAGCGTCCTCACCACATTGCCTTTATCATCCTTTTTCACGACTTTATCCTGGCCATGGACAAGGAGCAGATCCCCTGCAAAAATCATTGCGTAATCCACCGGGTACACAGAGCCCCACCTCCACAGGATCTCCGCATCCAGGTATCCATCCTCCTGGGTTACTTCCAGCCATCCGGCTTTGTTGTTTTCAAAATTCAAATCAAGCGCCCACATCCCGATGAACGGGGCAGCCGGGTTCTCCTGTGCCTGTGAGGGTACTGCTGTTGCCATGCAGATGAATGCAAGGATTGCGGATATTAGTTTCTTTTGTCTCATGATTGTATGGTTGTTTAAATATAGTACGTTCAATGGGTTGTGTCCCTGATATGATAGGCCATCCGATTTGTAAGACCCTTAAAAGTATTAATAAATTGGTTTTGCTGAGAGGGAAAAGGGCATTTTCATGGATTGGGGTTTTTTATGCCTTCTTCTCTCTTTTCCGATCGTGTTCGGCAAGCAGGATCTTACGCATCCGGATGGATTTCGGGGTCACCTCTACATACTCATCCTCACCCACATATTCCAGGGCCTCTTCAAGTGAGAATTTGATGGCAGGGATAATGGATACTTTTTCGTCAGATCCTGAAGCCCTCATGTTGGTCTGCTTCTTTGTCTTGGTCACATTGACCACCAGGTCATCCTGCTTTGTGTGTTCACCAATCACCTGTCCGGCATAGATGTGCTCCATGGGATCAATGAAAAACCTGCCCCTGTCCTGCAGTTTGTCGATGGAATAGGCAATGGACGTCCCGGTTTCCATGGCAATCAGCGCACCGTTCCGTTTGCGCACCAGCTCTCCTTTCCATGGTTCATAACCCAAAAAACGGTGTGAGATAACCGCACTTCCTTCGGTAGAGGTCAGTACGGGCTGCCGCAGCCCGATCAGGCCCCTGGCCGTGATTTTAAATTCCAGGTTCACCCGGTCATCTTTCTTCTCAATGCTCAGGATATCTCCCCTGCGACCGGTAACAATCTCTATCACTTTTCCTGAAAACTCCTCGTCCACATTGATATAAAGCAGTTCAACAGGTTCATGTTTGAATCCGTCAATTTCTTTGATAACCACCCTGGGCTGGCCCAGCTGGAGCTCATAGCCTTCCCTTCGCATGGTCTCTATGAGGATGGAAAGGTGGAGGATGCCCCTTCCGTAAACCTTCATGCTGTCGGCGGAATCGGTATCCTCTACCCTCAGTGCCAGATTCTTTTCGGTCTCCCTGATCAGCCTGTCCCGCACATGCCTTGAGGTTACAAATTTGCCCTCTTTACCAAAAAAAGGTGAGTTGTTGATGGTGAACAGCATGCTCATGGAGGGCTCATCGATGGAAATGGGCTTCATCGCTTCGGGATTCTCCAGGTCGGCAATGGTATCCCCGATATCGAAATCCTCCAGTCCTAGCACTGCCACAATCTCTCCTGAACCAACCGTTTCCTTGGTTTTCTCCTTGCCCAGTCCTTCAAAGGTGTAAAGCTCCTTGACGGTTGATTTGTGAACCAACCGGTTGCGCTGAACGATGGAAACCTGATCCCCCATTTTGATGCTGCCACGATGCACTTTCCCTACTGCAATGCGCCCGGTATAGGATGAGTAGTCCAGGGAACTGATCTGCAATTGCAGCGTGCCCTCGTTTTCCTGAGGTGGATCGAAATACTCCACGATGGTATCCAGCAGGTAGGTCATATCATGGGTGGGGGTTTTCCAGTCCGGTCCCATCCACCCCACTTTTGAAGAACCATATACAGTGGGGTACTCCAGTTGTTCTTCGGTGGCATCCAGTGCAAACATCAGCTCGAATACCAATTCGCTGGTTTCGCCGGGCCTGCAATTGGGCTTATCCACCTTGTTAACCACCACAATCACCTTCTTTCCCAGTTCCAGGGCCTTCTGCAAAACAAACCTGGTCTGGGGCATGGGCCCCTCAAAAGCATCCACCAGGAGCAATACACCCTCGGCCATGTTCAGCACCCGCTCCACTTCGCCTCCGAAATCCGAGTGGCCCGGTGTATCGATGATGTTGATCTTGGTTCCCTTGTACCGGACAGATACATTTTTGGACAGAATCGTGATGCCCCGCTCCCTCTCCAGATCATTGGAGTCGAGGATCAGGTCACCCATCACCTGGTTGTCCCGAAAGAGTTTTACCTGGTGTAAAATACGATCTACCATGGTGGTCTTCCCATGGTCGACGTGTGCTATAATGGCGATATTGCGTATATCCATATTCCTTTGCTGATTTTAAAAAGCCTGCAAAGGTAGTCTAATTTGTCCAGAGGACAAATCATTGTATGATTTACAGATCTTTTATATTTCATTGTTTTTATGCAATTTTATAGGTACCTTAATAATATTTAACTGATGCTTTCAAGGTATTTCACCGTATTCCTTGTCTTCGGAATGTTGATGGGGCTCTCGCAAAGAGCCCTTTGCAACGACAGCCTGATCTCCTTGCTGGATTCCGCCGTGGTGGATGAAGCACAGTTTGAACTCAGGCTGAAGATCGCCCGGGAATTGGGCAATACAGATATCAGGGAAGCACTTGGGTATGCCCGTGAAGCATTGAAATATGCCGAACAACTCAACGACAGGAGTTTGATAGCAAGGGCAAAACTGGCCATCGGGGAATTTTATGATTACCTGGGTGTACAGCAGGAAGCCATCGACCACCTCATGGAGGCCCTGGAAATTTTCGAGGAGTTGGATGAGCCCCGGAAAGAGGCCAGGGTGCTCATGCTGATCGGAAATGCATACTGGTACCTGAACCAGTTTGAATCGGCACTGAAATACTATACACACGCTTCCGTGCTGGGCGAGATGGCAAATGATACTTCATTGATCATCAGCGTGATGAATGCAACAGGAGCCGTGTACGGGAATACAGGCAAAATGGACTCGGCCATGATCCTTTTCAGGGAGGCCAACAGCCTTGCCAGGCAAACCGGGAACCAGGACCAGGTGATCCTGACCTATTTCAACATGGGCGACCTTAATTTATATGAAGGAGATATCGATCATGCCCTGGGGATATTTTACGACCTGGAGCAGAATTATGACCTGGAGAAATACAGCACGAAGCACCTTGGGAATCTCTACAACTCCATGACCCAGGCATTTATCCGGAAAGGAGATGTGAAATGGGCAAAACGGTATTCAGAAAAATCCCGGCAGGCACTGAGCATCTACACACGGCTCACCGAAACCAGGGATTATTACTACAACCTGTACCAGATCGATACCATGGAGCACAATACCGTGTCGGCCCTGGATCATTATTACAGCTATACAACGCTGAACGACAGCCTGAACAATGCCGGCTTCAAAGAGAGGCTGGCCAACCTGGAGATCTATTTCGACCTTCGGTCCAAGGAGGGTGAAATTGAGCGCCTGACCCTGGACAACAAGCTAAAGGACCTGCAGATCAGGCATCGAAAGATCGTCAACTACGGATCAGGAGCCGGGATTGTACTTCTGTTCACCATCATCTTCCTGGTGGTGCGCACCACCAGGAAAACAAGGCAGAAGAATGTGCTGCTGGAGGAGGCCAACCAGAAGATTCTTGCACAATCGGAGGCCCTGCTGGAGAAGAACAATGAGCTCGAGAGTGTGATCGATGAGCTGAAAGCCACCCAGCAGCACCTGGTCCAGTCGGAGAAGATGGCCTCACTGGGAACACTGACTGCCGGAATTGCGCATGAGATCAACAATCCCTTGAATTTCATTTCGGGCGGACTGGGCATTATTGAAGAGATCAACCGGGAAAATCCGGGATTGGAGGAGAGGGATACAAAGGAGCGGCGGACCAGGGCCTTACAGATGGCTTTTGAAGGGCTGGAAAGGGCTACGGGAATTGTGAAGGCCCTGATGACTTTTTCCCGAAAGGGTCCATCAAAGAAAATGGATACGGACCTGAATGAGATCATCGACAATACACTTCTTTTCCTGAATTCAAAGATCTCCAAGGATATCGAAGTCCGGAAAGATTACAGGCTGACAGAGCCTGTACCTGTTTATGCCGAAAAAATGCACCAGGTGATCATGAATATCCTTGACAACGCCATCCATGCAGTTAAAAATCTTACGGGAGCAGAGAAACTGATCGTTATTTCAACGTCCAGGCAGGAAGGAAAAGCCATCCTTTCCATCGCCAACAATGGCCCCTCCATAGAAGAAACCATTCTGAACCAGCTTTTTGATCCTTTTTTTACTACCAAGGATCCCGGGGAGGGTACCGGCCTCGGATTATCCATCTGTTATTCGTTAATCTCCGACCACAAGGGCAGCATCCGGGCGGAAAACCAGAAGGGCCGGGTGGCATTCATCATAGAAATCCCTGCCTGATTCCTTTGAACTGAACAGTTGTTTCACTACTTTCGACGCTCACAAAACCGTATATCCTATGAAACAATTCATGATCATCATACTGGTGATGGGCTGCATGGCCTCCCCGGCACAACAGACGGTTATCACCATGCACAACAACAACGACTCTTTAAGCTATTTCCTGGGGCTGAGCCTTGGGTATGAATTGCAATCGACGCCTTTTGAGTCAAATTCCGATCTGATCCTGCAGGGATTCATTGAAGCATTTAAAGGAATCGCCCCGATTGACCAGCATACTACGCAGATGATTTTTCAAGGACTTCAGATGAAGCTACAACTGCAGGAAGCGGAGAAAGCCAACCTGGCCTCACAGGAAGCCCTGGAAAAAGGCAATCAGTTTTTACTGGAGAACGGCAGGCGCGCTGGCGTTACTACCACAGCCTCGGGCCTGCAGTACGAAGTGCTTGTGAAAGGAGAAGGCCCCACTCCGGCTGATACCTCCGAAGTAGAGGTCCATTACGAAGGGAGCCTGATCGACGGAAAAGTATTTGACAGCAGCTATGAACGCGGAGAGCCCATTTCCTTTCCGCTGAACAGGGTGATCCCCGGATGGACCGAAGGGGTACAGCAAATGCCGGTAGGCTCCACCTATATGCTCTATATCCCTTCTGAACTGGCTTATGGATCCAGGGGCTCAGGTCCCATTCCTGCCAATTCGGTACTTGTCTTTAAGATTGAACTGCTGGGGATTCATTAACTAGGGTAAGATCAGGATGGTATCGCGTCGTGAACGGACCATAAAATAGCCCAGGATGCCATCCCCCAGGTTGGAGGCGGGATTGTAGGGCGTGGTTGACATGCCCATGCCCCCGCTGATGGCCTCATTGATCTGGGAGTAGTATCGCAGCAGATCCGCATCAATGGCATAAATTTCCACAGAAAGCGTATCTCCGCTTTCGTGTTCCATCAGGAAGGTGGTGTACTGAACCACATCGCCTGCACTGGCGTAACTGTCCGTTGCCAGGTCGAAGGAAGAACCAACCGGCTCACCGTTGTGCCTGAATTTAAGCATGAAATGATTCTCCCTTCCCGGATCCCTTTTCAAGGAAATGACAAGCATTTGCGGGAGCTCTGCTCCCGGGTGGCCTGCAAAGGGGAAATCCTCGTAATTGATGCTATCGATAAGCGGAACAGGCATCAGGGTTGAAAACCCGGAGAAAACCATGTCATCCATCCTGATGGTCGCCGTGTAGCGTCCGTTTACCTTACCCCGCATGGAATCTCCCCTGTAGATCCCGTTCCCGCTGTAATGCAGAATTTCCGATGCGCCTGTCTCATCTGTGATGGCCACCGTGGCATCTTCGATCAGTTCCGGATCCTCCTCCTGGAAGTAGCCGGTGGTATAGGACAACCTTATCGTGCAGAGCGAATCCATGTCCATGTACCCTTCGGCCACCACAACCGGACTGGCGCTGTTCAGGTCAATATCAATGACCTCCTCGCAGGAGCTGATGGTGAGCAGGAGCAGCGGGGCTAAAAATCCGTTGATATATCTATTCTTCATGCTGTGCTCTTAAAATTCGAAATTCCATGTTACTGAAGGGACGATGCCAAACAGGCTGAGTTTCACCGCTTCGGTGCTTCCGGGATTGGTCCTGCTCTCTCTGAAACTGATGACATAGGCATTGTACCGGTTGTATGTATTGTAAACCGAGAAGTCCCAGCTCGATTTAAACCTGCTTCGCTCCTTACCGGCCAGGTGCAGGTTCAGATCCAGCCTGTGGTAGTCGGGCATCCGGTAGCCGTTCCGTTCCGTGTAATAGGAAGCCAGGTAGCCGTCAAATTCATACTTCCCGCTGGGGAACGTCACCGCGTTCCCTGTATAGTAAATCCATGTTCCGGAAAGGGAAAGCCTCCGCGTAAGATCATAACTCACCACGATGGCAACATCGTGGGTTTTGTCATAGGTAGTGGGGTACCATTCCGGGCTGATCTCTTCAATCAGGTTCTCGGTCCGGGCCAGGGTATAAGATATCCAGCCGGTAAGGCTGCCGTACTTTTTTTTCAGGTAGAATTCAAATCCGTAGCTCCGGCCTTCACCTTCCAGAATACTGGCTTCAATATCCTCGTTAAACATCACGAAGGTCCCGTCCTCGTAATCGCTTACATGATGCATTTGCTTGTAATAGGCCTCAACAGAGAATTCAAGGTTGTTATCCAGGAAATTCCTGTAGTAACCCGCCGAATACTGGTTTACAGTTACAGGCTCAACATTGGTTGTACTGGGGACCCATGTATCGGTGGGCTGGCCCGAAGTGCTGTTGGACAGCAAATGAAGGTACTGGGTTATCCTGTTAAAAGAAGCCTTTACCGAGGATCGCTCACCCAGCCGGTAATTCATGGAGAGCCTGGGCTCGAGTGAAATATAGCTTTGCATGACCTCGCCCCGGCCATACCAGGTGGAATCGGTCCGCCGGTTATCCTCATTGTAGGAGAAATCCCATCCCTCACCCATCTGGTTAAACAGGGAAAGCCTCAGCCCGTATTCGGCTGAAAACCTCTCCCGGAATTTGCTTTCACTGGAAAGATAGATACCCGATTCAAGGGCTTGCTTCTTTTCCATGATAATATCCTCGATAATGGCAAAGTCTCCGTCTCCGGTGAGCAATTCGCCGGGATTGAAAATATGCCATGTGCTGTTCAGACCGAATTTCAGGGTGTTGTCAGGGCTTAAAAAATAGGTAAAATCCTCTTTGAAAGAGAAATCCTCTATCCCCGATGACATCTTCACCTCATCCTGAAGGTTGAATCCATAGTCATAATTGCTGTAGACCAGGGTGGTGTTTGAAAAGAGGCGGGGACTAAACAGGTGATTCCATCGAAGGGTCCCTGTTACATTTCCCCAACCGGTGCCAAAATCCTCAAAGCCAAAATCATCCTTCCCGAAATACCCCGAAAGTAAAATCCTGTTATTGTCGTTTACCCGGTAGTTGATCTTTGCATTCAGGTCATAAAAATAGAGCGTTACATCCTCTGTCAGCTGCCCGCTGGCCCTGGCCATCAAATCGGCATAACTGCGGCGTCCCGATAAAATGAAAGAACTTCTGTCCTTCACAATGGGACCCTCCAGGGTAAGCCTGGAAGAAATCAGACCGATTCCACCCGAGCCTGAGTAATGCTGGTTATTGCCATCCTTCATCTGGATGTCCACCACCGAAGCCGCCCTTCCCCCGTAACAGGCAGGAATGCCCCCCTTGTAAACGGAGACATCCTTGATGGCATCGGCGTTAAACACTGAAAAAAAACCCATGAGATGGGAGGCACTGTAAACCGGGGCCTCATCCAGCAATATCAGGTTCTGATCCACCGATCCGCCCCGCACGCTGAAACCGGAACTCCCCTCAGAAATGGTGCTTATACCCGGCATCAGCTGTAAGGTCTTCAGCACATCCTTCTCACCCAGAAGCACCGGGATCTTGGTGATTGAAGCCACATCCAGTCTCTCCACCCCGATCTCCACAGTGGAGAGTTTCCGGTCGGCTCTCTCAGCATGGACAATCACCTCCTCCAGTTCCGTTGATCCGGGAGTCAAGCGGATATTCAGGTGCATATCTTCATCCAGGTTTATTTCTTTTCTAAAACCCTCATAACCAATATAGCTGCATACAATTACCTGTCTCCCTTCCGGAACCGTCACGGAATAAAAACCATAGGAGTTGGAGACCCCCCCCAGGGTGGTTTCTGCCACATAGACCGTGGCCCCCGCCAGGTTCTCTCCGGTCGATGCATCGGATATCCCCCCGCTGACGGTATAGCGGTTCTGCGCGAATACCACGGAACCACTCCATATCATTATGATCAGAATCTTAATCTTCATATTTTAAAACAACACGAATATAACGCTTTTCCAAAGCCTTTATTTCAACGATTAAAAAGTGTTTATATGTTTTTAAAGTTGTACCTTTGCGGCCTAATTTAAAATTATGGACTTTAAGGACTTAGGATTGCCCAGGGATATTCTGAAAGCAGTCACCAAACTGGGATTTGAAACCCCCTCAGAAATCCAGGAAAAGGCTATCCCGATCCTGTCGGCCGCAAAACAGGATTTCGTGGGCCTGGCCCAGACCGGAACCGGAAAAACAGCAGCCTTCGGTCTGCCGCTCATTCAACATGTGGATTTTGAGAGCAAGGATACCCAGGGACTGGTAATCTGTCCTACCAGGGAGCTCTGCATGCAAATCACCAGGGACCTGCTGACCTTTGCCAGTTTCCAGCAGAACCCAAACATTGTAGCAGTTTACGGGGGTGCAAGCATTTCTGATCAGATCAGGCTCATTAAAAAGGGGGCTCAGATCGTCGTGGCAACACCCGGCAGACTGCTGGACCTGATCAACCGGAATGCCATCAAACTGGTGACGGTATCCCGGGTCATCCTGGATGAAGCCGATGAAATGCTGAACATGGGTTTCAAGGAGGACATCGACGCCATCCTGGAGCAAACGCCCGCCAACAAGCTGGTCTGGTTGTTTTCGGCCACCATGCCGGGTGCGGTGAGACGCATCGCCAACAACTACATGAAAGATCCGGTGGAGGTGGTTGTGGGCAAACCAAACAGTATTGCTGCCAACATTGATCACCGGTATTATATGATGAAAGAGAAGGACCGGTATCATGCCCTGAAAAGAATCCTGGACTACTATCCCGATATCTTTGGCCTGATCTTCTGCAGAACCAGAAGAGAAACCAGCCAGATCTCCGACAAACTGGAGAAAGAGGGGTACGATGTGGTGGCCCTTCACGGAGACCTGACCCAGGCCCAGCGCGATGCAGCCATGAATAAATTCCGGGAAAGAACCGTCAGGGTGCTCGTGGCCACAGATGTGGCAGCCCGCGGACTGGATGTACAGGATATCAGCCATGTGATCCATTACAACCTTCCCGACGAGATCGAAAATTATACACACCGGAGTGGGCGGACAGCCCGTGCAGGGAAGGCGGGAAAGTCTATTGTACTGGTCAACACCCGCGAAGTAAACAGGATCAGGATGGTGGAAAAACTGATCCGAACCACCGTTGAGTACAGGTCCATCCCCACTGCCGAAGATATTTGTGAGAAACAGATGTATGCCCTGATGGACAGGGTGGTCAAAACTCCCGTCGATGAGGAGGCCATGGACCGCTACTGGCCCGTATTCTATGAGAAGCTGAAGGGGATTCCGGCCGAAGAGATCATCCTGAAGTTTATCTCCACGGAACTGAATAATTTCCTGGAATACTACAAGGGAGCAGGTGATCTGAATGCCGAACAGGAAAAAGGCAGCCAGAAAAGGGGAAGAGAGAGAGACGGAGGAAGAGACAGGGAGGGCGGAGGCTTCAACCGCAATCTGGGTGGTGCCAAAACCAGGTTTTTCATCAACCTGGGAGAAAACCAGAACATGAACAAGGGGGCACTTGTCAGGCTGGTATGTACAGAGGCCGGTATTGAAAGTGCACAGGTAGGCAGGATCGACCTCCATGCCCGTCACTCCTTTTTCGAAATCGATGAGCGTGCCGTTCCATTGGTTCTGAAAAAACTTGCAACCGGCAACTACGAAGGGAACCCCTTCAATGTAACCCTATCCCAGGAAAAGGATTATAAAAGCCAGCCGGCCGGGAAAAAGAAGAAATACTAGATGCCTTTCAAAAACGCCGCACTATCGGGGAAGGTGGCCGGGTCCATCTCCACAAAGTAGTTTTTCAATCCGGATTTTTTTGCAGCGCTGAAAAAGTCATCCCAGTCGATGTCGCCCTGCCCGATGGGTACCTGGCTGTCTTTTTCGGCCGACCAGTCAGAAAGGTGGGCAGAAATAAAGCGGCCCGGGTATGCCCGGAAATAGTCGGCTGCCTTGTACCCGATGTTGAATACCGCCACCTGGAACTGCATCTTCACCAGTTCGGGATCAAACTCCTCCAGCAATACATCATAAACCAGCTGGTTGTCTATCCTTTCAAACTCCATATGGTGGTTATGATAGGCCATCTGGATACCCGCAGCCCTGGTTTTAACAGCAATTTCATTCAACTCCTGCGCGGCTTTCCGGTAGCCATCCAGTGAGGCATCCTTTTCCAGCCAGAAAGAGGCCAGCACCATCTGCTTCATCCCCATGGCATGGGCCCACTCAAGACGGTTGTCCAGACTGTCGCGCAATTCGCCCACATTGAAGTGGGAGCTTGTACACCGCAGGCCGGAATCATCAATGATCTGCCTCATTTCCGAATTCTTTAGATGGTGAAGGGGTTCAAATCCTGCACCCGAGTAGCCCAGCGGAGAACACATTTCCACCTCGCTATACCCCATGGCAGCCATCTTATTAAGGGTTCCGCCGAAATCGGCGATCAGCGCGTCCTTGATGGTCCACACCTGGAATCCGAAGGAGAGCTTTTTCGCAGCCGGTCCATCCGCTGTGGAAGCAAACATACGTATGGGCAATGAACCCAGGAGGGCTGCAGAGGCAACAGCTGCCCCACCGTTTTTCAAGAAACTTCTTCTGTTGGTTTTCATATTCAGTTGGGATTTCAGTTTGTTAAAGATAACTTTTCTGTCAGATACTTCTTCCATGGGAATTGGATTTCAATCTGAAAGTAAGCACAATCCTGAATAATCCCAGGATGATGAAGGCCAGGGCTGTCCAGAGACCAATGGTGGTACCCAGAATCATGGGGTGCCAGAAGAAAAGGATGGCCGTTAGCAGCAAGGCCACTCCGAAGATCAACTCCCACTTCCAGTAGCTGCGGTTTGCCTGCCTGGCCTCTGCGGCTTTCATGATGACAGTCACGCTGTTGAATATGAGCCAGACTCCCACAAACAGGGTGATGATCTTCAGCAGAATGCCAGGGTTCACAATCAGAACCACACCAATGACCATGTCGATAATCCCTCCGGTGAGCTGGAAACCCCAACCAGGAATTCCCTTCCGGTTGGTGGCTGTGAAAAGCACCTGTGCGGTTCCGCTGACCACGATAATAAGCCCGATGACCTTGGTGAGTGTTTTCAGGCTTTCCACCGGTGCCTTCAATATCCAAAGGCCAATCAGTATGAATATAACCCCAAACACCAGAGGGAACCACCAGTAGGTGAGATTTCTTTTTTCAGTTTTTTCCGGATTCATGGCAGGTGATATTGAAATGTGATTAAGGAACGTTATCGGAAGATCTGGAGCCCTAGCGTGCAGTGTAATACTCCATGGCTTTGGGCATCAGCCTGTTCAGGTTGGCAATGCGGTTGGTGGGATCGGGATGGCTGTAAACTGCTTCCTGCCGGTAAGGGGCACTACGGAACAGGATTCTGAAATAGCCATGATTACCAGCAAAAGAGAAAGCAATAAAATTGATTTTTTCATGTTGAAGTGTGGCTTAATCAGTGGTTTGGTTTATAAAACAAATTTGAGCGCAGATTTGTTTGGTGCAATTCACCGATATTTCATCCGGTATCTTTCCGGGACATGCGGATCTGCACCTCCCCGCTACCACTTACCGATAATCCATGATCGTTTGGCGATTTTGTATGGGATCGACGGAAGTCCGGGAGTAGTTTTACACCATGTATTTAATCATTTTTATATCCGTTCTCGTGCTCACCCTGTTGTGGATCCTCCTGGGTCCGGTGATCATTTACATGGATACCCGGGAGAACCGGTACCAGTTGGGTCTGCCGGGAATCATCAAGGCAGCGGTGGTTCCTGCAGAGGAAATTTTTTACATCCGGGGAAGGCTCTTTTTCTTTCCTTTTCATCTGCATCCATTCCGTCCGAAAAGGAAAAAGTCCAGGAATACAGAAGGGGTTGAAAAGAAAAAGAGATCCAGGGGAAAAAGAAGGCCCTTCAAACTGTCCGGGGGAATGAAACCGGGAAAACATATCCTGGCGGCGTTCAGGGTCAGGAAGCTGGACCTGGATGTTGATACGGACGACTTCATGCTGAATGCATGGCTGGTGCCGGCTTTCACTGCAGTGAATTCTGAGCGTGTCCATATGCAGGTGAATTTTGAAGGCAAAGCATCCCTTATGCTGGATGTGAGGACCCGGTTGGGCGCATTGGCATGGGCTCTTATAAGAACAAAATATCAATCATTGTTTAACTATTAAATCAAATTGACATGGAAGTAAAAATTGAAGATTTACTGGACAAGGTATCCGGACACGTGAAAGACATTTCCGGTACCAAAACCGTACTGGGTGATGAGTTCACCCTGGGTGAGTACACCTGCAGGCCTGTGATAAAAGTTGCCACCGGCTTCGGGAGTGGATCCGGAACCGGGGATGATCCCAAAAAGAAAGCCTGCGGATCAGGCACAGGTGTCGGTGCAGGTATCGCTGTGGTTCCCGCCGGTTTCCTGGTGGCCAAAGGGGACCAGATCTCGTTTATAGGTGCAGACAGGAAATCATCCCTCTCCTCGCTTTTCGAAAAAATACCCGACCTGGTTGAAAGGGTGGCTGAAATGAAGAACAAAGAAGCAGCGGATGCCAGTGAGCCCGGGGAGGAGAAAAAAGAGAAAAAATCCTGAGTGAACCCGGGTTCCCGGACTTTGTGTTTGAGGAGGCTGTATCAAAAGGTACGGCTTCTTCTTTTTCCAGGGGATGCATCTTCGTTACGTGCTTATTTCCTGTCAGGTGTATTGTCCCAGGTCCATCCAGCGCTGCATCTTCTCTTCCACAAGCCCGATGATCACGGCCACACGCTTTGAGATTCTCTCCAATTCCTCATAACCAAGGGTCCCGTCATTCAGTTGTGACTCCAAAGCCTCCTTTTCCTTCTCCAGCTGCTCAATCTCAGGTTCAAGCCTGTTGTATTCCTGCTGCTCTTTGTAGGTCAGCCTGGTCTTAACGTTCTTTGGCTCGCTCCTCAGTTCGTTCTTCAGCTTCGGTTCAGATCCTTCGGTGCGGTTGCCACTTTTCCCTTTTTCCCTGCGTTCCTGCTGCAGGCGGAATGCAGTGTAGGTGCCATAATGATCCCTGATCTTCCCGTTCCCCTCAAAGATGAAAAGGTGGTCGGTGAGCTTGTCCAGGAAATAACGGTCGTGGGATACGATCACCAGGCACCCCTTGAATGAGAGCAGGAACTCTTCCAGTCTGTTCAGTGCAAACAGGTCCAGGTCGTTGGTGGGTTCATCCAGGATCAGGAAGTTGGGATTCTTTATCAGTACTGTCAGCAGGTGCAGTCTGCGCAACTCCCCACCGCTCAGTTTGGAGATCATCTTGTACTGGGTCTCGGGAGGAAACAGAAAGTGTTCCAGGAA
The DNA here is from genome assembly GCA_043797815.1 of Bacteroidota bacterium. Classification (GTDB taxonomy): domain Bacteria; phylum Bacteroidota; class Bacteroidia; order Bacteroidales. The sequence goes on from JAZDPG010000044.1 coordinate 22,341, forward strand.
AACGGAAGCGGAGACGGTACGTCCGTCCTCCATCTGCACCACTTCGGCAATCTCTTTTACCGCATCGATAACCCGCTGCTCCTTTTTCCACTCCTGTCCCATCTGGCGGTAGTATCCCATGACCACGGTCTCTCCCCTGTCAATGGTCCCGGCATCCTGGGGCATGAGCTCCGAGATCACATCCAGGAAGGTGGTCTTCCCGGTCCCGTTCCGGCCAATGACTCCAACGCGTTCCCCCCTTGAAAACTTGTAGGTGAAACCGCTGATCAATTCCAGGGATCCAAACGCTTTTGTAATCCCTTCCAGCTCCAGGATCTTGCCTCCCAGCCTGGGGGATTTCACCTGGAGTTTCAGTTCCCCCGGGTCTTTCTCCAATGTGGCCTTCTCCTTAATTCCGTCAAAAGCATCAATCCGGGCTTTTGATTTGCCCGTCCTGGCCTTGGGCATTCTCCGGAGCCACTCCAGTTCCTTTTTCATCAGCTGGTGGGCCCTGTCAGCCTCTGTTTGTCGGTTCTCCTCCCGTTCGGCCCTTTTCTGAAGGAACAAGGCATAGTTCCCGTTGTACTGAAACATCTTCCCCTGGCTCAGCTCAATGATCCGGTTGCAGACCCGGTCCAGAAAGTAGCGGTCGTGGGTCACCATCAGCAAGGTCAGGTTGGTCTGGGAGAGGTATTTCTCCAGCCACTCGATCATGTCGATATCCAGGTGGTTGGTGGGCTCGTCCAGGATCAGCAGGTCGGGTTCATCCAGCAGTACCAGGGCCAGGGCCACCCTTTTCTTCTCCCCGCCCGAAAGGCTGGATACCAGCTGGGATGTATCGGTAATCCGGAACAGGTCCAGGAGCTGCTTCAGCCGCCTTTCATAGTCCCATGCGCGGGCCAGGTCCATCTCATTGGTGGCCTCTTCAAGCGCCTGTTGTGTCTCCTCACTGTGATTCCGCGAATGGTTTTCAAGGGCCTTCTCGTACTGCCTGATCACCCCAATCACAGCGGTATGGGTGGTCAGGATCAACTCATCGATGGTTTTTGAATCATCCAGTTCGGGTGCCTGCTCCAGGAAGGCTTTTTTAATCCCGTTTCGGAAAGTGAACGCACCCGTATCGGGGCCCTCCTTCCCCATGAGGATCCTCAGCAGGGTGGTTTTCCCGGTCCCGTTGCGGGCAATGAGCGCCGTTTTGTCCCCGCGCGCCAGTCCGAAGGTAAGCCCCCCGAACAGGAGCTGCTCGCCAAAAGACTTGGATATGTTTTCTGCTGAAAGGTAGTTCATCTCTGCTTCAAATGATCATGCGAAGATAGCATTTGAATACAGAAGAGAAGCAACCCGCCCATGTGGAAAGTGTGTCCTGTCATTTAGAATCAATATAGAATAGGTCCAAATCGTTCACTGTTTTGATGCAATGTATATTTTTGACCATACACAGGTTAACTGCTTTCTATGAAAACCAATAACAATCCGCTCAGGGCGTCCATCACAGTTGCCCTTCTGACCATAATTGCTTCCATTTCCGTATTTTCACAGGACCCCGGTTTCTTCCTGGATGACTGGGCAGCACGGAGTGCTGAGATCCCCGACCATGAGATGGTCAGCAAGCTTTCTGATCCGGCCATGGTGAAGGTAAAGGTGCAGATGGACAGCGTACTGAAAAAGGTACCGCCCTACCTTTTCGGGAACAATGCGGTAACCTGGGAAAATAAACTGCCAGCCAACCCAACAGCCATGAATGACCTCTATAACCTGAATCCCAGGGTTTTGCGATGGCCGGCCGGCAGCGGTTCCAACGAATATTTCTGGAATGCCTCACCCGGGCAGCGGCCCGCAGACATCCCGGCAGAAATCAATCCCTGGTACGGAATGAATACAGAAAACTGGCAAATGTCGCTGGATGAATACTACGCGTTGCGGTCAGCAATCAACAGCAATGGATCCATCTGCGTGAACTACTCCTATGCAAGGTATGGCACAGGTCCCGACCCGGTGGCCAATGCAGCACACCTGGCGGCGGACTGGGTCAGGTACGATAAGGGGCGCACCACTTTCTGGGAGATCGGGAATGAAAACTACGGAAGCTGGGAAAAAGGTCACATCATTGATACGGAACTCAACCAGGATGGCCAGCCCGCGACCATCTCAGGCACATTGTATGGACAACACTGCCGGGTTTTTATTGATTCTATGCGGAGTGCAGCTGCAGAAATCGGCGCAGAAATCAAGATCGGTGTGGTGGTTTTCGGTGCTGAAAATTCATGGACTCCCATTGAAACAAACTGGAACGAGGGCATGATGCCCGAGGTGGGCGATCTGGCAGATTACCTGGTTGTGCACTCCTATTTCACACCCTATGATGAGAATTCCACCGTGGCCACCATCCTGAATTCCCACGATGAGGCGGGAAAAATCATGAAGGCCCTGGTGGCTGATATGGCCGAGGCGGGCCATCCCATGCTCCCTGTGGCCATGACGGAATGGAATATTTTTGCCGTGGGATCCATGCAGATGGTCTCCTACATCAGCGGCGTGCATGCGGCCCTGGTTCTGGGTGAATATGTCCTAAACGGTTACGGGCTGGCGGCCCGGTGGGACCTGGTCAACGGCTGGAACAACGGTGATGATCATGGAATGTTCTCCACAGGTGACGAGCCCGGAGTGGAGCTGCATAATCCGAGGCCCGCATTCTTTTATATGTACTTCTGGCAGAAGTACATGGGCGACCGGATGGTAGCTTCCGCCGTGGAAGGTGCCAACAACGTGGTTGCCTATGCATCCTCCTTTTCAACGGGCGAATGCGGGATGGTCCTGATCAACAAGGGAAGAACCGGGCAGATCGTTGAGGTGGAGATCGACAGCATGGAACAGGGCCGAAGGTATTACACCCATACCCTGACAGGCGGACCGGACAACGGTGATTTCTCCAGAAAGGTATTTCTCAACGGATACGGAACCGATGAAGAGGGGGGTGGACCGGACGAATACGAAAGCATCAAAGCCCTGGCCTGTGAAACCGGAGGAGGCATCAGGGTGGAATTGCCGCCATTGGGCGTAGTGTATCTGATGGTTGAAAAAATGGAGCTGGCCTATGCCTCTTCAAGGGTGGAAACAGATCCCCTGGTGGTGGACATCCAATTCACCAGGGAGGTGGGTTCCGTGGGAACCCCTTCGGGATTTGTTATCGCGGTAAACGGAACAGACACGTTGAAGATTGATACCGTTGTGACCGATCCCGCCAATACCCGCATGATCCATGTTCACCTGGAACAAGCGGTGCTGAATACCGATGTGCTGACCATCTCCTTTAAGGGTGAAAATGTATCGGCCCCGGACGGAGACGTGCTTCAACCTTTTACCGGAGAAGTTGCAGACAACCTGCTGCCTGGCTCTGCCCCGGTGGTGAAAGAATTATATACCAATGAGGCCGGTTCGGCGGTACACCTGACATTCCTGAAGGATATGCAACTCCAGGGTGCAACGGCAGGGGATTTTATCCTGCGTGTGGCCAGTGAATCCGATTCGGTCCTGGCTCTTTCAGGAGTAAGCCTTGATGCGGCAAACGCAAAGAAGATCATCATCAGCACAACAGATCAGCTGTATGCCGAACACCAGCTTTATCTATCTTATACAGGCAGCGAAATTCAATCCACCGACGGCGGGATCCTTACGGGCTTTGATTCACTGGTGGTTGAAAACAATTCCCCAGGTCTTCCCCCGGAAGTCAGTGAAGCCAGAGTCAACGTACTGGGCTCCGGTGTGGAGGTAAGCTTCTCCAAGAACATGATGGATCTTTCAGACCAGGTTGAAGCATTCCACATCACAGCAGATGGCACAACCATGAAAATCATCCAAATAAACTGGGCCGGGAACGGGATGTCGCTCTACATAGAGGGATCACTCTTTGCTGAACAGGAGGTGCAGCTGAGTTACAGCGGGACAACCGTGATGTCAGAGGACAGGGGCCTGCTGGCGCAATTCTCAGATATGCCGGTGACCAACGACCTGGTTCCCCCGTATATCTTTGAGATTCCCGGGGTCATCGATGCTGAGAATTTCATGTACAACTCCGGAATGGAGCTTGAAGCCTGCTCCGATATTGACGGCGGACAAAACCTGGGCTCCATTGACCCGGGCGACTACGTGGATTACAGGGTGAATGTAACCCGGACAGGTGCATACAAAGGAATCATCAGAACGGCTGCCATTAAATCCACCGGAACCATCAGGATTCAGACTCCGTTTTCAGAGGAAGTGGACCGGGAATGGATCCAAATTCCCATCACCGGCGGATGGCAGACATGGTCGTCGGTACCTGTAAGCCTGAGCCTCGAAGCGGGCATTCAGACCCTCAGGCTCCTGGCCTTGACGGACGGGTACAACATCAACTGGCTGAGCCTGGAACCCGGTACAGCCACGTACATGAACGAACCGGTGCTTGAAGAGATCTCCATCTATCCCAATCCGGCCGGCAACCACCTGACCATTGAAGCCGCTGGCAAAGGTTTCTCATCGTTAACCATTATGGACATCACCGGAAGCATTGTATTGCTAAGGGAATTTGAAAACCCGACTTTCAGGCAAACCCTTGACCTGGATCTTCATGCCGGATTGTATATGGTGAAAGTGGGTACGGGCAGTGGAGTCAGCGTTTCCAGGTTGATTGTTCTGTAAAGCCGGGAACGGTCACATCACCTGAGCACAAATTTGCGGGTGAGGTGTTGGGTGCGTGTTGTTGCGGAAAGGAAAAAGATCCCGCCGGGGAGCGCATTTTTATGGATCTGCATTTCGGTATATCCCCCTGCGCCATCGGTGGTCCGGACCAGAATGGTTCTTCCGTTTATGTCCATGATGCGAATGAAACACAGCTCCCCTTCCGGGGAGTGAATTCCAATCACAAGACCCCCGGGGATTTCAGTAAAAATGGCCCTGAAGGCAGGGGCATCCTGAACTTTGATATCATCCGGGTTCAGGTCTGCGTACACGTGAAGGGATGCGGCAGGGCCTGAGCCAAATCCTTCCCTGGCGGCCCGGACAGAGAGTTCACCTTCAGTGAATGACGCATCAAAGGTGACTTCAATACGCGTGGTGGTGCTTGTTCCTGTGGCCCCCGGGGGCAGGTCCCAGAGGTAGGCGTCGGCATTGCTTACCTCCGGTACTGTATATTCTATGGAACGGCTTCCCGGCAGAATCGACACCGGACCCCCGATGGAATCCGGTGCAGGGGGCACACTGTAAAACTTAATGTCAGGTATGGACAGGGTGGTGTCCAGGGGCACCAGTGTAAAGTTTACGGAGTCAGGATGGGGAACCCTGACAAGCAGGTAATTCTCATCCGCCACCTCACCCATTCCCGACGAAAGGAGTGTAACATTGTCCAACCGGTCATAGAACGCAGCAATGGCATCCGGATTCCCCCCCACATCGCCCGAAATGACATAGAAGTTCTTCTCCGGCTCCTGCACAAACAAGGGGTGAACTTCCTCCCAGTAGTTTGAGAAATCCACCATCTGATCGTAGCGGGAGCGGCTGTTGCTCCTTACCCCGGTATACTTTTCATGGCTGTTCCAGATCACTTCATGGAAGTAAATAAAGATGTTCCGGACCGTGTCTCCGGCCTGACTGATCCGGTCAATTAAAAAATCGATCTGTACCGGGGTTATGGACCGGTCCCCTTCCGTACTGTTCAGTACAATATGGAGATCATTCTGCCAGTAAAAAGAGTAGTAAGTGCCCCCGAACAAGGCTTCAAATACCTGCCAGCCCGCATCGTTATCGTCATGGTTTCCCATGACATAGTAAGCCGGCAGTCCGACACCGGCCAGCTCATCTTCCACCTGCTGCCAGCTTTCCGTCGTGCTGAAATTCACAATGTCACCGGTAAGCACAATAAATGCGGCTGTTGAATCATACCCCGATTGCAGGCTGTTCAGAAATGCAGGATGCAACCCGGTGTTGCCCCCCTCATGGGCGCCATAGGCATGTCCGGCTACAATAAAGGAATAGGAGCTAGCTGCCTGGGCCTGCAAAACCGGATGAACCCACAGCAGTAAAACCAGGGCCGCCAGCCCCTTCAACCCATGTGTTTGAATCCATTGCATTCCTGATCCCATTCAGGTTTAAAAAAAGGGGGTTCCCCCATCCACCAGGAGCGTGATAAAACTGTTTGATTCGGCAAAGAATGCAGACTCCCCGTTTCGCACAAATCCTGCCCTGGCTTCTGCCATGCTGCTTCTTTCATTGGTCACAAACATCCGCATAAAACGAACATCCTTTGGAAGTCCCTTCAGGGTGATTTGCCTGGAGGCTCCGTTGTTGACGATGTGAATGACATACTGCCCCTTTCCGGGATCGCCCAGTCCGGCCGAGATAATGTTTTCATTATCAGAAGCCACATGCATGGCGAACAATCCTTCGGGCATATCAGCGATCTGTTTGAAATTCCAGAACCTCTGGGTGGGCATCAGGGCTTCGTTCACATGACCGAATGCCCCACCTCCGCTCAGGGGTGAGTAATCGGAAGTCAGCTGCCACTGAAGGATCGCTTCGGGCTGGCAGATCTTCAGGATTCTCACATAGAGGTTCATCTCTTCCATGGCATACATGGATTCCCTGAAAATATCGGGATACCTCCACGCCCCGGCATCCATGCTTCCCTCACCCACAAGGAGCGGCACTTTCATACGCTCTGCTGCTTTTGCCCACTGCTTCAGGTTTTCGTCGGTATATCCCCTCCAGGAGTGAAAGGAGACAGCGCCAATGTAGGGATGGGTGGAAACATCATCTATGGCCGCATTCACAAAGGGCCATCCGTCGGCATCGGCTGTATCCCCCAGAAGCAATTTGGTCCCGAGACCCCTGGATTTCAGATGGGCCCCCAGTCCTTTGATCAGCATGGCATGCTCTTCCGGGGTCTGCCTCACATTGATCCCCAGGTCGGACTCATTGAATGAAAACAAGGCAAATTCAAATCCGTATTCATCTTTCACATACTGGATATAGTCCCCGATGGATTGATAGATCTGTTCCGCCTTTCCCTGATCAAGCGGATTCCCCCTTTGTCCGCCGGGCCTTGGGCCCCGGCCCATGGAACCTGTCACGGCCCACCTGGGTGCCGACCAGTCGGAGAGGATCACGGGCATGCCCAGTTTGTGAAGGCGGGCGGCCATCTCCATGGCTGCCCTGACGCGCGGATTCAACTCCCCGGCCTTTGCTTTGGCAATGGGATCATCACCCTCTCCGGGTTGCCAGAACATCCAGGGCATCTCCACCCTTCCCCATCTCACATCCATATTCTCAAGACAATAATCGATGACTGCCGGGTCTGCTTCCGGATTTTGCAATCGGAAATTCCCACCGAATCCTGCAAAAGGCCTTCCCATCATTCCTGTATCGAGGGTCAGCGCGGCAGGCGAGCGATCGGCCACACCGGTGGCACTGATGTTAAATGATTTATAGGCCGAGGTTCCCTTTTTCAACGCTCCGGTATTCAGGGCGAAGCAGACCCTGATGGGGCCCTTCGGATCAGCCGGGTCCTGTTTCACAAGAATCGTGGTTGGTTCGTTTACTGAAATCTCAAGGTTTCGCCGTTCTCCCGTGATGTGTATTCCCGTGGCCGTTCCCCTGCTGATTTCCCCCCTGGCCTGAGGAATCACATCGGGCGTGCCGGGGTCTTTACCGATCAGGGAAAGGGTCGATGCGGCGTATTTGGATGAGGGCAAATCCAGAATGAAAAAGGTCCCCGTGAGGACTGTATCCACTTCGTTCCGGAAATTGATCCGTACATTGGCCCGGCCGGCCCCCAGAGCCTCCACCGACTGGTCAAAATAAAAATCATCAAATGATATAAAGTTGTATTGTGTATTGTCCACCCGCCGGTACTGATAACTTCCCTTCTCCTTGTCCGTTCCGGTCACATCAGACCAATTAGCTCCCACAATTCCCAGGGAACTGTTCAGTTCCATGATCTCTCCATCCAGCCTGATGCCGCTGATGTTCCCCCAGGGATAGACTTCGGGCTGGGCGAACAGGGTGGATGTACCAAAGATGAGTACAGATAAAATGATCTTTCTGATGTATGGCATATGCTGAAAATTCTGTTGTTTTAATTTATTCTGTGTAGAGAAAAGTGTACTTAGTTAAATATGTGTTTAAACAGT
>JAZDPG010000082.1:0-2118 GCA_043797815.1 Bacteroidota bacterium
TCGGTAAACTTCATGATGTTACCCTTGTGAACAAGAGTTACCGATTTCCGCCCCTGCTTCAGGGCAAACTCGATAGCTGCTTCAATCAGGCGCTCCGAACCTTCCCGGGACACCGGCTTTACCCCGATGCCGGATGTTTCAGGAAATCGGATCTTCTTCACACCCATCTCCTGCTGGAGGAAATCAATAATTTTTTTGACTTCCGGAGTCCCTTCTGCCCATTCAATACCAGCGTAAATGTCCTCGGTATTTTCCCGGAAGATGACCATATCGACCAGTTCGGGTCTTTTCACTGGGGATGGAACTCCCTTGACATAGCGTACCGGACGGAGGCAAACATAAAGGTCGAGCTGCTGACGAAGGGCCACATTCAGGGAAGTGATGCCACCACCGATCGGAGTGGTGAGCGGCCCCTTGATACCAACCAGGTATTCGCGAAATGCGGCCAGGGTTTCATCAGGAAGCCAACCAAGGCCCATATTGAAAGATTTCTCGCCGGCATAAACCTCCATCCAGGCGATTTTTTTGCTTCCGGCATAAGCCTTGGCAACAGCGGCATCGAGTACCCGAACCGCTGCCCGCCAGATATCAGACCCAGTTCCGTCACCTTCGATGAAGGGAATGATGGGGCGGTCGGGAACGGTCAGGATGCCATTGCTGACAGTTACTTTCTTGCCGTCCACGGGAACGGAGATTCTAAGAGAGGACATGCTATCTCCTTATATTTGCTTATCTTAAAACATGGAATACAAAATATCCCGGCGAAACCGGGATCTTACGAATTTGACCGGGGCTATACGGGCTCATCCGGTACCAGTACCTGATGGAGCCCGGCACATCTTCGTTACCAGACTGAAAGACAACATCCTTACGAGTCTTGCGATTAATCTGTTCAACGGCGTGACATTGAATCCCTGTTTAAACCACCAGAAGTTACACCAAACCCACAACTGGCGCCACTTTTGTAACTATGAGACTTCAGTGATTCCAAATATGCCCTTTACTATTTTCATCAATCTATTAACTTCATAGCGGATCAAGACGATTTTTACAGCCCAGATATACGGCGAACCAGGTTTGTATTGTTTCAATGCTTTCATGGTCTCCAGATATTCGGCCTTGACAAGATCTGAATTCATTCTTATTCGAGCAACTTTCCAAGGTGTAAGTTCGCTGGAGAACGTTTTGCAGTACTGCAACTTATCATAAATATACAGGTTCAACATGGTTCTCTTGCATTTCTCGCATTTTCCACAGTTGTAATTTCCGTATTTGCGATCTAAGCATACCCGTAAATTTTCGAGTGCAGACTGGTTTTCACAAACTCTTTTAACTTTTAAAGGCCGGGTTGACTCCTCGCCATCATGAACGATGCTGACCTTGTTGGTGCACCATAATTGATCTGCAACTAAATGACTTCCATACGGGAGAAGATACTTATACCCACAGGAGGAAGGAATATATATTTTCCTGATCACCGGCGAAAGAAGATGTGCTACGCTTGCTAAAGCGCAACCATGGTATTCATAAGCCCATTCTGCGAATTTATCGGAAAATTCGTGAATATTGGTACGAACCGTAATCAGCTTTTTGTCAAACTCAGCGGCAATCTTAACTACTCGAGGATGTACCTTCTCCAGGAATTCTGTTTCGTGTGCCCAGACATCAAAACCTTGAACATAAACAAGTGTCGTTATCTCATGGTTATTTTTTATCAGTGTGTAAAAGGAATCAATCCCCCCTGAAAAAAAGGATGCTACTCCCGTTGGTGAAGGGCCAGAGGATTCCCGGCTCACCTCTGTCTCTATCGCGATTTTTTGAAATTTGGGATACCAGGAACTGAATATATCCTGAAGCTTGCCAACATTTTCCATCAAAGGTGGAGACACTGCCCTATCGATGACCAAGGTTTCACCCAGTCTCATAGCCGGCAGTAAAAGACTCGACAGGAAGATTTCACCATCAACTGCAATCTGTTCAGCATCGGTAGAAAACCAGACATTCTCTACTGTCCCCTTATAGCAAACATTGAAAGATAACCGGCTGATATTATGTTCTTTGACTACCTTGACATCTTGTATCCGCATCATTTCCTCCATTATTCACACAAATGAACTA
>JAZDPG010000085.1:0-18768 GCA_043797815.1 Bacteroidota bacterium
AAACAATTATTGGAGTTGATCTGGGTGGCACCAAAATAAAAACAGGCGCAATAAACGGTGATGGCAAAGTTCTGTGCACACCTGTTCAGGTTCCCACCGGCGGGCAGGAGCCTGCGGAATTGATCATAAAAAGAATTACCGATTCTGTTGGGAAGATCTTAAGCCGTTTAGAACTTACAACCAGGAATGTTGCCGGTATCGGAATAGGCTCCACAGGCCCGTTGGATATTGATGCAGGAATGATCCTTGAATGTCCGCAATTGCCCACAATGCACTTTTTCCCGTTAAGAAATACAATCCGGGACCATTTCAAGGTTCCGGTTTTCATGAACAATGATGCCAATTGTCTGATTTACGGGGAGAGTATTTTTGGCGCAGCTTCCACAAAAAAAGACGTTGTTGGCTTTACTTTAGGCACTGGAATCGGATGTGCCGTTGTACTGAATCATCAATTGCGTAAAGGCACAACCGGCACAGCAGCAGAAATCTGGCCATCACCCTACCTTTCAGGCACAATCGAAGATTATATTTCGGGAGCAGGCGTTTCCCGGATATACAAATCCATTTCAGGCATGGACAAATCATCGCTCGATATCTATAACCTGGCAGTTAACGGGGATGAACAGGCACTAAAAACCTGGAATGAGTTTGGTACTCATCTGGCCGTACCAATTGCCTGGGCTATCAATTTACTTGATCCAGATGTAGTTGTCCTTGGCGGATCTGTTGCAGGGGCATATCAATTCTTTAAACCTTCTATGGAAGAAAACATTCGAAAATGGGTTTGCCCGGTTCCTGCCAGAGAGACAAAAGTTGTTTTGGCCGGATTGGGCGAAAATGCGGGTTTTATTGGAGCAGCCTGCCTTGTAATTGAAAATACTTCATGCCTGGATAAATGAAAGAACTCATACATCTGCTTTTCTTTATTTGTATTCTGTTTACTCAGTCATGCCGCAGCAGGCAAAACCAGGTTTTCAGCCAAATTGACGAAAAACAACAGCTAAAAGAATGGAAGCTGGAGTCTTCCACACAGGTACCGGAAAAAGAAACCATCATCTCTTCCACAGGCTATAATGATGAAAATTGGATAAATGCCCAGGTTCCGACAACAGTATTAAGGGCTTTGGTACAAGCAGGCATTTATCCCGACCCACACCTTGATTTAAACAACCTGAAGATACCGGATGCATCTGATGAGCTGAATAAGCGTTTGGATTTGGGCCAATACAGCCACCTGAAAGGAATATCAAATCCTTTCAAAGACCCTTATTGGTTCAGAACTACATTTCAAATTCCGGAAGCGAACAAGGAAAAGAGAATCTGGTTGAATTTTGATGGCATCAACTATCGTGCTGACGTATGGGTGAACGGGAAACAGATTGCCGGTGCCCGGGATATGGCCGGCATGTTCCGGCGGTTCAAATTTGATATTACGGAATACGTCAACCGAAGCGGTGAAAACGTACTTGCTGTAAAAATTTATCAGGTGGATCATCCTGGAACAGCAACTCCGGGATATCAGTTCGAAGTATTTGGCCCCCAACGCGGCCAGGGGGTTGATATATTTAAAGATGTAACGCTTAAATTCTCTGCCGGTTGGGATTGCGCCCCGGTTGTGAGAGACAGAAATATGGGCCTCTACCAGGATGTGTTTCTCAACTACACCAATGATATTCATATTATTGATCCGTATATCATTACCGATCTCCCGCTACCTGATACAAGCCATGCAAATATTACCATATCAACAGAACTGAGGAACGCGGGCAATACATTGATAAAAGGCGTTTTAAAGGGTTCAATTGACCTGATCAGGGAAGTGGATTTCTACACCTACAAGAAAACAATGCCTGGCAACTTTAAACCAATTTATTTCGAAAAGGAAGTTGAAATACCTGCAGGCAAGACCATAAGCGTTTCATTTATGCCGGAAGAATTCGTGCAACTAAACATAGAAAATCCATATCTGTGGTGGCCCAATGGCTATGGAAAACAATACCTGCATCATCTGACGCTGGTTTTTGAAGTTGACGGAATAGTATCGGATTGTAAAAATACTACGTTCGGAATCAGAGAAATAACCAATACATTCAAGGAACTTGATGGCGAAGTTGGACGTATTTTCTGGATAAATGGCCAAAGGATTTTCTGCAGGGGTGGATGGATTCAGCCTGACATGATGCTCGACATGAACCGGAAAAGGATTTACGCTGAAGCCCGTCTGCTGGCAGAAGCTAATGTGAACATGATTGCATGTGAGGATATGCCCTCACCCCCGGACCACGTCATGGATACTTACGATAAGTATGGCTTGCTGATGTGGGAAACCTTCTACCAATGTTGGACCAGCTATCCGGGAAGACCTTCTTTCGCCAATCCGCTTGATGCAACCCTGTCACTTCAAAATTCCTATGACATCATCAAAAGAAACAGGAACCATCCCAGCCTGGTACTCTGGGCCGTTGCCTGTGAAACCATTGTCCGGGAGGAAATATATGTGCCTCTGCGGGCATTTGTTAAAGAACTCGATAAAACCAGGCCATTTCTTCCTACATCAAGCTATGGCTGGGATGTGGATTCACTTACTCCCTATATGAAGCAAGACCTTCCATTGGGAATGACTGACGAAGAAGCCCCTGATTATACATGGTATCCCCACCCTTACTACTATAACAAAGTGCTGGAAGTAAAAAATCAGATGTTTCGTAACGAAATGGGAGTTCCGGCCGTTTCCACCTTCTCCAGTATGAAAAAGTACATTTTCGATTTGGGACAAGGTGAAAAAAATGCGATTTATCCGCTGGATAAAAAATGGGCCTATCATGATGCCTGGGATGGAGATGGGTATGCTTTCAAGGCATATGATGATGCAATCAGGCAACAATTTGGCCAACCCTCAACAGCTGAAGAATATATCCGTTGGGCTCAATATATTAACGCAGGGAGTTACAGGGCAATGTTCGAAGCAGCAAACCATCGTATGTGGGATATCACATCAGGAGTGATGCTATGGAAGCTCAATGCAACCTGGCCACAGGTATTATGGCAGCTGTACGATTGGTTCCTGAATCCCAATGCAGCATATTTTTATGCAAAAAAAGCACTTGAGCCGCTGCATATTCAACTGAATGAGAATGACTTCACTGTCTCAGTAATCAATACAAACCATATAGATCATAAGGATTTGACGGCAAGCGTCCGGGTGTACAATTTTGATCTGGAAATAAAATGGGAGAAAGAAGAAAAATTTGCCGTTGAAGCAGACCGGTACAAGGAACTTTTCAAATTACCTGAAATGAATGGCTTAACAAGCGCCTATTTTGTGAAACTTGAACTTAAAGATCAGGCGGGAAAAATCGTTTCTGACAATTTCTATTGGTTTTCTTCAAAAGATGAAACTGACCTTCGTGATATAAGCAAACTTGAAAAGGCAGATTTGGACATGGACTATGAACTCTCATATGAGTTTGATGAAGCCATTGTAACAGCAACAGTGAAAAACCCGTCTGCCAGGCTGGCCTTTTTCAACAGGATCATGATTACAAAAGGAGAGGGTGGTGAAGAGGTGCTGCCAACTTTTTGGAGCGATAATTTCTTTAGCCTGCTTCCGGGCGAAGAGAAAACTGTGACGGCACGGTTTGCAATACAGGATCTGGATGGAGAGAAGCCCGTTTTAGCCCTTGATAAAAACCAGTAGCTTACCTGTTCTGCATTTATTTTGCCATTCACCTGGCTTTCAGCTCCGATCCCAAGCCTGTCTGCTGTGATCAAATCCGAATTGTCAATCAACATATGCCAACCGTATCCAACTTATGCCATCTGTCTAAATCATGAAAATGTTTGACTTTCTATAAGTTATAGGTAACTTGCTTTATCAATCCTTAAGCCAAAAAACTTTGAAAACCAAGATTTTTACACTTCTTCTTTGTACCCTGTTCGTGGCAATAGTGAGCGCCCAGGAACGGCCTGCCTACTCTGTGCCAAGGGTGGACATCGGGCCGGTCATTGACGGCAAGATCGATGAGCTATGGGAAAGGCTGCCTGCCAACCTCATTGACAAGAATTTCCAGGCGGAATTACCAACGATTGGAGAATTAGGTAAGACCTACTGGAAAATGGTCTGGGCGGAGAATTCAGGCATTTATCTTCTCGTGGTAGTCACTGATGACTATTGGTATCCACCCTATGTGGATGGATCCTCATTTCCATGGCTCTATGACAGACCGGAGGTCTTTTTCGACTGCAACCACTTCCTTCAGGATGACGCCGGAGCTTCAGGTGAGGGCCAGCCTGGCAACGGGCACCACCAATGTGCACCGCCTCCCACCGATGGGCTGAATGACGGAACCATGCTGGATGCAGGTGAAGATGGTGAGGCTGATCCGGATGATCTGGGTGTGAAATATGCCTACATGCTCAATGATCCCGATTATCTCGTTGAGTACTTCTTTCCCATGGAGTACCTCACAGACAAGGATGGTTTTATTGCCGACCTGAGTGGCGAAGTGGGATTTGATATCACCATTTGTGACCGGGATGAGGGAGATGACGATGATCCCCGTAAAAGGGCCGTATGGGCCAATACCGGTGTTGGGGGAGATGCCAACGAATCATGGAACAGCATGGACGATTGCGGCATCCTGACCTTCGAAGGCGTGAATGAAAAGGTCTATGTGGAGTCCATTGCGCTGACTGCTTCCGACATCACAATGAACAACAAGCCGATGAAGATCACCGCAGTGGTTCTTCCAGATGAAGCCACCAATAAGAAACTGTCATGGTCCGTTGAAGGAGTTACCGGCAGGGCAAGCGTCGATAATAACGGGGTGGTGACGCCCATCGCTGATGGTCTTGTTAAAATAACCGCCACGGCCCAGGATGGTTCCTGGGAAAAAGCTACCGTTGATGTGAACATCAGCGGCCAGATGGTTTCCATGCATGAGCTCAACCTGTTCCGAAACGGTTACTTCAACAATGTGAATGAGGATGGTATTGCTCTTGAATGGAGCCCTGGTTTTGAAGTGATCGGTGGTGCCTTGTACATTCCGGCAGCAGATGGAGTTTTTGTTAGCCCCTGGGATGGTGACAGAAATTCCAGGCAGACCGGCTTCGGGTGCAACAGTACCGATACCTATCTGTTCAGTTTCGTTATGTGGTCCGAAGCAGCCGACAGCTTCTATATAAATTTTGAAGACCCGGCCAACGATTACTTCAGGTATGGAAGCACTTCCAGTGAATGGTCCCCCGGTGGAACCTCAGAATGGTGGATTATAACGGAACAGGAACCGACCAAATACGTTATTGATGACCTCGTATTCAACGGAATAGTGGAGAATACCAGTGAAAACTTCAACCTGATGGGTGGCGGGCATAACAATGGCGGCGTGTATATCGATAGTCTGATATTGGTCAATACCAATGATATCAGCATGCTTGCAGCCCCGTACAAGGAAGTGGAATCGGTTACCGTGACCGGCGAAGGCGGAGCAACTACCATAGTTTCAGGACGTACCCTGCAGATGCTGGCTGAAGTACTGCCTGCAGATGCAGAATACAGCGATGTCGTTTATTGGAGCATCGTACCCGGGACAGGTGATGCCACCATTGATGACAACGGTGTGCTCACTGCAGATTCCATTGGGACGGTAAAGGTCATGGCCACGGCTTCAGATGACAGCCAGGTATACGGGATGCTTAATATTATTATTGAGGAATGTAATTTGTCAAGTAATATTCAGTTTGATGCCCATGTAACAGATGAATCATGTCCTGGAGCACTTGATGGTTCCATTAATATTTCAGTTAGTGGGACATATCCTCCATTTACATATCTGTGGTCTACCGGCTCTGACACAAGTGAAATAAGTAATCTTCCTTCGGGGATTTATGAAGTTGTTGTAACAGATTCAAAAGCTTGTAAAATATCTGAATTATTCACTGTCTCGTCCCCAATTCCAATTGTCATATCAGAAGAAATCTCTGAACCAACATGCAATGGAGCTGCTGATGGAATTATAAATCTGGATGTTTCAGGAGGAACTGAGCCATATCAAATTTCCTGGTTTGATGAGTCTGCGGCAGACACAATATCGGATTTAGAGGCTGGTTGTTATGATGTAAAAGTTACTGATGATATAGGGTGTATCAAGGAAAAGAACATATGCTTGTCTGAACCTAATCCATTGATCCTGTCACTTTCAAAGCGAGATAATCTATGCTTTGGTGACAGTACCGGGATGATTTATGCCAATGCAGGCGGCGGAACACCAGGATATGAATACATCTGGTCAGATCAACAGGCACAGGAATCCAATGGAATGTTGACAGCAGGGAATTATACAATAACAGTATTAGATGCCCGGGATTGTAGTACAGTAGAAAGTATGGAAATCACGGACCCGCCAAAAACAATGATAAGTGAAATAATTGGAACCCCTCATGCAAAAGAATTTCAGACATACACATATTCCGTCACAAATCAGACAGGGTATTTGTTCCATTGGGAGGTTGACAGAGGAAATGTACTTTCTGGACAAGGCACGCACGTTGTGGATATTCAATGGGGATCAGGACCGAGCGGATACATCAAAACGGTTGCAGAATCTGAACTTGGATGCTATAGCGATACTACCAGTCTATCTGTTTCGATAATTACTGCTGACATCGCTTCAGTTGAGGTGAAGAAGTTTTGTATCTATCCCAACCCAACGACCAATGTACTCACCATTGAAACCAGCGATATGGGAGAATATACATTTCAGCTAACCATGCTAAATGGACAACTTCTGATCAAAGAAGAGATTACGGATCCAGTTTACAACCTTGACCTCTCCTCCTTTCAGAAAGGCATATATTTTATAACGGTCAGATCGCAGGACTTTGTAACGACCAGGAAGATTATCAAGTTGTGATTTAGCCCTACTGGCTAAACAGCCTTCAAGGATTATTAGGCCTAGACAGCGACCAATCCGTTTATAGGGGAGAATTCATTACTTTCGTTACTTAGCTTTCTGAACTTATCAATGCTTTGCTATGCCAACAATTCTCATTTTGGGTTTCCTCTTCGGAGCCATACTACAGTACGCGCATTTGAATAAATTCAATGTGATCATGGGGCTGTCGGTTCGTGAGGATTATACCGTTCCCAAGGCCATTGCGCTGGCTGTGGGGATCGGCGCCATTCTTCTGAACACTGAAATTGCCCTGGGTTTCGCTTCCTACCATGTCAAACCCCTGATTATCACAGGGATCGTCCTGGGTGGCCTGATCTTTGGCACGGGGATGGCCATTCTGGGCTATTGTCCGGGAACCATGGTTATTTCCCTGGGTGAGGGATCCCTGGATGCACTGATAGGCATACTGGGCGGTCTGACAGGCGGTGTGGTATATACCCTTTCGCTTCCCTGGATCCAGCCTCTTCTTGGACCCGATCTGGGTGCACTCTCCATGCAATCGGTGCTTGCAAACAAGGTCCTGTTCTTTATCCTGCTGGTCGTTGTGGCAGCGGTTTTTATTTATATCGCCTTCTGGTTGCACAGGATCGACAAGAACAAGGAGCGGAAATGGATCGTGGCAGGGATTTTCCTGGCTTTTCTGGATGCGGCCGTTTTCTCCACATGGCTTTCAAACCGCCCCATTGGAGCGTCCACCAGTTTCCCTTTCGTGGGGGACTTCCTCACAGGTGTTACCCAAAACGATTATTTCACGGCCATTAAAACTCCCGGACACTGGGAACTGATCTTTCTGGCAGGCGCCTTTGCTGCCGGTTTGGTCATCTCGATCATAAAGAAGGAATTCAGGCTGGTCCTTATGCACGAAAACTGGCTCAGGTTTAAGGGCTCTTCGCCGATCAGGCGGATCTTCTGGGCCTTTGTAGGGGGCTTTATCCTTATTTTCGGGGCCAGGATGGCCGGAGGCTGCACCAGTGGCCACATTCTCTCGGGGGGCATGCAGCTGGCATTCAGCAGTCTGATCTTTGCCATTTTTGTGTTTATCGGACTTCTGGTAACAGGGCAGGTCTTCTATAAACCGGGAAAAGGCAGCAAGTCTGATATATAAACCGCTATTCAGGGAACCCTGATTGATTGCAGATTACGGTAACATCTTAATGTCGTAACTTGCATAGAACACTTAAGACCCGCGGTCATGAAACGTATAGGACTCACCCTGCCAGCCATTCTTTTAGTGGCTTTCCAGATGTTTTCTCAGAATGTGAATATCCCTGATGCTAACTTTTTAAATGCCCTGATTGAACTGGAAGTAGATAAGAATGGAGATGGTATGATTGGTTATGCAGAAGCTGAAGCTGTAACCTCCCTGAATTTTGAGCCGCTCATAAAAAATATTTCAAGTTTGACCGGAATTGAGTCTTTTGTAAATCTGGGATTTTTGTATTGCAGCGGTAACCAATTAACCAGCCTGTATATTTAGTACCAAAGAACACAGAGGGTTCACTCAATGCAATTCGAGGTGCATGTTTAGATTCATCGAATGTTAAAGCATATTCAGAGATATATTTTTCTCTGTTGGATTTTGGTAACAGGGAATATTGGTTTTACGCTGTAGACCTGGACAATAAAATCTCGCTTCCCAAAGCAATTGTGATTGTTGGAGTTGGCATTTATAATTCAACAACTAATATATTCCGACTCTATCCCAACCCTGCAAACGATCTGTAAACTATAGAAACAGAATACCCCGACCATTTCTCAATCGAGATCACCTCCCTTAATGGACAACAGATACTTCCCGCGGCGATGGAAGGAACCAAACACCAAATCGACCTCTCATCATTCCCAAAAGGAGCCTATTTCATCACCATCAGGTCAAAGGACTTTGTAGCCACTCGAAAGATCATCAAGCTGTGATAGCAGATTACTCGCTCAATTCTGGTAGAAATAAATGAACAACTACGTAGGGTCTATTAGAGGTATTGATCAGAGCAACTCCTTGATCTTTCTTAACTCCTCAACAAAGAATGCTGCTATTTGCTCCTTGGTAACTATTTCTGCCGGTGATAAGTGAGAAGCCATATCCTTTTCTTCTATGTCTTTAATATAGACAAGTGTTTCAGAATAAGTGACCGGAGAAAGATTAGGTATTAATTGTTTAGTTAAATTAATTAAATCCAGCAACGAAAAGCAATATTTCGACAAGTAGTAGAGATCATAATAGTCCCGGAGGGTATTGCGCTGTGCTATGGCAGAAAACTTCATTGCCGCAATTGTTTTTGCATCTGCAATATTCAATTTATCCTCAGCGAATGAGTGGACTCTGACCTTGAAAGGTATGGCAATGGTACCAGAGGTAAAGAATGTCAATTTCACTTCATTGACCAGTATATCGATCTGAAGATTATGATCTTGCCTAATGATCCTATAGTTGGGGAACAGTTTGCTTATGTTTCTCTTAATCAGGTTGGTATTCAGCTCCTCTCCATCAAGAATAAAATCAAGGTCCTCAGATAATCTGTGTTTTATCTGGATGGCCAGGGCTGTTCCCCCTACCATGACAAAGTTCGAAATGAATGCCTGCTGCTTCAGTTTTTGAAACACTCTATACGTGTTGTCAGGCATGTAATTTAAGTCGAGAGAATCTTCCATTTAATCCAGTATTACCTTTTCCATGAAATTTATGTGCTTGTCATATTTCTCTCGACCGGTCCAATTCTTAATGACTTTCTGGATCTCTTTTTTGCCTATTCTGGTTGCCAGTAATATCATATCACTTACCTCACCATAGATAATCACCTGTTTAATGATTAACTCTGGTTCCAGGTCGGCAGTTCTGTTGTATGACCAGAAAATATAAGGTGAAAAACCTTGAATATTCATTGAACTAAAATACTAAAAATAAGCTTTTCATATTGTAACAATTAGCAATTCATATTTTCCGGTATCTCCAATTGAACAAACAGGTCGGAAGAAATACTTTTAAAGTGGTTCAAACCTTCAGTGGAAAAACCGGAAGCGTTGACCATCCTTCGCCGGAATGAAATATTTTATGTAAATCTCAGAACACCAAAACATTTGCCTCGTCAATCAGAATCGGCCTGAAGTGGCCAGGAGGTCCGTTTTTTCCAATCAGGCAGGAAAACACTGACTCAAAACTGTAGCCTCTTTGCTTAAATGGGTTCAGGTGTTTACACAAGGCCGAAAATGAAAAACATGTCAAGGAACTTAAAATGAAATCCGGCTCAAGCCACCTGGGGGTAAAACCGTTTTTCAATTCTGCAATCTTATTGATATCTTTACTCTGCAGCATGGTAATGTGTTTTGGATAACATTGTTAATATACTTAAAACCAGTATATTAACCTAATTATCATGCTGCTTTTTTCTTCTATATCTTGTTAGTTTTCAACATTTAAGAGAACTGCGAAACTTTAGTAAATAAATATTTTAGAATGACTTCATACAAACAAAGTGATTCTCCCTACCTATTCAGTCAACGGTTCATTAAAAAAAGGGCTTTATAGGGATATTCGCATATGCTGATAACGTGTGGTAAACTCTGCAAGTGGTTGATATTTAAGCAGCGAGAGGGAGAATTGAACTCCCGACCTCATGATTATGATTCATATGTATTAACAAACTGGCAGGGGCCATCTATATTCTTATTCGTATCCTTGAATTGACCGCAACATTTGTGTATAGCAATAAATGATCAAAAAACAAATATTGAAGTGCATATGTTGGGCATAAAAAAAGCCAACTCACTATATATGAGATGGCTATCTGTTTTCAATGTCGGGGTAGCAGGATTCGAACCTGCGACCCCCTGCTCCCAAAGCAGGTGCGCTAACCGGACTGCGCTATACCCCGATTTTTGTGGTGCAAATGTAATTATTTTTAAGAAACAATCTGCAGGATATTGGAGATTTGGGAATTTACCCTTCGGGAGTCAGTAATTCTTCCAGGGCATTCAGGTCAAAGGAGGTTTCATGGAATCTATCCATCCACCGGGGACAACGGTTGGCATTCAAAGGGATCCCGACTACAGGCAATTGTGCTTTCAAGCACTTCCTCATTCCCATTACAAGTTCAACCATGCAGGCAATCCCGAGAACTCCTGTCCTGCCATGTTCTTGAACCAGGCCCTTCAACAAAGGCTTCAGTTTTGCTGCTCCTCCTTCAGAATCTGTAATCCATCATAACGTAAAGATACAATTCATGGAAAATTTCTGTACTGTTATTTTTATTATGAGAATATTCTCATTACATTTGTGGCAATAAGAACACATGCCCAGAAGAAAAAGATTAAGAAGAGTAGTGGCCCCGCCGGGTTTCAGGGGATATAAGCCATACGGAAACAGGCATGGCAGGAAGGAACATGTGGATCTCCTGTACGAGGAGTATGAAGCCATCAAGCTGGCGGACTATGACCTGATGAACCACCAGGAAGCCTCAGCGATCATGGGAATATCCCGTCCAACCTTTGCCAGGATCTATGAAAGTGCCCGGCGGAAGATTGCCAGGGCACTTGTGGAAACCAGGGAGATCAAATCCGTATTTGGAAATGCGCATCTTGATAAATCCTGGTTTATCTGTGATGCATGCCATGCAAGGTTTACCATACCCCCTACCCTGCAGGAACAAAAATGCCCCCTCTGCAGATCAACTGAAATTCAAATTATAAACAGTACAAAATGAAAACAATTATATCCTCAACAGGCAACAAGCTGAGCTCACCATTTGACCTCAGGTTCGGAAGAGCAGGCTGGTTCTGTCTTTTTGATGAAGAAACAGGAGAAACCAGCTTCTTTCAAAATGAATTCAAGGAAGCAAGCCAGGGAGCAGGCGGAAAAGTAGTAGAAAAGGTTGTTGAACTGGGTGTGGGAAAGGTCATATCAGGAGATTTTGGCCCGAAAGCGAAAGATCTTCTTGATCGCTTCCATATCCAGATGGTCATCATTCCGGATGGCACCCAGAAAATCGAAGAGATCATCGCTCAACTAAAATAAATATGCATCATGCCAGGATTTGACAGTACCGGACCAGGGGGACAAGGTCCCCGCACCGGCAGACAAATGGGGAAATGCAAGCCCCGGAAAGATTCCAATGAAACTGACAAAGAGAAGGACGGCGGAGATAATGACTTTGAAGGCAGAGGCTTTGGGAGAGGTATGGGAAGAGGAAGAGGTGCCGGAAGAGGTTTGGGAAGAGGAAGAGGCTTTTAATATTATACAACAGAAATACTAAAAAATGAAGAAAAAGATTGCCATTCCCACCAGTGATGGGATACTGGATGCACATTTCGGCCACTGTAGCCAATTTGCAATGGTTGAAGTAGAAGATAACGAGATCCGTGGGATTTCTTACCTGGATGCTCCACCCCATCAGCCTGGTTTGCTGCCCCCCTGGCTGGCTGAAAGAGGGGCCACCGATATCATTGCAGGAGGAATGGGCCAGCGGGCCATCGACCTGTTCAACGAGCAGGGCGTCAATGTTTTTGTGGGTGCTCCAAAAGTTACTCCGGAAGAACTGGTACATGGATTTCTGAAAGAAACCCTCAGTTTTTCGGCCAACTACTGCGACCACTAAAAGGGATTCCATGGCATTGAAGATTGCCATTGCCAGCGGCAAAGGCGGTACGGGAAAAACCACCGTATCGGTAAACCTCTTTCGTCTTCTCAGTGAGAACTCAACGGACCGGGTAATGCTGGTTGACTGCGATGTGGAAGAACCCAATGCTGTATTGTTCTTCCCGGGTGCCGTCAAAGAAATGTCCAGGGAGGTCAACCAGGAAATTCCGGTCATCGATACAGCCAAATGTACCTTTTGCCGCAAATGCAACGAATACTGCGAATTCAACGCCATCCTGGTCATACCTCCCGTGGAATTCGCCGAAATAAATCCCAGTCTGTGCCATTCATGCGGAGCCTGTATGGTGGCATGTGACCAGGAAGCCATCTGGGTAAAAGACAAGCAGATTGGTACAATCAATACATACAGCAACGGTGTGGGGAATGGCATCATGGAAGGAAATCTGAAGATCGGATCGGCCATGCAAACCATGGTTATCCGGACACTCAAACAGTCCTTGCCTCCCAACAATGACATCCTTCTTTTTGATGCCCCTCCCGGCACCAGTTGTCCGGTGGTTGAAACCATATCAGATACCGATTATGTCATCCTGGTAACCGAACCCACACCGTTTGGTCTGCACGATTTGAAACTGATGGTGAACCTGGTCCGAGAATTGAATATACCCTTCGGCGTGGTCATCAACAAAGCCAATCTCGGGGATCGCAAGGTCTATGAATATCTGCATGAGGAAAAAATCGATATGATCGGGGAGATCCCCTTCAACAGGTCCTATGCAGTACTGTATGCCAAGGGTGAAATATTTGCGGATGTGCCTGGCGAAATAGAGGAATCCTACCGGAAGCTTATCCAAAATCTGACAGAAAAGGCATCCGTTTCATGAAAGAGATCACCGTCATCAGTGGCAAAGGGGGAACCGGCAAGACCACCATCGCTGCAGCACTGGCTACTGCAGGGAAAAACATGGTGCTGTGCGACGCCGATGTGGATGCGGCGGACCTGCACCTGATCCTGGAACCTCAGATCAGGGAATCCCACGTTTTTGAAGGTTCCTGGGTTGCCCATATCGACAATGAACTGTGTACCCAATGTGGGATCTGTTCCGAATACTGCCGCTTTGATGCCATCTCCCTCAATGGCTCCGGTCAGCTTGTGATCGATCCCTTCAGGTGTGAGGGCTGCAGGTTGTGTGAAAGGATCTGCCCGTCCAAAGCAATCACTTCCGAAAGGAGCAGCAGAAACACCTGGTATGTTTCAGATACCCGAAGCGGGATCATGGTTCATGCGCGGATGGGACCGGGAGAGGAGAACAGCGGAAAACTTGTGAGCAAGGTGAGGGAGAAAGCCAGGGAGCTGGCCACACAAAACAAGGCCGCCGTTATCCTGACAGACGGCCCTCCCGGTACCGGCTGCCCGGTTATTGCTTCCATCACGGGGACAGATGCAGTACTGGTGGTGATAGAACCGTCGAAATCCAGCCTTCATGATGCCGCCCGGGTCATCGAACTTGTGGAAAGCTTCAGGATCCCCGTCTTTGCACTGATCAACAAACACGACATTCACCCTGAGACAACCGCTGAGATCGAATCCTTCCTGGAAGCTCACTCCATTCCTGTTGCAGGAAGAATTCCATTTTCGGAAAAGGTGGTTGAAGCCATGATTGCGGGACAATCCATCGTTGAATATGAACCGGGGGCTGAGATTTCCGGAATCATCCGCCAGGTGTGGGACAGGATCGCTGTTCCGGCAGAGAGTGATTGTGTTTACACAGAAATTCCTTATGTTCGTAGTGTCCTGAAGGATGCTGTGCCAAAACTAAACCGATATCTATGAGAAATTCAAAAACATCCATCTACCGGGTAGCGCTTACTGTTGCTCTGGGTGGTTTTTTAATGGGATTCGATGCCTCCGTCATCTCAGGGGTTGTAGGATTTATCGAAACAGAATTTGACCTTACGAAATTACAATTGGGATGGGCAGTAAGCTGCCTGACGCTGACTTCCACACTGGCCATGATGCTCTCGGGCCCCCTGTCCGATAAGATCGGGCGGAAGAAAGTGCTTCAGTATGCAGCAGTGTTGTTCTTCGTTTCGGCCGTATATTCAGCCCTGGCGCCCAGCTTCGTACATCTGGTCATTGCCCGGATGATCGGTGGCCTGGGGGTTGGCGCCGCGCTCATTATTGCGCCCATGTACATTGCGGAGATCTCGCCGGCAAAAATCAGGGGAAGACTTGTTTCATTCAATCAACTGAACATTGTGCTTGGTATTTCAGTGGCATTTTTTACCAATTATCTCATTCTGCAATGGGGGAAATCCGATGCTTCCTGGGCACAGGCCCTGAACTTCAGCCAGTACACCTGGCGCTGGATGCTTGGACTGGAAGCCCTCCCGGCCATCATCTATTTTGGATTCCTGTTTTTTGTGCCGGACAGCCCCCGCTGGCTGATCATGCACGGGCTGAAAGACAGAGCCCTCGGCATCATGGAAAGAATGACCAGCAAACAGGTGGCTGAAGAAGAGATGGCAAACATCCTGAACAGCATTGAACAGGATAAAAACAAGGCGAAGGTTCATATCCGGCAGCTGTTCAAACCCGCCCTGCGCTTTGTGCTGACCATTGGGGTGGTGATCGCCATTCTTCAGCAAATTACCGGGATCAACTCCGTGTTTTTCTATGCACCCATGATCTTTGAACAAACCGGGATTGGCCGGGACGCCTCATTTATACAGGCCATTATCATTGGTCTGACAAACCTTGTTTTTACCGTGGTGGCCATCCTGGTTGTGGATAAGCTGGGGCGAAAACCTTTGTTGATTTTTGGTCTGGCCGGCATATTCATCTCCATGTTTTTACTGGGATCTGTTTTTAAAGGGGCAGAATACAAACTTACTGCTGAGTCCATCAATGAACTAAGCGAGCTGGAGGGATACCAGTCCCTGATGCAGATCGAAGGCAAAACCTACCACAGCGACCTTGATTTTAAAAGTGCCATCTCAGAGGTTCTGGGAGAAAAAACCATGATAAAACACCAGAGTACCATCATTGCCAAGGCCATCAGCATCAATTCGTGGCTGGTTCTGATCGGGATCATTGGTTTCGTGGCCTCCTTTGCAGTCTCCCTGGGCCCTGTGATGTGGATCCTGTTTTCAGAGCTGTTTCCGAACATGTTACGGGGAATTGCCATCTCTTTCGCAGGATTTATCAATTCAGGAATCAGTTTTACGGTTCAGCTCCTGTTGCCCTGGGAGCTTGCCAATATCGGCAATGCCGGGACCTTTTTCATCTATGGTAGTTTTGCCGTACTTGGATTCTTCTTTGTTTTACGCTACCTGCCCGAAACAAAGGGCAAATCTCTTGAGGAACTTGAAAAGTTTCTGGTAAGACCGAAAAAATAAAACCCTACTATATTTAAATGCAACAATGATGAAAGCACACAACATTATTCAACTATTCATTCTGATCGTGATCATGGGCGCATGCAATACATCTCCCCGGAAAGACGCTGTTTCCAAAGTTGAGTTGAAGCAAAATGAACTCAATCAATGGCGCATTTATGTGGATGGTGCGGAATTTTTTATAAAAGGAGCCGGGTGCGAGGGAGGCGATGTGGCTGCCCTGGCAGCCAATGGCGGGAATTCTTTCAGGACATGGATGGATCAGGAGATACGTCCTGCCGAGCAATCCGTGCTGGATGAGGCCCGGCAAAATGGATTAAAGGTCCTCATGGGACTAAAGCTGGGCAGGGAAAGGCATGGATATGATTACAACGATGAGGCCTGGGTAGCCGCGCAGTTTGACTCCACGAAAGCCATGGTTCTCAGGTTTAAGGATCATCCCGCGCTTCTGGGCTGGGCCATAGGCAATGAAATCAACCTGGGTGCAGAAAACCTGAAGGTCTTTGATGCGGTCAACGATATCTCTAAAATGATTCACGAGGTGGATGGAAACCACCTGACCACCTTTACCCTGTCCGGAATTGGCAAGCGGGATGTGGATTACATCAAAGAGCATTGTACCGATGTTGATTTCCTTAGCATTCAGATGTATGGTGACATCGTAAACCTTCAGACCCGGATTGCAGATGCCGGATGGGATGGCCCCTATATGGTAACCGAATGGGGTGCAACCGGGCACTGGGAAGTTGCCAAGACTGATTGGGATGTGGCCATAGAACCGACCAGCCAGGAAAAAGCCAATTCATTCATCGAAAGGTATCAGATGGCCATTGCCTCTGATCCGGTCCATTGCCTGGGCTCCTATGTATTCCTCTGGGGCCAGAAACAGGAACGCACACCCACCTGGTATGGCATGTTCCTGGAAAATGGAAATTCCAGCGAAACGGTGGATGCGATGTACTATATATGGAACGGCGCCTGGCCCGCGAACCGTTGTCCCACCCTGGATTCGCTCCGGCTCAATGGTCTGACAGCCAGTGACAACATCAGGATTTCTGTGGGCGAGACATTCAGGGCAGAGGTGTTTGCAAGGGACCATAACCAGGATTCGCTAAGCTACAGGTGGGAAATAATGCCCGAAAGCACAGATCTGGGATGGGGAGGGGATTTTGAAACCAGACCGGAAACCTTCTTCTCGGTTGAAGGGCCAGCAGCAACGGAGCTAAGGGTACCGGAAGCAGGTGGGGCCTACAGGCTGTTTATCTATGTAAGCGATCCGGGTAACAAGACAGCAACAGCGAACATACCCTTCCTGGCGATATGATCCTTACGTGATGAACAGGGAAGTTTTTTTGGGGGAGAACCCAATCCGTACAGCGCCAAATCCTGTACTGGGCAACATTGTGGATCTGGATGGTGAGAAATTCTACCGCATCACCAATTACGATGCAATGTCTCCGTTCTTTATGACCATAGTCAGCGATTCCGATCACTGGATGTTTATTTCCAGCAACGGCGGACTGACCTGCGGAAGGAGAAACCCCGAAAATGCACTCTTCCCCTATTACACCGATGATAAAATACATGATGCCTCTGCAACCACCGGGCCGCTCTGTATCCTGTTAATTGAAAGAGACGGCAGTATCCATTTATGGGAGCCTTATAGCACCGGTTTCCCGGACATCTGCCAGGTTGAAAGAAACCTCTACAAGAGCACTGCCGGCAACCAGCTCATTTTCGAGGCAATCAACCATACGCTCCGGATAAAATACCGGTATAGCTGGCAGAATAGTGACAGATTCGGGTTTGTTAAACGATCAGGTGTTACGAACCTGGGAACCGGGAAAACAACCATTGAATTCATCGACGGGATCAGGAACATTTTGCCATACGGGGTCAGTACTGTGTTGCAATCGAACATGAGTACACTGGTGGATGGCTATAAAAAGTGTGAGCTGCATGAACCCACCGGACTGGGTATCTATACACTCAGTTCCATTCTTACCGATAAGGCGGAGCCCAGTGAGGCCCTCAAAGCAACAACAGTATGGGCGGCAGGGTTGAAGAATCCAAGATATCTGCTCTCCGAAAACCAGATCAAGGCCTTCCGCGAAGGGATTATTCCCCACAACGAAAAGGTCCTGAAGGGAAAAAAAGGTGCCTATCTTGTATATGACCAGCTCGGATTGCAGCCGGGTGAATGTCATGAGTGGATGATGGTTGCAGATGTCAGCCAGGGACCTTCCGATGTGCCGGCAACCATCAGTAAATTACGGTCGGACCAGCTCATGAAGGATGTGCTGGAAGATGTTCACAAGGGTACCCAAAGGCTCATCAAGCTGGTGGGCCTTGCCGATGGGATCCAGCAGACGGGCAACACACTAAAATCGGCGCGTCATTTTTCCAATACCTTGTTCAACATCATGCGGGGCGGTGTTTTTCCGAATGGCTATGGTGTGCAGGTCAAAGATTTTTCGGAATTCATTCAGCATTGGAACAGGAAGGTGTATCAACGGAACCTCGGTTTCATTTCAGGCCTTTCCGATGAATTTGTTGACTACCGGGAGCTGTTGTCTTACGCCGGGGAACATCATGATGATGATTTCCTCAGGCTTGTGCACGAATACCTGCCGCTCACATTCAGCCGGCGGCACGGCGATCCGAGCCGGCCCTGGAACAGGTTTTCCATTGATGTGAAAACGGTGACAGGTGAGCAAAGCTTCAGTTACCAGGGTAACTGGCGGGATATCTTTCAGAACTGGGAAGCGCTTTCCATCTCTTTCCCGGGCTTTATTGAGAGTTTTATCTTCAAGTTTGTGGATGCAT
>JAZDPG010000125.1:0-60743 GCA_043797815.1 Bacteroidota bacterium
GGTCTATCCGGTTCTTCCGGACCTCAAAACAGCGGTCACAGCATGAGAACATTTGCAGGTCCCAGGTATCGGCAAAAACCAGGCCTTTTCCAAGGCCAATCCCTGCTTCCTGGACCGATTCCAGGGAAGCGATTTCGGGAGGATGAAAGCGGCCCTCACTTTGCAGGCGGTCCATGGCTCCGTTCCCCGACCTGGCAGGGATAATCGTGCAACAGCCTGCGCCTGAATCAAAAGCAAACTTCATGGTCTCAATTGCCCAGTAAATGCCCTCCTGTTCATTCAGGAACGGAGGCCGGAGCATGATGAAGGCCCGGGAATCGATCCCGTTTTCCTTCAGAAACCCGGCCGCTCTCCGAAAATCACCGGGGTTCATCTTCTTATTCAGCTGCTTGAGTCCCCCCGGATGAATCGATTCCAGTCCCATAGCCACCTGGAGCCTGGGTTTAATCATCCGGTCAAACCGGAGCACCAGCTCACCGGTGAGCTTCGGATGGTTCTCAACGATTACTGTTTTATAGGATTCCACCAATTCAGCAATTCTCTCGTAGTCGGCAGGAGGCACAGACCGGGGATCGAAGAAATTGGCACTGTTGTAAAGCTTGATATGAATGGCTGGGGGCATCTGTTCAAGGGCCCAGGCAATCTGTTCAGGGATGGCTCCCGCTGGTGTACTCCTGTCGGTGGTGTTTTTCCACAGGTCGCACATCAGGCATTTGAACCTGCACTCCATGTTGGTAAGAAAGATGGTATTTACCTTCTCAAGCCTCCCTTCCGGGGTTGCTTCCTCCTCTGCAAGAAAAGCATGGGGACGAAGGGGATCAACAAGATTCTTATTGCCCCTTAATTCCAGGATCCACCGGTCATTGATTTCAGGAAGGTCCTGCTCATTCATAGATCCGCTGAAACTCCCGCCTGTAAACCAGGTCCCCGTCGGGAAAGATTTCACCAAAACTTGTTCCTGAAGCTGCCCCGTGCTGGAACCTTCTCTTTGGAAAAACAGGCATATCCATTCCAGTGAGGGATTTGATCCCCAGGCGAACAATTTCTCCCTTCAGACTGTAGAGTCTTTCATGATCCCACCCGGTTAAATCGATAAAGGGGATACCTTCGGCAACCTCAATCACATTGGGCAGGGTATAAGGACTTAAAGTCTCAAATTCCAAAGAATCAGCGGGTGCGTAGGTCCTCATGAATCCACGGCTCATTCCCCCGCTGTATGTGAGCGAGTGTTTCATCCGGTCCACTCCCCACCCCTCATGGTATAACATCAGGTTGTTCAGGACGCTTCGGATCGTCAGCTCGGGATTCTCCTCGATGGGGTAATCCTTCAGGTTTTCGTCCCCGCCGTCCCCGTCAAGTATATATTTCCATTGGGGGTACCTGGATCGGATGCCTTCAAGCAGGGCCAGGTTCATGGTGGCCGTCTGAATGTCAAGGGGCTTGTAATCCTCCACGACCCTGATGCTCTTTTTCCAGTCCAGCTTCGAAGCCTCCAGTTCAATGGGTTCCAGGAAAAGCGCAAGTCCCAAAGATTCCAGGAAGCTCCTTGCCTGCACCAGATCTTCCCCGCCACCGTCCACACTCAGGGTGAAGGCTTTCAGCCGGGAGGGGCTCTCTCCCAGTTCGCGCAAAGCATGGTAGGTAAGCAGGAACACCGACCCGCTGTCGATTCCCGCCGAGAAACTGACACCCACCGGTCCGC
Source organism: Bacteroidota bacterium (assembly GCA_043797815.1). GTDB lineage: Bacteria > Bacteroidota > Bacteroidia > Bacteroidales. The sequence continues at coordinate 1,703 of JAZDPG010000125.1, forward strand.
TGGTGGCCCTGGTTTGCAACCATTTTCTTATTTCGGTATAGAGGGCTTCCATGTAAAAGCTTCCAATCTCCTCCGGGCCTGATCCCCGGAGCCTGTTCCTCCGGGGATTGAAAAATCTTTCATAGACCGGGTTTGGGTCCGGGCATCCAAGCAGTTCTATTTTTGTGATATAGTGAGCAGGGGCCATCCGTGTATAGGAGGGATGAAACTGGTCGCCCAGTCCTTCAGATACCAGATATTCTTTGATGGCATCAATCCTTTCGCCAACCACAAGACAGGGGCCTTCTGCAAGCTTGGCAATGAAATAACGCAGGGGACGTCCGATGGACCGGGCCATGTGAACCGTTTTTCCTTCCACCGAGATCAGTGAAAACTGACCGTCGATGGTGCGGATTTTTGCTGCATCACCCGACCGGACGATCTCCACTGCCTCGGCGTGACTCATGTTGTAAATGACGTTCTTCTCCGGGTGGGTCAGATCTGCCACACGGCTGACATGTTGATAGTTATCCATTTTTTCCATTTTTGATTTTATAGCTTTCAGTTATCAATGGCGGTTCTCGGGGGCTTGGTATGGGACATTCTCATCCGGCTTGCAATCTGAGTGCACTATTGAACGGTACCAGTTCCCTGCTTCAGGGTCATGTAACGGTCTGTTTCGGTTCCGGGAAACAGTTCCGTACTTCCGTCCGACCAGTGAATCTCAATCCGGTCCACCAGGCCGTTTTTACCCAGGCCCATAAGCAGCCTCGGATCGCTGTTGCTGAGGTAGCTGTTGGTCCACTGGTTGATATATACATGGGACCGCTCTCCCTGGTGCAGGATAACCCTTGCGCCGATGGCCGCTGCAACTCCGTCCTTCCCCTCCAGAATCAGGCCAAACCAGTGGTTGTTGTTATTGCAGTCATTTCTCAGCAATACAGGGGAGGCCTCCAGGTCCACATGAGAAACGATCACATCCAGGTCCCCGTCGTTATCATAATCCCAGGTCGCGGCAGCCCGTCCCGACCGTTTCTTCCCGAAGTAGGGATTCTGCTCCCGGCCCACATCCGTGAAGTTGCCTTTGCCATCGTTTTCCAGGAGCAACGGGTACTGCAGGATGAGCTCCTCGGCGGTGCCGTTGGCTGAAAAGATATCCAGGTCCCCGTCGTTGTCATAGTCAAAAAGGGCGGAGGCCCATTGTCCCTTTCCCGAAAAGACGGTTGCAATGCCGCTCCGCCCGGTGATATCCTGGAAGGTTCCATTCCCCAGATTCCTGTACAGCGCTCCGTACCTCAGGTCGGGAACAAGCAGGTCGATAAGACCATCGCCGTCCACATCACCGATGGCCCCATGCATGGAGCCGGTGGTTATTCCCGCGCTGTTCACAGCAACCCCGGCCCTGACGCCCACTTCGGTAAACACCCCGCCATCGTTCCGGAACATGAAGTTGGCCTGGTGATCGTTTCCCTGGAACAGGTCCAGGTCACCATCCAGATCATAATCGTATACGGTAAGTCCCATGCATTTGGAGTCAGGGTAGTAGAGTCCTGCCTCCCGGGTGACCTCCCTGAAGGATCCGCCGGATTGTTGTTCATAGAGCATGGATGCCTGCCCGGCATACTCTGAAGGGTGGGGCATCATGTGGGGCATGGTGGGAGAGACATACTTCGGATCGAAGGCCAGGAAATTGCCCACGAAAGCATCCAGCAGTCCGTCGCGGTTGTAATCCCAGAAGGATACTCCCACACTCCATTTTGGATAACCATTGAGAGAATCGGGTCCTGCCAGTCCCAACAGGCCGGTTATATCGGTGAAGGTGCCGTCACCATTGTTCTCATAAAAAACATTGGGACCGTAGTTGAGCAGGTAGAGGTCCTGGTCTCCGTCGTTATCATAGTCCACTGCCCCGGCAGCCATGCTCCAGTGGGTGTCATTCAAACCTGCAGTTTTACCAGCCTCCCTGAAATGACCGTTTCCAAGGTTCCTGTACAGCTTGTTGGGGGTAGAGATGAAATCCCTGCATGCTGCATCGGAGATTCCCTCCAGCCAGGTGCCGTTCATCATGTACAGATCCATGTAACCATCGCCATCGTAGTCAAAGATGGTAATCCCCGATCCGCTGCTCTCCATAATGTTTTCGTAGGTATAATCCCCGAAGTTGAGCGCGAAATCGATGCCTGCTTCCCTGGTCACATCGGTAAATCCCGGCTCCTGCCGGGCACAGGAGATGATCATGATCATAACACCGGTTAATAAAACGACTCCAACAAACCTTTTTCCCACTTTCATTGCATCTCAAAAATTGCCCGGCTGAAAGCCCGGTCGGTCACCTCCCTGGTATTGTACATTTTATGGTAACTGTTCAACTCCTGGCTATGGGGATAGGAGTCAGGATCTTCATAGGGATAGCTGCTCATTCCATGGAAGGGAAGGGGCCCAACACGGTTTCCTTCCGCCGTATTCATATCACCGTCTTTCACCCACCCCACCGAATAGAGCAGGAAGTCACGGCTCCAGCCATCAGGCAGTTCACCCGCATCATCCGCATTAAAACAGATGGTTGTTTCATCACCTGCATTTGCTATGATGTATTTGTTGTCGGGTGCAAGCAGGAGTTCCCGGACATCCCCATACCTGGTATAGAATCCCTGCAGGTCGCGCCATTTTGGACCGGTAGAGACCGATGAATAGTCGAACCAGTGGGGCCCGTTGCCATGATCCTTTCTGTACATGCGGGAGAATCCCCTGTAATGGTGATCGGCCTCTGAAGGATCCATTCGGGTAAGCTTCACAGGGATAGTGCCAGAGGGCCTGGCAAAGAAAACATGGTCCCAGTGTATCTCCATGTTGGTACAGATCCGGATGCGATGATCATCCGATAGGAACAATCCATCCAGGGCGACAATGACGGTCTTGTCTTTTCCCTGGGGAAAGCCGATATTCTCAATCACCGTTTCCCACTGCCCCTTCCTGTTGATGACCTGCAGACATGGAGCCATTACCTGCTCGTTGTCACCCTGTGAAAGTGCCAGGTTGATGCTGGCATCGGTTGGGAAAATCCATCCGTTCAGGAAGAGTTTAAGGTTCCCGGTGGGGGTGTGCTGACCCGGATCAATCACCAGGGTGCTGGTACTGGTGATTCCCTGGTACCTCTGTTTAACGGGCAGCGGGAGGTACCGGTCATCCTTTTCCAGGAGCAGTTCAAGGAGGCTGTTTCCGGAATTGTCGGTGGCTGATACTGGTTTGATCTTCTCGGTCACCGCAAGGATCGCCAGGGGAGGATAGGGGGGAGGAACGAACTGCTCGTCCACGAAAACCTCGCAGGAATCCGGATGATCAATGGCCAGAAGTTCCACCTGGTCGAGGTAGATGGTCTCCCAGAGCTCTTCGGTAAACTGTATGGTGTATTTTCCATCCTTCTGCTTCAGCATCTCACCCGGAATCCTGTGGTAATCCTCCGAAGCGTCTGCAAAGGCGTAGGACTGCTCCTTTCCCATGATTCCCATGGGCATTCCCAGTGCACTTCTCCACATAATGTCCTTCATAAATTCGAAAGCCTCCCCGGTCCAGGTATAGAGGAAGGGGCATGAACCCTTGAGTTGCTGCTCCTCGACGAGGTTCTGTTCAATGCCCGGGGCAAAAATATTTTGTGATGTACCGTTGGTCCAGAGAATCCTTACCACATCCACATCGGAACGTCCTGCCAGTCCGAAATAGACATTGGGAGTGGTCACCACCTGCATCTGGTAGTGATTGCCTGCCCTGAGTTCGATCTTGGCACCGATCCCGTAATGGTTGTTCTTGCCACTGCCGGTCCTGATACCCAGTAACCTGATCTTCAGGTGGTGGTTCAGATTTCCCCCGTCGTTGCGCAGTAGTTTTGCTCCACCGTGCAGTCCGGCCAGGAAGATATCCAGATCCCCATCCTCGTTGAAGTCCCCCAATGCAATCTCCCGGGCACCCTCGAAATCAGGGGGAAGCAGGTGAGTACTGTTCTCAAATGCCCCCTGTCCGTCGTTGTGTAAAAGGATGCCTCCTGCCGATCCCTCCCCGCCAGGATCACCGGTGATCAGCAGATCGAGGTAACCGTCATTGTCAAAATCAAAAAAAGCTGCATCATACAGATGCAATGCTTTTACCTTGTCTGACAGGGTGTCTGCAGTGTGATCAGGGGTGAAGCCTCCATGGCCCGTGTTAAGGTACCACGACCAAGTTTCAGGGTTTGATCCGGCCACGAAGAGGTCCAGGTAGCCATCGTTGTTATAGTCGGCTGTGGCCACATCAGTTGCTGCCCGGATATCAGCCAGCCCGGCTTCCAAGGTTACATCCCGGAACTTTCCTTCACGGATGTTTGAGTAGAGAAGGCAGGTTCCGCTGCGGTTCACGATGAACAGATCCATATCCCCGTCGTCATCGAAGTCACCGAAACAGGCCTCATGGCTTCCTTCCTGATCACCTTCCACTCCCGCGGTGGATGTGAAATCGGTGAAGGTACCATCACCGTTGTTCCTCATCAGCATATTGGCTCCTTTTCCCGAAAACAAAAGATCCAGGTCTCCTTCATGGTCCATATCAAAACAGAGGGCACGTGAGGCATCCTTGATCCTGTTTGCAAAGGCGCGTTTTGAAACATCTTCATAGACCCCCTTGTCGATACTTTTATACAGGACCGGGGCTCCCTGGCTGATGACCAGGAGGTCGAACCATCCATCGTTATCGTAGTCGGTGAACGACCCATAGGACTCTTCCCTGCCCTGCTTCAGATCATACAATGCGGCCAGGTCAATGAATTTTCCCATGTCGGATTTCAACATAAATGAACGGTATCTGCCCGACCCGGGCATGTAGGTGCCCAGGAAAATATCATCACTTCCATCGTGGTTGAAATCACCCAGCGCAATGTGTGTGGCTGAGGCCTGGGCCCCGGAAAGCTGTTGGGAGCCGTCTCCATCAAGCAGATCAAGTCCGGCCGAAGAGCTAATATCTGTAAACCGGATCGACTCCAGGATCGATTTGCCATCATTCCCCTGTGACCAGATGGATTTGCTGAAAGTGAAAGTCGGAACCCCCGCCGAACCCCCTTCCAGCCCTTTTAGTTGGATGACACCATTCTGGTAGGGGTTGGTTAGCTTCAGGTAGTTATGAAATATAAGCAGTGCTGTAAGTGCCTCCTGGTCGTTCCCTGCCGCCATGGCATCGTAGGCCCTGGTATATTGTTCCAGCGCTTCGTCGGAAAACTCGGGGAAGATCCGCCTTACTTCCCTGAGATGGGCAAGAGCCTGGTCGGAGGAATCCATTCGTAAAAGGACCTCGGTCAGATAGAGGCGGGGTACGATATTGGCAGGTGATGCATCGATGGTTTTTACCAGGTATTGTTCTCTCAGAAGCAGTGAGGCCGGATCGTTTGAACCGCTGTATGATTCTGAAAGCCTGTAAAGCGATTGTACATGACCCGGATTGATCTCTATGTTTTTCTTCAGCTCAGCTGTGAAAAGTTCCTGCCGGTTCTGGTATTTGTAAACCGTTGCCAGGTTGAAACGGATGTCGGGATCTTCAGGGCTCAGATCCAGCGCCTTCAGAAGGTTCGTTTTCGCCAGGTCGTAATCGCCTGTTCTCAGGTAGACAAGCCCCAGGTTTGCATAACCGATGGCCTCGCCAGGAGCCAGGGAAACCAGTTTCCTGAATTCGCTTTCAGCCCCTTCCAGGTTGTTATCCTCCAGCATGGCCAGTCCCATGGTCCGGGCGGTAATGATTGCATCTGTTTTGGATTGCTGCCGGGCTTTGGATCTTTCCGAATCGCTGCTGCACTGTGAGATCATGATGCTTCCCAGAACAAGGAGCGGGATTACCAAGCGGCGTATAATATCTGTTCTCATGACCTGCGTTTTAGTGAAGGGTTCAATGCATAACAAAAATATGGCTTACTTTTAATTAATGGAACGTTCATCAATTTATTAATCAAAACCTGACAATAAAATATAACCAGGAAGCGAATTCTCCATATGCATTCCATGCTCCCTTGGTTTGATGTCAAACCCTTTGAATTACCAGATTTATGATGATGTGCGGGCTAAATAATACGGACCCTTACTTCTTTCACCACACCACTGATCACTTCTGTCAGTTGAATTTTCCAGGGACCAGGCTGATCGTTTAGAGCAGTATTGAAATGACAGGTACCGGAACCATTGCTTAGCTCACAATTATCGCTGTAATAAAGGATATTTGCTCCGTCCGGATCAAACACATCAACACGGACAACTGATTTCAAATCAGATGTTCCTTCCCCAACGATTTTAAAAGCCAGAGTAACTGTCTCTCCCCGTTTTAGGGTGGTTGGAGCTTCTACTTCAATGTCATCAATTGTACCCTGAACCAGGCCGAATAGTCCGGGAACAGAAGTTTTAACATTGATTTTAAAATCAGTTCCTTCTCCCAGATATTTTTTATTCCGGATATCATACAAATGAACAGATTGCTTTAAATGAAGATTGATCTCTTGATCTTCAAAGGTTGTTCCCGGAAGTAATCCCAATAACCTGGCAGAACCACGCTTTTCTGAAAAGGAATATTTTTCAATACCCATAGCGGGATCACCGGTGGATGTGGTAAAAAGAATACCGGATTCAAGGTTCTCCCCTGCAAACAGTTTTCTGATCTTCAGGAGTGCAGAATCATTCGAATTATTCAACTTTTCCGCAGGATATTTATCCATAAAATAATTCAGCAAATAGGCTGATCCCTTTCCATAGCTGTGGTAGAGAATTTCAGGCACAGCCTGCTCTTTTAGCAGAATATCAGCTTCCCTCACGGTCAATTCCGATTCACCCGCCGGTGTTATTAACTCTTCTCTGGTATAAGACCGGGCATTGATTCCAAAAACTTCAGATAATGCCCGTTTTGATCTGATTTTTGTATGATCATCCATAACTCCCGGAAGTGCGTCAGCAATAAGAATTCCGCCTTGCCTGACAAATGCTTCTATTTGTTGAACTTCCCCGTCACTCATCGCATAACTCATTGGAAGAATGAGGACTTTATAAGCATTGGCCAGCAAGTTTCCATTTTCAATACTGCTGTAGGAGATAAAATCAAATCCAAGTCCGGCGTCATGCAGTATTTTCACCCAACCATCACGGTTCCTGTTCAGTTGTTTCAAAGTTTCACTGTTATTATCTCCGGTCTCAGGGACAATTTTTCCATCCACAATCCAGGCCCCGTGAATGCTGGGAAACGAATAATGTATTGCAATTTTTAATTCATTTTCAGGTTCATAGGAACCCACAAGCCTGCCTATACCTCCTTTCAGCAATTCATCAAACCCTTCTTTCATGTCAAGTCCGCTTTGACATATCCTGAGATCGGGGTTTAAACAGGATACCTGCCAGAAGACATAGGATCCGCCGGTCTCCTTTAAGAAGAGGTGATTGTAGTAATCATAAAGTACACTTTTACCCAGTGCCCCGTAACCGGCCTGTCCCGATATTTTCAGATCAGGGTTGAAGTTATGGTGATATTCAAGCTGATTGTCAATATCATAGGGATTCATCTGGCCAACATACCGGTTGAGACGGCTGTAGTCATATCCGTTGTGAGAACTCGCAGCCTGGGTACCGGAGAGCTGCACCAGACCGCCCGGATCCACTTCATTTACGATGCCCTGTACAAATTTGAACTGGTCGGCCCAGCATATTTCCATAAATGTCCGGTGGTCACCCCAGGAGGAGTAATTCCCCCTTTCTCCTGCTTCACGGGAATCATCAGGTACAACATCCTGCCACCGGGAAAAGTCAGTGCCCCATTGCAGGTTAAGCGCCTGTAAACTTGCATACTCCTCTTTGAGCCATTCACGCATGGCTGCCAAGGTGCTTTCCCTGAAGCAGAGATCCAGGGCATCATCATACCTTGTTACGGAAGGTTCTTCAAAAATATAATAGGCGGAAGGAGAGAATTTTTTTCCATCTGCTTATCATCGATGTAAGATCATCACGAACAGCATTTAAATAAACGGGTTCCTTCAGTCCGTACTTTCTTTGCAATATGCTTTTGTCATTTGTTTCCAAATACTTTTTTTTCATCCCCCTGTAATATTCCAGATCCGGACCACCGTCGGGAGATTCCACACCCTTGATCCGCGTTTGAGCCTGGATTTTATAGTTTGCATGCCAGCTGTGAGTAAGGGTATAAGCAGCCAGCGTAGTCACATTTAACGCCTTTAGCTGGCGATCTGTTGCCGGCCATGTTCCGGGTACCGGATTCGGTCCGAAATGATACATGGTAACATCATAATCATCCCAGCTTCTTGGTTGCAGGAAGAAGTGTTCTGTTACCTGATGATCTGTTTGATGATCGTTGATATAAAGGAAATACTCCGATCTGCCCAGATGGGTCAGAATATTTTCCGAACTTAATACCGTACTGTATATTTTTTCTCCCTGAAAGGATACTTCCTCTGACTGCTCATCAACAAGACGGTCATAATTATCATAAAGCCGGGCAGTAAGAGAGCCTTTTACCGGATGACCCGATTTTAAAACAATGGTTGACCGCACATTTTCCCCCACGGGAATCTCAGGCTCCATATTTTCAACAGAAATGATTTCAGCAGCTCTGTTCGTTTGGAACATGAGGGAATACCAGTCACAGACACCTTGTTTTCCTTTCAATTGGATGTTGGCTATGTGATTTCCGCCATTTAACTCCCTGTTTATTGGAAAATCAACCCGGGTTTGTTTCTCACTTACCAACATATTCATTTCCTCTTCGATTATCCCAAATTCATCAATAATCTGAACAGCCACAACCTTATCATCACAACCATTGCTCAATTGAATACCAAGACCATTACGTGTACGGGAGGCATCCTGGATGCAGGTACCGGGCTCCCTGTCTGAGGCCCAGATTACCGATCGGGCCACCAGTGACCACATATACTCCCAGTATGGATAATTGAGTCCTGTTTCCCAAGGATCATCCACCCTGGGCAATAATCCCCTTTCAGGATAGGCCAGGGCCACAATCCGGCCCTTACCGTATGTTCTTACTGCAAGTACAGGATTTCCTTGGCTGGTTTCCAACAATACATCGCCCTGGTTATTCTGGTAAGGGTAAATTCCCATATGCTCCCAGGGAAACGCTTCAAATGCCACCCCCCTGGTTATATAGTGTTGTTTTGTCCGGGACCATTCCGACTTATCAAGATGATCGGGCCAGGACCACATTTCGCTGTCTTTTATTTCGTTCTGTGCTTTGCCGGCTTCGGTGCTTTTTAAAGGAGAGAGATCCCAGAGGTCAGAATTTTCCTTGTCGCTTATTGGAAAGAGCAGAAGCAATCCTGTACCACTTTTCACCCTCCTGAAGATCGCGTCTCTGATGATTTGGGGATAGGAATCCCATTTGTGTAATCCCGGCCATATGATGACATCAAATTCCGGACTGTAAAGCAGGTCTTCAGCGATATAATTGTGTGCAAGATTGAAAGTGGTGCTGTCCCCTTCATATCCGGGACTACGGCGCATATAAAAATCCCCGTATCCATATTTCTCTGCTCCATAACTTCGCCCTATGGTTGTAACCTTCATTTGCAGGTCAAGCCTTTCAGCTAATTCAATAATTCCTCTCCCGTCAAAAACCGGGGATATGGAATACGATCTGATGGGCCCATTGGCCAGATCAGAACCCCAGTCGTAATGGGAGGATTTTATTTCGGCAGTGTACCCTGCGTCCCAGCGTCCGAGTTGAGCCAAAACAGGTTGATATTGATCCAAAGCAATATAATCAAAGTAAAAAACATATTTCTCATTGGTGTGAATGCCAATCGATTTTAGTCGCTTCCAATCAAGGTTTTTCGCATCAGACAAACGTAACTGAACGTGGTTTGCGCCTTGCTTCAGGGCGTATTGCTTTGTAAAAGTCTGGTTTAAAGAATCTTCAAGAATCAGGCTAATCCGGGCAAGCTCGGTTGTCCAGATAAAGCAGAGGAGCGCTTCATTCAGGTTCAGGGTGCTGTTCTCTATGTTTCTCAGGGTTGATGGCCGAATGTTGTTCAGGTAGAACGTTCCTCCATTTTCAGGAAAAACAGCTTTGCAGGAATAAGCCCCAAGTGCCGGAAAGTCTGCAGAAAGAGAAATATTAACTCCTTTGGTAGAACAGGTATTTTGCAATTCCTCCTGATTTTCAAATGAAGCAATGATGGTCTGTGAAAAGCTTTTCAAAGGCAGGAATACAACACATAATAACAAGAATAATTGTTTTAGTTTCTTCATATTTAGCTTATTAAAGGTCCAAATCAGGTCCCGCAAGTTTAATTACCCTTAAGATTTTCACCTAGGGAATTAACCAAAGCAAAGGAAATGCAAGGTATGCGGGAGCTTTTGTTAAGGTAAAAAAAGTACCAGCTGCCCCACAGCTCCAGCCAATCCAGCCAACGATCCCAGTAAAACAGAACGGCATCCGGCTTCCGTTTGACCAAGATATAAAAGATCGAATTAAATAAAAGGTAACGAAAGAATAATCATGTTTTTTTATCTATTTATTAGGAATTATTGATGATTTCGAAAATATTATTTACATTTAGTGGTCTTTTGAAATGTAGAGTGTATTGACCCTGTAGTGATAATGTTTGTTAATAAATTAAACTAACCCAAATCAAACTGCAATGATGGAAAATTACTTCCCAGAAAATCTACTGAAATTTTCGAGGTTCAGCTTTCTTTTTATTGGCATCCTGATGTTATTCAGCGGGACGCTGATTGCAAGTGATCATAAAGACCAACTTGCCGGCCTTGATAAAAATTCAAATCTGCTGCTTCAGGAGATGGTGGTCTCCGGTGTGGTAACCGATGAAAGTAACACGGCTTTGCCAGGTGTAAACATTGTTATTAAAGGCACTTCAACAGGAGTAATTACCGATATTGTAGGTGCATATGAGATAACTGTGCCGAATGGTGAGGCTGTGCTGGTCTTTAGCTATGTAGGTTATTCTACCCAGGCAATTACTGTAGGAAACCAGACTACAATGAATGTAACGCTTGTTCCTGATTTAACCTCCCTGGATGAAGTGGTGGTTATCGGATATGGGGAATCTACCAGAAAGGTAGTTACAGGCGCCATCGTTTCACTAAAGGAAGATGAAATGACCAAAGGAGCTGCAACAAGCTCGATCTCCTCCATGCTGCAAGGACGTGCAGCGGGCGTTGAAGTTTCAAGTAACGACGGATTGCCCGGTCAGGCATTAAACATTGTAATCAGGGGAAGCACCTCAATTTCCAACAGCAACGAACCACTGTATGTAATCGATGGTTTCCCTGTCCCTGCTGGAGTTTCAATTTCACCTGATGATATTGAATCCATTGACATATTAAAGGATGCCGCCTCGGCAGCCATCTATGGATCAAGAGCGTCGGCAGGTGTGGTTTTGATTACCACCAAAAGGGGAAGTGCCGGGAAAACGGAGATCAGTATGGACGGTTATTACGGAGTGCAATCCATGATCGGAGAGGTTGAGCGTTTGGATTGGAAGGAGGTTGCAAGGATTGAAAATGAACAATATGCAATGGGTGTGAATGACGGAAATCCATGGTATAGTGCAGCGGACATTGCATTACCGAACAATACAAACTGGCTGCAGGAGGCCACCAGGCAAGCCGCAGTTCACAACTATACGCTTCGGGCATCCGGCGGAGATGATGTATCGCATTTTGCATTATCCGGTAATTATTTTAATCAGGAGGGTATTTTCCTTAAAAGTGACTTTGAACGTTTTTCATTTCGCTTGAATTCCGACCGTAAATTTGGTAAGTGGGCAAAAGTAGGGATGAATGTATATACATCCAGGATTACTTCCGATGGCATGGACAGAAGGCCCGGTTCCCGTACCCTGAACCCATTGTATGCCACTTTGAGAGCTTCCCCGGGCAGGGCTGCTTACAATGATGATGGCACTTACGCCCAAACTGCTTTTTCAAGAGATACACAACCATTTAAAAACCCGATAGGATTATTTACCGAGCGTGAGAACGATGTTCTTACCTGGAGAACCTATGGAAATATATTTATCGATTTCAACATACTGGATAATCTTGTGGCAAGGTTGAATTCGGGATTTGACCATGGCTCGGGTACGCATTCTCAGTATCAGACACCGGAATATTCCATGATGGGGTCGAATATGGACTGGGGAAACATAGAGGAATCCAAAAACACCAACTATCTGGTGGAAGGTACACTGAACTATCGGTTTAAGCTTTTACCGGATGCTCATTCCTTGAGTTTATTAGCGGGTGGATCCATGCAGTATGATGATTCTTACGGGTTCAGCCTGGATGGCACCAATTTTCCAACGACCAAAACCCTGTATTATAATATGGGTTCTGCAGAAAACCAGACCATCAGCAGTTACCGGTCAGACCAGACCATCATCTCTTTCTTCGGACGGGCCAGTTACGATTACCAGCAAAAGATCTTGTTGAATCTGACCATGCGGGCAGACGGGGCATCTCAGTTTGGAGAAAACAGCAAATGGGGTACTTTCCCCTCTGCTTCAGTTGCATGGAGGATTTCAGAAGAAGAATTTATGCAGGGTGCCGGTTTCATCAATGATCTGAAAGTAAGGGTGTCCTATGGTGTTACCGGTAACAATGGTTTTTCACCCTATACCTCACTGGCAAGAGTCGGTGCCACGGGAACCTATACCTTTGATGGATCTACTTCAACAGCAGGACTGGGGTCTGATGGTATATTTGCTCCCAATCCTGATCTTAAATGGGAATCAACCAGGATGTTTAATGTTGGATTGGATTTTGCATTGCTGCAGAGCAGGTTATTCGGAGCTTTCGAGGTATATAATTCAAACACGGAAGACCTGATCATCGATAAGCCCATCTCCGGCCCTTCAACAGGCTATACTTTTATTCGTTCCAATGTAGGTTCAATGCACAACCAGGGTGTGGAAATTACCCTGGGAGGTCATGTTGTCACTGGACAGAATTTCAGGTGGACCATCAATGCTAATTTCTCGACAAATGAGAATGAGATTACAATGCTGGATGGTGAAAATCCCATTCTTCAATATATTGCAAGGCAACCTTATGGCGAAATTGGTGAGCATCCCTACCGGCAGTTAATCCAGGGCGGAAAAATGGGAGATTTTTACGGATACACCTACAGAGGTGTTTTACAACCGGGTGAAGTCTATTCACCACAGCCGAACACAACCAAAGCAGGAAGTGCATTGTATGAGGATATCAATCATGACGGTATCATTAACAGTGAAGACAGAAGCGTTATTGGCAATGCAAATCCTGATTTTATATGGGGTATTAACAACCATTTTGAATTTCATGGTTTATACCTCGATATGTTCTGGCAGGGGGTTGTTGGCAACGATCTGTTTAATTTTAAAGCCATTGCACACGACCAGAGCCTTACTACAAGAGCACTTGACCGGTACAGCCCGACCAATCCCACAGGGACAAGACCGGGAGTCGACTGGTTTGCCAACGAGTATGGTTCTTATGTAAATACCGAATTCATTGAGGATGCTACTTATTTGAAGCTTAGGAATTTAACCCTGGGCTATAATTTTGATCTGAGAAAAGTTTCATGGATCAAAAACCTGAACATCTATGTACAGGGTCAGAACTTCGTTACGATTACAAATTATACAGGTTATGATCCTGATGTTAGTTATAACTACGGTGAAGGATTGTGGAATGATGGCTCGCAGAACAGTGTAAACAGGGGCGTTGATGATTTTGGCTACCCTAGTTACAAAACCTATACGGCCGGCATTAAGGTAACATTTTAACGACACTTATAAATTATTATATTATGAAAAGAATAAATATCGTTTTATTGTCATTCTTAGTACTGGCAGCGTCTGTGGTGTCCTGTAGCAAGCAACTTGAAGAAACTGTATATTCCGAACTGCTTGCTACTACAGCTTACGAGACCGAAGCGGATGCCGAAGTACTCATCATATCTGCATATGCAGCAATGGCAGGAACCGACTGGGGAACATACTATAATTATGATTATCTGATGATCAGTGAATCGGGCACAGATATTTACGGACAGGACAATTGGGAACCGGGTACCCAGGATGCGGAAATGGGTACGTGGGATAACAATTATGATTTCATTGTGAATCTGTGGGATGGCGCCTACAAAGTAATTGCAGCGGCCAATTTTGCCATCAGTGTTTTAGAAGATATGCCAATCGATGAAGCAAAGAAAGCAGCTTATATTGGAGAAGCCAAATTCCTGAGAGGGCTGGCATATTATGACCTCGGATTTAACTTTGGCGATGTAATCTTAAACACTGGCGAAAGTTCAGGTAATCTGCCCTTAAGTCCGCAGTCCGAAGTGATTGCCCAGGTTATCTCTGATCTAACAGATGCTGCTGCCGTATTGGGACCTGCAACCACACCCGGCAGAGCCAGCAAAGGCGCAGCATTGGGAATGAGAGCAAAAACCAATTTGAACGCAAAAAACTGGCAGGCGGCTGCAGACGATGCGCTGGCTGTGATGCAACTTGGTGACTATGAGTTATTACCGAGTGTTCAGGAGTTATTCGATGTTGCAAACAAGGGTGCCAATGAATGGATTTTTTGCTATATGTCTGCACAGGATGGTGTAGGGACCAATTCGAATATTCCCTGGTTTGCGCTGTTGGGCAGTTATCTGAACGGAGGCTGGGGAAGGCTGACCATTGCCGAGGATTTCTATAATTCATTTGAATTGAATGATGAGAGAAGAAATTTGATTGGAAATGGTTATCAGTCAGGAAGTCAAAGCATGACGGATGATAAATTCGATTATTATGCAATACCCGGCACTCCGGAATATGATGCCCTGGCTGCTGATGGTACGGTGAATATTGAAGATCTGGGACCCGGGGATATCGGTGCCATTAAATACGGGATCGGAAATGACCGGTTCGTATATACGGAAGTCTCCTATTACGGAGTGAATTATCCCATACTTCGGTATGCCGACATATTGCTTACCAGGGCAGAAGCATTGAATGAACTTGGTACCGGGGATCCGCTTGCTTTGGTGAATGAAGTAAGGGCCAGATCAAATGCCACACCTCTGGGAGCCATGAACCAGGCCGACATGCGTGATGCTATCTTGAGAGAGAGGGCACTTGAATTGTATCAGGAAGGACACAGAAGGCTGGACTTGATCAGAAGCGGAAAATATGTTGAATTGTGGAAAGCCAATCTGGAGCGGAAGTATCCAGGTGAAAGTTTCAATTATCTTGATCAGAAAATATATTTCCCGATTCCGCAAAAGGAGCTTGATGCCAATGATCAGATTGGGAATTAGTATTTTAGTATTTATTTAGGACTGTAAAAAAGGCAGTTGGGATTTTTATTTCTGATTGCCTTTTTTCTTTTATAACTTCATAGCCATAGCAGTTGAAGGTCTCGATGCGCCATACAGGCTTTGGTCATGTGCCGGTATTTGCCGGCTTTGTGCTTCTATTCTTTGCATGTTCAACGGGCGATAAGGGCAAGATTCCCATGCTGGAGCTTTTAAGTCCGGAATATACGGGAATAGATTTCAGAAACGATGTTGGTGAAAGCCTGAATAACAATATTTATCTTTTTACAAATTTTTACAATGGTGCCGGTGTGGCTGCAGGGGATATCAACAATGACGGACTGGCAGATATCTATTTGAATGCAAATGCGATTACAGGCAAACTATATCTCAATCAGGGGGATTTTAAATTCAAGGATATTACAGCTGGTTCGGGTTTGGATACCATAGCGGGTTGGAAAACCGGCGTAACCATGGTTGATATTAATCAGGATGGATTTCTCGACATCTATATATGCCGTTCGGGCCAAAACAGGCCGAGATTAAGAAGCAACTTACTGTTTGTAAACAACGGAGACCTTACCTTCACTGAAAGAGGAGCAGCCTTTGGCCTGGATGACTGGGGCATATCTGTTCAGGCTGCATTTTTTGATTATGATCTGGACGGCGATCTGGACATGTACCTGCTGAATAATTCATCCAATCCTGAAAGGAGAATTTTCAAAAACTTCAATGATCTGGACATTAACCGGTATACAGGTGATAAATTATTCAATAACAAGGATGGATTTTTTACTGAAGTTAAAGAATTCATCGGTATCAACAGGTCTAAGCTCGGGGACGGCCTCGGAATTGCCGTGGTTGATTTAAATAACGATCTCTATCCGGATATTTATATATCGAACGATTTTGCAGGAAGGGATTATCTGTATTTCAACAATGGGGACGGCACTTTTAAGGAAAGTGCACTCCAATCCATGGAACATATATCCTATTCATCCATGGGCAATAATGCCGCCGATATCGATAACGATGGGTGGCAGGACCTGTTTGAACTGGATATGCGCAATTCAACCCATTATGGCCGAAAAACAAATATGACAGCCATCAATCCCGGGGCTTTTAACTTATTGATCGAATATGACGCACATTATCAGTACATGCGTAATACATTGCAACTGAACAATGGCAATGAAACATTTTCAGATATTGCTTCCATGGCCGGAGTTACCAATACGGATTGGAGCTGGTCACCTCTTCTGGCAGATCTGGACAACGACGGATTCAAGGATCTGTTCATAGCAAATGGCATGCGCAAAAACACAAATAACAATGATTTCATAGCCTATAAGGATCATCGTATTGAAGAGGAAGTAAAAAAAGCAAATCCGGATGTTGAATCCCTGGTTTGGGATATTTTAAACTCACTGCCCACAGAAAAGGCTGTTAATCTGGTCTTTAAGAACATGAATGGCCTTATTTTTGAGGAATACAATGAGATTTGGGGGGTAAGAGAGGCTTCATATTCCAATGGAGCAGCCTATGCTGACTTTGACAATGATGGAAACATGGATTTTATTTTCAACAACATTGATCAGGAGGCGCATCTATACCGTAATCATGCATCCCGGATCAATGGAAATCATTTTCTGAGAGTGAAATTAATTGGCAGCTCCACCAATCTGAATGGAATTGGTGCAAAAGTGATGGTGCAGACAGGGGATGAAAAGCAATATCTGGAGCAGCACGTAAGCAGGGGTTATCAATCCAGTGTTGATTATATTTTGCACTTTGGTTTGGGCCAGCAGGAGCTTATTGATCTGCTTAAAGTCACCTGGCCTGACGGCAGGGTGAGTGAGTTGACCAAGGTTGCAGCGGACCAATTATTAAGTGTTCATTATGAAGGTGCAGTTCACCCTTCTCCGGCGGAGGAAAACCGGCAGATGCTTTTTTCCGACGCCACTTCTGCTTATGGATTAAACCACAAACATGTTGAAAACGGGTTTGATGACTTCAAAAGGGAAGTTCTTTTACCTTACAAAATGTCCACCCTCGGGCCAGCCCTTTCGGTAGGAGATATCAATCATGATGGATTGGATGATTTTTTTATCGGTGGGGCCATGGGTTTTGATGGGGCGGTTTATACCCAGCAATCAGGCGGACATTTCACCAAAACACAACAGACAGATATTTTATCTGACAAGGGACAGGAAGATACGGATGCCCAGTTTTTTGATGCTGACCGGGACGGTGACCTGGATTTATATGTTGTAAGCGGCGGAAATGAATTCCCTGCAGGGGATGATTACTACCAGGACCGGTTGTACATCAATGATGGGGAAGGTCATTTTATAAAGTCAAAGGATGCCTTGCCTCCGCTAAAAGAAAGCGGGGGAGTGGTCAGGGCCGGCGACTTTGATGAAGATGGCGATTTGGATCTGTTTATTGGCGGCAGACTGCTGCCCGGCCAATACCCGAAACCCGGCCGGAGTTATCTGCTGGAAAATGTAAATGGCAGGTTTAAGGATGTGACAGCTGACCATTCAAAAGAGCTGGAGTACCCCGGCATGGTAACTGATGCGCTCTGGTCAGATTACGATGGAGATAAAACAAAGGACCTGATCCTGGTTGGTGAGTGGATGCCGGTTACCATATTCAGGAACCAGATGGGTAAGCTTACAAAATATGGAGGTGATTCCACGTTAAACAACAGCCATGGCTGGTGGTTCAGTATTGCTGAAGGGGATGTAAACAACGATGGGAGGATGGATTACATCATGGGTAATCTGGGGGAAAATTATCAATATAAAGCCATACCGGGAGCCCCGTTCAACCTGTTTTCCAAAGACTTTGACAACAACGGGTCCCTGGATATCGTACTTGGTTACTATGAGAATGACACACTTTACCCGGTGCATAACAGGGAGAACACTTTAAAGCAGATTCCCGGCCTCGGGAATAAGTTTAAAGATTACAATTCATTCGGTTCGGCAACTTTAGAGGAAATATATGATGCTGACAATTTGAAAGAATCAGATTTATTGGAGGCCAAAACATTTTCCAACAGCATTCTGATCAATACGGGAGAGGGTTTTAAGCTGGTAAAACTTCCCCAGTTTGCCCAGATATCAGCAGTTTTTGGAATTGTATATGATGATTTTGACAAGGATGGACTGGATGATCTGATCATAGCCGGAAACCTGTACAATTCGGAAATGGAGACTCCCCGTTGTGATGCAGGCAAGGGACTGTTTCTAAAGGGAGATGGAAAGGGTGAATTTCAGGTTATACGCGGGTATGATTCAGGATTATTTATTCCCGGCGACGTCAAGAAACTGAAAGCCCTGCGGCTGGGCCAGGGGCCTTCTGCAAGGAAAGGAGTTATTGCCGGGATCAATAACAATTTTTTAAGGTTGATAATAACTCAATGAATCGATGAATTTTCGAATTAAATTTCCGGTGGCAGTTGCCGTTGCAGTTGCAGTTTTTGCAGGTTCCTGCAATAGCGGCTCAAATAAACAAACAGCTGCAGGCCAGGGTGCCATTGTTCATCCCAATGGCAGAAACGATGCCTGGGATTTTATAGGTCCGGGTGGTGGTGGTGCCATGCCGTTTATACCGGCTGTTAATCCTTCTGATCCTGACAACATCTATGTAAGCTGCGATATGACAGGTGCATTTGTAAGCTACGACGGCGGGGAAAAATGGCGGATGTTTAACCTTAGAGGCGTAACCCGATTTTACGCTTTCGATAGAAATGACTCTGCTGTTGTTTATGCGGGAACCTCCAATATGTTATTTAAAAGCACGGACAAGGGGGTAAGCTGGGCTACCATATACCCGACACCTTCCGATATTGTTGCCATACATGCCCAGGGAGATCACGCGGAGGAAATCATTGTTACACTTGATAGTACGCTGACAGTGATCGAAAAACTGGCAGTTGACCCGCTTGTCACACACAGATTATTCTTGCTTGTACGAAAGAAAAAAGTAGATATATGGCCTCCTGCCGGAGGCAAGAATTCAAGGTTTTACACGGCTCTTATGATTTCTGAAGATGGCGGCGTTCATTGGGAATTATTGGATAAACTGAGGTTTGAACTGGATGATATTTTTATTGATCCAACTTCGCCCGTTGACAACCGTACGATTTATGTGTCCGGCAAGGATGGACTGGGCGCAAAGGAAAATGGCGTTTGGCGCAAGGTAAATGTCCCCCGTGGATCTGAACCTTTTCTCCAGTTTGTGGATGGCGTTGATACCAGCGCTAATCTGCACATTATTTATGCCATGTCGGGCACGTTCCCTTACGGGCATGAGGATAGAAGAAATGTATCCAGGATCTATAAAACCGATAACGGGGGTCTGAATTGGGAACGTGTGGGAACAGGATTGCTCAATAAGAAAGTTGAGGGGGCGGATGATCCGGAGTTTGCAAGTATGGCCACCTCCTATTATCACCCCGGGAAAATCTATGTATCTTATTCAGAACTTCAATTTCACAAGGATTCGGTTGGTTTTGGAGTTGCCAAAAGTTCGGATTACGGTACCCATTGGGAACTCTCATGGAACGACAGGTTGAACATCCGTGAAAAACATTCAGAGGTTGTGGCATCGCCCAACAGGGAATCTGCCTGGATCGATGAACGGTTCGGACCAAGCTGGGGAGAAAATCCTTTCTATATCAAGGTGTCAGATCAGGATCCGGAGATTTGCTACGCAACAGATTGGGGCCGGGTATTTAAAACTTCCGACGGGGGAGAGACCTGGCAGCAGGTTTATACCAACAAGGTTTCTGAGGGTTTCTGGAAATCCAGGGGGATTCAGGTGACTACAGGATATATGGTGGCTGCTGACCCTTTCGATTCACTGGTACTGTTTATGGCGGAGACCGACATCGGTTTGATGAAAAGCCTGGACGGGGGGAATAGCTGGACCAGTACCACCAAAAGCAACGGCATTCCGCCAGGTTGGGATCACAATACCTATTGCATCGTGTTTGACAAGGCCATAAAAGGTAAAAATGTGGGCAGCCATGAGCGAAATTCATGACCTGCCAAGACCAAAAATGTGGCGAAATGGTGATATGTCTGCCTATACCGGTGGTATCGTAGTGAGTGAAAACGGAGGGTTGACCTGGAAATCCATCAGTCAGGATATGGGAGAAACAGCAGCTACGCATATTCTTCTGGATCCTGACAGCAAGGCCAATAACCGAACGCTCTATGTCTGTGCTTTTGGAAAAGGTGTATATAAGTCAATTGATGATGGTGCTACATGGCAACAGAAAAACAGGGGCATTGAGGAGAATAATCCGGCAACCTGGCGGATCACACGCAGAGGTGATGGTGAATTGTTTTTGCTTGTCTCCAGAAAAAGCGATGATGGCTCCATTGGCAATGACCGGGATGGTGCATTATACCGCTCTTCCAACGGAGCTGAGTTATGGGAAAGAATGGAAATGCCCGAAGGAGTGAACGGGCCTACCAGTTTGCTCGTTGATCCCAACGATCCCGGCCGTTTGTTCCTTTCTGCCTGGGGCAGGTACGGAGAGACTGAATTTTCGCCCAACCGGGGTGGAGGAATATACCTTTCGGAAGACGATGGTGTATCATGGAGGGCTGTCTTGACACGTGACCAGCATATCTACGACCTGACAACAGATGAAAGGAATGGTGTGTTATATGCAGCGGGATTCAATTCTTCAGCTTACCGGTCCGAAGACAAGGGCCTGACCTGGGACCGGATCAAAGGCTTTAATTTCAAATGGGGCAAGACCGTGATTCCCGATCCTGTTTCTCCTGACAAAGTGTACATCATCACTTTTGGAGGCGGTGTATGGCATGGCCCTGCCAAGGGCGACAGGAATGCGTTGGAGGACATTGTCACACAGCAAACATCTTACAGGTAATTTTTTAATGCGACAGCATAAACGTAAAAATACATATATGAAACGCTATGAATACTTCCTGGCCGCATGCCTTTTATCCTTTCTTTTCACAGGATGCACATCCGCTCAAAATACAGTTGGAGTCCTGTTCAATAACAAAAATGCCACAGATGGATATACGCTCTTCAGCGTACACAACAAGACCTACCTGATCAACAATGATGGTAAAATTGTGAACCAATGGAGCAGCAACTACAGTGTAGGGCAATCCGTTTACCTTTTGGAAAACGGAGATCTATTAAGAGCAGCAGAAGTCCCCTCTAAGAATCGTTTTACCATGCCAAGTGTCGGGGGAAGAGCCGAGCTGTTTGACTGGGACGGAAATTTAATCTGGGAATACAATTATTCAACAACTGCTGCAACACAACACCATGATGTCTATCCCATGCCCAATGGTAATATTCTGATCCTGGCTATAGAAGTGATCGATGGAGTCGAAGCCGTTCAAATGGGAAGAAAACTTTTAACCCCTCCGTTTAAGCAATTGTATAATGAACAAATACTGGAACTAAAACCCAAAAATTCAAATGATGCCGATGTGGTCTGGGAATGGAATGTGAAAGATCATCTGATTCAGGATTATGACAAAACGAAAGATCATTATGGAGTGATCAGCGATAATCCACAGCGTCTGGATATCAATTATTTAGGATCTTCACCAGGAGGAGCGAACTGGATCCATTTTAATGCTGTTCAATACAATGCTGAACTGGATCAAATTGTGTTAACCAGCAAACATCTGGGTGAGATTTATATTATTGATCATTCAACAACAACCGCAGAGGCGGCAACAGGTGCCGGTGGAATCTATAAGAAAGGGGGCGATTTCCTCTACAGATGGGGAAACCCTGCTGCTTATCAGCAGGGAGGAGTTGAGGATCAGCAGCTGTTTGGACCGCACTTTGCACATTGGATCGGGCAGGGATTGGAAGGGGCCGGCGGAATAATTGTTTTTAACAACGGGGAGCACAGAGAACCGGCATATTCCGAAGTATTCATCATCACACCTCCGGCTGGTGCTCCCGGAGACTACAGCCGTGAAGCCAATTCAGCGTATGGTCCGGTAAAACCTGATTATATCTATACCGCGCCGGTCATTACCGATTTTTATTCTCCTTTCAAATCAAGTGCCCAGAGGTTGCCCCGGGGACATCTGTTCATTTGTGAAGGGGAATCAGGCCATTTTTTTGAAATTGACGAAAATGAGAATATTGTTTGGGAATATGTGAGTCCGGTAGGGGCATCTAAAGTTCTGAGCCAGGGGGATGATCCTGCAAGTGAGAAGAATATTGTATATAGAGCAATTAAATATACGGCAGATTATAAGGCATTTGACGGCAGGGATTTAACGCCCGGTCTTCCCATTGAGAAGCCGCGTCAATAAGTGATGGAGCACTTTATTAATAATGAAATTTATTCAATTCATAGGCACACAGCGGTCGGGTTCAAACCTCCTGCGAATCATGTTGAACCAATTGCCGGAAATAGCGGCACCACATCCACCGCATATCCTGGAAACATTCGAAGACATTTTGCCAATATATGGCGACCTGAACGACAGCGCCAATTTTGAATCGCTGGTTCATGATGTTTGCTTGTGGGTTGAATTGAATCCTGTGAAGTGGCAAATCTCGAAATTTGACAGGGCCGCAATCAGGAATCGTTGTAAAGAAAACACGCTGATTTCGGTTTTTTATGAGATATACTCCCATTACGCCGAGTTACAAAATTGCGAATATACCTGTTGCAAAAGCATGGGTAATGTGCATCGGTACAGGGATCTGGAAGCTGCGGGTTTAAATCCCCGGTATATCTATTTGCACAGGGATGGGCGGGATGTTGCCTGCTCCTTCAAGAAGGCCATCGTTGGAGAAAAGCATGTATATCATCTTGCCGGTCAATGGAAGCATGACCAGGAAAAATCGATGGAAGTAGAACAAAACATTCCCTCCGACCGGGTCATCAATGTAAAATACCGCGACCTGATCACCGGTCCTGAACCGGTCCTGAAAAAAGTATGTTCCTTTTTAAAAGTTCCATTTAGCCGGAATATGTTGGACTATTTCCATGCCAAAGAGTCCCTTGAGACAGCAAGGAGCGGTAAAATGTGGCAAAACCTGAGTCAGCCGATCATGGCGGGGAATTATAACAAGTATCTGAAAGAACTCACGCCGGAGGAGATCAGAATATTTGAAAAGGTTGCAGGGGACACCTTGGAGAAACTGGGCTATGCTGTTACTGCTGATTACAAAAACGGGGCTGAAATAGAGGCCCATACCATCAAAGCTTACGATTTGCAAAACAGCAAAATGAAAAAGGAGGCTGTTTTGATGGCAGATCAACATGACATCGAGGCCAGGTATGCTCAAAAAGAGATGTTAAACAGGCTTCAAAGAAGGTTGGTCCATGCAGGCAGATCCGGTAAAAAATAGCCCTGTGACGGTATGAATATGAGCAAAGGGAATATAAATATATCAAAATACCTGTTAATCAATTTTTTAAAAATTGGGGCGACCTCTTTTGGAGGGTATCTCGCCATGGTTTCGGTGGTTCAGGACCAAATGGTCAACAGGGACAAAACCGTAAAGAATGAACTCATACTTGACGGAATAAGTCTGGCATCAGTCATGCCCGGCCCACTTGCAGTAAATGTGGTAACCTATATCGGGTATCATCTGAATGGAATAAGGGGAGCCCTGATCAGCATGATGGCTGCTATTCTGCCATCCTTTCTTCTGGTGCTTGCCTTGTCCTGGTCATATTTCGAATACGGGGCACTGCCGCTTGTTGACAATATTTTTTCGGGCATCATGCCTGCTGTGGTTGCCATCATCATCATTGTAGCGATCAGAATGGCAAAAAAATCTGTAAGCGATTATAAACAATGGGGCATCTGTATACTATCGGGTCTCCTGTTAATTTGGGTCGGAGGTTTTTTTGTTACCCTTGGCTTGATTATTACAGGAGGTCTGGCAGGTTTTATACTATATTATAAATCCCTGGCTCCAAAGGAACACTCCGGAATTTCACCCGCTAAAAAGAAGAAAACCATCCCTTATTTGTTCTTATCGATACTGGGCACAGCCGTTGCCATTATTTTAATCGTTCCCCACTTTTCCGGACCCGGTATGCAAGGATTTTTTACAGACATACGAAAACTCATGGTGGTATTCAGCGGAATGAGTTTAACCTTATTTGGAGGCGGGTATGTCTTCATCCCTGCCATCCAGGAAACAGTCGTTCAAAATCTGCATTGGCTCAGTGTCAGGGAGTTTACAGATGGCATTGCCATTGGTCAGATTACACCGGGACCCATTCTGATAAGCGCGACTTTTATTGGATACAAAGTTGCCGGTATCTGGGGCGCCTTCATTGCAACCATTGCGATTTTCTTACCATCCGGCGTACTGATGATAGCCGGGGCTCATTTCCTGGAAAAATTCAAGAAATCCAATCTTGTAACATCAATTTTTATGGGTTTGAGACCGGCAGTGATCGGGATGATTTTTGCCGCTTCTTTTACCATCGGCCGAAACATAGAAATCAACTGGCAGTCCATCGTCATTTTCTTCCTTGTCTTTTTTATTAACTTTAATTATAAAGTCAACGCTGCCATTCTGATCCCTGTTTCCGGCATACTGGGGATCATATTGTTTAATATCTGAACTTATTCCTTCAAAAGATGAAATATACTTTGAAATTAAGAGGCACCTTGAAATTTGGTTTTGTCCTTCTGATTCTTGCATCAGGTGTTTTTAAAATGGATGCCCAGATCGTGAATGTATGGGCTGTGGGCGATGGTGAGAAAGTTTTCAGATACGATACAGATCATGTGGCCGAAGCGGGAAACAGTATATGGGATGGCCGGCGGATCAGTCTTCGGGGGCTGTATAATGAGGTGCTTGGATTCCAGGTTATCGTTGAAGTAGACAGCACTGGTGCCAGGGGACTGGAACTATCCATGAAGCCGCCTTTTCATCAGGAATCAGGTATGGTTATCGGGGGAAGCGGGGCGATCAGGTATGGTGATCAGGGATATATTGAATTTTTCAGCCAGCATTATCTTCAGGTCAAAAATCCTACACAACCGAACTGGTTCTACGGTTCGGAAAACAGTGCGCCTGCTAAAATGACAGGTTGGATACCGGATGCACTGATTCCCTCAGATGCCCTTGAGGGGAAGGGCGGCTTTCCGCTGACAATTCCGCCCACCAAAGAGCAGGTATACAGACATCAGAACATTGTGGAAATAATGCCCAGAGAAGCGAGTCTGAACCAGGGTTTCTGGGTGGACTTATACCTGCCCAGAGACCGGAATTTTCCCGCAGGTATGTATACATCTGAACTTCAGGTATGGGCAAACGGAATGATATTTTCAAGCATACCTGTACAGATCGAAATTGTCAATGCCTATCTTCCGGATGAAAATCACTCCAATGTCTGGGTATACAGTTCAGGGATGGATGAACTTGGTGCTTACTTTCCCGGGTTGAATTCCAGGGAGATCCGGCAATTGATCAAGGGTGAGGCCCACCGCCACAGGATAGAACTGGTCGGTGGATTTGAGGCACATCAATCCGTCTTTGATGAAGCCATTTTGGAGGATTACAAGCCCTATCTGGATGGATCGGCTTACACCCCTGCATTCGGGTATCACGGGCCCGGAGAGGGGATGAAAGAAAAACTGTTTCCCATAGGTATGTATGGAAGCCAGGTTCTGGGAACCACAAAAAAAGAGATTCAGGCAGAATGTGATAAATGGGTGCTGTGGTTCGGGAAAAATGCCCCGGGTGTCAATTATTTTAAATATATGATCGATGAGCCAGGACCTTCGCAATATGCATTTATTAATGAACAGGCCGGTTGGATGAAATCCAATCCGGGTCCGGGAAGAAAAATGAAAACACAGGTGACTACCGGATATGTGGAAGATCTGAAAGATGCCGTCGATATCTGGGATGCTTATGACGGTGTGGAATTGGGCAGGATGGAAGAATTGAAAAAGGAAGGCAAGGATTACTGGTTCTATAATGGCAACAGGCCCAGGTACGGATCAATGATCCTGGAAGCGGCTGCCGTAGATCTCCGGGTAAACGGATGGATCAAATATCTGTATGGAATCAATACATGGTTTGTCTGGCACAGTACACACTGGACCCATAATTCCCAGGGGCCCAAAGGAAGATTGCAACAAAGGATCTTTAATGAACCCCTGACTTTCATGAATGAACATCTGGAATGGGGGAACGGTGACGGCGTAATCTTCTATCCGGGCAGGATGCCATACCAGGTTGAAGAAGACCGTGGTCTGAACCGGTTTATGCCTTCCATCAGGTTGAAGAATATTCGCCGCGGGCAGCAGGATTTTGAGCTGCTATGGCTCGCGGAAAACAAAGCGGGACGCGACAAAATAGAAGCATTGGCCAGGGAACTGGTGGTGAAAGCGATGGATGAAGTTGATATGAAAGACAGGGTATACTGGCCCCAGAACGGGGATGCCTATGACATGATGCGGGACAGGTTACTGGATATCATAGGGGGACCGGAATAGTCCATTCTCTTCAAAAAGGCGTCTGAATTTCTGACTTAAAAATAATGAAAACAATGAAAACAATGAAAACATGTCTGATTCTGATTACAATTCTTACCATGGGTTGCTCCCGGGCACCGGAGTTTAAAACATTTCAGAAAATCGATGCACATGTGCATCTGGAAACGGGCGATGATTCTTTTGTGAAGATTGTTGAAGAGAATAGTTTTCAACTTTTAACACTGGTCACCAGGGCAGCTCCCCAGCTGGTGATCAATGAAGAGTTCAATTACGCCAGGACCCTCGCTTTGAAACACCCGGAAACCATTGCTTTCGCCACCACCTTTACCATGGATGGATTTGGTGAACCGGATTGGGAGGAGAAGACACTGAATTGGCTTGAAAAAAGTTTCAGGGAAGGAGCCATCGCTGTAAAAGTATGGAAGGACATCGGCATGACCTTTCGGGATCAGGACGGCAATTTCATCCTGGTAGATGACCCGCGCTTTGATCCGGTATTTGATTTTGTTGAATCCCGGGGAAAAACCCTCGTCAATCACAACGGAGAACCCAGGAATTGCTGGCTTCCGCTGAGTGAGATGACGGTAATGGGTGATATCAATTATTTTACAAATCACCCTGAATATCATATGTACCTGCACCCGGAGTATCCCTCTTATGAAACCTTGAATGCCGCCAGGGACCGCATGTTGGAAAAGCACCCCAACCTGCGGTATGTGGGTTGTCATCTTGGAAGCCTGGAGTGGGATGTGGATGAACTGGCGAAGGAGCTGGACCGGTTTCCGAATATGTCAGTGGATATGGCGGAACGCATCTGTCATTTTAAGATTCAGGACAGGGATAAAGTCCGGGACTTTTTCATCAGGTACCAGGACCGGCTGCTCTACGGAACAGATATTGCATTCATTGACAAGGATCTCAATGTCACAGGTATGGAGAAGGCACAGGACATCCTGGACAATATATGGCTGAGCGACTGGGAATATTTTACAACGGATCACATGTTAATCCAGGAGGACAAAGTGAAAGAATACCAGGGACTAAAACTTCCGGCATCTGTGTTGAAAAAAATATATTATGAAAATGCGGTCAGAATGTATCCTGAACTGGGTACAAAACATTAAACCCTTCCATGAGGAATTATCCGGCAATACGGTCCATGGCATTAGTCGTTTCTCTGGTGCTTATCCCTGTTTCAGTATTCCCATTTACCGATGAAAGTCACTTCAGCAAGACTTTTGGCATTGTCAGATCTTTCAGGGTTTTTTCACCCCCCGATTACGATCCGGATGACTCCTTGAAAAGATATCCGGTAATTTACTACTTCCATGGATGCGGGGGCAGTTACAGGAGCAGTGGCGCTTACAGTTACGCCGACCATGGCTTAACTGCACCGCTTGCAATAAACAGAGCTTATGACGCGGACTACGAATATCCAAATAATGCTGATTTTGAAAATATTGCATATCACAGGGAGGTAATTATTGTCTGCGTTGACGGGAAAATACCGGACCTTCCCGGATGTGGGGTTTATTTTCCTTCACAATCTGTTTCCTGGGACGGGGACTATTATGACTTTTCAACCTATATCAGGGAATTGATCGACGTAGTCGATTCGCGGTACAACACCAGGGCAGGCCCGCAATACAGAGCTGTCTCCGGACTTTCCATGGGAGGCCACACAGCCATCTGGGTGGCTGCTGCAAATCCCCATCTGTTCAGCAGCGCTTCTGAGTTTTGCCATTCACCTCAGTATTATGATGTGGGGGAACCTGCTTACATGACCACCATCGATGTTCAGCAACTGTGGAGAAATCTAAGGGGGCTCCCTTTCAGGCATTCAACCACGGACAGGGATTATCTCAGGTACTATACAAACCAGTTGTATGAAACTTATTCAGGAGCGGGCTTTAAAAACGAATACTACCTGGCTGATTTTTGTAAACACGGGGCAGCAAGGGCCGATCTGCAGTTTGATTTTCATATAAGCCAGTTTGATTCAGTGAAAGTAGTTGTAAAGTGTTTCTCCCATATGAACCTCTATCCCTCTTTTGAGATCCGGGGTTACGACATAACAAGCTTAAAAAGGGGAAATGGCTGGATCTATCTCCGTGATGTGACCAAAAACGGATTTGGTATCTATACCAGGGAGCGGCTTCCGTGGGGAAATCCACTTTCAGACTTCGATATCACATTGACCACACCTCCCGTATATGCTCCTGGCGAAGCGTATACAGTTTCCCGTTACTCCTACCGGAAGAACACTTTTAACAGTCAGCAAATCATTGCAGATTCAACCGGCAGGTTAACCGTTACCTCCCCCGGGGGTATGGGTGAAGAAATAGGCATTACAGGCAAAGAACTGCAACCCCCGGTTATTGTCCTGGTTGACACCCTCAATGAAAATATATACCTGGATCACGATCGTGAAACCGCACTCTCCTTTGATGTTGTTAATCTGTCCACATCATTGCAAACCGTTGATTTTACAGTCTCAGCAACGGATCATGAGAACCTGGCTATCACCTTTGGATCCAAAAGGGTGGCCATCCCCCCGCACAGCAAAATCAGGGTAGATTCACTCGTAGTATGTAAAGGAAAATACCTGCCTTTATTCAAGAACATGGGTTATATCAGAATTAATTCCTCCATCAACGGGATGATGCTGGAAAAGGAGCATATTATACAGGTAACTGTTATAAACCAGGTCCGGTACCCGGAACCTTCCGGGATCAAAATTTTTGACGGACGATCGGAAGAACTCTCCCTGTTTAAGTATGAATGGAACCAGTGGGATGACCCGCTGTCTTCAGGTGTGATATCCGAAGGGTCAGGGAACGGCAACGGAAAGGCTGAAATGGGAGAGACTTTTTCAATCTGGATTCATCCTCCTTTTGCATTTGATTCCCTGGATACCCGGACCTGGCATCCTTCGATCCCGGTTGTTGCAAGAGGCAACACTGATGTTATTGTGGAAAAGGTAACCCACCATGCATTGAATACCGGACGGCCCCTCCTTTCTGCCCAGATCAGGCTAAACAGAAAACCCGAAAAGAACAAGCCCGTCAGAATTCTGCTGCAGACAGAATTACTGAAAGTACAGCCTCTGGTGAATGACTGCCACAGGAATACAGCTGATAACTTTGAATACTCCTGTTATGAAATTCTTCTGTGCGAAGAATAATTAATTGTTTGTTGGACACCAAATATTACCAAAACAATGAAGGCAAACGAAGATCATCCTGTCAACCTTTCAAGAACCGTGTTAACTGTATTGCGTGTGCTGGTCGGGTGGCATTTTTTATATGAAGGGCTATCAAAACTCGCTTCACCCGGCTGGTCAAGCGCCTCCTATTTAATGGAATCCAAGTGGCTTTTTTCAGGCTTTTTTCATTGGATTATTTCCAGCCCTGCAGCCCTGGCCCTTACTGATTTCATCAATATATGGGGATTGATATTGATTGGATTGGGACTGTTTATTGGCTTATTTACAAAGCTGGCCAGCACCTCTGGTATCCTGATCCTGCTTTTATATTATACCGCGAATCCTCCGTTTGCAGAATCTTCCATGCCCGGCTATGGACACTTTTTCATTGTCAATATCAATATCATAGAGTCCGTCATATTGCTGGTATTTGTTTTTTTGAAAAGAGATTACCTCTGGAGCATTGACCGGCATGTCCAGGGTATGATCCAGTGCAGGAAAGAGCAGATGTTTCCTCCAAATGAGAATCTTCACCCGGAGGCAAACAGACGGAGAGAACTGATTAAAAACCTGGCTTCCCTGCCTGTACTGGGGATTGCGTTTTTCGGAATGGCAAAAAACAGCGGATGGTTAAGCTTTGAGGAGGACAATCTGGAAAAGACAGATGCCACAACAAGCGCCACGCAGATGCGAGCGAAAATGTGGAATATGAGTGAGCTGAAAGAGAAAGTTCCGACTGGTAAAATCAAACACGTGGAAATGAGCAGAATTCTTCCGGGCGGGAACCTGGTAGCCGGTTTTGCCCATGCCCGTGACCTGATCTATGTATCAGACATGATCAAGAATTACTTTTCGGATGAAAAAGTGATTGAAACCCTGTGGCTTTATGAAGCATGCGGTATCAACACAATTGTTTTCAGAACCGATGAACAAACCCTTAGAATTCTGGAAAAGTACAGAAAAAGAGGCGGCACTATTCAGTGGCTGGCACAGACCTATCCGCAGGATGATGACTTTACCAACATTCAGATGGCCATTGATGCCGGAGCTGTCGGAGCTTTTGTAATGGGTGGTATTGCAGATAAGCTGGTGTACGAAAATCGTCTGGAGCTACTCGCAAAGCCCATCGAATTTATCAGAAGTCAGGGTTTAATAGCCGGAACTGCAGGACATGCAATCCAGGTCCCGATGGCCTGCGTGGAAAACGGGATTGAAGCTGATTTTTTCATGAAAACTTTTCATCACGACAAATACTGGTCGGCTCATCCATCTGAAAACAGAAATGAATTCATGCATGACCTTGATTATAACAGCATTGACCGGAATCAGTTTCATGATAATATCTGGTGCCCGTCACCTGGGGATGTTACTGCATTTTTTAAAAAATGCACGACGCCCTGGATCGGCTACAAAGTGCTGGCTGCAGGAGCCATTGGTCCTGAGGATGGATTTAAATACGCCTTTGAAAACGGTGCAGACTTTATTTGCGTGGGAATGTTTGATTTCCAGATCATCCCCAATGCCAATATAGTCAGCAGCTTATTAAATTCCGATCTAAACAGGGAAAGGAGCTGGTATGCTTAAAATTCAGTTGAGCCGCATTTTGATGACCTGGGCATTATTTTTTTTCTCCATCGGGTTCCCTGTACTGGCGCAGGATGATGTTTCACTCTTTAATTACTGGGAATACTATTCAGATATTGAAAATTCACTCTACAAACATTTCTGTTCAGTTGCTCACGATCAACTGGAATCAAGAAAAGCCGAGGTCGGCAGTTTAACTACCAGAACGGACTGGCTGGAGAGGCAATCACTGGTGCGGGAAAAATTGACCCGGATCATCGGGCAGTTTCCCGATAAAACTTCACTGAATGCACAAATTACTGGGATTTTACAGCAGGATGGATACAGGATTGAAAAAACCATTTATGAATCAATCCCCGGTTATTATGTGACTGGTGCATTGTATATCCCAGATGGGATAAAGGGAAAGGCTCCGGCCATTTTTTATGCATGCGGACACAGCGTGGATGGATTCAGGGTCAGTATCTATCAACATATCATTGTCAATCTCGTTAAAAAAGGCTTTGTAGTTTTCACAATCGATCCCATGGGCCAGGGGGAGCGGTACGAATATTGGGACATACAAAAAGAGAAACCTAGATTCCCCATTCCGGATCATGAACACTCCTATGCAGGAGCCCAGTGCATGATTTCGGGATATTCAACTGCCAGGTATTTTATCTGGGATGTCATCCGGGGCATTGATTACATGCTTACCCGTGAAGAGATAGATCCGGACCGGATCGGTATGACCGGCAGGTCCGGAGGGGGGAACATCACAGCCTATTTGGGAGCCCTTGACGACCGCCTCCTTGCAACAGCTCCGGAGTGTTACATCACCAGCTATGAATACATATATAAATCCATAGGGCCCCAGTGTGCTGAACAGAATCTTTACAAAATGATAGGTGAAGGACTTGACCATGCTGATTTCATTGAAGCAAGGGCCCCCAAACCCACCATGATCATCGGCACCACCCGTGACTTTTTCAACATACAGGGTACCCGGGAGAGTTATGGGGAGGCCAGGAGAATATATGAAGCCCTGGATGCAGAAGAAAAGCTGATGCTGGTGGAAGATGACACTGTGCACGCATCAACCAAAAAAAACCGGGAAGCGATGTATGCGTTTTTTCAGATCTACCTGGAGAATCCGGGTAGCCCGGAGGACCTGCAGGTGAAAGTGCCGGGACCTGAAGAATTACAAATCACCCGGTCCGGACAGACGGTTACCTCTTTTAGCGGGCAATCCGTATTTTCACTGAACAGCGCCGTAGTCAGGAAGCAAATGGAGAGCCTGGAATTATCCCGGGACGATCAGGCCGGGCATATTGAGACGATAGCCTCCCGTGCGATCAGGTACGCGGCGTTTGACTACCCGGATCATTTCGGAGACCCTGTATTTTCAGGACGTTATGTAAATCCCGGTTATACACTGGAAAAGTACCTGGTACCCGGCAGTGGTGATTACGTGCTTCCAGCGGTATTGCTTCTGCCTGCGGAACCATCAACAAAAGAGATCATTCTAATTCTGGATTCCGAAGGCATGGAGCATGCTGTCAACCAGGACAGCCTGGCACATGCCCTGGTCAGTAAAGGCTATTCTGTATTGTTAGCGGATCTTCCTGGTATTGGCAGCATGGGGCCTGGTTATATGAAGGGTGATTCCTACATTGACAGCACTTCCTATGGCCAGTGGTTTGCCGCAGTTTTGGCCGGAAAAACCATTGTGGGGCTCAGGGCTGAAGACATTGTCAGGCTGGTCCGTTTCATCAGGTACGGTCTCAAAGAATATCCGGGGATTTCAACCCTGGCCATCGGACCTCTTGGCAGCGAGTTGCTGCATGCCGCCGTATTCGACCCCGATATTAAAAACATATGCCTGATCAGACCATTTCTTAGTTATGCAGATATAGCTACTACCCGGTTCTATAAGGCGGCTTACATTCCTTTTACCGTTCCGGGAGCCATCGGAGAATATGACCTGCCTGACCTGATCGCCGGATTATGCCCGCGGAAAGTGCTTGTCATCGAGCCGCTGTCGGGTGACGGGTTGATTGCTGATGAAGCAAAAGTCAAAAGTAGCATGCACTTCCCGCTCAAGGTCTATTCAGAAAAAGGTGTTCCCGGAAATTTTAATCTGGTCACTGGCCTAGATAATCTGATTGAGCATTCTGTGATCAATCTTATCAAATGGTAACATTGATCTTTCTTTGACAGGGTTATATGATTAAGATGTTTTTAAGGTATAAAGTATGAATAAGCAACTTAGCAACTCACGAAGGAAGTTTATTAAATCTGCTGCTGCCATGGGAACTCTTCCCTTTCTTCCCAATTCATTGTCCAGGTTCCCGGAACCTGCGAGTTATCACCTGGCAAATAAACCGGGGAGGATTAAGCCTGCAGATCCACAACAGAAGAGTATTATCGGCCATTATGGCCCCTGGGCAGCCTCATTGACCGATGACCCTGCACCTTTATCATTTAGACGGGATGAATGGAACGACGTGGATTTGTGGAGAGAAATGGCCAGAAACAAACTTCTTGAACTGGTGGCGTTACCGGAGACAGGAAGTGTACCTGAGGTTTTAATCAATGCAAAATATGTATATGACGGTCTTGATATAGAGGAATTAAGCTGGCAGTTACCTTACGGACGAGCCACGGAAGCCATCTTGTTGAAACCACAAGGGGCAAAAGGGCCATTACCGGCAATCCTTGGGCTTCATGACCACGGGGGTAATAAATACCTTGGAAAACGAAAGATCACTCGTGTTTCTGATGACCTTCCTGATTTTGTAATTGCACATCAGGAGCAATCATATGAAGGCCTGGCCTGGGCTAATGAAATTGCCAAGCGGGGTTATGTAGTACTTGTACACGATACGTTCGCTTTTGGCAGTCGAAGAATACTTTACCAGGATGTGACCGGAATTGAATGGGGAGCGTGTGATGTGAATGGAAAGTCAGACGCTGATCCGGATAATCCGGTACATATTGATGCCTATAATACCTGGGCCGGTGAACATGAACATATTTTATCCAAATCTCTGTTCTGCGGAGGTACCACCTGGCCTGGCGTATTTTTAGCAGAAGATATAAAAGCGTTGGATGTGCTCAGTAACCGGAAGGATGTAGACCCAGACCGGATTGGATGCGGAGGGCTTTCAGGCGGAGGATTACGGACTGTATATTTGGGTGGTATGGATCCCCGTATTAAATGTGCCGTATGTGCAGGTTTTATGTCTACCTGGAATGACTTTCTTTTGAATAAATCGTATACACATACCTGGATGACCTATACCCCGTTATTGCCCAGATATATGGATTTTCCTGAAATTCTTGGAATGCGTGTACCTTTACCTGCAATCATCCTGAATAATACCAACGATCAGCTGTATACCCTGCCTGAAATGAACAAAGCCGACCAAATCTTAAAAGAAATATATGGTAAGGCCGGGGCCAGTGATCATTACAAAAGTGGATTTTATCCCGGTCCTCATAAATTTGACGTCCAAATGCAGCATGATGCTTTTGATTGGTTTGACAGGTGGTTGAAAAACTGAAACCATCATTAAAAATTCAAAATATCGCGTGGATCGCTGAAGATAGCCTCTTTGGTAAGCAGCGTTGGTTCAGATGAATCAGAATCCAGTTTCAGGTATTGCATCTTTCCTTTCACGGGGAGATCCATGGTATAAGGTTTGCATTCAGGGATTGCTTCCATTGCTTTTCTGGCTCCTTCGTAAAGCGCTTTACGGGTCTCCTCAAAAGGATAGAGTATGGCTGCTTCACGGGAAATTCCTTTTTTCACTGCAACAGTTACACAGGCATTGCCCAGGAATCGTTTTGTTTCCCTGCAGACGGCTTCATCTCCCGTCACCAGAATCGTTGGGATTCCATAATATCCGGCAATGGTTGCGCATTGGACTACCTCCCCGACTTCAACGCCGTTATACCAATATTTGTTTTCAGACTTTGATGACATGGTGTGGTGCAATACCCCGTCTTCGGTGCCATTCATGGCATGGGCGCCAAACTGAACCATGCCAGCCCATGAGCTATCCAGTCCCCAATAGGTACTGGGTCTCGGCACACCGGTTACGTATTTCACCCCGGGCTCCATCATGTGGGGAATGACACATTGATTGCCGTGCCCGTCGATCACCAGGATCTCTGTGGCCCCACCTTCCTTCAAA
Source organism: Bacteroidota bacterium (assembly GCA_043797815.1). Classification (GTDB taxonomy): domain Bacteria; phylum Bacteroidota; class Bacteroidia; order Bacteroidales. Next base: position 37,483 of record JAZDPG010000125.1, read on the forward strand.
CCCCTGATCACCGCAGAAAGGTCGTCCATAAAATACTCACATGCCTTGATATTCAGGGGCGTATCCTTCTCACGGGTCTGGGCAAACTTGTACACACCACTGATCCCTTCCAGATCTGTTAGAATATAGATCTTCTTCTGCGCCGATACAGGATTAGCAACAATAAGTATCAAAGACAACAGAGCCAGCTGAAACCGGAATTTCATGGATAGTGCAGTATGTTTCATGAATCCTCTTATTAAAAAAGTGAAAATATAATTCTATCAAATCAAATCATTCACCCAAAGGTTTCCCGTTCAAACCTTCCACCACCACATCATGGGTTTTGGCATAGCGATGTATCTCCCCGATCAACTGGTTTTGCCACCTCTCAGTTTCCATCCTTTCGAAAGGCGCCAGCATGTGTTCCAGACCGGTCCTGCGGTCAGCAAAATGATCCTTGAGATCATCCAGTACATGTACGAAATCTTTGCCATCTGCGCTTCGGCATTTTTTGAACTGGCTCTTTTCCCAAACCGACTTGAGTTCCTCTGCGGCTGCCTGCTCTCCTTTTCGTATTTCATCAGCCACGTTGTATGCTTCCACCATCCTGTTGACGGTCCTGGTATGATCATCTCCTGCCTGGTATGCTTCAACCAGGTATCTCTCTGCCTGGGCCCAATTCAATAAAGTATGGATGGCATACTGCTCGAGGCTTGCAATCGAAAGCAGTACCTCTATGTTATAGTGGTTGCGGCTAACCCCTGACAGGCTATGCATCAGTAGGTTGATCAGCCTTTCGTTGTCCCGGCTGGCCAAAGCAGCCTTTTCTATTTTTGAAGCATATCTTGTGGAAAAAACAGCTTCGTTACTGATTCCGGGAGTTGGAAGAATCTCAAATGTTTGGTCATAGCGTTCAGTATGTATTCCCTTTCCATAGGAATTTCCATAACCCGGCCCTCTTTCCTTGGAAATCAAATGGTCCCACAAATCCTCATAGAACCGGGCCCCATCTTCAAGCAGGCGATACGCTTCTGCCATATCCGGGCTGTTATAACCATAAAAAGAATCCATAAAATCAGCGATGCTTTGTTCGAGTGAAGGTTTGCCTACACTCCATGAATACTGAATACCTGTTGCCCAGCCAAGCCAGAAAGTCTCGTTATGCAAGCCGGCATCATCCCATGCTGCGGTAAATGAACCCATCAAATTTGCACCGCGGTTCAGTACATTCAAACCGGACACGGAAGTGCTGCGTAAATTCCCCTCTGTAGGCGCACTCCGGTATGTAGTGGGAAAATAGTTGGGGAAGAGGTACTCTTCGCCCTGGATTGAATTATAGATGAATTGCCTGATTCCCGCCTTGTTCTCTTCAATCAACCATATCTGGTCTTTCTCGCCGCTCATTACCCCGTCAATCATCGATGAGGGCAATTGATGAATGTCTTCAGGTAATAAAGGGAATTCGATCCATGAAATCATCTGCCTGCCATGTTCTGACATGAATTCATCGGCGCGATGTGCAAAATCCACCCACGCCTGGCTCCGGTTTTGATCGTTGTATTCCTGTTCGCACCTGGCGCAAATTCCTGCATAATATATTTCATCGGTTGATACCAGAAAATAATCCACACCCGGGGTAGCGTCGATCATATCCTGATACATATCGAAAATAAGCTGGATGGCCTCCTCATCACACATGCATGCCTGGTAATTACTTCCATCTGATTTTAAATGGGCGAATTCTTCATGCTTCAATACGTAAGCCATATGAGCCGGTGCCTGAACATCCGGGATTAATTGTATAAACCTTTCCCCGGCATAGGCAGTGAGCTCTTGCATCTCCGCTTTGGTAAATGCACCCGGGGCACCTATAACCGGGTGACTGGGATACGCATATTTGTCCTCGATCTCAAAAGCAACTGCATTCGCCTTATAATAAGCTGACTGATCCAAAAAGCGTTTAAGCGTATGGATCCTGTCCTGGTGGTGTTTGGTATCCCAGTGTAAAACACGCAACGCCAGGTCAGGCCAGTCGGTGATTGTTCCTTCAGGTAAAGAGAATACTCCGCCAGTCACAGGCTTGAGTAATTGCAGCAGACTTTGTACACCATAAAATAATCCGGCCTCGGCATTACCTGAGATTTTTACCTGGCCCGGTTTTATTTCCAAACGATACGCCTGTTCAGCTAGTTCCGGAGACAAAGGGTTATTGACAAGGCCCGGAATTATTTCAAGAATGATTTTATCCTCACCCTTTTCGGAAAAACCAATTCCATGGTATTCCATGGCAGCTGTTTGAAGTGTTTTCAAGACAATACTGCCGGCGTTGAGTTTGGAATCAATGGCCCAGCTTTTGTCAATAAAAACCTCCTGTCCGGTCAACTCTGTTTTTTGCGGGGCTGGAATCAGGCTAAATCCGATGCTGCGGAGATCATTTATAAATCCATAGCTTACAGCACCCGGCATCACCAGGATCAAAGTGAATAAGATTCCAAAAGGAATTCCTGATTTTTTTCCTGCGCTTGTTGATTTCATGGATATTCCTTTAAGATTGCTTCAATCATATGAACTTCTTCCCATTGCTGGCTTGCAACGGATTTCTCCAGGGCTTCAAGTACAGATACACAATTCAAAATACTTTGATGGGAGCGGGGTTCTTTGCCGGTTCTGAACATTTCGACCATATCCGAATAATTGATGGCAGGGTCGCTCTCCTCCACACGACTCTTAAGTTCAGCAAGTCCCTCTTCAGTCTCCACAAATGTCTCCCAGCCATAAGAGAGATTCTTAAAAACCAGGGTGGCAAATAATCCGCTTGTATAAACAAGGGTTGCGCTGCCGTTTTGCCCCTTCCTAGTTACCCTCACCCTTTCTATATCTTCACCAAAAATGTACATCAGCGGCTGCAAAAGATGTACTCCATAAAAAAATATGCCGCCATATTCCGAATCCATATCCACAGGTCCGGTTCTTATTACCTGGTTGATTTTACCCATCGACTCCACCTGCTTTTTTATATCAAAAGTAGAATTACTGTGGGCTACCGAGCTGTATGAGGTGACCGGTGTACCATGTTTCCGGGCCAGTTCCAGAAACTCCTTCCCCTCGTTTGCCCGGTAACAAAATGGTTTGTCGATAAAAGTTGGAATGCCCTCAACCATAAACGGGGTCGCAGCTTCCAGGTGATATTTCGGATGCCGGTGATCGACAATCAGCGCATCAATCTTACCCAGCATCTCCCTGGGATCTTCCACGATGTTCGGGATATTCCCCGCGGCGGCGGCATTGCTGGCAAATTCAGCGGTCTCACCCCACACATATTTTACTTCTGCCCCCGGGAACTTCTTTTCAATATTGAATAACTTGCCATAAGCAATCGTATGGGAATTTTCGGCTCCGATGATCCCGATCCGTATAGGTTTTAAATTTTGGCCGGGCTCATATAATAATTGCGAGGCCAAAGCAGTGCCTGAAGAAAAAGCAACTGAAGAGATGGCAGCGCTTTTACCCATGGTTTTTATGAATGATCTTCTTGATTTCATGTGATAAAGTTTTTCATTGCAGTTTCAGAGTTTCATTTCCCAGCCTTTTTCATAGGTTCGGGACCAGTACCTGAGGGCCTCTTTATCATTTAAAATATGACCGGTAGCCGGATCAATCTCAAGGGAATGCCCTACACGCAGGGCAATATTTCCCAGCTGCACGAGCAGGGTGCTTTTATGTCCGGATTCAATACCGGCCTTGAGCTCGTTGCTCCCGTTACGGATCCCGTCAAAGAAATTATGAATATGAATGGCATCCAGATTATTAAAAGGACTAACCAGGTTTCCGGTATCCATCTTTTGTTCCGCTTGTACGTCTTTTACAATATTATCATCAAGATCGTAAATCGTATAGTTGTTGCCTCCGGGAAATAACATGCTGCCCTTTTCTCCATAAAAGATCACACCGGCTCCACTTCCTTCAATGGGTTTTGCGTTGCAACTTCTTCCTTCCCAGGTCATTGTAACGCCTTCCTGGAAATCGATATTGATGACCTGCGTATCCGGTGTCTCCCAGTCATCCTGATAACGGTACCTTCCGCCGTTTGAACTCACTTTAACCGGATAATCCACATCAAATCCCCAACGTAACATATCAATCATATGTGTTCCGTTATTCAGGGCCTCACCTGTTCCCCAATGCCAGAACCAGTGCCAGTTATAATGAACCAGGTTGTCTTTGTAGGCCATTCTGGGAGCTGGACCTTGCCAGAGATCCCAATCGAGCCATTGAGGCACCGCAGTTTTATTCCCCACCCCAATCGGGCCACGGTTATTTGCATACCATCCTTTTCCAAAATAGGCACGCCCGATGATTCCGGCTTTCAATTCCTCCATACCCTGTATGACAGCGGGGAAGGACCGGCGCTGATTCCCCAATTGTACAGCCTTGCCGTACCGGGAGGCAGCCTTGATAAGAATTTCTCCCTCATGGGGGTTGTGGCTGCTGGGTTTCTCCAGATAGACGTGTTTCCCGGCCTGCATGGCCAGCAGGGCAGCAGGAGCATGCCAGTGATCGGGAGCAGCAATGACCATTGCATCGGTTTCTTTATCCTGAAGTGATTCCCGAAAATCCCGGAATCCCTTTGTTTTTATCTCCTGATGGGCCTCTAATTCTTTTTTACACAGATCAATGGCCCTGCTATCCACATCACAGATGTGAACAACCTCGCAGTTCTTCTGTTGTGCAAAATTTGCAGCCAGCGCTTTTCCCCTCGAATTTACCCCCATCACAGATACGATGAGCTTTTCATTGGAGCCAAGGATACGGCCATAACTTTTTGCACTGAATGAGGGAAGAATACCTCCGAAAGATACAGCTGCCGATGCCACTGCTGTTTTTTTAATAAAGCTTCTTCTTGAATCTGGTTTCATAAGTCCTTTCATTATTAATAATGGATTACTTATTCAACTTCCGGGTTCCCGTGCCAGACACTGGACCCGAAGGTGGTAATGTAAATTCTTTCAGGGTCATTCTGGTCAATAACTACCCTGTGTCCCCAATGAAAATCATAGCCCTTTATCTTTCCCCATGTTTTTCCGTAATCATCGCTGCGATAGGCTGCTTTATTAAAGGTACAGCAATAGACTCTGCCGGGATGGTACGGATCAACAGTGACATCATAAACATACTGGTCTTTGTCAAAGACCGAAGTCCATGTATGGCCACCGTCTTCTGATAAGAAAATTCCGCCTTCCATATCAATCACTTCATTTCCTCCCGTGGCTTTTGCGACTTCTCCTCCTATGAGGTCCGCCAGATCAATGTCAGCCCAGCATGCCAGATAAATACGGTCTGGATTCTGACGGTCATAATCCATCCCGTTGGGGAAGATTGGTTCTTTTGAAATATTTAATTTTGTCCATGTTTCAGCCCCATCCGTTGATTTATAAACCGCTCCGGAATAAAAATCCCTTCCGTCTTTCCCATTTTTATGCATGGGTGCGGCGCTGACCGTAAGAAACAGATCCCCGTTATTTAAAATCGTCAATTCAAATGCATTTGTATTCTCTCCAATGCCATTGTTTTTTATTTCCCAGGATTTTCCGTCATCGGTCGATTTAAACACACCTTTATTAAAAACACTTGCATACAGTGTCCGGCTGCCAGGAGGAGAATTTATATCCAGCACAAGCGATGTTGAGGGTGAATCGAACCCCATCCCCTGGTAGCTTGGCAACCAGGTTTTTCCACCATCTTCAGACATACAGATGCCACCTTTCCCGGTTTCTTTCCAGGCGGGGTTTCTTGTCATTTTTCCGCGCGGAAAATCATGCAAGCCGGACCATGCTGACCACATTTTTCCTTTTATATCGGGGTCGAATGCAACCCAGTAGCAAGTGTTTATCCATTCAGCGGGAACACCATCTGCGGACCTGTTCCAGCTTTTTCCGCCATTATAAGAATCATGGTACCCGATATCGGTGTAGCTGATGGCAATGTGGCTGCTTTCAAATGGATCGAAGTGAACGCCGTAGGTGGTGGTAACATCCATTCCCCTGCTCATAAAGGTACCGTCAGCCTGCTTTTCGCTGTAAATTTCACCCCAGCTTTTTCCGCCATCTGTCGTCTTCATGGTCCGGTACCAGTCGGTTACTGCCGCAACATTCCCATCATAAGGAGAAACGCCTGCATCAATCAGCATAATAAATTCGCCTCCAAAGGCTTTGTGTACCCAGGCATCGGTAAGATTTTCCGCATCAACGGCATCCTGTACGCCATACTGACCGGTACCGCCCCCGCCTTTCCAAACCCAATCCCAGGTTTTCCCGCCATCACCTGTTTTTAAAGCACCGTACCAAATCAGCGTGGTGTTATCGCTTTTCTTTTCCTCGTACCGGTTGCAGACCACATAGGCCTGGGCAGCATCGAACCCGGAACAAACAATGCTTGAAAGGCTTGGTTTTATTCCGGAGGACCGGTTGGCCAGCACTGAATCATTCGATTTGGTCCAGCTTATACCATGATCCGCAGAAGTCCACACTTCACAATGATTAAAAGCATAAGGATCCTCCTTTTGAACCAGGCTGTGAAGAGCATAAAAAATAACCTGATCCGTATTTTTCACTTCTCCGGCCGAAAACGAGCACGCGGGAGTCATTGCTTCCGGGATTTCGAGACGGTTGATTTTTCCTGATGCCTTATGGAAAATAAAAATTGCTCCGGCAGAGAAAATATAAATCTGGTCTATGAATGCATTTTTATTTGAATACAGATAATCTATCTTCTGCGGCATAGCTTTCTTTTCCCAGGTTTCCCCTGAATTGGAGGAAAAGAAAAAATGCGAACCCATTGCAAAATATAACTTTTTGCTATCCAGGGGATCAATCCGGACAGTGCTGATTTCATTGTCCCCGGTATACAATGTGCTATCAAAAGTAACAATTTCCAGGGCGGCATGGTCGCCGGTAAACCGCTCACTTTTAATTTCATTTTCAGGAGGGAAAATCCGTTCCCATGTTTTTCCTCCGTCGCTGGACCGGTTTAAAGTTGATGAAGCCACATAGATTGCCTCCGGATCATTCGGGTCAAATGCATAACAGGATGCTGCTCCTGTAAAATTAATTTGCTGGTACGAATTCCCACCGTCCTTGGTCAGGTACGACCCGGTCATGTCACAGCGCACAAGAAAAACATCGGGATCAGCATAAGAAAAGGTCGGGAAAAAAGTAGAACCTCCACCTCCGGGCCCAATTCGTTCCCAATGAGGAGCAGCTTGTTTTTGTTTATTCGCCTGTGAGCCTGGCTGGCATCCTGCCAATACAAAAATCAAAAAGCACAAAATGTTAATCATTGCGTTTAAGTTGGTTTTCATCAGCCTTGTATTTGTTTCCAAAGTAAAAAAAACAATGCTCTTTCACAATGAATGAGCTGCATTTGCTTATTTGTTTTCTGTATCCGGAAATAGAAGTGAATTGACTTTTCTGATTTTTGTTCTACCTTTAAGTAAGGAGTACCGATCATATCAAATTACCTTAACCTTGAAACGAACATGAAGACTATTATTCTGGCCGGAGTAATGTTTACACTCCTTGCAACAGGTTTCTGTCAGGAACATGTAGAAATCGAATCAACAGTGGTCAGGCCGTTTGAAATTCAGGATGTGCTGGCCAATCCGGGAATGGGGTTTACTACTTTTCAACGTTTTAACGGAGATGCTTTGAATACAGGGATGGGCTGGACAGAGGGATTGCCCATCGCTTACCAGGATTTTAACGGTGATCTGTCAAACAAGGCTTATCCGCAAACTTCCATTGCCTATTTCAGGGTTAACTGGCGTTTTTTGGAAACTGAACCGGGCATATATAACTGGGATATGATAGATAAAGCGCTGAGAACTGCCGCTGAAAGAGGGCAGGCTTTGATGTTGCGCATTTCACCCTATGAAGACGGTGATGAGAAGGATGTCCCCGTTTGGTATCGCAGGATGGTGGGGCCTGATACCCTGTCAGGTTCCGGGAAACACTGGAGGGTTGATCCGGAAGATCCAAGGTATGTTCAGTATTTCGGGGGGATGATCAAGGCACTTGGAGATCGCTATGATGGACACCCTGACCTGGAATCGGTTGATATCTCCATTGTCGGGTACTGGGGTGAAGGCAGCGGGAGCCATTTGCTTACTGATAAAACCAGGATCGCCCTGATCAATGCATACCTGGATCATTTCAAAAAAACGCACCTCATTTTCCAGCCGTTGAACGGAGATGCTCCTGATCCTGGAGTACTGGTCAGGGGCTTACCCATCGCTGCTTTCTGGCCGGATGGGAGAACCAATGGCACCGGGCCGGAAATGCGTCATCTGGGATGGCGGCTGGACTGCCTGGGTGACATGGACTTCTGGCCCGAATGGGGCTGGAACCACATGACGGATGTTTATCCTCAGGATATTGTAAGAAGCGGCATGGGTGAGGCCTGGAAAAAGGCCCCCGTCACACTGGAGATATGCGGCACTTTCCTGAGATGGATGGAAAAACAGAAGTATACCGAAGATAATGTGAAGTATATTTTTGACCAGGCCCTGAAATGGCATATATCCTCCTTTAATGCTAAGAGTTCAGCGGTACCGGAGAAATACCAGCCACTGGTTGAGGAGTGGCTGAAAAAAATGGGTTACCGTTTCGTTTTGCGAAAGTTTGCTTTTCCACCGGTGGTACAACCCCATGGAAGTATTACATTTACAACCTGGTGGGAAAACAAAGGGGTTGCCCCGGTTTATAGAAATTTCAGGTTTGCCTTGCGCTTAAAGAACCCGGAAAGGACAGAAGTGCTGGTTACCGATGCCAACCTGCTTACCTGGCTGCCCGGAGACATCGTTTATGATGACAAGGTTTTTCTCCCATATGATCTTCTGGAAGGCACCTATGAACTTGAGTTGGCGATCATCTCGCCAACCACGCATGAACCCAAAGTGAAGCTGGCCATTGAAGGTGTGAATGACCAGGGGTGGTATCCGATGGGTACAATCCTTGTTCAGCACTGATTGGCTTGATTATGAACGAACATGAAGAATCTGTTACCATGAAAAACATCCCGGGAAAAATTACATTCGTTTTTATACTTCTTTTCATCGCTTCAGTTGGAATCTGCCAGGTTCCCACCGCTCAAAAACTTGATTCGAACATGGCCCTGAATACGGCAGATCAGGATGGGATGGTCTGGTTGGATCCCAGGGATGCCCCATTTGAGCTGGATGGATTTGAATGGATTGCGCAGGATGGGATCTATAGGAGACTGCCGGTTCATCCTGACTGGGAAATCAGGGATGAAGTTGACGAGCTGGCCAACCATACTGCGGGGGGACAGATCAGGTTCAGCACCAACAGCCGGAGATTACTGATCAGAGTGAAACTCATGGAGAGATCGGGCATGTATCACATGCCGGCCACCGGGCAGAGTGGATTTGACCTCTATCTGCAGGACGGGCAGACCAAGCGGTATGTAAGCACAACCCGCTTCCCCCACGATTCCACGCAATATCAGGTGGAGTTGTTCAATGTTAACGATCAGGAAATGAGGTCTTTTATACTTAATTTTCCGCTTTACAACGGAGTGGCCTCGGTGTTAGTGGGGATTGAAAAGGGATCCCAAATAAAAGAACCTCCCCCCCTGAGTTTTACGGGTAAAATTGTAATGTATGGTACCTCAATCACGCAGGGTGGCTGTGTAGCCCGTCCGGGCATGGCATACTCCAATATTTTAAGCCGCAGACTGGATGCAGCCTTTGTAAACCTTGGGTTCTCAGGAAACGGAAGGGGCGAGCCTGCTTTGGCCCATCTCATCAATCAGATCCCCGGTGTAACCTTTGTCATACTGGATTATGAAGCGAACGCCAACGAAACCATTGTTAACACCCTGGAACCGTTTGTAGATATACTCAGGGAGAAACATCCGGACACACCCATCCTGATTATGTCCAAGATCCGCTATACCAGTGCAACTACCGGCAGTCCGGCTCATCAATTGTTGATGGAAAACAGGGACTTTCAGAGAACCCTGGTAGAAAAAAGAAACAGGGCAGGGGATCATCACATTTTCTTTCTGGACGGATCAACGGTGCTGGGTGAAGACTATTCTGAATGCACCGTTGATGGTTCTCATCCGACAGATTTGGGATCTGTGAGAATAGCAGATGCTTTAACAGAGGCCATCAACATCATCCTGTCCCGTCAATAATACGCTATCCCAGTTCCGGTCCGCAAATCAGGTATTGCCTTTCGGTGATTCCGGGATGTGGGTTGGTGTTCAGATACATCCTGTCAAAGGGGCGCTGTGTAGCAAAACCACACCCTTCCAGCCACTGGATGGTGGTAGTCTGAGTTGCCGGTATGTCCATCACCGCCGCTTTTCCTGTGATGCTGTTGACGGCAGACCGTATCAGTGATCTGGCGACCTGATCGGCGGATGCATATACCGGACCGATCTGCGTAAAATTCACACCCCTTCGTCCAAGGCAGAATCCAACAATTTTGTTGTCTTCCCGGATAAGCCAGGCTAATTCAGGGTAACTTTCAACCATCAGGTGAATCAGTAGTGATCTGTCAGCACCAAATACATGCTGATCAAATCCGGCCAGATCAGGAAGATCCCCCGGCGCTGCCCGCACCGCCTCAACAGATCCCGGGATCAGCGATATTTTTGAAACCGAAGGATGCGTCATTCTGTAAAGTTTGTATTCATCCTTAAAACCCAGCTTCAGATATACCGGCCTGCCTGCAGGGGTTGCATCCAGTTTAATGGAGGCACATTTTCCCAGTTTGCGAATGGTTTCATGGAGCAGAATTTTGCTTAGTCCCCTGCCCCTGAAATTTTTATCAACCAGCATCATGCCAATCCATGCCACCATGTGGGCATAGTTGATTGCAGTTACTGTTCCAATGATCCGGTCGCCCAGAACCGCCACAAGACGAATACTTTCCGGGTATTGAATGAGCAATTCCCAGTCTTTTTCGGTCTGGTTCCAGCCCTCGGCATTCTTCATCCTCATCAGGCCATCCATGTCGGACAGCTCCATCTCCCTGATTTTAACCGGTCTTTCCGTCATGGAGTTTGTATTTTTCATGACATCCACCTGTGGAGGTTTTCAGCAACAAATGCATCATCGTTCAGGTCAGGATAAGCATCATACACCCGGTCAATTTCCTCTTTTTGTCCGGCAGTCAGCACCTCCTCTTCATTCAGGGTCCACAAACCTTCCAGGATTCCCTGGCGCCTCAGTACTTCATGAAGACCAACGATGCATCCCTTAAACTGGTTGGCTGCATCAAAAAATGCTGCATTACAGTCGGTGATCTGCATCCCCAGACTGAGCTGCTGCTGTGTATCTCCGGAGAGTTTTCCACTGTGAATATTCTCCAGAAGGGTAACTGCCTGGCGGGTCCAGACGGCCCAGTGACCCAGCAGTCCCCCCACGATCCGTTTTTTTATGGTCTGATGACCCACTTTGAATATGAATTCCGTAAGCAGGTCAACCAGGATGCTGTCATCATTGCCGGTATACAGAGCAATAGCGTCCGAACGTCCCGATTCAATCACCCCCCTTACCACATCCAGGGTCTGGTAGCGGTTAAACGGTGCCAATTTGATGGCGATCACATTTTCAATTTTTGCAAATTCCCTCCAGAAGTTCACATCCAGAACCCGTCCCCCCACAGCAGGCTGAAGGTAAAATCCAATGAGGGGCATGATTTCTGCAAGGGCCCTGCAATGCGCCAGGATGGTCTGGTTGGAAGCACCGGGGAAAGCGGCGAGACTGAGCAAGGCGGCATGGTAACCATGCGAGAGGGCCAGCCTTGCTTCCTTTGATGCCTGCCCGGTTTGGCCGATGATCCCTGCAATCCTGATCACATGCTTTCCGCTTTGCTCTTCAAAGCGGTCAAACTCCTCCCTGGCAATCCCCAGAACCGGTTCAAACAGGTTTATTTCCGGGAGCCGGATTTCAAACTGGGTTGTATGCACCGCTACGGCTACTCCGCCGGCACCGGCATCCAGGTAATACCTGATGAGTGCCCGCTGCCTTCTCTGATCAAGCTTCCGGTCTTTATCCAGGGCCAGGGGCAAGGCGGGTATCACAACGCCCCGATGCAGGGATTTCAGTATTTCTTCCGGGACTTCATTGGATTTCATTGCATGGATGATTTTAATATTTGCCGTCTCTTACTTCATAGTGGGTTGGCTTGCCCAGGGTTTCCCTGCCTTCCCCGATCCAGTCCCCGATCCATTGGATGATCTGCCGGGTGGATACCTTTGGGCGGCCAAACAATTGAAAGGCCTGTTGAGCATTGTTCAGCAGGGCCGTTTTTGCCTCTTTATTGAAGAATTCGGGCCTTACATGGAAAATTTTCCCAAATTCCAGGGCAACCTCCCGTACGGATAAAATTTCCTCTCCGGTAATGTTTAAGATCTTTGCGGGACTGTCACACAATTCCAGGGACCGCAGTACCACATCGTTCACATCACCCTGCCAGATCACATTGAAGTATCCCATGGACAGGTCAATGGCTTCCTGATTTCTTACTTTGGTTGCAATATCAACCAATACACCATAACGCAATTCTACAGAATAATTCAAACGGATCAGGCATACCCTGGTTTGATGTTTTTTGCTTCCGTATTCAAACATTCTCTCTCTTCCCAGGCAGGATTGCGCATACTCTCCGACCGGCACAGGCGGGTCAGTTTCCAGGGATCCGCCCGATTCCACGGGGACCAGCGGATAAACACATCCGGTTGAAAAGGCCACGATACGGGATTCTTTGAAATGATCCGCAACGAGCGCCGGCAAATATGAATTGACAGCCCAGGTCAGGGAAATATTCTCCTCGGAACCAAATTTCATACCTGCCAGGAAGAACACATTGCGGGCTTTGGGCAGGCTTTTCATGAAATCCGCATCCAGCAGATCTCCATGAATGGTTTCAATTCCCAGGGCATCGATCTGCCTGCGTTGCTGATCCGATTCGAACAGGGAAACCCCATGGATCCGTTTTTTAACGCCCGCCTGGTCACATGCCCTTTTGGCCATCTTTGCCAGCGTAGGCCCGATTTTACCACCTATTCCTAGGAACATGATGTCCCCTTCAATTTCTGAAAGCATTTTTACAGCAGCTTCGGTGGGTTGCGATAATAGATCTTCCAATGCGGCCGTGTCAGAGATTTGATCCGGATATTTTTTCATTCATATTGTTATTTAATTTTCCAACCAGCTCAAAGATAGGGATAACATCCAACTCCACGGTAATATCCAGGACTTTTGGTCCTCTGATGTGTTTCCCGTTCCAGTCCTTCCAGATTCCTTCAGGAATCACCACCTGTCGTTTTCCTTCTCCGGGTCCAAGGAATGGGGCCACCAGAATGGAATCCCCAAGCAAAAACTGGTCATCAATGGTATGGTAACCTTCATGTGGAAAGAGATATTCCATAGACCTTACAACAGGCTCACCAGTGCTTGCAGATTTTATTGCAAGGTTTAAAATCAGCTGGGTGTAGTGTTGACGTATTTCTATTGCTTTTTTAACCGCTTTCAGATGTTCCCCGTCCAGAATCCTCCAGGGAGCGACAGAGAACTGCATCATGGGCATCAAAGCATGAGTCTGGGCCGAACGAACAATGAGGTCCTGATCCATAATGGCTCCCGGGAGAAAGGAAATGAAATCTCCTCCCCCGACCATATCAGGACATGTAAAATTATACCCAACCAGTCCCTGAAGTAAAATATGTGGAATAAGCTTATGCAAATCTTCCCAGGTATGGAATTTATCCCTTAATCTGTTCACAAGAGGCTGACCCGCCATTTTCCACATGGCCCTGTATTCGTTTAGTGGATAATTAAGTCCAATTTCGGCAAACAGTCTGCAATGATCATTTGGTCCAATTTTCCTGCAGGAAACCAGATCCTGATAAAACTCCGGATCTCCCGCATCAAATTTGAAGCCATCGATTCCATATTTGGACTGTAAGCTGTCCAGCTGAGATAAAAACCACCTGACCGTTTCCGGATTTGACAGATCAAGCAGTCCGCTGGCGCCGTTCCACCACCTGATGATGGCTGTTTGTCCGGTGCTGTCCCTTAGCAACATCCCCTTGCTTTCGAGCATTCGGTACACATCACAATCAGGGCTCACAAAAGGACAGATCCATACCATAATTTTGAAACCCATATGATGCAATGAATCGATCATTACACCAGGGTCTGAGAACCTGCCGGAATGAAAATCCCACTTTCCATAATCCTCCTGCCAGTTATCATCAATCATTAATACTCCGGGAGGAAACCCACTGTTCAGTATGTCATTTGCATATTGCAGGATATCGTGTTGATTCTGATTATACTGCAGTTCTATCCATGTATTGTATTGAGGAGCTGAGAACAACAGTTCATCAGGAAGTTTTCCGGCAGGAGGAAAATAGGTGTTACTGGCATATTGAAATGCATCCTGAAGTGTTGAACCTGTTTCATGAAACAGTAAAACCGAATCTTCGGACAGGACAAATAAGGTGTCATTCTTCACTGCTACGGTAAAGACTCCCTCCGACCAGATGGTCTGCCCGGCATTCGAGAGTAGCAATGGCTGGATCTGGTTGCCATAGTTGTCGCTAAAATCTGCAGCATAACCCTCCTTCAATGGCATAAGTTCACCCTGATTAATCACACCACACCACCAGGCAGTCTCACCAATTTTTATCCTGATGCTGTTGGAATCCACCTCTTGTCCGGGACATGAATAGGCGAGAAGGAAATAAATGAGCAGAATATTCCAGAATCTATACATTTTTAAAGCCGGTTTATGAATCTGTGATATAGCAAGGTAATCAACTTTTTAAGGATGAACCTGATGTGACTTATACATGCCTTCGGCCAAATCGTTTTCCGCTCTGAATCCATCGTTATCGAATTCGTTCAAAACATCAGCAACACGTACATCGGGGAACGGCTTTCAAGTACAGTCCAAACTTCCTCTTCATGAATCGTCAGCCTGATCTTTCGCCCATACATTTTAATGACTGCATCAAATTTCTGAATATATGGCCATTTCTTCATCATTATTTTCTCGAGAATAACACAGGCGGGTCAGTGGGACCCGGGGTAAGTCCTTGTTCCATTTCTCCGGCTGTCAGGAATATTTTTCGGTACTCACCAGCATAAGAACCATCTCTATCGAGCAAAACCGAAGCATTATAATACAAACCGCTTTCTTTTGTATCAAGCGGAATAATTACATAACAATGATTTCTTCTCGCGAATGAAGCAAATTGGCTTGTGATTGGACCAATCTCCTCTTCGGCGACATCTTTTATCGGTGGCCTTGTTTCCAACCTCATAAAGGGAGCCACTTCAGGAAGGCACATAATATCCGGTTGATAGGAGGCCACCTCTTCCATTCTATTCAAGATTAGCTCGATGCTTTCCTGGTAGGAGTGGGGTTCAATATCCCCTAAGGTAACACTTGCCACCCATACTTCGCGTGGCAATCGTTTCACTTCGGTTTGATTCCCGTCAGAGGCGTTAAGTATCTGCCCCCCACCTGTTAGGCTAGCCAAACCTATTCCGGCGGATCCGGTTTTAATAAATCCGCGGCGATTGGTTTTTCGAGTACTCACTGAATGACCTCCACTTCAATAAAAACAGGGGAAGAGATTGCCTCATTCCCGTCCTGCTGGGTTACTTTGGTGTAGTAATAGTCGCCGGGCATCGTATCCAGGGCACCACTGATGATGACTTTCGTTTCAATGACTTGCCATTCCTTAAAGAGCGCTCCATTCTTATATACCTGAACTTGTGTAAAAACCTCGTTCTCCCAATCGCTTGCTGAAATCTGGAATTCCTGAGTTCCGCTTTCGATTTCTGACCCCATTTCATTTCCGCCAACTTTAAAAGAAAGCGCAAGACTTTTATCCAGTGTCGAGTAGAATCTCCTGGCTTTTAATGCTTCATACAAAGCACTTCGGGTCAAGGTATCGGCAAGAATGGCCAATCGCTTAGAGGTATAGTTGCCATGGTCACCCCGGTGGTTGTCTTCGGAGCCAGCAGCACCTATTCTCCATCCCCTGGAATTGGCTTCATCATAAAATGATTTTCTGCCATCCTCCGGAAAATATCCATCATTGTAAAAATACCTGCTAAAGTCGCTACGCCCGTTCCACAGCTCTATACCCACAAACTTATCAGAAGGTTTATCCATAAAATGATTGAACTCATTGTGCGCAACATCTTCCCTTCCCGGGTGGTTAAAAAAAGCGACACACTCATGTAGGGATATCCAGTCCAACAGCCCTGTGAAAGAGTTCTCCGGTTCCTTTTTACAGGAACAGTACTCTTCAGTGTTTATAACAGCTACATGCCCAACATCACTCGACCACTCGAATCCCCTGAATGTGGTAAATATGCCATCCTGGTTAAATTTGTCGGCAGCCACTTTCATAGCTTCCCACTCGGCAGAGTCAAGCATCAAATCATGGTCTGCCAGTCCGAAAAAATCCAGTCCCCCATATTTATAGGTATAATAATAAGCTTCGTAAGGGGTACCTGTCCCATCGGATACATTCGAATGGTTGTGCAATGTTCCGAAATAAGCATGATACCCTCCTATAGATTGCCTTTGCGCAATGACTGAATTGATAGCAAGTGAGAAAACAAAGAGGGTTGATACCAAGATTCTGTTTTTCATTTTTATATATTAATTAATGAGCAGGGCGGAAAAATCTATCCAATCCGACTATCCGACCTGTAGGAAATAAGAATAGAATAAAAAGGGTGAATAACTCTATCAGGTTCTTATTCACTATCAGATAGCTTCCTTCTGCAGCTCCAGGAATATCTAAACCAATAAATGGAGGATTACACAGATAGTACATAAGCAACAATGCCATTCCGCCAATACAGGCCCAACGACTTAACAGGCCTGCAATAAGACTTACCCCAACCAGAATAAGCCCCCATTGGTTACAGAAATTTATGACCTCTAAAACCGCTTCATTTGAAGCCATGCTTATAAATATACCAGCAAAAGGCCCCTGTGCCATATTCAGAAATGATGCTGCTGACCAATTGGGGCTGACTACTTTTACCACTCCTTCATAAAGGAAATGCCACCCGATTAAGACCCTGACAATTACCAATGCAGTTACCTGCCAGTTGGTATAATTTACCTCTGTTCTTTGCTTTTTCATTCCAATCTTAATTATTTCGATTTATCCGATTATAGCTTTTTCATTTTCCTTATCCCAGCTCACAGTTTTTTTATGGTCATAAGCCAAATTCGCTAAGTTAAAGGTCACCGCTTCTTCAAATCCTGCATTAATATTGCAACTCGTTTCCCCTTGCCCGCGAATGGCATCTATCCATTCTTTCAGGTGCAGCAATGTTGCATCAATCAGTTTACCATCAATTGTAGTCGGGCCATAACCCCCTTTCATATAAACTTTGGAAGTAGCGGAAGAAACAGCATCTACATCTTCTTTCGGGGCATAATAATAGTAAGGATCGGAAGGATCAACATGAATATCTTTATACCTTTCAGAATTGCGATCCTTATACATGAGGATTGCCCTGTCGACATCAACAGTTCCTGCAGAGCCCAATATACGGGATGGTCGATAAGCATCGTTTTTTAAATTACCATCGTAAGTCAGGGTAAGCCCCCTTTCCGGATAATAGAAAATTGCATTGATTACATCTGGCATATCCCCATGCTGCTTATAATAATGCTGACCTCCAAGTGCAACTACAGTTTCAGGAATGCCAAGGTTTAATATTTGGTTCATACAGTCATATTGATGGGTAAAATCATTTCCTGTAATACTGGTTCCATAATCGCTGTAACGCTGCCAGCTAAAATACCGCTTCAGGTCGAATTCGTGCCAGGGCGCAGAGCTAAGGAATTCTTCCCAATTGATGTTATCCTTATTACCCAATTGGTGGTCAAATGCATCATCCCTTATCCAGGCACCAAATACAGTGTTCCGGTTCGTATAGACCTGGACCATACTGACGTCCCCGAAAACACCTTTCCTGTATAGCTCATTTGCTATTTTAAAACTCATCTGCTGGCGATTCTCATGTCCTAACTGGAAAGTGACACCTGTAGATTGAATTGTATTTCTTAGCCTAACTGCTTCTTCAATGCTATGTGTCATGGGCTTTTCAAGATAGACATGTTTCCCTGCATGAGCTGCATCAATTGCAATCTGGGCATGTGTGTGATCTGCAGTAGCAATAATGACTGCATCAATCTCATCGCAGGCAATCATATCTCTGTAGCTTGAAAATACTTTAGCCTGTTTCAGCTTACTTTTTCTTCCGCCCGGATGTATATCATTTGCAGAGATTTCAACGCCACGCCGGGTATGAACTTCGAATGTATCGCAAACACCGGCGAATTCAACATTCAGGTTTTCCTGATTTAAGAATTTTGTAAGTCCTTTGTCCGGTTTGCCGTCCACCGTACTTTCCCTGATATATTCCGGATGGACGTATCCCAGAGATTTCAACAATTGTTCCCCACGCCAGCCATTGCCCACCAAACCAAACCTTATACTATTGCTGTCGTTACCTGTTGGGGCTGCCAATTTTCTTTCCGGAGCTTCAAGCCGGTCAATTTTCAGCCTTTCGCGGTAATTTTCCTCTGCTCTTCTTTCCGATTCAGCCATGTTGGCTTTGACTGCGTATCCAAAATAGCCAAGCACAGGTATGGTTGCCAAAGCCTTTAAGGTATCCCGCCGGGATACAGGATTCGTTTTTTTCTTCATATTATTCAATTTCAGCTTCCCAATAATGAATTCTTAAAATAATGAAGGTCTCTTGCCAGATTTTTATAAATGCACTCCGGCGGCATTAAGGGATTGGTATGGCCTAATTCGGAACCACCCAGATTGTATTCATAATGCATGGTTATGGGTACCGAGGATAGTTTTGAATCAATGTTCTCCAGATATTTTTTAAAATCCACCATTCCTTCTCCCAATGGAACACAACTCATGTTCCATCGCTTTTCTCCTTTTTCCCATACATAGTCTTTTATGGCTAAACTATTTACCCAGGGGGCAATTACTTCAAGGGCTATTGACCAGGAAAATCCACCTTCTACCATGGCATGAGCTATATCATATTGTACCCCGGTATACTCCGGATCAATGTCTTTTAACATATGGTACAAATCCCAAACTGCACCTCCAATCATTCCCCAGGGACCCGAATGGTTCTGATATCCTCCCCGGACAGTATACTTTCGATTGATCTTCTCAAGCTTTTCCAGTTTCCGCCTGTTGTTATCAAGGTTCTCAAAAACGGTCAGTTTGGGACTGTAGGAATAATATCCCATCCGGTAATATTGTATCCCGGAATCTGAAACGAATCCAAGAAACTGCTCAGTAAATCGATCATCCGGATCATTAATATCTGTAGAAATCATGGGTACTACAATCCCAGCTCTTCGTATTGCCTTCACTGCGTTGGGCAGATCTTTTTTTACATTTTCCGGCAATACATGACCTCCTTTTCTGACAGTTAAGTCGACCCCGTCAAATCCCAGTTTTGCCACCACTTCCCCTAATTCATCGTAAGCTAAAAACTGAAGGCACTTGGAGAAAACACAAATGGGATAGGGTTTTGGCTTCATCCCGGACATTACCAATCCGGGAGCCAGTCCAAGGCCTGCCACCGAAGCTGAGCTTACTTTTAGAAAATTCCTCCGATTCAAAGTCAATGCTTATTTTCCTCAATTTTCATGAAATATTTATCAAAAACGAGGCAAAGCTGATCTCCGAGAAGAAACCAATCCTCCGAAAGGGGCTTTTTATTCAAGCCTTTTATCCAATGGGCATTAAGCTCATAAACCAGAGCCTCGATGCCGTAGTGCGACATCAAACCTTGCCCAAAAGATGGTGTCCCGGAAAATGATGAGCCCTCGCTAAACCAGGTATGATGCTTCAATAATTTTTCAAGGATCTTCATGTGGTTCTCATAGCTTTTCCAGTTTTCCCCGGAAGATGCAAAAAAAAGTGGACCATTTGAGTCATTGTGAAAATCAATGGCCAAATCGGGTTTAAATCCTTTGGCAATCATTCCTTCCAACCATTGTTCCATGGCTGCATTTTCAGGAGATAAAACAGGGTCGGCAGGTTCATCTAAATTCCTGTTCAAATCCATGCCATTCATATTAAACCTGGAACCACCGTTTGCCACACCGTCCATGTTGGCCATCGGTAAAATATATACTGAGTAGCGACTTAGGTAACTATTCTCCTGGTTTGTTTCATTCATGAGGGTACGAATGATTCCTTCTATCACCCAGTTTCCACCAGCTTCCCAGGCATGGGCCCTGGCACGAATAAATATCCTGTGTGGAGCATGGTCATCTCCAAGCTGAATGATCCCGAGAACCCTTCCCTCAACCGTTTTTCCGATTGAATTTATTTTTACATTTTCCACTCCTTCCAGACGGAATAACAAATCTTGAAGATTGCTCAGGCAGTAGGGTTCAACCCTTGCAATGTAAAGGGAGTCAGACTCCATATGAATACTGATTTTCATTCTGTCCCCGTCGAGCCACTCAACTGGAATATGGCTCCAATGCCTGTCATCAGGGGAAGTGATACAATCAATAATCCAGGAATCGAAGGAAATATGCTTTCCATTATAGATTTCGCTAAAATTGTGAAAGACCATGTTAATATCTGTCCCGGCTTCAGCCTCAAGCAAAAAATGCCAGTGATCGTAAGCCCGGTTAAGTGATTCCCGTTCATAATCGTAGGCCAGGTAAATATTGACCGTTCCGTCATCAGCTAAATCCCAATTCAAAAGTGAACCATTCTCAATATTCCTGTTAATGTAGATCAGGCCGGATTTTTTATCATCCTCCTTCATATTTCTTTCGACGTTGTCAGAAGCAACAGCTGCGTTCCCTGCAGTTGCCAGAGTCAAAATGAATGAGCTTATAAAAAAGAGACTGAATGAATACAATACTTTCCGAACCGCGTTCAACATACTTATTTCGCTTATTTACAAAGGCCTCTTGCCGTTTTGCATTGCTGTTGCACTTTGAATATGTTCTTCGTGAGTAAGCAGATCGAATTCCTTGATAATATCTGCCATCTTCACATCAGGTGAAAGACTTTCAATGACAGACCATTCTTCCTCATCGAAATTGCTTATTCTCACCTTTCGCCCATATTTTGCATTTATTTCTTTAAACCGGCTGTTAAAAGGCCAGGTATGTAAAAATATTTTTTCAAGATTTATGGGTGCAATAACCCAGTTCCTTTGCCATCTTCCTGTCCTGGCAACTTCAGTTCCAGAGATATCGCATATTTTTGCAGCGCCTTCCAGTGTACTTGAAACCACAAAGAATTTATTTTGCCAGGCTCTGGTGTTCACCGCTATTCCTCCGGCGTATGCGGAACAGAAAAAAACAATCTCTGCACCTTTTTCTCTCAGTTTTTTCCACCCATCATCCCATTCAAGATCGAAACAGATTTGTACCCCGATAGTCCCAAAGTCGGTTTTAAAAACAGGAGGATCCAATGGTCCCGGAGAAACACCTTCTTCCATTTCTCCTTCGGTAGTATGAATTTTTTTGTATTCGCCCATCACTTTGCCTTCCCTGTCAATTATAACGGCGGCATTGAAGTATTTACCATCATGAACTGTATAGAGCGGACAAACAATGTAGGTGCTGTTTTTTTTTGCAAATTCAGCAAACTTTGAAATAATTTTCCCCGGAGGATTCTCAGCTACATCTTGAACTGCTACTCTTTCGGATATGTGGAAAAAAGGAAATATTTCCGGCAGACAAATTATATCAGGTTTATAATTTGAAATTTCTTCCATGTATTCCAAAACCTTCTTCACCATCTCATCATGGTTGTCAGCCTCAACCCTCGTGGATGAAAAACTGGCAATCCAAACTTCTCTGGGCAATTTTTCTGCTTCCAGATTTCCAATCAAACCATTTGCAGATGATAAGGTGGAGGAAGATAATGTTACTCCTGCGCCCAGGCCCAGAGCAGAATTCCTTATAAAGTTCCGTCGTTCCATAACTGAGATGATAATGTTAAGACCTGTGGAAAACAGCTCCGTTTTTTGTAATAAGGTGAAAAAGCCATAACATAAAGCTTCCCGGTTGATCAGCAATGACCTTATCAACCGGGAAAGCTTTGACTTCTATTTAAGGATAATCTTGTGGGTTTCTGTTATTTCTCCGGTTGTTATACTCATGAGATACATTCCTTTAGTTAGCGTGGACAAATCAACATCAGCCCTCGGGTCAGTGATGTTTTGCCTGCTTCCTACCAATCTCCCGCTGATACTATAGATATTGTAACCAAACTTATCTGATGAAGAATTTTCAATATAAAGTCTTCCTTCAGTAGGGTTTGGATAGATTAGTGTACTAAAATTGGCACTCTGGATCGATTTATTTCCGGTGCTGCCACTACCAGAAAACCAAACATGCAAGACAGGGCCTTCTTCGTCCATATCGAACGAATAAGCATTTCTGATCTTATTTTCATCTACCTCTCCTGTCAGTACAAACATCATATTGTTTCCAGCTGCCCATCCAGCATTGCCAATAATTTCATCAATAACAGAATTTAAATGGGGTGTCCGCTGTGCTGGAAGTGCATCAAATTCATTAATCCATGGGGCAGGTGACCAGTCAACTGATGCTGTCGTTCTGGGTTTCCCGGAAACACCAAAGTTGGTTTCCGGGATAGAATCCACTGTAGGGGAATCCACACCATATATTTTTATGCTTATTTCGTCGTCTCCTGCTTGTTTAGCAACAAACTGTATATATGCAGAATCTATGGTTGAGCCCTGGGGTATTTGCACGTTGCGGAAAAGTACACCTACATATTGTATAGCGTCATCCCAGTACAATTCCAGGTCAGAACTTGTTCTGGTAACCCCTCCTTCAGGAAACCACTCGGTTTCGATGGACGATTCCTCAGCATCATCATTGCCATCAACAATTGGAATTGCAAGATGAGTTTGTTGCACAGAATACCAAATATGCAAGACTGGACCTTCTTCGTCCATATCGAACGAATAAGCATTTCTGATCTTATTTTCATCTACCTCTCCTGTCAGTACAAACATCATATTGTTTCCAGCTGCCCATCCTGCATTGCCAATAATTTCATCAATAACAGAATTTAAATGGGGTGTCCGCTGTGCTGGAAGTGCATCAAATTCATTAATCCATGGGGCAGGTGACCAGTCAACTGATGCTGTCGTTCTG
>JAZDPG010000074.1:0-4316 GCA_043797815.1 Bacteroidota bacterium
TGATGACCGGGAGCAAGTTTTTCAAACAATCCGAAATCCACTTTGTAGGATCGTTTGTCAGGCAGTGCATTCTGATCAATGGAAACTTTTACATGGGGCAATACGCTGCTGATGCCGTATGCCAGCTCTTTGATCTGGTAATTCCAGACATTGCTGCCTGTATTAACGGTAAGGAAGTTCCCCCCTTTACCGGTGTTTCTTTCAATGCCCCAGATAATGGCTCTCGCCATGTCTTTTACATTTATAAGGGGCCTCCAGGGAGATCCGTCGCTCAAAATGGTTATTTCCTCAGCCGTATATGCTCCAGCTACGAAATCATTCAGGACAAGGTCCAGTCTCAGGCGGTCACTCATACCACAGGCCGTGGCAAAACGCAGACAGGTAACAGCCATGTTTTCATCGGCCAGCGGCTCCAGGTCCTTCTCGGAACGCACCTTGGATTTTGCATAGGCTGTCAGTGGATTGACATCCGATTGCTCGGAGCGGGCAGCCTGGTCCGCTATTCCATAAACACTACAGCTGGATGCAAAAATGATTCTTTTTACACCCTGATCCTTTGCCTTTTTTGCAATATCAACCACAGCCCTGTGGTTCACATCAAAGGTGACCTCCTCAAATTTATTTCCAATGGGGTCATTGGAAATGGCAGCTAGCTGGACCACCGCATCCACGCCCTTCAGCAAGTGTGCAGGGAAATTCCTTACATCGCCATAATACTGATGATTCAGATATATTTCCGGAGCATACAGTCTGCTGGTGAGATTCCGTGCAAAAAAACCAGCATCATATCCTACCAGTTCCGAATCCGGGTATTGACGCCTTAAGGCTTTGACAAGCACTGAGCCCACATAACCTTGATTTCCAGTTATAAGTATTTTCATCTTTTAAACGGTTTATAAGTTAATCCCAGATTTTCCAGGGAGGATTACCGGAATCCCACAAATCCTCCAGAACGTTTTTGTCCCTCAATGTATCCATGGATTGCCAGAATCCCGAATGCCTGTATGCATTTAGTCTCCCCTGTCGTGCAATTTGTTCCAGTGGTTCCCTTTCCCAGACTGTCCGGTCATCCTCAATCAGATCAATGGCTTCAGGTTCCACAACAAAATATCCACCATTGATCCAGGCTGTTTCAACTCCGTTTCCCACAGGTTTTTCCCTGAACCTTCTGATCTTCGGATCCTTGTCCTGCAGGTTGAATGCCCCGAATCTTCCGGGTGGCTGAACCGCCGTTAAAGTTACCAGTGAGTTTTCCGCCCTGTGGAACGCAATCAGTTCGGGGATGTTCAGGTCTGTCACACCATCCCCGTAAGTAAGACAAAAAGTCGAGTCAACATATTCCCTGATGCGCCTGATCCTTCCCCCGGTCATGGTGGCCTCTCCCGTGTCAACCAGGGTAACTTTCCAGTCTTCCGCATTATTCCTGTGCACCTTCATGGTATTGCTTTTCATGTCGAAGGTCACATCCGAATTATGCAGGAAATAGTTGGAAAAATATTCTTTAATCACATGGCCTTTATAACCGCAGCAGATGATAAATTCATTCAGTCCATAGGAAGAATAGGTTTTCATTATGTGCCAGAGAATGGGCTTCCCTCCGATTTCAACCATCGGTTTTGGGCGGATCCCGCTCTCCTCGCTGATCCTGGTTCCGTAACCGCCTGCCAGTAGAATAACTTTCATAACTCAATCGGTTTAGTTTAAACGATTTATTACTTCAACTGCATTATCTATGGCGATCGACAGCCCCGCCTCCGTCCAGTGGGAATCGGTTCCATAGTATAACAACGCGTCACTGCTTACATAATCTTCGTAGAGGGAAATAACCGGTATCCCTCTTTCCTCCAGACCTGCATAGAGCCTGGGCAGAAGGTTGTTATAGGGATCATCATTCAATACCGTATGATAGATGGTATACTTGGTAGGGATTCCCATGAAAACAAGCTTCAAGTTATAATTTTCCTTCAGTTTTTCAGCAAGATCAGCGATGTTGTTGCAATAGGTATTCAACTCCTTGTCGGAGTGCTGATAATAAAAACTTGAATTCTCATCATTAAGCTGATCGAAATAAAACAACCAGGGAATATTCCTGTCAAGCGAATAAACCGGGGTAATATCAGATATATATTTGAAGGCATCAAATTTGATGGTTGCCACCAGCGAGAACAGACCTGTTGTTACATAATTCCTTTGAAGGAATAATTTGTAGTATTTCTCAAGGTCCCTCTCAAACACATACGTCTTTATTGCCGCAGCCTTTTTCCATAGCCCGGTCTTTTCACTGAAATCGAAAGTATCGGGCTGGGGCGTTTCAAAGCGGAAGGGGATGTACCGTTCGGTGGATTCATAAATCAGGATCTTCTCTTTCCTGTTGCTGAAATTATTCCTGGCCAGGGTTTCCAGTGGCCGGTCGCCACGTTCGAAATACACGCGCTTATGAAGGGTATCCGCCAGGAGGTCGGGGAAGGACACGGGCCTGGTAAAATCAAAAAAGCTGTCACCAAACAGATAGATGTCCGCTTCCTCAAGAGAAGGTTGTTTCTCCGAATACCTGTACTTCGGTCCATGAGGCGGTATACCTTCCTCCCGGAAATGTCTGATCATGCTCATGTAATAGAGTTCGCCGTACCGGTAGTCTTCCTGCTCATCACTTACTTTCTCCTTCAGGGAGAAATTGAACAAACCCGGTATCATCACCGACACATAGACGTAAAGACTGATTACGCCGGCAGCATAAACAAGAATTTTCAGTATTTTTTCTTTTTTCATCCCTCAAGCCCGGTTTAAAACTGGAAATATAAAAAGTCCGCCCCCTGCCACACACCCAATATCAGGATCAGAATGATCATCGTACCCAATATGGTCCATTTCCAAATCCTGGGCAGTTTCAAAAGGTATTCCCTGTATAATCCATGGTATTCCTCAAAATATTCAACCACCAGCAAAAAAACAATGCTGATCAATCCGATGCCCAGGTCTGCTTTGTAATGGAACAGGTTGATTAGCTGTCCGTTCCCGAATTTAAATGTGCTGGCAATGATGGAAAAGGCATCGGCTGTATTGTTGGCCCTGAAAAAAATCCAGGCAAAGTATACCAGAACATAGGTGACCAGGATTTGGGTGACCCTATACAAATGGGGTGACCTGGAAATTCCCAACAGCCGGTTCCCTCTTTCCCTGATCCGGGCCGTCCAAATGGCAAAAACAAGATAGAATCCGTGAAGGGCTCCCCAGATGACAAAGGTCCATTCCGCTCCGTGCCAGAGGCCACTTACCAGAAAAGTGATAAACAGGTTATAGTAGTACCGCCACTTCACGACCCGGTTCCCGCCCATGGAAATGTATACATAGTCCCTGAACCAGGTGGAAAGGGAAATGTGCCACCTTTGCCAGAACTCCCTGATGTTCAACGAAAAATAGGGCCTCCTGAAGTTGGTCATCAGCCTGTAACCCATGATCAGCGCCGCACCAATAGCAATATCTGAATACCCCGAGAAATCACAATAGATCTGGAAGGAGAAAAAGAAGGTTGCAATGATATTTTGAAGTCCTCCATAATCGCCCGGATGGTTATAAACAAGGTTTACGTATTCTGCCAGCCTGTCTGCAATGACCACCTTTTTAAAAAAGCCCCATACCATCAACAGGAAACCTTCCTTAACCCGCTGGTAATTGAATGTATGGATCTCACGAAACTGCGGCATCAGATTTACTGAGCGTTCAATGGGGCCGGCAACCAGCTGCGGGAAAAAAGAAACGAACAGTGCAAACCTTCCAAAATGATACTCAGGAACCTGTTTCCTGCGGTAAATATCAATGGTATAACTTAAGGTCTGGAAGGTATAAAAAGAAATACCGACAGGCAGAAGGAAATGGTAGGTCGGGACCTCCGCGAAAATATTAAATGGTTCAAATAAGGTATTGATCGTATCTCCAAAAAAGTTGAAATACTTGAAGAAAAAGAGCAATCCCAGGTTCGTGCCAAGGCTGCCCAGAAGCAAAAGCTTTCGAAATTTCTGGTCCTGCCATTTATACATCAGAATACCAGCCACATAATCCACAACAGTCGAAAACATGATCAGTACGATGTACTTATAGTTCCAGCACATGTAGAAATAATAGCTGGCGATCAGCAGAAGTATCCAGCGGTATTTTGGATTCAGCGCAAAATACGCAGCAACTACAATGGGGAAGAAAAAGATGAAATTCAGGGAGTTAAATAGCACGGCGAATCAATATTCTACGGTTTCCTAATCAATGGTTATTTCCGGATAATTTGACGATGATCTTCCCGGTATAAAGTACTTGTCTTTCTG
>JAZDPG010000088.1:0-67985 GCA_043797815.1 Bacteroidota bacterium
CAGTGATGCTGGTCACCGGTGAAGTGGTCAGGGTGGGAGGATAAATGGTCTGATCGGTGGTGAAGCTTACCTCATCTCCGTAGGAGGTACCCTCATCGTTTGTGGCATAGGCCCTTACATAATAGGTGGTATTGGATGCCAGTCCCGTGATAGCACTGGTGTAGGTTCCCGTTCCGGTCCCGTCCTCTGTAAATCCATCACTCAGATCCGGATTGTGAGAGGTGCCCCAGCAAACTCCCCGGACTGACACTGCTGAACCGCCGTTGTCGGTTATATTTCCGCCACTCGTTGCTGTGCTTTCCGTGATGCTGGTCACGTTGTTTGTAGTAACAACGGGCAGGGAGGCTGAGGGGCTTGTGGTGGTGAAACTAAGCTGATTCCCATAATAAGTGCCCGATCCGTTCACCGCGTAGGCCCGCACATAATAGGTCGTTGAGGGGCTTAATCCCGAAAGCGAACTGGTAAATGAACCTGAACCGGACCCATCGGTGGTGTGGTCGCCCGAAAAAACTGGCTGCACCGAAGTGCTCCAGCAAACCCCTCGCTGGGTCACGGCTGAACCTCCGTTATTGCCCACGGTACCTCCGCTCACTGCACCGCTGGTGGTTATCCCCGTGATGGCTGCCGTGGTAACCGTCACACTCCCGGGAGGGGTGCTTACCTGCTGCTGGTCACTGTAACTGGTGGCCACTTCCGATGTGGCATAGGCCCTGATATAATATACCGTATCAGGCGATAAGCCGGTGATGAAACTGGTGTATGATCCCGTACCTGAGCCGTCTGCGGTATGGTCAGCGGCAATGACCGGATTCTCCTCCAGGCTCCAGCAAACTCCACGGGCTGTTATCTCCGATCCCCCGTCATCGGTGACTGTGCTATTTACCTTCACCGAATCATTTTCATAATCGCCTACCGATTCAATGGCCACAACCGGGGCTGTGGGTGAAAGGGTGGTTAAACTGGCAGGTTCTCCGTAATAGATTTCATCGTTCGCCTGGGCATAAGATTTCACATAGTAGGTTGTTCCGCTTTGAAGGTTAAGAAGAGAATCTGAAAAATCACCAGCAGTGGATCGAGCACCCAACTGTGTATTCCCATCAAAAATGGTCGGATCCTCTGAGGTGCTGTAGCAAAAACCGTGCTGCTTGATCCTGCCATCTCCCACATCAACCACCTTACCGCTCACCACGGCATAGGTATATCCGACTTCACCGACAGCAACTGTCTCCACTTTCACCTTTAGCTCCTGCTCCACTGGTTTGCACAAGGGAAGCAGTAGTATCACTGTAGTTAGAATACAGTAAAAGATCAAACTGGTAATGCGCAATTTACCGGTTGTCCGTACCATAAAATGAGCGTTTTTATCCTGGTCTATCTATTTCTTTATAAAAACAAAATCGCCTCCCTGGTCACCCACATTCCGTATTTCTCCGTATTGGGGTATGGCCTCGCTGTTGTTGATTACAGCGGTCCTCATGCTGCTGAATAACTGCTCTGCTGAGAGGTATTTCTCCCGGTTTTTCTCCAATCTTTCCAGTAAATATTTTGTGAATGAACTCTCATCGGGCACTTCGGTCATCGCACCGCTGGTCATGGCTGTTCTGCTGGGATATTCGTAGAGAACCTTAATATCCTGTGGCGCATCATCAAAGGCTGTCCGTGTTTTAAATATGGATCCTCCAAAACAGGCATCTGTGATTAAGAGTGTATGCCTGCTGTTGATGGCTTTGAGATAATCAACCAGGGTGCTGTTTCTGAACCAGTCAGTACTGCTTATCTTCCTGGCATCCGATGGGAGCCAGAATCCAATACTGGCATTTGCATCCCAGTGCCCATGACCGGCATAAAAAATAACCAGGTTATCATTTGGGGTAACAACATTGGAAAGATAGTCCAGCGCGTAAATAATATCGTCCCTTTTGGGATCTTTCAGAAAACGAATATTTCCTTTCTCAAAGGTATATTTCGTACTTAACATGTCGAATACTTTCTGTGCATCCGCGACTGCATGATCCAGGGATTGAATGGCCGGATCCATGTAATTGTCCACCCCAATTACAAGCCCATAGTAGACTGACTCATTAACCATAGCCTCCAAGTTGGGTGCCATGTCACCTGCAGTAGCAAACCCAATGGGCTTTTTACCCCTGCCCAGATCTATGCTTGCCTTCTCACTTCTGAACTCCTGAGCGAAAAGAGGTAAAAAAAAATATAGAAGGACCAGGGTGAGACCTTTCCTTTTTGAATTTCTATTTCTTTGCTTCTCGGTCATCTTGTTAAAAAGCATATTTTAATACCAGCATGGGTGCATGTCCTATCGTCTCATAATCAGCACCTATTGTCAATCCTGTTCGTTGCACAGATGTACTCTTTTTGGAGAGGTTCCCTGTTCCCGCCACGGTCCAAATCATATCTGCCAGCCATATTCCTGCCGCTGCGTAAGCCAAGACAACCGAAAATTGCTCCTGATTGACAGATCGATCATAATACATCTCCCGATCAGCAGCGTCACCTGAATCCAGGTAATTCTGATAGTTCGCATGTGCTCGTTGGTTCAGTATCAGCGCACCAGCCATACATCCATAAGCCCCCACCCCCTTGATCCAGTGTGGTTTTCCCGGATGAACCTTTGATAATCCCCAACCTGGAAAGACAACCGATCGTCCGATGGCTCCCAGTCGGGTCACCTGTGCATCCGAGCCCGTCGATCCCTCCGACTCTGCAATACTACCCACAATCACCACATCCAGGATCCGCTCCATGGAAATCTGATCGGCTTTTAAATCCCACCTGATCACCTTGTTGTCTCCCGAACTGATTTTTTCACCAATGTCCCCAGAAATAGCTTGTGGCAAGATCTCGTTCCCTTCCGCATCGCTTACCTCCATCCGGATGTTGTATTTCTGTAATGGATAGCTACTGCTTATTTCGAAACTGATCACCAGCGTGGTTCCCTCAAGCGTGAGTACAGGTTTGGATATGACGGGATTCTGCTGTGCGGAAAGGACCGGGGATGCACAAGTGATTAGTATTGAGAGTATGAGGGATACAAAACACTTCATATTCAAATATAAAACAATCTTTGTTAAATTAGCAGGCACGATATCTATTAACTCTAACAATCATACCAGATATGAAAAAGTTCATTACGCTTGCAATTCTCTCACTTGCTTTATTCAATGCACAGTGCCAGACCACCGGGATGAAACCTGAAGACACGGAAGACTGGTCCAGGAAACCGGTAAAGGTCACCCCCGGCAAAGGTACATTGCCTCCTTCCGATGCCATTGTATTGTACGGGGACGCGAAGGACATCAGCCAATGGGAGAATGAAAAAGGGGGACCGGCCACCTGGGATGCCGGTGATATTCTTACTGTAAAACCCAAAACCGGCGGAATTAAAACCAAACAGAGCTTTGGAGACGTTCAGCTTCATATCGAATGGCGTGCGCCGGAGGTGGTGGTGGGAGACGGACAGGGACGCGGGAACAGCGGGATATTTCTGATGAGCCAGTATGAAGTCCAGGTGCTGGACTCCTATGAAAGCGAAACCTACTACAACGGTCAGGCCGGCAGCATATACAAGGACCACGCACCACTGGTCAATGCCTGCCTTCCTCCCGGGGAGTGGCAAAGCTATGACATCATTTTCAAAGCACCCGTATTCAGGGAAAACGGTTCGGTAAGTTACCCTGCCTACATCACCGTGATCCACAATGGCGTATTGATCCAGAACCATGTGTCCATAACAGGGACCACCGACTTCATCGGCCTTCATACCTACAAGCCCCATGCCGGTAAGCTGCCGCTGATGTTACAGGATCATGGCAATCCTGTATCTTACAGGAACATCTGGATCAGGGAATTATAGTGCTCAGTACTCAGTGCTCAGTGCTCAGTACTCAGTGCTCAGTGCTCAGTGCTCAGTGCTCAGTACTCAGTGCCCAGTGCTCAGTGCGAAAACGTAAAATAAAAATGATCGAAGAGATATGAAACGTCCCGTTACACTTTTTACCGGCCAGTGGGCCGACCTGCCCCTGGAAACACTTTGTAAGAAAGCCAAAGCATTCGGATATGATGGCCTGGAGCTGGCCTGCTGGGGTGACCACTTCGAAGTGGATAAAGCCGATGAGCAGTATTGCCAAGACAAACGGTCACTACTGGCCAAGTACGGGCTGGAGGTTCACGCCATTTCCACACACCTGGTGGGACAGGCGGTTTCCGACCGGATCGATGAACGGCACCAGGGCATTCTTCCTGCCTATGTCTGGGGAGACGGCGATCCCGAAGGTGTGAACCGGCGGGCCGCAGAGGAGATTATCAAAACCGGCGAGGCGGCAAAACGGCTGGGCGTACCGGTGGTGAACGGATTTACCGGCAGTCCCATCTGGCATATGCTTTACAGTTTTCCACCTACCCCGGCATCCATGATTGATGCGGGGTTCAAAGCATTTGCCGAACGGTGGAAACCCATCCTGGATGCCTACCAGGAGATGGATATCCGGTATGCCCTTGAGGTTCATCCCACAGAGATCGCCTTTGACATAGCATCTGCAAAGAGAGCATTGGAGGCACTGGACTACCACAAAGCCTTTGGCTTTAACTATGATCCTTCCCACCTGGGTTACCAGGGAGTGGATTATGTGGGTTTTATCACCACATTCAGTGACAAGATCTTCCATGTGCACATGAAGGATGTGGCCTGGTCGGATGTTCCCGTGGAAGCAGGGGTCTTCGGCGGTCATACCGAATTTGGGGCACCGGGCCGTTACTGGGATTTCAAGTCCCCTGGAAGGGGCGACATACGGTTCGAGGAAATCATCCGGGCCCTGAACCGGATCGGCTACAGGGGTCCCCTCTCGGTGGAATGGGAGGACAGCGGTATGGACCGTGAACATGGTGCTGCCGAGGCTTGCGATTTTGTTAAGGATATGGATTTCCCTCCTTCCGACATCAGTTTTGACGCTGCTTTTGAAGAGTAGCCTGATGGGGAAATTATTTGTGTTTGATTGATTTGCGCATTATATTTACTTCACTGCAATGAATATAACGGCCAAATTATTGATTGCTATTGTCCTGGCTTGCGCCTTGCCATCCCTCCGGGCCCAGACCCGTGTGGAAGTATCCCCCCCTGCACTTTCGCTGAAAAGCGGGAAAGTGCATATTGAATTTGACCTGCTGAACAGTACCCGGTCAGAAAAATTCACAATCAGGCTCGATATCACCTATGAAAACGGTGAGAAAGTCCCGGCCAGCTCGCTTTCCGGGGATATCGGGGAAGGTGTAACCGGTGGTGGAAACAAGCAGATCATCTGGGATATGGAAGCCGACAGCATTTTTCTCGACGGGGATATCTTCGTGGAGGTCTATGCCCAGCCCGAGGCCCCTCCTGTGGCTGTTGTTCCTTCCGAAACACAAAGGGATGAGGCCGGACCGGAAGTCAAAGAGCCTGCCCGTGAAAAAAGCGAAACAACAGCTCAGAAGGAATACAACCGTACCCTGATCATTGCCCAGTCTCTTGCATTTCCGGGACTCGGCCTGTCCAGGATCAATCCCGGAAAACCTCACTGGCTCAGGGGTGTGGCCGGATACGGCTGCCTGGCAGGCTCGGTGTATCTCAACCGCAAATCATGGTCCACCTACCAAAATTACCTGGATCCTGAACATCCGGATGCAAAGGATGACGTGTTCGACCAGGCTTATGATACGAAAAGGACTTCACAAATACTGGGATATGCTGCCCTGGGTGTCTGGGTGGTGGACATTGCGTGGACCATCCTGGGTACCTCAGAAAAGAAACAGAACCAGGTTTCAGATCATGCAAAAGGCTTCTCAATCGGCACCAGCGTGGAACCGGTGTCCAATGTTCCTCTGATCGCCATGCGATACGTGTTTTAAACATCAGTTATTGAAAAGGTGATGAAAGCAACAATTTATCTGACGGTTCTTGCCCTTTTCCTTGGAGGCAGCCATCTGTCTGCCCAGGAAGTTAAAAGTGTGAAATCGAGCCTACGGATCAACAACCTGCCCAAAACCGAAATAGTGGAGGTTCCGGATACGGATCCCCCCGTGCTCGAATACATTTCACCCAAGATCCCGGCAGGGTTCAAACATGTGACCAAGCAACCCCAGATGGACCTGATCGCGAAAGCAACGGACAATGCGGGCATCAGTTTTGTATCGGTCAACTCCGAGATGCAATCCCTCTCGGAAACCGGTGTATTTACCTCCCGGCTGGAACTGAAGCCCGGTGAAAACCAGTTCAGAATTGTGGCCATGGACCGGAAAGACAACCTGGCCGAGCAAACCTTCGTGGTGGAATACGTGCCACCGGTGGTGACCCTGGCCGACCGGATTTCCTCCGAATCCAAATATTATGGATTGATCATCGGTATCGATCAATACAGAGACAAGGAGATTTCCGACCTGGACAACCCCATCAGGGATGCCGGGAACCTTTACACTGCCCTGGTAAGCAACTACCAGTTCAACGAAGAGAACATCAGATTTTTAAAGAATACCACTTTTGCTGAATTGATCAGGAGCCTGGATGAAATGGCTGAATTGGTAACACCCAATGACAACCTGCTGATCTTTTATGCAGGTCACGGCTGGTGGGATGAAAGTGCCAGCAACGGCTACTGGCTTCCCTCGGATGCCGACCGCTATGAAAAGACCAACTGGTTCAGGAACAGCACCCTGGTGGACTACCTGAAAGAAATCCATTCCAAACATACCCTGCTGATTACCGATGCCTGTTTCGGAGGGTCCATCTTTAAAACAAGGTCGGCCTTTGGCAACCAGGATAAAGCATACGAAAAACTCTATGAACTACCCAGCAGAAAGGCGATGACCAGCGGCAACCTGTCGGAGGTACCGGACGAAAGCCAGTTTACCAAATACCTGATCCGGAGACTGCAGGAGAACAAGGAGCCCTATCTCTCCTCCGAAGAGCTGTTTTCCAGCTTCCGGATCGCAGTGATCAACAACAGCGATGCCATGCCCCTTTACGGAGAGATCGATAAAGTGGGTGATGAGGGTGGTGAATTTATATTTTTAAGAAAGAACAAGCAGCAATAAGTACAAATGATATTCCCTGCTCCACACAAGCAACTGACCACCCTGGGGGCCATCCTGGTGCTGGCCATGTGCGGGCTCTTCCTGTCCCATTGCAAGAAGTTTGAGGTCAGCCAGGTGATCATCGTAAAAACCGAGGGGGTCTCGGAAATTACCCTGAACTCATGCAGGGCCGCAGGAACGCTGCTGGATGTAGGATCCTCAGGAGTTACCATGCACGGATTCTGCTGGTCACTGACCCCGAATCCTGCAGAAGCCATCAATTGCAGCAACCAGGGCAGAACGGATCAGAAAGGTTCCTTCAGTACACTTATTGAAGACCTGAATCCAGCCACGACCTATTATATCTGGGCTTACGCTGAAGATGATGATAACCGTAAATACGGTGACCCTGAAGAGTTTACAACTCTTGCCCCCCGACTTCCGGAGGTGGAAACCGGTGGCGTGATCAATGTGACGGCCTCCTCTGCACAGTGTGGTTACACTGTGGTATCGGATGGGGGATCACCCATCATGGAACGCGGCCTTTGCTGGGGTACAACCCAGGATCCTACCATTGACGGAAGTCATACCACGGAGGGACAGGGAACAGGAACCTACACGGGCACCATGACCGGGCTTGCCCCGGAAACTGACTATTATGTAAGGGCTTTTGCCATCAACATTGCCGGGATTGCTTACGGAGATGGAAGGATCTTTAGAACACCGAGCATATCAGCCCCCCTTAATGATGAAAGAAACGGAAAAACCTATCAGACTGTGAAGATCGGGGAACAGGTCTGGATGGCCCAGAATCTGGATATAGGGACCATGATCAATGGCGACCTGAATGCTTCCGATGACGGAATCATTCAAAAATACTGTTACCAAAACAATCAATCCTATTGCGATCAATACGGAGCCTTATACAGCTGGGAGGAGATGATGCAATACAACTTTGGGGAAGGGTCGCAGGGAGTCTGTCCGGATGGCTGGCACATCCCCAGTGACGGGGAGTGGAAGGTGCTGGAGATGACGCTTGGTATGACCAGAACAGAAGCTGAAAAAGAGGATTGGCGGGGCACTGACCAGGGTGGAAAGCTAAAGGCAACGGGCCTCGAGTTCTGGAACGATCCCAACGAAGGTGCCACCAATGAGTCAGGGTTTACGGCACTGCCGGCCGGCAGCATGAACAACCTGGGTGTTTTTAACGGAAAGGGGGTTTTCACCGTCTTCTGGACATCTTCGAGGGAAGATCCATCTCCATGGTTCAGGTATATGACTGCCGAACAGGCTGAAATCAATCGACAGTTGAGCGATCCCGATGAAGGGGCATCGGTCCGCTGCGT
The DNA here is from genome assembly GCA_043797815.1 of Bacteroidota bacterium. Classification (GTDB taxonomy): domain Bacteria; phylum Bacteroidota; class Bacteroidia; order Bacteroidales. Next base: position 8,406 of record JAZDPG010000088.1, read on the forward strand.
GAAGGACTGAACCGGATTTTCACTATATTGGGAGCGCACCATAACGTCAGAACATGACATCTCTTCGACCCCTTCCCTTTCTGATCCTTTCAGCCCTTTTTGCCTGCATTCCTGTGAGCGGTCAGGAACGCTCTTCCTGGACCCACTTCAGGGGAACTGATTTAAACGGAATATCAAGGGAAACCGGGATTCCGGTTTCCTGGAACGACACCACGAACATTGCATGGAAAACTGCCATTGAGGGAAAAGGCTGGTCCTCCCCCGTGGTAAGGGGAAACCAGGTATGGATCACCACCGCCACAGACGATGGCAGGGAGATGAGGGCCCTTTGTGCGGATACGGAAACAGGTGCAATCATCCACAACATATTGCTGTTCAATCCCGATACGCTTTACAGAAAACATTCAATCAATACCTATGCCACGCCAACCCCGGCCATTGAAGAAGACAGGGCCTACATGCATTTCGGCAGATATGGCACCACCTGTCTGGATACCCGCACCGGTGAAATCCTGTGGAAAAGAACCGATATGCAGGTGGAACACATCCAGGGCCCGGGATCATCCCTGCTCATTTACAAAGGCAAGCTGATTGTCCACATGGAAGGATCAGACATCCAGTATATTGCAGCGCTGGACAAACATACCGGAGAGACCATCTGGAAAACCGAACGCCCGAAGGAGCTTTACGACCGGCTGGAGTATATCGGTAAAAAAGCTTACATCACCCCCATCATTGTCACAGTAAACGGCCGTGACCTGATGATCAGCAACGGATCGGCAGCCTGCATCGCTTATGATGCGGAAACCGGCAGGGAAGTCTGGCGCATTGTTCACGGAGAGGACTCCACCATCGCCATGCCCACAGAGAGCAAGGGGATCGTTTACTTCTATGTGGGCTTTGAAACCGATCAGGAGGGTGAAAAGAACGCGGAACTTCTGGCAGTGGATCCTTCCGGGGAAGGGGATGTGGAACAAACCCATGTGCTCTGGAGGGTAAGCTCTCCCATCCTGCAGTTGTTATCCCCCGTAGTGGTGGATAACCTGCTGTACACCGTAGATTCGGAATCCATGATGTATTGTCTGGATGCCCGGACCGGAGAGACTGTCTGGTCGGAAAAAATGAAGGGCAAATTTCATTCTTCACCCGTTTATGCAGAGGGCCATGTTTACTTCAGCTCCACCAAAGGAACGACCTACGTGATGAAAGCAGGAAACAACATGGAACAGCTGGCTGAAAACAGCCTGGATGGCGAAATATGGGCCACACCGGCCATCGCCGGAAAAGCCATCTTCATGCGCACGAGCAAATACCTCTATAAAATCCAGGCACCCTAAAAAAACCTATCCTCTTTCACCTATCCCCTTACCTGTATACGATTTTCTTCCTGAAGATCAGTACCCCGGTGGTGATCTTAACCAGATAAACACCTGAGGAAAGATTCAGATGACCGATGCTGATCTGCTGTTCGTTGTAAAGCTCGGTCTGGTACAAAAGGCTTCCGTTCAGACTGTAAAGCTGAATGGTGGACTCCACGGGGATGCTGCCATCAGGCCACTGCACATAAAGCAACCCTGATGTGGGATTGGGATAGAGCAGGATATCGGGCTGGTTTGCATACACGGGTTGCTTAACCGTAGGCAAAGGATCATTTTTAAATGGTGAACCCCCGATGTAAGTGGATGCCCTCCAGTACCTGTAATCAGCCGGATTGCCATCCGGGTCATGGACAGTGGACACCAGCGAGAATCCTTCACCGTCTGCCTGAGGCGGCCAGGGTATTGTATCCTGAAAGACAAAATGCATCAAAGGGGTCCCCTTGCTGTCACTGAGCAAAATCTCCTCCCCTCCGTTGGAAAGGTTTTTTGAATAATTGCCGGAAGCAATAAGTCCATATCGCTTGTAGAATGCCGAGGGCTTTGATGCCACTACATAAAACTGTTTCGAAGGCAGAACCGTACCCATGGGGAATTCGTGATATACGGCTGAATCGAGAATCAGGCCACCCAGGTGAATTGCATTATCTCCTGTATTCTTGAACTCGATGAACTCCATGTCCTTGGCCTGGGTTGTGTCTCCTGCCACAACCAGTTCCTTGGGGTGATAATGCAGCTCTGTGATGACCAGGTTTGAATAATCTTCCTCTTCAGCAATAATCCGCATCTCTTTAACGGCACTCCATTCATCCCCGTTTTGAATCCTGACCCTCAAAACAGCTGACCCGCCAAAGCCAAGCAAGACCTCACCGGAACCTCCCGATTGTGCCAGTGGATTGGCAATTCCTCCCAGCAATCTGGGATCCGTTCCATCGGTGGTATACCAGATGGTTCCTGAACTGTTGGAGTTTACCACCCTGATATCCGCAGGAGCGCTCACTGTCATTTCTGCATTGTCAATAATGTCCGAATCTTTATAGAAAACAGGGGCCTTTAGCGTGGAATACAGTCCTGCATTATCCAGCTGAGTTATTAATATATTCGTTCTGTAAGGAAAGAAATCTTCCTTAATCCTGTTTACTTCCGGGATCCAGTGATCATCCCTGGTCAATGGATTCGCAGAATAAGCATCACCCCAACGGGCCGATTCCGCTATGATGGCCACATCAATTTCAGAGGCACGCTTGCTTAGTCTTGCCTCATTTGCTTCGGGTGTAAGAATGCCTTTCCCATCGAGGTACATGGAGGCTCTGTCCATGAACCGCATGCGATACTCTGCATTCTCAGAAAGCTTGTGATGCAGCCACTGGGGGTGAAATGCATAAAAGCCCGATACTCCCATGGAGAGGTTCACCCTGTCCTCATTCAAACCGGTTCCGGGACTGACCACTTCTGCAAAAAGCGAGTGCTCAGCATCATGGTTATAAAATGTGTATCCGGCAGAAAAATCCTCCCTGCTGTAGATTGCAAAGAAATTATTGGGTCCCCTGTTGCCTCCGAAGGATGAGGTGGGTGCATCAAAATTTCCTGTATAAAAAATGGAAAGCATATAGTCGATCAGGTTGTCTATATCAACGAGCACCTTTCCGCCTGCAACGGGATTGCCTTCTGCATTCCTTCCCAGCAGTTCAAAGTAATCAGCATTGTCGCTGAATCCATCCTGGACCATATCCCAGATCCGGGACCATGAGTCCATTGTTCCGTCTGTGACTTCAATTTTGTAATCCCAATCTTCCGTATTTACCTTAACAACATCATAATCGCCTGTATTGCCACCCAGGTAATCGGCAGCAAAACGGGCTTCTGACCGCTCCTGGGTTTGAAACAATCCCCAATACATCCCGTTCAGGTAGAGGTGGTAATAACGGCTTCGCGTATAGGGCTGGCCCATATCCCTTTGAAGATCCCTTGAAAAGACCTCACGCAGGAAGGTATTCCGGCGGTCCGCATAGCGTGCCCAGGAGTAATTCTGGGAAGTTCTCAGGTCTATTTTATCAAACCGGTCCACTCCTTCATCCCCGAAAAGCGGATAATTCAATTTTGCATCGCCATACTGGGACCTGAAGAAAAGACGGAAAGCGTGTTTTGGGAAATCATCATGACGGCTCCATCCGCCCCTGATCCTGAGCCCTGCATTGACGCTGAATCCATCTGATTCATCCGGATTGATCAGTTCTACGGAACACTCCCTTTCCCATTCAAAGCCATGTCCGTAAGCATTCACATAGATCCCGGTGGACGGATCAAAAAGGTTATCCAGGTCCGTAATTAATGAAATGGAAGGAATGTCTGTCAGGGCTACATCCATCTCGCCCATGTAGGCAGGATCGTACACAACCCTGGGGTCCATGGGAAGGTCAATGAGCTGGCCGTTGATGTTTGTAGTGGGCCAGTCCCCTCCCGGATATCCCTGATCCTTTACCTCATCCAGGAAAATATAGGTCCTCGATTCAGGATACGAAGGCTTGATTCCATCCGCTACGGAAGAAGCCCTGACAACCACTGCGGGAGTGGCAGGCCTTCCGATGGTACTGGCAGGATCAATCAGGATGTGGGCCATATCCGCTCTAACGATGGCTGTTTCCGAGTACTGCGGATTGCTGCCGTCCAGGGTGTAAACCACATCCCAGTCGGGATTTGACGGAGTGATATCCAGGTAAAAGGGTTCATCGTAAAATCCGGATGGCTCACTGAAATGGAGGCCCACCGTATCCTGAAGCACCGGTTCAATGAGTCCTGCATGGATTCCCAGGTTCATCAGGAAATCACTGCTCTCCAGGCTTATATTAAATCCCTGTATGGCAAGGGTATTTTCGCCCTCCACCAAAACAACCGAACCTGGCTCCAGTTTGAAGGTATCGGCCAGTCCGGATTCATGCTGTCCCGGTGCAAATGCATTGTACGAAAGTATGGCCGGCTCATTTTCGCTCAGCGCACGCTGTCCGTTAATCCAGATCACGAATCCGTCATCATAGTCAATGTCCAGTACAATGTCATCCAGCAAGGCCACATTTTCCACTGTGAATCTGGAACGCATGTAAACTACCGAATAGTTGTTCATCATGTCATCCAGAACAGTACCTCCAGTGCCGTCCCCGTATCGGATGGGAGCATTGCCCAGGGCCCATCCCGAATCATCAAAACTGCTGTTGATCCAGTTTACCGTGAGTCCTGCGGCATCTTTCCCTTTCAGATACCTCATTTGGGAGCCGGAGCTGTAATTGATCTGTCCAAACGCTTGTCTGGGTGCACCTATATTGATTAATAATACAATAAATAGACTGCAGGTTGAATAAATTAGTTTCATATAATTACATGATACGATATTTACGGAATATCGTTACCGTTATTTTGAAAATGGTGGCGAATATAGCAGAAAACGGGGAGACTACAATCCAAGAAACTGCATTCCTGCACCGGCCAGCAGGATCACCAGACCGGCCAGCAGGTGGATCTGGTGTTCTTTCCCCTTGAATCTAAGGAGAGAAACACCCTGGTATCCCAGAAATACAACCAGCAGCATGGTCGAAATGGTCGCAATTCCAAAGACCAGGGCCACAAGAAATACACCCAGTCCGCTATGCTCAGCAGCAGGACAAACCAGCATGGGAATAAGTACCTCGCAGGGACCAAATACAAAGATCAGGAAAAGGATCCAGGGTGTGATGCTTCCTGCATCTTTCCCCTCCTTCATTTCTTCACTCAGGTGCAGGTCGTTGTGCCTGATGGATTTCGGACGCAGGAATGCCGGAAAATGAACATGGGCACCCCGTTTCAGATATTTGAAAAGTCCGTATGCAGTATAGAGTATACCAAAGGCAATGAGCATCCAGCCCACAATATTGCCCCTTCCGGTCTCCACGGCTTCCAGTTTACTCAGGCTGAGCCCCATACCTATGCCGATCAGTCCCAGGACCACCGAACCGCTCACATGCCCGATCCCTGAAAAAAAGGTTATCCAGAGGGTCCTGCTTCTGGTCCAACTCCTGGCACGGCTCAATACAATGAAGGGAAGATAGTGATCGGGGCCCAGCAGGGTATGGATCACCCCCAGGGTTGCAGCCGAAACCAACAGTACATGCATCTCACTCATCACTGGTTCTTTTTACTTTTTACTTTTCACTATCGCACTTTTCACTATCGCACTTTTCCCTCGCACTAAGTACCGATCTTATTGATCAAACTGGCCTGGCATGCTGCCCCGAATCCGTTGTCGATGTTCACAACACTTACTCCGGTTGCGCAGCTGTTCAACATGGAAAGCAATGCGGAAACACCCCCGAAATTGGCTCCATATCCCGTACTGCACGGTACCCCGATCACCGGCTTATCCACCATGCCGCCCACCACGCTGGCCAGTGCGCCCTCCATACCAGCCACCACGATAATCACACGTGCACCCCTGATCAGCTCCATTCTGTGAAACAACCTGTGAATACCGGCTACCCCCACATCATAAATACGTTCAACCCTGTTGCCCAGGAATTCAGCTGTGATCCCGGCCTCTTCTGCCACAGGAATATCCGATGTGTCGGCAGTAACTACAGCGATATAGCTTTTTGTGGGCTTCGGTTTTTCGGGCTGGTAAATGATGGCCTTTGCCTGCTCATGGTAAACGGCATCCGGGATCTTCCTGCGCACGGTATCATACACTTCGCGGCCGGCCCGGGTGGCCAGCACCGGGATTCCCCGCTCCACCATCCTTCCGGCGATTTCTGCCACCTGATCCGCAGTCTTCCCAGCTGCGAAGATCACTTCAGGAATACCTGTCCTTTTGGCACGCTCCGTATCGATTGCAGCAAAACCAAGGTTTTCCACGCCACGGCTTAAAAGCTTCCCGATAATATCTTCCTGTGTAAGTTCGCCGCTCTTGAACAATTCGAGCAACTTGTTGATTTCCGGTTTCTCCATTACAGTTTCTTATATACCTCTTTCTGAACCTCTTCGAGTGTCACATGATGTGAAATTGCTGCCTCCCTGCACGGTTCGAATTCAGGTTTCTCATTGACCAGTCTCCCCCTGTAATAACTCTGCTTCACAGGAATATCCCCGAAACGGGTCTGAACCACCCTGATCCCTCTTCTCAGCATGTTCTTGCTGACTGAATATTCCCTCAACCCGATGGAGGTGGTTTCAGTGAAAATGATCTCCTTCATGCGATCACTGCCTGCAGGATCACACAATACACCAAGCAGGTGGGCCGGCCTCGATTTTTTCATGACAATGGGAATCATCCAAACATCTGCTGCCCCTGCATCAAACAATTTTGACTGCACATGGCTGAACCATTCAGGGCTCATGTCATCGATGTTGCACTCAATGACCATGGCCTGTTCAACCGTAAGATCCCCTTGCTCTCCCTCATTGCTCTCTGCCAGGAAAACCCTGAGTACGTTGGGTACTTCCCCGTCCTTCTGTCCGATCCCATACCCTGTTCTTTTGATGGTCAGCTCTTCTCCGGAGGAGAAGCGGTCCACCGTGGCTGCAAGAATAGCCGCTCCGGTTGGTGTTGTAGCCTCATAGTCCACGAGTCCTGTTTTTACAGGCATGTCCGCAACAATCTCGGCAGTGGCAGGAGCCGGAACAGGCATCATTCCATGGGCACATTGTACAAAACCGCCACCCAGCTGGACCGCCGAACAGCGGATCTCATCCACCTCCAGGAATTCCTGGCAAATGGCAGCCCCCACAATATCCGCAATGGAATCCAGGGCACCCACCTCATGGAAATGCACTTTCTCCTTGGATATGTTATGAACCTTTGCTTCGGCTTCAGCCACAAGGTTGAAAATAGCCAGCGATTTTTTTTTGATCCTGTCAGACAATGAACTGCTGTTGATCAGTTCCTCAATATGCCTCAGATGCCGGTGCTTTTCATTTTCAGGATTTTCGATTACCACGGTCACTTTTGTCCCGCTGATCCCTTTTCTCATATCGGGCTGAACTTCCAGCCTGAATCCGTCAATGTTCAGTTTTCCCAGCTCCTGCCTGAGAAAATCCGGGTCAACGCCCACATCCACCAGGGCACCCAGGTTCATATCCCCGCTGATCCCTGCAAAACAATCATAGTACAGTATCTTTTTCACCTTCTTATAGCTCTGTTTAGTTTTCCGGAAACCAGCCCCTCCTCATCAATGACCACAGCGGCAAATCCCACTTCCCTGATCTTCTCCACCACCGAGTCCTTCATTGCAAGCAGCCTGGCGACATCCTCCTTTGCTACCTCAACCTTTCCATGGTCTCCATAGTGTCTCACCCTCACATCATTAAATCCATATGAATTGAGCAGGTCTTCGGCTTTTTCAATTTCCACCAGTTTCTTCCGGGTGATCTTGTGGTTATAGGGGATTCTTGAGCTGAGGCACGGACTGGCTGGTTTGTCCCAGTTGGGCAATCCGAACTCCCTGGCTATCTCCCTGATCTCGGTTTTTGTAATCAGGCATTCGGCCAGCGGAGAAAGGACTTCGTATTTGGCGGCAGCTTTCATACCAGGCCTGTAATCACCGTAGTCATCCGAGTTGGTTCCGTTCAACACCTCATAACCCGGATACCTGTCCCGGATGGACTGCAGGTCATTGTACAGATGGTCCTTACAGAAAAAGCAGCGGTTGATTGGATTCTCGTTGTACCGGTCATCTTCCAGTTCACGGGTCACAATCACCTCCATGTGGATATCGTATTGCTTGCTGAACGACTGGGCAAGCTCAAAGTCCTTGCTTTTTAAACTCTCAGATTTGGAAATTACCCCGATTGCCCTCTCCCTGCCTAGCCATTTGCGGGCCAGAAAAAGCACCAGGGAAGAGTCTATTCCTCCCGAAAACGCCACAATGGTTCCAGGCAGGTCATCAAACCAGCTCTCCAGATGCTTTAATTTCTTCTTTGTCTGTTTCGTCATGCTTAATCAAATCTGGTCATGTTCAGTTTCCCATGCTGAATCCCCTTTTCAGAGATCAGCTTTTCCGACAGCTCGGTCAGCCTGGCTGAGATCCCGCTGAGAACGATTACCTCCATGCTGTGGTGCTCGTTCAGCGTATAGCGCTGGGTTGAAAGAATTTCCACCTGGTAAGCCATCTGGATATCAGCAAGGCGGTTTGCGATATCTCTCTTGTGGTGGTCATACACAAGGGTCAAAGCCCCGGCCACCTGGTTGTTGCACTGCCACTTCTTCTCCACGATGTGTTTATTCACCAGCTGCCGGAGTGCCTGGGAACGGTTGGCGAATTGATTCTCCAGTACAAATTCATCCAGGGCATCCAGGACATCTTTCTCGAATGAAACTCCAAAGCGGACTACCGACATCGTGCTACGAATTTAATCAAAGGTGCTATGGCAGGCCAATATAAGGAATAATTCCATCCCGGCAAGAACCTGGTGAAAAAATCACTTTTACTATTCATATCTGAGGCTTTCCACCGGATTCGACCTGGCGGTACGGAAGGCATGAAAGGAAACCACCCCCAGCGAAAGCAACAGCGAAAGCAGGAAAACTGCCAAAAACACGGAGATCTTCAGATCCACGCTGTAGCTGAAGAATTGAAATCCTTTGAAAAGGAGAAAGTATGCGATGGGGATGGCGATCAGGTTGGAAAGAACCACCAGTTTCAGAAATTCAGACAACAGCAGTTTCATGATAATCCCCGTATGGGCTCCCATGGACTTCCGGATACCCACCTCCTTGGTCCTCCGGGTGTTGTTAAATACAGAGAGACCGATGAGTCCCATCACAGCAATAAAAATGGCCAGAACAGAGAACAGCCTGAAAACAAAGGTGACGCCCCCGGAGTTTTCCTGGGCCGGAAATCTGAATTCGCTTACAAAATCGGAATCAAATGCATAACCGGGATTGTATTTGTTAAAGATTGTTTCAATATCAGCCATCTGTTCCGGAGTGAATCCGGGTCTGACCCTGACAAAGATGTATTCCCTGACCGGATCGTACAGGTATATCAATGCTTCATTCCCGAAAACATCGAGGTTAAACGGAAAGAAATTGATGTTTTCGGTAACTCCCAGAACGTGCAGGTCCCTTCCCCACATATAAAAGTCCATCCCCACGGGATCCTCCCACCCCATCAAATCCACAAGCGACTGATTTACCACCACATATTCATGATTCAGGCTGTCCCTGTCATAGGTAAAGAATTCTCCCTGTAACAGATCGATTTCAAAGGTGGAAAGGAACCCCGGGTCAGCCCACAAAATCCTGGCAATCCTGTTGTGCTCACCTTCCCGCTCACCCCAGTCAATCTCCCCATGATTAATCAATACAGGGATTTCCGATCCTGAGCCTGCCTTTTCCACGAAATGCAGCTCCTCCAGATCCTTTTTGATAAGCGGGTAGTGCTCCCACGCCTTTCCCTTGGTCCGGATATAGATGACATCTTTCCTGTTGAATCCAAGGTCGGCTTCTTTGAGATAGGCATATTGCCGGATGACGAACACTGATATAATGATAAAGATCACAGAGAAGGTAAACTGAAGGACAATCAATACTTTCCTGGACCTGCTTCCCCGCTGCCGGCTTTTGCCGGACCTGGCAGCGATGAACACAAGGGGTTTGAATCCCGCTATCTTGATGGCAGGGTACAATCCTGCAAGCAGGCCGGTTACCAGAAAAATCCCGGTAATCTGCAACCAGAATGAAACATCAGAATAATCAGGTTCCATCGAAACTCCAAATGAACGGGCTGTAGCAGGAACAATGTGTTCGGCCAGGAACAGGCCCAGATAAAATGCCAGCAGAAGCAGGAGGTAGGTTTCACCCATGAACTGAATCACCAGCTGGAACTTCCCGGCACCGGCACTTTTCCGTATGGCAATCTCCTTGATCCGCCCCGATGAATAGGCTGTGGTCAGGTTGATGAAATTGATGCATGCGATGGAAAGGATCAACAGCGACATGATCAGGTTTAAATAGAATCCGATGCTCCCCCTGGTCTCTCCATGAAGATGCAACCTTGTCAGGGTATCCAGAAAAAGGATTGCTTCCAGGTCACTCTCAAAATTCTCATCCACCAGATTATTTATTTCTCTATCCAAAGCAGTAAGATCAGTCCCGGGAGCAATCTTAACATTGGTATAGAACATGGTCCCCCCATATCCGTTGATGGGATATCCAAGCTCTTCCATGATATGAAAGCCTGCCAGGGCCTGGAACTGGTAAGTGGACTCCACAGGTGGATCTTCAGTAACACCCACCACCCTGAAATATCCGCCCTCTCCGATCCGTACCATCTTATCCATGGGATCCTTGTCTCCAAAAAGCTTGCGAGCCATACTTTCAGTGATCACCAGGTGATCCTTTTCTGAGAAAATAAAGTCCAGATTGCCTTGCAACAGTTTAAAAGAAAAAAAATCCAGAAACACACTGTCCACGGCCAGCACCTCAGGTTCATTGAAATATTTCATTGGCGGATTACCGGCTTCGCCCTGGGTAATGCTATCGCTCTGCACACCAAATTGCAACTCCTGTGGTTCACTGACACGGCAACTGCTAAGCACCTGGGGAAAGTTGGATTTGAGAAGTTCAGCATAAATACCTCCTGTCCGTTGCGAGGTATATTCGGATCCGTTCATGGTATACCTGACGTTCAACAGGTACATGGATTCGATATCCTTATGAAACTTATCAAAATTGTAATCGAACCTTACCCAGCTCCACAGGGACAGGAAGATCCCGAAACCCAGGGCCATCCCCACCAGGTTGATCAGGGTAACCATTTTGTTTCTCCAGAGGCTACGGATGGCGATAAGAAAGTAGTTGCGGATCATAATGCCGGTTTTACCGCATAAGTTGATAATATCGTGCCAGGATGCCTAAATCCTTGCTTTTCTGATACATAATAAATACACCACCATAAAAAGTGTCGTTTTTTCCAACACCTTCTGTGGTTTATTCGCACAATGGTGTAAATTTATAAAAAGCCTGAAACCAATGGCCAGAAAATCGGGATCCATACTGATCGTAGATGACAACGATGATCTGCTGATCGCCCTGAAACTTTTTCTTTCCAGGCAATTTGAGAGGATTGAAACCCTGAGGAATCCAAACCTGATTCTCTCCGCCCTGGACAAAACGGACTATGACGTGATCCTTCTGGATATGAATTTCAGAGCCGGGATTGCGTCCGGAAATGAGGGGATTTTCTGGCTGCATAAGATCCTGGAAAAGGATCCCCTGGCTACCGTGGTCTTTATCACCGCCTATGGCGATGTGGAACTGGCGGTAAGGTCCATGAAGGAGGGTGCTGCTGACTTTATTATGAAATCGTGGGATGAGCAGAAGATCCTCTCAACGGTTGCTTCTGCCTTTGAGCTCAGGAGAAGCCGCATGGAGATCTCCCTGCTTAAAAAGAAACAGGCACACCTCACCGGAGAGATCGAAAAGGATTATGCAGTCTGTTACTGCCAGTCGCTTGCCATGAAAGAGGTCAACGAAGTGGTAAAGAAAATTGCGGTTACCGATGCCAGCGTGCTTATCCTGGGTGAAAACGGCACCGGCAAGGAGGTGGTCGCCAGAGAGATTCACCGCCTTTCGGAAAGAAAGAAGGAGATTTTTGTAAAGGTTGATCTGGGAGCATTGCCAGGATCTCTTTTTGAAAGTGAGCTTTTCGGACACCGGAAAGGAGCCTTTACGGATGCAAAAGAGGACCGTGACGGACGTTTTATCATCGCTTCAGGTGGAACCCTTTTCCTGGATGAACTGGGGAACCTGCCGCTCTCCCTGCAAAGCAAATTACTCTCAGCCATCCAGAACAGGGAAGTCTATCCCGTTGGATCCTCCAGGCCAATCAAAGTTGATGTCCGCATCATCTCTGCAACCAATCTACCGCTTCTGGAAATGATTGAAAGGAAAACCTTCCGGGAGGACCTCTATTACCGGCTCAACGCCATCCAGCTGGAGATCCCTCCGCTCAGGGAGAGGAAAGAAGATATCCCGGTGCTCTCCTGGTTCTTTCTGAGGAAATATTGTGAGCAGTATAACCGGACAGGCCTCAGGCTCAACGACGGGGCCCTGGCCAGCCTTCAGCAGCACCAGTGGCCCGGCAACATCAGGGAACTGGAACACACCATCGAGAAGGCGGTGATCCTTTCTGAAAAGGGTGTTATTCTGACCGAACACCTTTTCCCAAGAACTTCCAGGCCGCAGGGTCCCACGATGGAAAACCCGCTGAACCTGGAGGCGAATGAGAAGCTGATCATTGAGAAGGCCCTGAGGGGTGCCGGAGGGAACGTAAGCGCCGCATCCAACTTACTGGGAATCAACCGCTCCACTCTTTACCAGAAAATGAAAAAGTATGGTATTTAGCAGGTACATCCGGACCATCCTGGCCGTGGTTGTTTCCATTGTGGCCACCGCGCTTCTGCTGGGAATATATCTTCAGAGACCTGAATACCCGGTCACCTGGTCGGTTCTGGTTGTTTTGCTGATCATGGAGACTGTTTCCCTCTTTCTCTACCTTCTCCGTATCCGGAGGGACCTGCTGAAGCTGATCCTTGCATTGCGCAATGAGGACCCTACCCTCCGTTTTTCAGAAGAGCACAGTGATCCGTATTTCAGTGCCATACATCACGGATTTAACGAGATCATCCGGAACTTCAGGCTGATCAGGCTGGACAGGGAAGCGGAGAGCAGGTTCTTCGAAGCCGCAGTAAACCATATTCAGTTCGGGATCATGGCATTTGACAGGGAAGGGAATGTGTAACTGGTCAACCAGTCTTTCCTCGATCAGTTCAAACTGAAAGAGCTCCGGAAGATCCATGCCCTTGAGGAGATTTCACCCGGGCTTTCACAATGGCTGGGGCAGTTTTCCGAAAAAACGGAGACCCTACAGAAGATTGTTATACAGGGAACCACGCACCACATGATCTTCCTGGCATCCGTTTTCAGGATCAGAGAGAAGAAAATCACCCTGGTGTCTGTAAGGGACATCAGCCGGGAGATCGACCGCAATGAGCTGGAGGCATGGCAGAAACTGATGCGGGTCCTCCGTCACGAGATCCTCAACTCCATCACTCCCATCAAGCTGCTTTCAGGAAATCTCTCCCGGATGCTCGCTGGTGAATTAAATGAAGTCGATATTCAGGATATGAAGACTGGACTGGATACCATTCACCGCAGGGCCACCGGTCTGTCCAGGTTCCTCGATGCCTATTCGAACCTCTACCGTGTTCCTGAACTTGAGATCAAACGAACCAATGTTTTTGAGCTGCTCACCAGGGTCGGGAGGCTTTACAAGGAGCCATTTGAAAAAGGGCATATGGGTTTTAAAATCGAATGTGAGGACAAAACAATTGAGATCGGGCTGGATGAAAGGATGATCGAACAGGTGCTTATCAACCTGGTAAGAAATGCTGTGGATGCACTCCGCTCAACCGAAAATCCGTTTCTGACCCTTTCTGCATGGAAAGGGGAAGATGAATCTTTCCTTGCAGTGAAGGACAACGGTGCGGGGATCCCGGAGGACCAGCTGGATCATATATTTATTCCCTTCTATTCCACCCGGGAGGAGGGAACCGGCGTGGGACTGAGCTTTTCGCAACATATCATGCGGCTGCACCATGGAAGGATCCACGTACATTCCACCCCGGGAAAAGGAAGTGAATTCCAACTGATTTTCCCTGAGATCTGAACCATTCGGGCTCCCATCAGTTATTATTCGAAAGATCCGGACATGCCTATCAACGTACCCACCAATCTCCCGGCGGTTGAAGAACTGAAAAGGGAACATATTTTCATCATGGACGAGGGCCGCGCACTGCACCAGGATATACGGCCCCTGAGGATTGCCATTTTAAACCTGATGCCGCTGAAAATGGTGACTGAAGCCGACCTGCTCCGGTCTCTCTCCAACACGGCTCTTCAGCTCGAGCTTGACCTCCTCTATATGGATGAGCATGAGTCCAGGAATACGCCCAGGGAACACATGCAGGTTTTCTATAAAACCTTTGATGAGATCAAACACAAACGCTACGACGGACTGATCATTACCGGGGCACCCGTGGAGCACCTGGAATTTGAAGAGGTCGACTACTGGGATAAGCTTTCGGAGATTCTGGAATGGAGCAAGACCCACGTATCCAGCACCATGCACATTTGCTGGGGCGCACAGGCTGGCCTTTATTACCATTACGGAATAAAGAAATATCCACTTCCCGAAAAAGCATTCGGGGTGTTTGACCACCACATCACCGACCGGAAGCACCACCTGGTCAGGGGCTTTGATGATGTATTCCCCGCACCCCACTCCAGGTATACGGAAAACCGCATGGAAGATGTAAAAAACCACCCCGGCCTGATCCTGCTGGCCTGGTCGCCTCAGGTAGGTTCCAACATTGTCCTTTCAAAAGACAACCGCCAGGTCTTTATCGCCGGTCACCTGGAATACAATCCACACACCCTGAAGGATGAGTATGAAAGGGATCAGAAGAAAGGGCTGGGCACAGCCCTGCCGGTGAACTACTTTCCCGGAGATGACCCGCTGCAGGAGCCGGTGATCCGCTGGAGGGCACATGCCAGCCTGTTGTTTTCCAACTGGCTGAATTATTATGTGTACCAGGTAACGCCCTTCGACTGGAAATAGGACTAAACATCCACATCCAGGTTGGTGAGCCCGCAGCGGCGGGCTTCATCGACCACCCGGAGGTAATTCTCCCGCGATACGCTGCTGTTAATCTCCGGGTAGAGGTGTGCCCGGTATGCAGGATGGTACTGGATCATCATATTCACATAGGTATCCAGGGGCAGGTTCCCGGCAATCCATTGCATGGCCTCAAAGGAACCACTCGCGTTGCCGGGCATCACCAGGTGCCGGATCATCAGACCCCGGTAAACAATCCCGTTTTCAGCGGGAAGTGCTACCCCTGCCTGGCGGTTCATTTCCAGCAGCGCCGTACGTGTCAATTCCGGGTAGCTCTCCGCATTACTGGAGTAGCGGGATGCCATGCCCGGGTCTGAGTATTTGAAATCGGCCAGGTAAATATCCACAACTCCCTCCAGCAGCCGGAGAATTTCCATCCTCTCCCATCCGCTGGTATTCCATACAAGGGGAAGCCGAAGGCCCAGGGACACCGCCAGGTCCAGGGCCAGAATAATATGCGGGGAGTAATGGGTGGGTGTTACAATATTGATGTTATGGCAGCCCTTTTCCTGCAACTGCAGCATCATCTCTGCCAGGTCTTCTGTCTCGCAATCTCCGCCCGCGCCCTGGTGGCTGATGTCCCAGTTCTGGCAGAAGACGCATCCGAGATTACAGTGAGAAAAGAAGATGGTGCCGGAACCTCCCACCCCGACAAGAGGACGCTCCTCACCGAAATGAGGACTGAAGGAAGCCACCCGGAGCATTGAGGTTGCTCCGCAGAATCCTGTCTCCCCTTTTAATCGGTTGATCCGGCACTCCCGCGGGCAGAGCCTGCAGCGCTTCATCGAATTCCACAGAATCTCTCCCCTCTCTTTCAGTTCCCCGGTGCGTTGGAGCCTGATATATCCCGGTTTAAAGGGTAAGCCATTCATGCCATTACAAAAGTAATATATCGGATCATTACCAATGCACCTGCCTGATGAAAAACCTTATCACGCTCCATTTCTTTCCGGATTGGAAACAAAATATCTGAACCACCGTACTAGTTATAGGTTATGATAATACCTTTGTGCGCTGGTCTCTAACACAAAATGACTGTAATCCCATGAACAGGGCATGGCTATTCATTGTAATATCACTCTCCGGCCTGGTCATGTCACTCTCTGGCCCGATGGCCCGTGGACAGGTATGGATCAATGAATTCTCAGCAGCAAATTCAGTCACGATTCTAGATCCCGATTTCAATGAGAGCGCAGACTGGATCGAGCTGTACAATGCAGGTTCCCTGGCTGTTGATGTGGGCAATTTTTACATTTCAGATAATTTCGCTTTCCCGGCCAAATGGCAGCTCCCTGCAAACCAGGTGATTGAGCCGGGAGATTTCCTGGTTATCTGGGCCGATGGCAGAAATACAGGTCTCCATGCCGGTTTTAAACTCGCTGTAACAGGGGAAGAAATCGGCCTCTACTCCCCCGGACTTGTGCTGTTGGATTCCATCAGCTTTGCCGAACAACAAACCGATATATCCTTTGGAAGGACGAATGATGGGAGCCCCGGCTGGAGCTTTTTTCAGCAACCCACTCCCGGTTCGACAAATTCCACGGAGACCTTTCAGGACTTTGTGAGCGCTGTCCCTGAGTTCTCACCCAGGGGAGGAATCTATTCGTCATCTTTATCCGTAGGCCTGTTTACAGATTTCGGGGGAGAAATCCGGTATACAAGCGACGGATCGGAACCCGGTGAAGGATCGCCTCTTTTTACTTCCCCAATCCCTGTAAATTTTACCACCGTCCTTCGTGCACGTATTTTTGAACAGGGAAAGATTCCCGGTCCGGTGATTACCCACTCCTATTTCATTGATGAAAATTCGGTAGACGAACTGCTGCCGGTGGTCTCCATTGCAACGGCACCTGAGAATCTATGGGATCCGGAGCTGGGTATCTACGTGCAGGATTTCAAACCGCTCTGGGAGATTCCCATCAACATCGAATTGTTTGAGAACAACGGCACCGACAGGGCGGCCTTCAACGAACGGGCAGGGGCCAAGATCAATGGACTATACTCCTGGCAGCTGCCCCAGAAAATGTTGGGCATCTACTTCAAAAAACAGTATGGGACAGGGAATCTGGCCTATCCCCTTACCCATCAGCGAAAAAGAGACAGCTATAAGTCTTTCGCGCTCAGGGCATCAGGTAGCGACTGGAGCTATACCCTGTTCAGGGATATCCTGGGGCAGCATGCCACATTGCTGAACATGGACCTGGATGTCATGGGATTCAGACCGGCTGTTGCCTATTTCAATGGTGCATATATGGGAATCCAAAACATCAGGGAGAAGGTGGACGATGACTTTATCGAAAAAAGGCACCACATGGAGCCCGGAAGTTTCGACCTGGTGGAAAATGAGGATTTTGCCGAGGCCGGTGACCTGGTGGCCTACGGGCATCTGATCGAATTGTTTGACAAGGATCTGTCTGTGGATGCAAATTACAATGCATTGGCAGAGCTTGTGGACATAGAGAATCTGACCGATTTTCTGATCACGGAAATGGCTACGGCCAATACCTCCATAGAGCACAACGTAATGGCGTGGAAACCAAAAGAGGGCGGAAAATGGAAGTGGGTGGTCATGGACCTCGACAGGGGATTTTTCAATCCAGGCAACAACCTGATCAACTTCTACCAATCCAAAGGGATGCTTCATCTGAACGACCTGATCCGGAACCCATCCTACCTCAACTATTTTGCCGGAAGATTATCCTCACAGCTCTATACCAGTTTCCACCCGGAAAGGATGGGTCAGCTGATTGATGAACACACAGGCCTCATTGAAGCTGAAATATACAGGCATATCCAGCGGTGGGAAGGCACCACCTCCTCCTATGGAAACGCCATACCCTCGGAACAATACTGGAGGGATGCAATCTGTGATCTCAGGTCTTTTACCGAACTGAGGCCTAAAGCATTGCTGAACGATCTGCAACGCTATGGTCTCAGCGAAACGGCCAACCTGTCGCTGGTCACCGATCCTGCGGATGCCGGATCCATCCGGATCAACAACCTGGAAGTCCCCGGGACCACCTGGTCCGGACCGTATGTGAAAGATCTGGAAATCAGGCTAAAAGCAGAAGCCAAACCGGGTCACCGGTTTTTAGGGTGGTCCATCCCGGGCAGGAAAGTGATCATCCCCAT
The DNA here is from genome assembly GCA_043797815.1 of Bacteroidota bacterium. GTDB lineage: Bacteria > Bacteroidota > Bacteroidia > Bacteroidales. The sequence goes on from JAZDPG010000088.1 coordinate 26,614, forward strand.
GGGGTCGGTGTGGGAATACCTGGATACGGGCGAAAATCCGGGCACCCAGTGGAGGGACCTGAATTACGATGACAGCAGTTGGAAGCCGGGTGCCGGTGAACTGGGTTACGGCGACGGAGATGAGTCCACTGTGATCAGTTTCGGCGGAGACAGCCAACATAAATACACTACATCCTTTTTCAGAAAGGTGTTCACCCTGACCGGGGAGGATATGAAAGCATCTCACTTTGCAGTCAGTTTGGTCATGGATGACGGTGTTGTGGCCTATCTGAACGGGACCGAAACATTGCGATCCAACATGGCTTGCGGGGATATCAATTACCAGACCCTCGCCTTATCCTCCCTCAGCGGATCGGCCGAATCGGCGTCCACCACCTATCTCATTCCTGCAGCGTTGCTGCATGAAGGCGAAAATATTTGGGCCGTGGAGGTTCACCAGGGGGCCGTCAACAGCGCCGATCTGAGTTTTGATCTTGAGTTTTCGGGCTATGGGGCGGACCCGTCCGCCTATGTTTCCCTTTCGCCAGACCATACCTTCAGTCTGGATGGGGACCTGATGGTAACCGCCGTGTTCGAACAAACCAGCAACTGTATTTTACCGGATATCATCAACGGGGACCTGACCCTGGATATTGCTTGTTCTCCCTACCTGGCACAGGGGGATGTTTTGATCAGCGAAGATGCCACGCTCACCATTGAACCTGGCGTGGAGATATGGATGCCTGCGGGAGCAAACATGCTGGTTCATGGGGCCATCCATGCGGATGGGACAGCTGATAAGGGCATCCTGTTCAGGCTTCACCCCGACGACCTGCCAGGCAGCTGGGGGGTACTCTCTTTCCGCAACACAACCCGGGTTTCCAGCCTGAATTACGTAACCGTTGAAGATGCCTCCCAGGGCCCCGATCCGGTTTCGGAAGTGGCTGCGATCTCTGCGTTCCATGCAGACCTGGTCCTGGATCACCTGACCCTCGAAAACAATCATGGCAATCCAATTTCAGCCAGGTATTCAGATATCAGGCTATCCAACAGCAGCCTTCATTCAGCCATAACCGGCGATTTGATCAATGTAAAATACGGGCACGCAGATGTATCAAACTGCCGTTTTACGGGAAATGACCAACCCGATAACGATGCCATTGACTATGATGAAGTTGAAAATGGCACCATCCGGAATTGCTACATCACCGGTTTTCTGGGCCTGAACAGTGATGCTGTCGACCTGGGAGAAAATGCATCCGGGATCCTCATTGACAGTATTTTTGTCTACCGTATCACGGATAAGGGTGTCTCTGCAGGACAGCGTACCACTGCAACGGTTCGAAACAGCGTCTTTGTAAACTGTAACATGGGCGTTGCTGTGAAAGATTCCAGCCGGGTATGGGTGGAACAATCTGTATTTTACGGCAATGGAAATGCCGTTGCCTGTTTTGAGAAAAACCTGGGACAGGCTGGGGGTAATGCACGGATTACCAACAGCATTCTTTCCAACGCTCCGGTTGCTCCGGTGTATGCGGACCCAAAATCGACCCTCCAAATCACCTACAGCGTTTCCGATACAAAAGTCTTTCCGGAACACCCGTCCAACAAATCGGGCAACCCGCTTTTCATAAATCCCACATTTTATGATTTCGGACTGCTTCCCGGATCACCGGGAATTCTTACCGGAATGAAGGACGGCACGCCCGTGGACGCAGGCTTCCCAATCAGATCCAGTGAGCCTGATCCCTCCGTCATGATCTGCCAGATCTACCTGAATGGCGCAAACCTGGATCTCCCCGAGTTCATCGGGCTGTACAATCCATCAACGAAAAAAGTGGATCTTTCCGGGTACGCCTTTACAAAGGGAATTGACATCACCATTCCCGATGGGGTGTTCCTGGAGCCCGAAGAGATCCTTTACCTTAGCAGCGACCTGGCCCTTTACAACTGGGCACAGAAACCAGGGCAGGTACTGAAATGGGAAAGCGGACGGCTGGCGAACGAAGGTGAAGCCCTGCAACTGGTGGACAGCTACGGAATTGTGGTGGATCACCTGGCTTTTGAAAACAACGGCCTCTGGCCCGCTGCAGCTTTCACCGGAGATGTCTTTTTACAACTGATCAGTCCGGCACTTGACAATCATTTCCCCGAAAGCTGGAAAACGGAACAGGTTTTCCAGGTACTCGGCGCGGATAAGCCTGAACTGGGAATGCTCAGGCTTTATCCCAATCCGGCCAGGGACATCATCACCATTGAAGGCCTGGACCGCGCTTATCAGGAAATGGAGATATACGACCTCACAGGTCAGCTCCTGGATAAGGTCCGACTGAACGGAGATGGAAAGTGCGTTGTTGACCTCTCCGGATATAACGCAGGGATGCTGCTGATCAAAGTTGGATATGAAACATTCAAAGTAATGATCATTAAATAACCGGTTTATTGATTTTTGATTTTATCTTTAAGGCAATGACAAACACAACCAAACATTTTCATTGCCATGAAAACCACTTTCCGGATCACCACAATCGCTATTATCCTTAGCACTCTTGTTTCTTCAATCCTGTACGCGCAATATGGCAAGGTCTCCGATGACCTCTCCATGGAAAGCAAAATCCTGAAAATGGAACGCAAGTACGCGATCTATCTTCCCCCGGATTATGAACATTCCCAGCGCAGTTACCCGGTTCTCTACCTGTTGCATGGTGGCGGGGATGATCAGACCGGCTGGGTGCAGTTCGGCGAGGTCATGCACATAGCCGACAAAGCCATCCTTGACGGAGTTGCCACACCCATGATCATTGTGATGCCTGATGCCAACACCGGAAAGCGGGGTTATTTCAACGACCCGAAAAATGAATGGAGGTACGAGGACTTTTTCTTTGAAGAGTTTATGCCGTATATCGAATCCACCTACCGGATCAGGGGAGAGAAAAGGTACCGTGCCGTGGCGGGCCTCTCCATGGGAGGAGGAGGAACCTTCATGTACGCCCTGCACCATCCCGAGCTTTTCTCCTCGGCCTGTCCGCTGAGTGCCAGTTGCGGGCCTTTAAGCCTGGAGGATATGGAACAGCAGAAAAAACGAGGTGGTTGGGAAAATGTCTCAGAGAAAGAGGCCGCAGCATGGTATGCCCGGCACAGCGTCCTGGAGCTGGTGAACAACATGCCGGACGACCAGAAAAATGCGGTCCGCTGGTACATCGACTGCGGCGACGATGATTTTCTTTTTGAAGGGAACTCCCTGGTGCATATCGCCATGCGAAAAAAGGAGATCCCCCATGAATTCAGGACGCGGGACGGGCATCACAGCTGGACCTACTGGAGGGAATCGCTGCCCGTGGTACTTTCGTTTGTCTCTGATGCATTCCATCAATTTTAATTAAATCCTTTCGCAAATGAAAAGCACTGCTTTATTTCATGCCTTCCTGTTCGCCCTGCTCATGATGGCAGGCTGTAAAACAAAGCCGGCCAATCAACCGGAAGCGGAGGGGCAAATCCCCGTGATCATTGATAGCGATGCCAACAACGAACTGGACGACCAGCACGCCATCGCATACCTCTTGCTCAATCCCGGGGCCTTTCAGACCATCGGGGTCACGGTGAACGCCACCTGGGGTGGCGGAGACGTCGGAGAACATGTGAAAGAAGCCAGACGGATTGTCAAACTGTGCGGACTGGAAGGGAAGATCCCTGTCCTGGCCGGTGCCAATGGCACATTCCCGGAGATCAGGGAGTTTACCTGTGATTCCTTATTTGACGGCCATGCAGCCGTGGATTTCATCATCACCGAAGCCATGAAAGAGCGGAGCGAAAAGCTGGTGCTGGTGCCGGTGGGTAAGCTGACCAACATCGCCCTGGCTTTGAAAAAGGAGCCTGCCGTAGCAGAGCGGATCCGGGTGGTCTGGCTGGGTTCCAATTACCCGGAGCCGGGCGAATACAACCAGGACAACGATACGGCATCCATGAACTATGTTCTGGGGACTGATGTACCCTTTGAAATGGCAACTGTCCGTTACGGGAAACCTTCGGGAACCGCTGCGGTTACGGTAACACAGGCGGACATTTTCGGAAAGATGCCGGGACTTGGGCCCCACATTGAGGAACCGGTAAGCGGGAGGCACGGGGGTACTTTTTCCTGTTTTGGTGACTACTCGGTAAGCCTGTTCACGCATATTGATTACTCAGACGAGGCCAAAACCAGGTCCCTCTTTGACATGGCTGCCGTGGCCATCGTCAAAGATTCCTCCTGGGCTACCGCGTCGGTTATCCCGGCCCCCATTCTGGTGGATGGCCAGTGGGTGGAACGACCCGACAACAAAAGGAAGATCCTGGTCTGGGAATACTTCGACAGGGAGAAGATCCTGGCCGATTTCTACGCGACCTTTGAATAAGAAAACCATGAAACGGAGAAAATTCATTACAGTCTCAGCCATGTCCGTACCCCTGATCAGCATGTTCCCGGCCAAACTCTCCTCCATCGGACGCGAGAAAAGCATAGGAAAGATCGAAAAACGTACCCTGGGTAAAACCGGAGAAAAGCTTTCCATGATCGGATTCGGGGGCATCGTTGTGGACAAAGCCACTGCGGCAGAGGCAGCCGCCCGGGTAAAGGAGGCCATCGATTCCGGCATCAACTATTTCGATGTGGCCCCTTCCTACGGGAATGCGGAAGAGATGCTTGGTCCGGCCCTGGAACCTTACCGGAAAGATGTATTCCTGGCCTGCAAGACCGGGGAGAGAAAGAAAGAGGGAGCCCGGAGAGAGCTGGAGCAGTCCCTGAAACACCTGAAGACGGACCATTTTGATCTCTACCAGCTGCACGCGGTCACCACCCTGGAAGATGTGGAAACCATTCTGGGTCCCGGAGGTGCCATGGAGACCTTCCTGGAGGCCAGGAACGAAGGCAAAATACGATTCATTGGTTTTTCAGCCCACTCGGTGGAGGCTGCCACGGCGCTGATGGACCGGTTTGATTTCGATACCATCCTGTTCCCGTTTAATTTTGCCACCTGGTATGCGGGCAATTTCGGTCCGCAGGTGATGGAAAAGGCCAAAGAGAAGGAGATGGGGATCCTGGCCCTGAAGGCCATGGCATGGCGCCCCTGGGAAGAGGGCGAAGAGCGCACCAATGGAAAGACCTGGTACAAACCTCTTCCAGACAAGGAAGAAGCCAACAGGGGTCTCCGGTTTACCCTCTCCCACCCGGTCACGGCAGCCATACCGCCCGGACATGAGGATCTTTTTTCCATGGCCCTGGAACTGGCCAGAGATTTTACACCCATGGACCCATCCGAGATCGAAGCCATGAAGGAGAAGGCTGCAAATACGAACCCCATCTTCAGGTACCCCATGGCCTGAGCACCGTCAGGCGGTCAAGCCCGGTTTTTCTGCTGTACCCGGTTTTTCTGCTGTACCCGGTTTTTCTACTGAAAAGGATCCCCTGCCGGGATGAAGTGGATGGGTATCCCTTCAATGAAGGAACGCATCCAGGCTGCACAGTAATCCATCCCGGCCTCTTCCGAAACCGCATGGCCCAGGATAATGACTGCTTTTGGCATTCCGGCCTGTGAAGCATCCCTTACATATTCTATGGTTTCCCATTCCCTGGCCTCTCCGATCACGATCAGGTTCACATCGCTCTTTTGCAGGGCTGAAATATGTGTTATGGAGCCTGGTGCACCTGCCAGAAATTCGGTTTTATCAATCACCAGGTTTGGATCGCCGATGACCCTGAGGTTGGCATCGGGGAAAATTCCCTCCAGGGTTTCCTCCACTTCCTTTAAGGTGGATTGTGGCAGGTCAAACACATTGTGGGTTCCATCAACCAGGTAAGGTTCCCATTGCAGTTTGTTGATCATTCCCACATAAATTCCGTCGGGGGAGGTCCGGTGCCAGTGATCATGGAACCGGAAGATAATCATGTTGTGCTCCCGGATGAAGGCCTGCTTGGCTTGATAGGCCGGGTCATTTTCTAGATTTTCATATGAATCCAGGTGGTTATAAAAAGTGGGTTCATGGGTAATGATCAGGTTGCAACCGCGCGCAGCCGCCTCCTTCAATACATCCATGGTGGCCGTAAAAGTGCAGGCGATCCCGGTGACCACGTCTCCGGGATCTCCGGTTTTAAATGTGTCCACAGTCTCCTTGCTCCAGTCACAGGTCACATGTGCCTTCATCTGGTCGATCACCTCACCGGCTGTCATTTTCTGGTCATACCCGGGAACGTGAGGAGATCCTGAAGAAATTAAAATCAAAGAGATAAGAAGTGTTGTAAGTGTCATAGCGGTTTATTAATAAATGCGTCTCTAAGATAAACAATTGTGGCTGTAGCTTAAAACCTTAAACTGGATACAACCCCCATAATCAATGTCCGAACATATTCAGCCTCCTCCGCATGGTAGCTGGCAACATTCTCCACAGCCAGGATATAATTAAGATCCCTCGGACCTGGATACTTCATCAGGTAATCTTCCATCTGCCGGAAAGCCTCTCCGGCCAGCTCCGGTTTTCCCCAGCTGTAATAGAGGGACGCCAGGTTGTTCAAAAGCATCATGTAGTTCTCAGAATAACCCTCCAGCAGGATCCGGTAGATGGAATCAGCCTGCTCAAAATGGAGGGCTGCATGCTCAAAATCCGACTGGTAATAAAGGGCAAGTCCCAGGTTGTTGCTGGCATGGGCATAGGTAAAGTTCTTTTCAATTCCCGGTTCATCGAAAGCCTCCAGGGCCCATTTGAAAGTTTCGGCAGCCTCCCTGTTGCCCCCGTTGTTCAGGTAAATCAGTCCGAGGAAATTGGCATAACGTGCAAAATCCTGGTTCTTCTGAAAATGCTGTTCATGGATCTCAAGTGCCTCCACGAGTACGGTCACCATCTGTTCCCAATCAGCTTTTGCCATCTCCAGGTCGGCGATATAGTAAAGCGTGCGGATATAGGCATAACTCTCCTTCCCGTAAACAGCAGCATTGACATCCCGTGCATAGAACAGAAAATTCTCCGCCGATTCATGCATACCCAGCTGCGTTTCAATCCGGCCATAAAGTTCGCATACACGGGCCAGTTCTGCCCCGTGGTTGGTATAGAAAGGAACAAGCAGGTTATAGGCAACACCCAGGTGTGATTTGGCCTCTTCCCATGCTTCCATGCCATAGGTTGCCAGGGCCAGATTGTAATAGGACATCATATACCTGGTGTCGGTGGAGTCCAGTTCCTCCACAGCGTAATTCACCTGTTTGACGGCAAGCTCGGCAGCCTTCTGAAACTCCTGCTGTTCAATGTGCTTGCTAAACTCCTGCCCGAGCCGTTCCCATACCTGTGCAGAAAGCGGCAAGGAAACCATCGTAAGGGAGAGAACCAGCAGCATGGTCAGGTTTCTGATGTTTGGATAATGAAATGCCATGATTCTTTTAATAACTTGGTGACTTCAAGATAGCAAATCTGAAATTAAGCTTAAATTGTATACCTCGTCTCAGGTATGTTTCAAATTATAAAACCGGAAAAATGAAAAAAAAGATCTTTGTCCTGACCATTGCTGCTTCATGCTTTATATCCCTGGTAGCGCAGCCTGATCTCCAAAGGGTAGGCCAGCGACAGGACACCGTCGGGCTCTTTGAGAAACTGGAAGTCTTCCTCTCCTTTGATGCGGAATTTGAAAATCCCTTTGATCCCGCACAGCTGGATATCATGGCCACTTTCCAATCTCCCTCAGGGGCCACATGGAAAGTCCCCGGATTTTACGGCGGAGATTTCCGGAGTGCTTTCGCCATCCGGTTCTCGGCAGATGAACCGGGGACATGGAGCTATTCCGTCACAATCAGGGACAGGAACGGAGAAGTGACCAGCGAAGTGAAGGAATTTGTTGCCGTGCCTTCCACCTATCATGGCCCCATCCGGGTTGCAGGGAACAAAAGATACCTGGAACATGCCGACGGGAATCCCTGGTACGGTGTAGGATTGTGGTACAACGGGCAAACGGAAACGGAAGTACTGGATGAGCTAAAGCGAAATGGCGTGAATTATATCAGCAGGCTGATCGCCCCCCTGGAGACCTGGAGCAGCGGCATGGGCAGGTATGACCAGGTAAGCTGCAACATGATCGATGAACTGCTGGAAGAACTGGAAAGCCGTGACATGCAGCTGGCCCTCAATTTCTGGTTCCATTCCTACCTTTCCGAAACAGTCTGGGGCGGCGGAAACATCGCATGGCCAAGGAATCCCTACCAGCTGGTATGTGAGGCGAAGGATTTTTACAGCAGTGAAGAGGCCTGGGAATACCAGGAGAAATTGTACCGCTATATGATAGCCCGGTGGGGCTACAGCCGGTCACTGGCCATCTGGTTCGTGGTGGATGAAGTCAACGGCACCGATGGCTGGGTGACGGGCGACAGCATCGGGGCGGCAACCTGGGCTGGGAAGGTCCATCGTTATTTCAAGGAACATGATCCCTGGCAGCACCTGACCACCGGTACCCGCAGCGGGGGTGTGGACGAGTGGTGGGACCGGGGGTATGAGATCTTCGACCTTCCCGGCCGTGAGATCTATGAGGCCCAGGGATTCCCGATCAATGCCACGGGCCGCATCGATGCCCATGAGGTCCACCCGCTTACCTACAGTTACAGGAACTACCACGGGCAGGTGAGGAAACTCTGGAGGGGTTGGGAGAAGCCGGCCCTTATCCCTGAGACCGGATGGGACCATACCTTCTATGAAATGAGCATGCCCGGTTACCAGGCCCAGTTCCACAATGCGCTCTGGACCTGCCTCTCTTCCGGCTCGGCCATGTCACCTTTCTGGTGGTCCTACTCCAATGCACTCAACGACAACGTGGTGACCAACCAGCTGAACAGCCTGAGGAGATTTGCAGACGGCATTCCGTTCTCAAAGCTGACGCATCTGAAGCCTCTCGATGCCGGTTCACCGGGCGGGGATGCCTATGCCATCGGCAGCGACCAGATGATCTTCGGCTGGGCTGTCAATGCAGATACCGACATGTCGGGAAAAGAAGTAAACCTCTCCGGAATTCAGGACGGTACTTACATGTTGCGGATCTTTCATACCTGGAGGGGTATGTTCCTGGATGAAACCGGAAGAGGATTCCCCGGAAGGCAACCCTCCGGAGAAGAGGCGAAGCCCAAGGGCACCCCTGTGAAGGCAAGCAAAGGCAAGCTCAGTTTCATGATACCGGTTCTCAAAATAGAAGACGGGCATGCAAAATACATCGGGCAGGATGTGGCCTTTGTCCTTACACCGGTTGAATAGGGATCAATCGGGCATGGTCATGTTGTAGATCAGTTTCAGGGTCAGGATGAGTCCGTTATCGAAACCGGCCATCTCATTTTTGACCACCCTGTTATCTCCGAAAGCAACCAGGGGGATGGCAAAGTCCACCTTCTGATCCCCTTCGAACTGGCGGTATTTTCTGCCCACAGCATATCCTGCCATTCCTTCAACAAAGATATTTCCTGCCAGACGCTGTCTGATAAAAAGAGAGAGATCGATGCTCTGCCGCTCCATGTAATCTCCGGCATACGCCTCATTGCCTAGTGCATAGGTGGTAATCAGGCCAAAATGGTTGAAACCCACAAGCATGTTTTCGTTCACCGTATACTCCACCCTCGCTGTGATGGGGATCATCCCTTTGATCCGCCAATTGGCTGACAGCTGCCAGTCCAGATCCAGAAAAGGGACCATATAGGGCCCGAACAACTCGGTGTTATAGATGACCCCGAAACCTATGCCCAGTTCATCCCTGAATTTCTTTTTATAGGAAAGCACACCGCCGAACATAAAACTGTTTCCGTCCAAGTTCTGAAAATCGGACATGAGCCTTGGTGCTACCAGGACCTGGAGTGACCTGCCTTTGCTGAATTTTTGCAGCAATCCGGTTCTGAGTATGATCCCGTTGACCTTCACGGGATTTGCAATATCATCAGGGAAATCAGGTTCAGGTGAACCCTGGACATTGAAATAAAAATGGTTCACATTGATGGCCAGCATTGATTGGCCGGATAGCTTAAACCCGGCAGTGAATGAATTGATGGAGCCCCACTCGGTGGCCTTCCCGGAATAAGCGGCATCATTGTACTCCCGGGGTATTCCGTACCGCCCTGTGAGTGACAGGATATCAATGGTTTCCTGGGCAGGGAGGGCCAATCCCATGGCTCCGGCGAACAACAAGAAGATGAATCGTTTCATGATCAGCAGGTTTGGTAATTGTCAGTTGGTTGGACTAAATATAAGAAACTAATATAAACATCCTGTATCCCCATTGTTTTTTACATTTAACAAAAATTTCCCATGAAATATCTGACAATCTTACTGCTTCTCCTGCCGATCCGGTTTTTTGCCCTTGCCCAATCCCTTTCCCCGGAAGAGAAGATTGAAGGCATGCTGATCGGATCGGCCATCGGCGATGCTGCCGGCGGACCGGTGGAGTTTGTAAATCCGCCGGTTCGCAGCCGGTGGACCACCACGGAAGAGAAAGTAACTGAAGAGTCACTGGAGGGACTGGCTTCCCTGTTCAAACTGCGTCCTTACCCAAAAAGCTGGGAGCCCTTTGCCCAGTGGGAACCTTATGCTCCGGAAGGTACGATCACCGACGATACCCGTTTTAAGATGATCCTCTTCAATTGCCTGAAAAACAATGAGGGCATCCTGACCCAGGAAACTTTTGCCCGATCGGTCCTGGATTTCAGGGAAGAACTGCCTGAAGAATACCGGGACAAATACGATGCATGGATACCCGAGATAGCCTATGCAACCAGGTGGGCGCTCGGGGAAAGGGAGAATGCCTTCCCTGTGGAGCGGATCTGGGGAGGCATCCCCACCATGGAGGGACAGATGCCCTTCCTGCCGGTGGCTGCGCTGAATCCCGGTGACCCTGAATGGTGTTACCGAAAGACCTATGAACTGGGATATTTCGACAATGGTGTGGCCAAAGACATGAATTCTGCCCTGGTGGCTGGTCTGGCCCGCGCCCTGCAGCCCGGCGGATCATGGGCTTACCTGGAAGAAGCCATGCGAACCGTTGATCCTTACCTGTATAACCAGACGCTTTACGTTGAAAGGGAACTGGTGAAATGGATGGACCGGGCCCATGAATTTGCACATAGGGCCAATAAAAACATTGCCAGTCTCTTTCTAATCCTGGAAAAGGAGTTACAAACCAATTACTGGTGGGAATCCTGGGTGCCCATTGTGGTTGTCCTGGCTGTGGCAGAGATTGCAGAGTATCATCCCCTGGCCTCCATGCAGATCATCATGGAGTTTGGCCATGATACCGACTCCTATGCCCAGGTCCTGGGAGCCATCCTGGGGGCCATCCACGGACCCGAAGTTTTCCCCGAAGAGATGAGAAACACGGTAAACCTGCAAATGAAGAAGCAGTTCAGCCAGGATGTTGATGACTGGCTTGAACTGCTTCAGAAATATGCAAAAGAGCCTGGCCGCTAAACGGTCCAGAATCCGCTCATAAACTCCTCTCCGTCAATATAATATACCCAGTTGCCATTGCCCAGGACATCCCAGTCCATGTGGTAGAACAGCGCATCCATCATGTAGTAGTCGATGGTCCCGGAACCGTTGGCATTGATCACACAATCATACCTGATATATTCATTATATTCCGAATCCCCGTCCCAGATGAAGCTGAGGTTGTACCCGCCATCAGAATTCTGCTCCCAGGTATAGCGCCAATAGAGGAAATCATCATCTTCCCACTCTTCACCTCCGTAGATATACGTCCATTGGAAATTGTATGTCAATTCACCCTGTGTACCTTCCATGTTCTCCCAGGCATCGATGTAGTTGTACCGTGGGCCCGATCCGAACTGGATGTCCATGGACCAGTACCTTTTGGAATTCTTCTCCTCATAGGTCCAGTAAAAAGTATAACTCTCCCCTCCGTAGCTCCAGGTCCACTGCCAGGACTCCCCGCTTGCCTTTGAGCTGGATCTGGTTGCAGTTTCAGGCACCTCCATGTTATCAAGGAAACTGGACATGTCCACCGCAGACTCAATGAATGAATAACAATCCTGTGCATACTCATCATCTGAATTCTTCAGTCCGTCCGGAACAAGGGCAAGCACCTCTTCCGCATCAAACGTAATATCCTGGAGTTCTCCCGGACCAGGAGGATCATCCTTTTTACATCCGGTTGTCACCACGGCCAGCAAAAACAGAACGGCCATCGCTTTGGTAAATAAATCATGTTTCATAATGCTATGTGTTTTAATATTAAGATTTGGATACGAACGCAGATTATGATCAAATATAACCATATTGTTATTGAATATCAACCCAAGAATCAACAAAACATTGTTCATTCAGAGGTTCAAAAACATAAAACCAGGTTGAAGCCTGCAGGGTTTTCCTGTTGATCAAAGGGGATTATTTCATACTTTTGAAATGAACAAATCCGCATCCCATGAAAAAAATCCTGATCCCCGCCGTTCTTTTCTCCCTGCTGGTTTCATGCCAGGTATCCGTTGACCAGGGAGAGGCAGAACCCCTGATTTTTAAAAACACACCTGAGCTTTCCTCCGACATCATGACACCCGAGGTGCTGTGGTCCTTCGGAAGGCTGGGGGATGTACAGGTTTCACCCGACGGCGGCAAGATCCTGTACGGAGTGAGCTATTACAGCATTGAACAGAACCGGAGCAACCGCGAACTGTTTGTTATGAACACAGATGGTTCGGGGAAGCTCCGCCTGACCGAAACACCGGAGAATGAGCACGGTGCCGTCTGGCATCCCGACGGTAAACGGATCGTTTACCTTTCATCCGCCTCAGGAGACGTCCAGGCCTGGGTCATGCATGCTGATGGTACGGAAAAACAGCAGATCTCCCGGGTAGAGGGCGGGTTCAGCAGCCTGGCCTTTTCGCCGGCCGGGGACCGGGTCCTCTATACAAAAGATGTGCAGACCGACAAGACCACCCGGGACCTTTATCCCGATCTTCCCAAAGCCGACGGCAGGGTCATCAGCGACCTGATGTACCGCCATTGGGACACCTGGGAAGACGGTGCATACAGCCATATTTTCGTGGCGAATTTCGACGGTTCGAATTTCAGTGATGGAACAGATATCATGCCTGGTGAACCTTACGATACTCCCTTGATGCCTTTCGGGGGCATGGAAGAGATCTCATGGACCCCCAACGGCAAAGGAATCGTCTATACATGTAAAAAGCTGGTTGGCCGTGACTATACCTTCAGCACCAATTCCGACCTCTATTTCTATGAGCTGGAAACAGGTGCCACCCGAAACCTGACCGACGGGATGCCGGGGTATGACAAGGCCCCCTTCTTCTCTCCCGACGGAACAAAAATGTACTGGCTCAGCATGGAACGGGCCGGTTTTGAAGCGGACAAGGACCGGCTGTTTGAAATGGATTTTGCCACAGGTGTCAAAAGATACCTGACCGAAGACTTTGACTACAGCCCATCTTCGCCCGTATGGCTGGACCAGGGAAAAACACTGTGTTTTGTGGCAGGGGTGCAATCCACCTTCCAGCTTTTCAAAATGGATGTGGACACAAAAGCCATCGAAGCCATAACCTCGGGTGATCATGACTACCATTCGGTGGCCGTGGCCGGAAACCGGCTGATTGCCACACGTGTGGACATGACCAAGCCCGAAGAGATCTACAGCGTGAATCCAGCCACCGGGAAAACCGCAGAACTCTCTTTCGAAAACAAACACCTGCTGGATCAGCTGACCATGCCCACGGTCGGGAAACGGTGGATCACCACCACCGATAACAGGCAGATGCTGACCTGGGTTATCTACCCGCCCCATTTCGATAAAAACAAAACATATCCCGCCCTGCTCTATTGCGAAGGAGGCCCCCAATCCCCGTTGAGCCAGTTCTGGAGCTATCGCTGGAACTTCAGCCAGATGGCATCCAACGGTTATATCGTGGTAGCGCCCAACCGGAGGGGGGTGCTGACCCACGGTCAGGAGTGGACCGACCAGATCAGCAGGGACAACAGCGGTCAGGCCATGCAGGACCTGCTTACCGCCATCGATGTGTTGAAGGAGGAACCCTATATTGATGCAGAGAGACTGGGAGCCATCGGAGCAAGCTTCGGGGGCTTTTCGGTTTTCTGGCTGGCCGGGAACCACCAGGACAGATTCAAAACTTTCATCGCCCATTGCGGGGTATTCAATGCAGAGATGAATACATGACCACCGATGAGATGTTTTTTGACCAGTGGGAAAAAGGAGGCGCTCCCTGGGAAACCGGCAACCCGGTGGCCATGAATTCGTACGCGGGATCGCCCCATCATTTTGTAAAGAACTGGGATACACCCATTATGATCATTCATGGCGAACACGATTACCGGATCCCTTACACCCAGGCCATGGCAGCCTTTAACTCGGCCCAGATGCTGGGTATCCCGAGCAAATTGCTTTTCTTTCCGTCCGAGACGCACTGGGTACTGAGCCCCCAAAACGGGATCCTCTGGCAAAGGGAATTCAGGAACTGGCTGGACCAGTGGCTCATGAACGAATAGCAGATGATAAAAAACCTCCTTTTGGTCGGACTGGGCGGTTCCATCGGTAGCATGGCCCGCTACCTGATATCCAGGCTCTCCGCCCATGTGGAATGGCTGTCTGTTCCCATCGGCACACTGACTGTCAATGTCCTGGGAAGCTTGCTGATCGGATTCCTGATTGGAATTTCTGAAAAGAGCCCCATCCTCACCGTGGAGCTCCGGATGCTGTTGATGGTCGGTTTATGCGGCGGATTCACCACCTTTTCCTCCTTTACAGGGGAGAACCTGATGATGATGCGCAGCGGGCAGTTCCTCTCCCTCTTTCTCTATACCGGGCTGAGCATTCTGCTGGGATTCACAGCGGTATGGTTCGGCTATCTGGCCACCAGACTTTTGCATTAACCAGAAAAAACAGCCATGCAAAGTTCCAAATACAGCACCCTGAAGATACATGCCAGTACCACCGACCGGATCGGTTCAAAAATCCTCTACCAGCACATTGTGGAACTGGCCCGTCAGAAAGGGATTTCAGGTGCCACCGTCTATCGCGGGATCATGGGATACGGATCCAGCAGCGCCATCAGTTCATCCCGGTTCTGGGAACTGACTGAAAAACTTCCCGTGGTGATCGAACTGGTGGACACCACAGAAAAACTTGAATCCTTTTACAGGGAGATCGAGGAGGAATTGCTTGCCATGCCCAAGGGTTGCCTGGTGTCCCTGGAGCCGGTTCAGATCCTGTTGCAAAAGAAAGGACAATGAAAAAAGGTTTCCTGTAAAATTGCACCAATTAAATGATAACATAATCAAACAAATCATTCAAGTCATGAAAAAATTCACCGGATCAATCTTTGTTTCTTTGCTGATTCTGGCCATACTGGCATTTAACACAGCATGCACATCCAATTCAGAAAAGAGGGATACAATCCCGGGGCATGCCATGGAACTGTTTCCCGAGCCGCCCAGGCCTGAAGGCCAGACCGATGTGATCGAGCTGCGCTGTGATCCCATTGACACGGTCAGGGTTGCCTTTATCGGCGTAGGATCCAGGGGTAGTGAAGCTGTGCGTCGCTATACATTTCTGGAAGGGGTCAAAATCGTAGCCATCTGTGATGTGGATACCGCTGCAATCAGAAATACCCAGGAAGTTTTATCTGAACAGGGGCATCCCGGAGTGGAGTCTTTTACAGGTGCCGAGGACTGGAAAAAAGTGTGTGAAAGAGAGGATGTGGATCTGATCTATGTCTGCACGCACTGGGATTTGCATACTCCCATCGCAGTATATGCCATGGAACATGGAAAGCATGTGGCAACAGAAGTGCCTGCTGCCATCACCATAGAGCAGTGCTGGCAACTTGTAAACACCGCCGAAAAAACCAGGCGTCACTGCATGCAGCTGGAAAACTGCAATTATGACTTTTTCGAACTGGCCACACTGAATATGGTGAGGCAGGGATTGCTGGGCGAAATTGTGCATGCGGAAGGTGCCTACATCCATGACCTGAGAGCGTCAATTTTCAACGAAAAAGACGGCTATTGGGAAATGTGGCGCCTGAGACATAACGAAAACCGCAATGCAAACCTCTACCCCACGCACGGGTTCGGCCCCATATGCCATGTTCTGAATATCCACCGGGGTGATAAAATGGAGTACCTGGTCTCGCTGGCCAGCGACCAGTTTGGAATGACCGCCTTCGCCAGGGAGAAATACGGGGAGGATTCCGATTACGCGCAGCGGGACTATCAAAGGGGTGATATGAATACCACGCTGATCAAGACAAAAAAGGGTAAAAGCATCCTGATCCAGCACGACGTGACCAGTCCCCGGCCCTACAGCCGGATCCACATGCTCAGCGGAACCAAGGGATTTGTTCAGAAATGGCCTGTCATGGGCATCGCCCTGGAACCATCCGCACACGAATTCCTTGACGGGGAAGCCATGGAGAAACTTCTGGCCGAGTATGAGCATCCCATTACCAGGGAGGTGGGCGAACTGGCCCGAAAGGTGGGAGGACATGGAGGAATGGACTTTACCATGGATTACAGACTGATCCATTGCCTTCGGAATGGTCTTCCACTGGACGAGGATGTATATGATGCAGCCGAATGGTCCTCCATAATAGAGCTTTCCGAAAAGTCCATTGCGAATCAGAGCATGTCTGTGAAGATACCTGACTTCACGAGGGGAGCCTGGAACAAAGTGAATACCGTCACCTATTACTGATCTGCGCCAAACTCTTTGCACCGGGGAGCCATGAATCAACGTCCAATGCACTTGACATTGTATTACAATTTCCATAAACTTCACCTATAGAAGTTGCACCCTGACCTCAACGTCCACCCTCTTTCAACCACATTCTTCAAGTTTTCTAAATAAGTCTAATTTCATTCAGAAAAGCGTTATGTGTAAAACAGCTGCTCAGTTTGTTCTTTCCATTGTCATTTCTCTTTCCATCTCTTCTCACTCTTCCCTCCAGGCGCAGAATTCCATCTGGACCAGCAACGGGCCCGACGGTGGGCAAATCAGCTGCCTGACCATTTCACCATCCAATCCGGAGATCATGTATGCCGGTACAAAATACGGGGTTTATAAAACCTTCAACGGAGGCACCCAATGGTCCAGGACGAACTTTCCAGTAGATTATGAGGTGACCTCCATCCAGGTCCATGCCACAGATCCTGATCTTGTTATGGCCGGAACCTTCCGCAAAGGGCTTTACCGAAGTGAAACCGGGGGGGAAAGCTGGATATTTGAGGGGCTCTGGGAGAGTACCATCAATTGTCTTGTCCGGGATCCTTCCGATCCGGATGTTCTCTATCTGGGAACAGGGGAATGGACGAATGGGTTTGCCGGTTTCATTGCCATAAACCGTATATCCGATCATTGGAAAAAGAGGGATTACCTCATCAGTTGGGAAAACTGGGATATGTGCGGATGGAGCCAGGTGAACCGGATCGTGGTGGACCCCGACAGTTCAAACCTGATTTTTGCGGCCGGGATCAACAGTGGTTATTGCAGCAACTACGGCGGCATTCTGATCAGCCGTGATACCGGCAGTACGTGGACGGATATCGAAATAGGGACTACCTATGGAGACGATGTTTCCAACATTGAAATGGTTAAGAACAGCCAGGGAAAAAAGACCCTGGTTGCCATTACAGGAGGAAGTCCCCTTTCAATCGAAACCAAACTGATGAAATCCCCTGATATGGGAGAGAGTTGGGAGGAGGTAGATCTTCCCTTTGACGGAATCCTCTACCCGAATATACTTCTTAAACACCCCGGGGATCCGGGAACTGTGATCCTTGGCTCCCGCGACCCGGGAAAACCCTTGTGGTTGTATACCGAAGAAACAGGAGAATGGGATTTTATTGCAGGCAGCGGCCTTCCCTCTGCCATCGCACCCACCTGTGTAGTGACAACAACCGGGGATAACGCTGCCTGGTACCTGGCCACACTTTACGGAGGACTTTATAAATCTACCGGGAATGAAGGCCGGTGGGACCGGATCAATACAGGAATCAACAACAGCGTGGTGAATGACTTCGTGGTGAATCCGGACAATCCTTTGGATGTGTATGCAGCAACCTACGAATCGCTGAAGCTTTACCATTCTTCAGACAGAGGGATCACCTGGAATATCCAGCCCGGCAATCTATCTTCCTCTTTCAATGTCCTCTCCCTGGATCCCAACCATCCGTCCACTTTCTGGGCTGCAAAAAGCTATTCCGGCACTGGGGGGTATGCATTATATAAGGCTGAGGAATACGGCCAGACCTGGACGGGACCCCATGATTTCATCAATAATACACCCATAAGCAACCGTACGGAAATCACTGATATTATGGTGAAGCCGGGAGACTCAAACACCCTCTTTGTCACTTCCCAGCCCTGGTCCATGTCCACCGGACTGACCGGGTTCGGGGTGGTGGCACGCACCACCAACGGCGGAAGCTCCTGGAGTAATTATCCCTATTCAGGCGCTTGCCTGGCCATGGACCCCACAGCTGATCATGACAAAGTCTATGTGGGAAAGGAAAGGACCGGACAGGTCTTCCTGCTTGAATTTGAAGGGAACAGCACGACATTTTCCAACGTGGAACCCGAAGAGGGGATTGCGGATGTGCAGGACATTGCCTTTGATCAACAGGGAAACTGTTTCGTGGCCACCAGCAATGGTTTGTGGAAGATCGGAGAAACAGGGTGGGATTCAATTGTTTGCCTTGCGGACAACATCACAACACTGGCCATGGACCACTCCAGAACGCCATCGGTGGTCTATGCGGGAAGCGAAAAGGAGGGTGTTTTTCTTTCGGACGACAGTGGTGAAAGCTGGATGCCTTACAACAACGGCCTGGAGAACCTGGCCATAACCAAGCTTGAGATTTCAGGCCAGATGATCTATGCCTCGGCCAATTATGGCGGGATCTGGTCCAGGCCATTGCCGGAAACGATTTCACCACCGTATTTGACCCACCAAACAGGAAATATGGAGATTTCAGTATTCCAGAATGGTGCGATCGGACATGCAGCTCCAAACTGGACCTATGGGGAGGGTTTGATCTATGATTCCAACATAGATCCGCTGTTCCATGGCGGACTTATCCTCGGGACCCGGGAAAGAGGGAATGTCAATGGTCATCTGGGTTGTTGGGGAATCGCAAGTGATTTTCAAAATATATCGGCCATCTCAGGGCAGGTTGACCTCCCTGAACAATTTGACCAGGTAACTACCTGTGCATTCAATGATCTTTCATCCTTGTTTCCACTAGATATCCAGGTTGTTCAACACTCGTTTTCAAGGACAGGTGAAGATATTCTGATCCTCAGGTACACCCTGGAATGCCTTTCCGGTGCTCTGGATGATTTGTTTGCAGGACTATTTGCCGACTGGGATGTGGGAGGAGGAGATATCCATACTGAGAACCTGGGTGGTTTTGACATGGATCGGAACCTGGTATACCAATATCTGAGTGGCGGGGATCCGGATCCGAATTTCTACGGGATTGTCGCATTGGATGGAATCTCCGGAACCCGCGTAACGGGAAATGGACACTCTTTGAATATTCGTGATTCTTCTTTTCAATGGATCTCCACCATCAACGACACAGAGATTACAGAACCCCAGGAATTACGGACATGGATCGGTTCCGGACCCTTTGACATTGGTGAAAATGAATCTGTGGAAGTTTGTTTTGCCATTGTGGCCGGTGCAAACCTTGCAGAATTGCAGGAGAATGCGGACCTGGCAGCGCAGAAGTACCTTGAGCTGCCGGATTTCACCGCCATCAGGGAGAACCCATTGGTTGGATTCAGCCTGGAACAGAATGTTCCCAATCCATTTTCAGGGCATACCCTTATCAGCTACACCATTCCCCATCCTTGTGATGTGCTCATTGAGGTGTACAATACGCAGGGAATGAAAGTCAAAACCATTCAGGACAAGGGTCAGACGGCAGGCCGGCATTCCATAGAGATTCAGCGCAATGACCTGAACAACGGAGTCTATTTATACACCATGAAAACCGGCGGTTTTTCGCAAACCAGAAAAATGGTGCTCTACTGATCCAGGCCGATCTCGTAAATATCGCCATCATATAATCCGGGGATCTCCACCCGGAACCCATGCTCCATCAGCTCTTTCCCGGAGGCATGAAGCAGCTCATCGCCCCGGGGGGCCAGCCTGACTTTGTATTCCTTTTCGGGAATCAACCCTTTCACAAACACCTGTCGCGATAACTCCCCGGCCCCCTGCCTGAAGACCCCGATGATCCCGCCTTCGCGGGTATCATTGTTGATCCGCATCCATCCGTCCCAGCTGCCTTCACGGGGTTCACCAAATCCGGGCAGGTCCCTCCGGTACGACATGTAATCATATTTGGCCTGCATCGCCTTCATCCAATCAGACCATTCGCGGATCCGCATCCTGCTCTCCACAGGTATCTTCCGGGGGTCCCCCAGCACGATGGGAAGGGTTCCGATCAGTGATTTCAGTGCAAATTCAAATTCCGGATCATCCATGCGGGTATTCCCGATGACCAGTGAACTGGCCGGCAGAGCCGGGGAGCGCCACCAGGCCATCTGCCTGATCCTCAGCGGGCCTGTTGGAGATGGCTCTTCGAAGTTTGAGAGCCAGTTCCCGTCGGCATGCTTGGCGATGGCATAGTCCATCAGCTGGAGTTTCCCGGCTGTCTCGAAAGTGCAGTCAATAAAGAGATCCGGGTTGGCTTTGTGAAGCTGGTCGAAAAGTTCCAGAAGCCGCTCATAAATCACCAGAAGAGACTCCTGCTGGTCCCGGTGAAAGGGATGGTCAGGGGCATAGCAACCGGAAATGGCAGGATCGTTCACATAGGCGCTGGCCGCAATGGCGAAATCCAGCTTGGTATATGCCAGTCCGTACTCCCCGCACATGCCGGTGATCACATCCCGGATATACTCCACCCACCGGGTCCCGAAGCAACTTGTATGGAAATCGGCATCACCTTCGGCATGAAGATTCCCCGGTTCATGGTTCGCATTCTCCACAAACCACTCCGGATGCTTTTTGAATACCGCCGCGTCCTCGGTGGCAGAACCTATGGACATCCAGATTCCCGGTTTCATTCCCAGCGACCTGATGTAGTCGAAAGTGGGGCCAAATCCACCCCTGAATTTATCCTCATCCACAAGCCAGTCCCCGTAATTGTTTCCCCATGCATCGGGTGAGGAGCCGGAACCGCTGTTCACCTGCCACCCGTCATCAATGATAAACTCCTCAACACCACATTGGGATGCCGCAAGGGCCACCTCCCTGACCAGGGAGTCGCTCACAAAAGTCCGGAACGGGTTCCAGGTGTTGTAGACAAACACCGGCTTCTCCACTTTGCGGACAATCTGCGGGTACATGCATGTTCTGACAAAATCATTCACCGCACCGTCCACAACGTCAAAAGCATCATCCGTGTCCCTGTAAAGACAAATAAAAGTTTTGGGGCTCTCCCACTCCTCTCCCGGGTCCAGCCACCTCCGGAAGGGGAAGTCCTGTCCAGGGTGCGTGAGTCCCGCCTCCACATTGTTGCCGGCAGTGTGATAGGCTGTACGCTTCATGATCGCGGGAGCTTCGTTTCCCACGGCCATGCCCATGTGCCTGGTTTGCTGGTGAAGGACCACCACCGGATCGTTCCAGTTCCCGGTAAACCTTCCGATCTGTTTCATCCGCGCATAATCGTGCAGCACAATGGTATATATATAATGGAAAGTGGTCTCCAGGTCCTCCACATTCAGCCCTTCGATCATCAGATCGGCCTCACCCACATTCCGGAACCTGATCCATTTCCGCACCACGGGCAACAGGGGATAGAGCATATAGTTCACCTCCAGTTCCAAACCACTCAGATCATCCGTTCCCCCAAGAGTCACCCTGATCCCGCTGCCTGAGCGTTCGTCACCGATCTTCTCCGATCTCAACAATTCCCAACCGGAATGTCCGTCCACCGGAGACCCGTTCAACAGAAAAGCAAATTCACGGCTTGCAAGGATGTATTCCTCCGCTGATCCGGCCATACGAAAACGAACCGATGAGAAGTTTCCCTCACTGAATTTCAGTTCCCTTGACACATACCCGTTATCAAGTTTGAAGATGGTATCCCGGGACTGCCCTTCCAGCAATCCGGAGAGGGAGACCAGGGTAACGATGATGGTTATGGTTCTTTTCATTTCTGTTCTTTGGGATTTGTTTCCATGATGAAATCCGGTACAAATTATGAAAACAAGCCCATTAACAGGTCTGTTTTTTTTCAAAAATGGGTTTGGAAGCGACTATTTTTCAAATCATGCATCAGTTCATCTGTACAAACCGACCGCTCATCCCCTTCATTTGACTGTCCGGCATCCTTTCTTTTCAACACATGATCACACCCGGTACTTTTACAATAAAAAAGCGTGTGCCAATGAAAACCATGACCATCCTTCTGTTCATTCTTGCCATCGCTGAGGCAGGTGCCCAGTCGACCATATCCGGGACAGTCACCGACAGGAAGAATGCTCCCATTCCATATGCCAATATCTATTTCAGGGGATCGTACGATGGTGCCATCACCGACACCCTTGGCGAATTCTCCTATATCTCAGACGCCTCCGGTCCACAGGTCCTGGTGATCAGTTCAGTGGGCTATGCAGATGCAGCCATCGGGCTAACTGCTGATGGAGAAGACACCTCCATTCATGTTGTCCTGGAAGAAGAGATGAACCAGTTGAACGAAGTGACGATCACCGCCGGTGTGTTCAGTGCCAGTGACAAAAAGAAATCTGCCACACTCACCTCCTTTGATATTGCTACCACTGCCAGTGCCATGGGCGATATTTACGGGGCATATGCCACCATGCCCGGTTCCCAGAAAGTCGGGGAAGAAGGAATGTTGTTTGTCAGGGGTGGAGAAGGGTATGAAACCAAAACCTATATGGATGGCATGCTCGTGCAGTCTCCCTATTTTTCTTCCATGCCGGATATTCCCACAAGGGGGAGGTTCTCCCCACTGCTTTTCTCAGAAACCGTTTTCAGCACAGGTGCTTATTCGGCCGAATTCGGGAACGCCCTCTCGTCGGTTGTGGATCTCACCACCAACGGACTGGAACCCGGGGACAAAGCCAGTATCGGCATCATGACCGTGGGTGCCAACGGATCCTTTTCCAAAAGATGGGAAAACAGTTCGCTGGCTTTAACGGGACTCTATGCCAACAACGGATTGCACCACCGGCTTTTTAAGCAGCATGTGGACTGGATCAGTGACCCCGTGCTATGGGATGGCATGGCGATGTTCCGGCAAAAGATCGGTGAGACAGGCTTGTTGAAATCTTTCATCTCTTTCAATTCCAACGAAATGGAGATGAATTATGACAACTTTGAAATGGGAACCATGGACAGGATTGAGATAAAGGACGGGGCACTCTATGCCAATACCACCTATTCGGGTCAACTGAATGAAAAATGGCTGATTAAAACAGGAGTGGCTTATGGTGGTGATAAAGAAAATCTGAACTACAACGATCTGCCGGTCTGTACCAGCAAATCGGCAACTACTGCCAAACTGGTATTCACACATCTAACAAGCAAAAGGGTGAAGATCCGGGCCGGCAGCGATGTGGTCCGGGAGGTGTACCGGAAGTCGGTGATCCCGGATACGGTCATAACCATGCAGATGATTGATATACAAGCCTCTGTGTTTATTGAATCAGAATTGAAGCTGACAAATAAGCTGGCGCTTCGCCTGGGGGCCAGGTCCGGATACTCCTCCCTCCTGGATGAACTGACCCTGCTGCCAAGGGTATCAGCAGCCTTTAAGACAGGGGAATTCAGTCAGGTTTCCATGGCCTGGGGGAAATACCGTCAGAAGCCGGAAAATGAGTATCTCATGTTTGCCCCCAAGTTAAGCCCCGAGCGGTCCGACCACTATGTCCTCAATTTCCAGTACAGAAAGGAGAACAGGATCTTCAGAATTGAATCCTATGTAAAACGCTACGATGACCTGGTGAAGTATGATGCATTGTACAGCCCTGATGCCACAGCTTACAACAACAACGGATTTGGCTATGCACGCGGCGTGGATCTGTTCTGGAGGGATCAAAAGAGCCTGAAGGGAGTCGATTACTGGATCTCATACAGCTTTTTAAACACCAGAAGAAACTACAAAGACTACCCGGCAAGTACTGTTCCTTCCTATGCTTCAGCACATAACCTGTCGCTTGTCTACAAGCAATTTCTTAAGCCCCTGAACACATTTGTGGGAATGACCTATTCATTTGCCAGCGGGCGGCCCTATGATGACAGGAACAGTGAGGAATTTATGTCGGGGCGGACAAAGCCCTACAATGACATCAGCCTGAACCTTACCTATCTCCTGCGCTTGTTCAAAAAAGAGTGTATCGTACACATGAGCATGACCAACCTGTTCAATTTTCAAAACGAATTCGGATACCGCTATTCAAACACACCCGGAGAAGATGGATGTTATGCCTCACAGGCCATCGTGCCCAACGCCGGGCGCCAGGCCATCCTCCTGCTCATGTTATCCCTTTAATGATCATACACAAATCCTTAACTCAAAATACCATGAAAACAACAGCTTTTACTTTCAACTTTTCCCTTTTTACCTTTTCCCTTTTTGCCTTTTCCCTTTCCCCTTTTTCCTTGTTTGGCCAGAATGACCGGTACACACAGGTTATGCTGGAGACCCTTGAAAAACTGAATCATGCCTCAGGGAATGAAGCCACCCTTGCCTGTGCCGGTCAGTTCGAAAGAATTGCCAGTGCTGAAAAGGAGCTGTGGCTTCCCTACTACTACGGTGCCTACAGTTTGATTGTTCTGAGTTTTGGTGAAACCGACGGCATGAAAAAAGACCAGATCCTGGACAGGGCACAGCAAAACCTGGATAAGGCATTGGGCTTAAATCCGCATGAATCAGAACTTCATGCATTGCAGGCTTTCCTGTACCCTTCCTGGGTGACGGTCGACCCCATGGCAAGGGGAATGCAGTACATAGAAAAAATGGCGGAATCTCTCAAAAAGGCAAAAACATCCAATCCGGAAAATCCCAGGGCCCTGTTCCTGGAGGCGATCCATACGCTGAACATGCCCCCTGCCATGGGTGGCGGACCGGAGATTGCCAAACCCATATTTGAGAGGGCTGATTCAATATTTACAGCTTTTCACAATGACAATCCGCTCTGGCCTGCCTGGGGAAAAGAAGTGAACAAAGCTGAGCTGGAGAAGCTTCAGTAATCGGATGCAAATAAGTATATTGGTAACATAAACACTGAACCACATTCCGGATGACCCCCAACAAGCCTTACAAACAGATCCTTCGATTCCTGACAGAAATTCTGGTCCTGGTCCTGGTGGGTAATATCCTCACCCTTTTTACCATCCCGCGGGATGCCTGGTCCATCAGGGTCGTGCTGACAAACTGCGCCTTCTCCGTGGGGATTGGGTGGCCTGCTTGGAAAGTAATGGGCTATACCATCATGCTCCTCGACCGGAAAATACCCTGGCTTGCACATCCCGTTAAGAGGCTGATCATACAATTTATAGCACTTACCATAGTTGCAGGGATTGTCATGTTTATGGGATTTGCAGTATGGATCTGGTTGATTGAAGGTCTGAGTTTCAGTGATATCAGCAAACATCTGCTGCCCACTGTGAAAGTGGCCTATATATTCATGTTCCTCTCCCTGCTTGTTGGCAACAGCATACTATTCTTTAAAAAATGGCAGGAATCGGTCAGGCAGCAGGAGGAATTGAAAAGAGCCCACCTGGCGCTTCAATACCAGTCGCTCAGGGAGCAGGTGAGGCCCCATTTTCTGTTCAACAGCCTCAGTTCCCTGGTCACGCTCATCAATACGGATCCCAAGAAAGCCACCCTGTTTGTCCACAAGCTCTCGGATGTATACCGTTACGTATTGGAACAGAGAGAAAATGAGCTTGTTCCCGTCAGTGATGAAGTGCAATTCCTGGAGGATTACGTCTACCTCCAGAAGATTCGCTTTGGGGAAAGTCTGCAGGTTCATATCAAACTTAAGCTGGATAAAAAGAAAATGATGATACCACTATCCCTCCAGATGATGGTTGAAAACGCCATCAAGCACAACGAAGTTTCGGCCGAACATCCGCTGCTTATCGATATTTTTTCGACGGGTGCAGGCGATGTCGTTATCTGCAATACCCTTCAGAAGAAAGCCGTGATAGAAAAATCACCGGGAATGGGAATTGAGAACCTGAGGAAGCAAATTGCATTTTTCACCCAAAAACCCCTTCTTATCGAAGAAGGATCCGGCGCTTTTACTGTAACAATTCCAACGATCACATCCTAATCCGCCAGCCATGAATGTCGTTATCATCGAAGATGAGCACCTGACGGCCGACCGGATCCAAACCCTGTTGCTGGGAATTGATCCGGAGATCCGGATCACGGCCATTCTCGATTCGGTAAAATCATCGGTACAATGGTTCCAGCAGCACGACAAACCTGACCTGGTGTTTATGGATATCCAGCTGGCCGACGGACTGTCATTCGAGATTTTTGATCAGGTCAAAGTGGATTGCCCGGTCATCTTCCTGACAGCTTACCAGGAGTATGCCATCAAAGCCTTCAAGGTCAACAGTGTGGATTACCTGCTTAAGCCGGTTTCGGAAGAAGAAATGCGTTCAGCACTCACGAAATTTAAACAGTATTTTTCCTTTTCACATGTTCCTCCGGTGGTTGACAAGGTGCTTCTGGATGGCATCAGGCAGATGATCTCCAGCCCCTACAAGGCCAGGTTCATGGTGAAGGTGGGGGACCGGATCCGGTCTGTGGAAGCAAAGGATATCCTCTATTTCTACAGCCTGCAAAAGGGAACCTTCATGCATACAGCAGAGAACCGGAATTATGTGATCGACTTTACCCTGGATGCGCTGACGGACCTGCTTGATCCTATTCATTTCCAAAGGATTAACAGGCAATACATTGTTTCCCATTCAGCGATCAGAGAGTTGATCACCCTCTCAGGAAGCAAATTAAAAATAAACCTGCTCCATTGCGATGATAGGGAAATTTATATCAGCAGGGAGCGGATCCAGCCCTTCAAACTTTGGCTTGACCGGTAATTTGGAAGAATGTACTAATTTTAAAACATGATGAAATCACAAGGAACCCTAAGTACTGAATTATTTGCAATCATTTTCCTTTCATGCCTGTTGATCTCCGGTTGTCAGGAACAAGCCCTTCAGAAGCCCAACATTCTTTTTGCCATTGCCGATGACTGGGGATGGCCCCATGCGGGAGTATACGGTGATCCGGTCGTACAGACGCCGGCCTTTGACCGGGTGGCGGAGGAGGGTATCCTGTTTAACCACGCCTATGTCTCTTCACCTTCCTGCACCCCTTCGCGCAATGCAGTCCTGACCGGTCAATACCACTGGAGGCTGGGGCCCGGTGCTGATCTCTGGAGTACGCTGGATCCCGCTATTCCTGTCTACCCGCTCCTGCTTGAAGATGCAGGATATAAAATCGGGCATTACAGGAAAAGCTGGGGGCCGGGTGACATATCGAACTGGGAAAGGCACCCTGCCGGTCCGGATTACAGCGAGGGCGGCTTTGCTAAATTCATGGCCGAAAGGGAAAGCGGCCAGCCCTTCTGTTTCTGGCTGGGATCATGGGATCCCCACAGACCGTATGATGAGGGGACGGGAGCAGCGAGCGGGATGGACCTGGAGAGGATCCGCCTTTTTAAATGCTTTCCCGATGATGAGCTTGTCCGAAGCGATGTGGCCGACTACTATTATGAGGTGCAGCGCTTCGACACCCTGGTAGCCAGTGCCATCAAGATCCTGGAGGATTACGGGGAACTGGAGAACACCATCATCGTGGTAACCGGTGACAACGGCATGCCTTTTCCCAGGTGCAAAGCCAACAATTACGATACGGGAGTCCGGATGCCACTTGCAGTCAGGTGGGGCGCAGGCATCAGGAAACCCGGAAGGGTCCTCGACGATTTTATCAGTTTCACCGACTTTGCCCCCACCTTCCTGGAACTGGCCGGGGTGGATGTCCCGGAGGTGATGACAGGAAAAAGCATGGTAACTGTCATCCTGAGTACAGAAGCGGGATTCATTGACACTGAAAACCGCAGCTTTGTACTTCACGGGAAGGAGCGCCATGTGCCCGCCCAGGAAGGACACATGGGCGGATATCCCAGCCGGGCCATTCGCAACCATGACTTTCTCTACATCCGTAATTTCAAACCCGAACGCTGGCCCAACGGTACACCCGACTACCTGAAGGCCGCCATTCCCTATTGCTGGCTGGGAGACTGCGACAACGGTCCCACCAAAACCTATATGGTGGAAAACAAAGACAAGGATGCGCATCACCAGGAACTCTGGCAGCTGGCATTTGGGCCCCGGCCTGCCGAGGAACTGTATGACTGTAAGAATGACCCTGAACAACTGGTAAACCTGGCAGCGGATCCCGAATCTGCGGAACTCAGAGAAAAACTCTCCGCCCAGCTGACGGAGCAGCTGGAATTGACCGCCGATCCAAGGGCCTTTGGAGGCGGAGATATGTTTGATGAGGTTCCCTACCTGGGCCAGGGACCAAGGCACCCTTCATACAAACCTGAATAAGAACCGGTTCAGTCACCAAAACTGGTCTCCAGGTTGCGGGCACTGATGACCCATGGGTGATCAGGTGGCACATAGTTCACTTTACCGGCCACATCCTGAAGGGGGACAGCCTTTGTATGCTCCCCGTCCACGGCAATCATGATCCCGAATTGCTCATTTCGGATGTAATCGATGGCCGAAGTTCCCAGCCGGGTTGCCAGCATCCGGTCAGCTGCCGAAGGAGTCCCTCCACGCTGCAGGTGCCCCAGAATGGTGACACGGGTTTCCAGCCCGGTAATCGCCTGCAACTCTTCCGCCATCCTGATGGTCGACCCCCGGTACTCCCCGTCCAGTTGGGCCAGCTGCTCTTTCAGGACTGTGCGCTCCTCCCCTTCTGTCTGATCCAGTTTCTTTTCCACCGCATTGATTTTGTTGGCACCCTCCCTGGTGATGGCTCCTTCGGCCACAGCCACAATGCTGAACCGTTTCCCCCTGCTTACACGTTCCAGGATACTCTCAGCCAGCCTGTCGATGGTGTAAGGGATCTCTGGAATCAGGATGGCATCTGCTCCGCCTGCCAACCCGGCTCCCAGTGCCAGCCAGCCTACCTTGTGCCCCATGATCTCCACGATAATGATCCTGTGGTGGCTCGAGGCGGTACTGTGCAGGCGGTCGATGGCTTCCACGGCGATACCCAGTGCCGTATCAAATCCAAAGGTCACATCGGTCCCCACAATATCGTTATCGATGGTTTTCGGAAGGGTGATGATGTTGCAACCCTTCTGGGAAAGCTTGTACGCATTTTTAATGGTTCCACCTCCTCCCAGGCAGACCAGTACATCCAGGTGATTCTTGTGATAGTTCTCTACAATCACATCGGTCATGTCCACCTCTTTGCCGCCCATGGGCATCTTGTGGGGTTTGTCTCGGCTTGTACCCAGAATGGTTCCGCCCAACGTAAGAATTCCGGAAAGCATCTGGTTGTCCAGCCTGACAGAACGGTTTTCCATCAAGCCCCTGAAGCCATCCCTGAATCCCACCACCTGCATGGAGCCTCCCCGGGCCGCTGTCTTCCCGATACCCCTGATGGCTGCATTCAATCCTGGTGTGTCCCCGCCTGAAGTAAGGATGCCGATGTGCCCTGAACGATTCGTTTTTTTCATGATCTTGGGTTTGGTCCCTGTAAGTTATAAAATATATTTACTACAATGAACCGAATTGGCAATGAGTTCATTGAACAACATTGACCTCTGACTGTCATATTCAAATATATCAAAGTAAAATTCTAAATTCGCGGCCACATATTATTCAAGTATAATGAATGCGTCACCCATCAGTTTCATTCCCTGGCCTGCCATGCTGGTCAGAAAGGATAATTTTGAAATCATTGAGGCAAACGGACCAGCCACCGAACTTACCGGAATGATGGCTGCGAAACTTCCGGGGATGGATGCAGCAATGTTCTTCCCGGACAAGCAGATTGTTCCCATGGAACTTGAGCATGTGCTCTTCAGGGACACCACGGGCAAGAGTTTCCAGGTGGAACTGAATGTACAGACCTGCGATGAAACAGCGTTGCCCTGTTACATTCTCACCTGCAGGAAGCGGGAAAGGCAGTTTCAGGATCTCATGGAGGGAGTTGTGGACGGAATCATCATCACTGATAAAAAACTGAACATCCTGGATGTAAATCCGGCCTTCTGTTCCATAGCTGAGATGAAACGGGAAGAGGCGGTGGGCTCAAACGGTTTTGACCTTGCCCGTAAATTCGCGACAATCAAGAATTTAAGTAAAATTATCCCGGCCCTGAAACAGATGGCTTCCGGCCGGTCGGTGAGCCAGTTCGAAATTGAGTACAGGGGAAAAAACGTGTCCATCTCCACAAAAATCAGGAAAGATTCATCTTCCTATATAGGCATAGTCCGCGATATTTCCAAGGAAAAGGAAGCACAGCAGGCATTAAGGGAAAGTGAAGAAAAATTCAGGTTCTTCGCAGAATCTTCTTTCGAAGGTATCGTGGTTCACAACAGGGGGGTTGTCCTGGATGCAAACGATGCATTCCTGCAAATTACCGGGTACACCCGAGAGGAAGGCATTGGGCAAAACCTGCTGGACTACATTCCAAAATCAAGTGACAAAGCCAGGGTACTCGCCAATATGCTGAAAAAGAGGACCAAACCTTTTCATGTAGGGGCAAGAAAAAAAGATGGGAGCAGGATTGTGGTGGAGATTGAAGCAAAGGATGTAAGGTACCTTGGTAAAAAGGTCCGCCTGGCAGCCATCCGGGATGTCACCAAACAGATCATTCTTCAGCAGCAACTGAAGGAAAGCGAAGAGCGGTACAGGTCATTCTTTGAGAATTCAGCCACTGCAAATATCATCTTTGAGGCGGACCGGACCATTTCCCTTACAAACTCCAAATTCGCCAAACTGGTCGGCTACCCGAAAGAGGAGATCGAAAACAAAATGAAATGGACAAAGTTTGTAGCACCGGAAGACCTTGAAAGGTTGCACCACTGGCATGAATTGCGTTTAAAGGATCCGGCCCTTGTCCCCGATGAATATGAATTCAGGCTGGTCGACCATGACAACAACATCAAATATACCAACCTCTTCGCTGATGTCATTTCCGGCACCGAACAGAGCATCGCTTCCCTGGTGGATATTACAGACAGAAAGAAAGCCCAGCAAATAATCCTGGAGAGTGAGTCCAAGCTGAAAAAAGCACAATCCATTGCAAAAATGGGCTACTGGAACATCAATCTGACCACCGGAGAGGCAACTGGGTCCCTGCAAACCCGGAAAATCTACGGATTGACCGTTGAGTCCCTGTCCCTGGAAAAAATCCAGAAGATTCCTTTGCCCGAATACAGGGAACAACTCGACAAAGCCTTGCGTGACCTGATTGACGGGACCGGCATTTACGATATTGAGTTCAAAGTGAAGAACCAGGAATCGGGGCAGATCCTTGATGTACGTTCCATTGCAGAGTACAACCCTGAAGAAAATTTCATCACCGGGGTGATCCAGGATGTCACCAGGATGAAAGAAGCGGAATCGCAGATTCACCATGGGGAACAATACCTGAAGAGCATTTTCCGTGCGGCCCCTGTGGGAATAGGGGTGGTGGTGAATCGAACTATCACCGGAGTGAATGAAAAGTTATGTGAACTCACCGGGTATTCGGAGGAAGAACTCCTGGACCAGCCTGCCAGGATGCTCTACATGTCTGACAATGATTACGAATACGTGGGAAGGGAAAAATACGGGCAGATCGCAAGAAAAGGCACCGGCACCATCGAAACGCGGTGGAAATGCAAGGACGGATCGGTCAGGGACATTTTGCTTAGCTCCACCCCCATCGATGCAGGAGATCCGCTCAGGGGAGTCACATTTACCGCCATGGATATCACGGAACGGAAAAAAGCAGAACAGGATCTGATAGCCAAGAACCAGGAGCTGATCCAGGCCAGGGACAAAGCAGAGGAAAGCGACCGGCTGAAGACAGCCTTTTTGACCAACATGAGCCATGAAATCAGGACACCCATGAACGGCATCCTTGGCTTTACAAGCCTGCTCGAGAATCCTTCCCTTTCGACCGAAACGATGAACTATTATATCGACATTATCAAGAAGAGCGGGGAACGGCTGCTGGGAACGGTCAACGACCTGATTGACATTTCAAAACTGGAGGCAGGACTGGTGAAAATTGTCATCAGCGATACCTACATCAATGAGCTGCTGGATACGCTATATAACTTTTTTGAACGGGAAGCGCATGCAAAGGGACTTCGGATTAGTTGCGTGAAAACAATCCAGAACCAGCAGGTAAGAATCAGGGCCGATGAACAGAAACTGAATTCGGTTCTGACCAATTTGGTGAAGAACGCCATTAAATATACCCACAAGGGTTCGGTGGAATTCGGTTACAGGGGGGTCACTGTGAAGAACAAACCCATGCTGGAGTTTTATACCAGGGATACGGGCATCGGCATCCCGGCGGACAGGCAGCAGGCCGTATTCAACCGCTTCGAACAGGCAGACATAGAAGACAGCAATGTCTATGAAGGTTCCGGATTGGGACTGGCCATCGCCAAAAGCCTGGTGGAAATGATGGGTGGGGAGATCTGGCTGAAATCTGAAGTGGACAAAGGAACCACCTTCTTTTTCACCATTCCTCTGTTGGTCTCAGAAGGAAAGGAGCCCATAAGCCTTGACGCAAAACCGGCCAGGGGAAACGAAGAATTCCCCGGGGGACTGAAAATCCTGATCGCCGAAGACGATGTGGCCTCTTTTGTCCACCTTTCCATTCTGATAAAGGACAGGACGCGGGAGGTGCTGCATGTCACAACGGGGACCGATGCAGTGAAAATGTGCCAGGATCATCCGGATATTGACCTGGTGCTGATGGATATAAAAATGCCTGACATGACCGGACTGGAGGCCACCCGGCGCATACGCGAATTCAATCCTTCCCTGCCCATTATCGCCCAAACTGCCTACGCCATGCCGGGCGACCGGGAAAAGGCATTGGAAGCCGGATGCAATGACCACATCACAAAACCGATCATCAGGGAAGACCTCATGGAAAAACTTGCCCTGCATATGGTTTGATCTTAACCGGAAACGGCACTGCAAATCCTGAAAGGATCAGGGCACACTCCACAGCCGGTCAGAGGAACGTTCATGATCCCATTCGGGCGTGGGTTCAAAATAGCCGCCTGAAGAGATTTGCTCCTTTACTGCCTCTTCATTGAGTTCGAAGCCCAATCCGGGACCATTGGGTACATCGATATAACCCTCCTTACTGACGATTGGTTTCTGAACACCATCCACCAGTGTGTCATACCATGCATCCTCCACATTGTGATGCTCCAGTACCAGGAAGTTCCCGGTGGCTGCAGCGCAGTGAACATTGGAGAAAAGTGTTACAGGATTACCAGCCATATGCATGGCCATGGAGATTCCGTGTTCCATGGCCAGGTCTCCTATTTTTTTGGTTTCCAGCAATCCTCCCGATGTGGCCAGATCAGGGTGACATATGGAGATGGCCTGCGCCTCAAACAGTTTCAGGAATTCCTCCTTGAGATAGATGTCTTCACCCGTAAGGATGGGAGTCGTACAGGCATTCTTCAGTCGCACGTATTGGTCTGTGTACATCCAGGGAACCATATCCTCCAGCCAGGCCAGGTTGAATTTATCGAGCCGCTGCGCCAGTTTGATCCCGTCTTCAATACCAAAATGGCCATAATGATCGGTGGCCAATGGAATTTCATATCCAATAATATCGCGGACTCCGGCCACATACTCCTCGTAGAGATCCAGCCCTTTTTCCGTAATCCGGATGCCGGTGAAGGGATGCTCGAGGTTCTGGGAATTGCGGCTTCCGCTCCATTGCCTGAATGGATCGATATCCCCTTTGGGCCATGTAAGTGCCCCTTCGGTACCTTCCAGCAGGGTAATGGGCACATCCATCTTCAGGAAGGTGAATCCCATTTCCATCCTTTCTTTCAAACGCTTGCCCTGTTCCACCGGATCTTTGGTAAAAGTGGTGTCCGAATAGACCCGGATTTTATCCCTGAATTTCCCGCCCAGCATTTGCCAGCAGGGAACGCCCCAGGCCTTTCCGGCCAGGTCCCAGCATGCCATCTCCACTGCACAAACACCACCGGCCTGCCTGGCATGATAACCAAACTGCTTGATTTCCCTGAATATCATATCCACATTACAGGGATTCATGCCCACAATGCGGTTCTTTAACATGAGTGCATAGGTCTTGCTGCCTCCGTCCCTGACTTCACCGTACCCATAAATTCCCTGGTTGGTATCCAGCCGGATGATATGCCGGCGATGCACAGTCACAACCCGCATATCTGTAATTCGCAGATCAGAAGGCTGCGAATTGGAGTTCACATTGCCCGAAATGGCTTCCAGGTCCGAATTCATAAGAAAACCGCCAAATCCCACAGCTGCAGTAGCCGCGGTGGACTTGCGAAAAAAGTTTCTGCGTGAAAGTGAATTACCCATATTGCAAAGATTTAGTAAGAATAGAAAAGAACCAATAAGATACAAAAAACTATTAATTCCTGACCGGATGATCTGGTTTTTCGAAATGAGAGGTGATGACCCCGGGCCAGAATTAATAACCCTTTTTTTGCGTATATTATCGAAATTAATTTAACCCTGATTGTATCCATGGGATGAGAAAAACCGGATTGGTAATTACCCTTTTCCTGGCCTTGAGCCTTGCGGCTTATTCACAGGCTCTTGATTTTACAGCGGTCCAGGCCAAAGTTGATTTTTCAAGGACCCTGCAGGAGTGGGACGGATTCGGGTTTAACTATGTGGAGACCGCCCACACCTCCGACATGAAAGAGTTCAACCAGGAATACGGAGGATTCAGCCTGCTGGATGAACAGGAGAAACATGAAATCATCGACATGGTTTTTGGTGAAGATGGATTAAAGGTGGGCCTGGTGAAAATGTTCCTGGGTTCCCTTCACCAGTTGGAGGCTGGAGGCCCTTTTGACCACAGGTATACCACAGAAAACATGCGCTATTTTGTAAGGGAAGGTCTGGAAATCACCCGCAAAAACGGTCGTGAGCTGGAGATCATCACCACGCTCTATGGCCCTCCGGGCTATACCACCAAACAAAAAGTACACCGTGGCCGTGACCTGGACCCCCTTTACAGGGATGCAGTGGCTGACTATATGGTGGACTGGGTAAAATTCCTTCGTGAAGAGGAGAAATTTCCGGTGAAATATATTTCCCTTCACAACGAGGGGGAGGACTGGCGGAGGTGGAATCAGGAAGGCTTCACAGTGGATAGCGGACACGATTATAATATGTACTGGCCCCCCGGGCAGGTCACCGATTTTGTGAAACTGATGCCTTCTAAATTGGCAGCCGCCGGGCTTGATGATGTGGGTGTTACCCCGGGCGAATGCAGCAACTGGTACCGTTTCGGGACCTGGGGATATGTGGAAGCGATTCTGCAGGATGAGGAAGCCCTGAACAGTTTGGGGCTGATCACAAGCCATGGTTTTTACAGTGGAAATTACGGAAGGTGGTTTGGGGAGCATAAAAGCACCGGTATTGACAGGCTGCGCGCCGAGAGGCCCGGACTGCATGCATGGGTGACCTCCACCAGCTGGAGCCAGATGGATGCCTTCAACATCAAGGAGATGCACGGCAACATCTATACAGCCAAAGTCAATGCCATCATTCCATGGGCAGGCATCCAACGCCCTCCACACTGGGTAGGCGGTGATCCCAATCCCGGATCTGCCTTTACAGTCAGCGAGGATGGCGAATACAAGGTTCGGCCCGGATACTATTTCTACAGGCAAATCACAAGGGCAGGCCAACCGGGCATGAAGGTGGCTGAAGCAAATGCCATGGATTCGGAGACTGCCGTGATCGCTTTTGCATCCAACGGCACCATAAATCCCGATGCATTTATTGTGACCAACATCAGCAAGTGGGACCGGAAGATCGCTGTTACTGTGGCAGGTTCTAAAGCAAAATCATTTGAAGCATTCCGCACCACCAAAGTACCGGGATCGGAACTGGATGAGATCGCCGAAAAATATGTATCATTGGGCGAGTTCAGGGTAAAAGATGGCATGATAGTGTTTGATTCGCCCGCTGGAAGTGTAACCACATTTTATGCAAAATAACAGCTTATGAAACAAAGAAGACAATTTATCAGGAAACTGGGTGGGCTGACTGCATTGCTGGCAGCAGGCATTCCGGGTAAGGCGCAAATGGGAAAGAGCGAAGAACCCGAAGGGAATTTTGTCCATGTGGTATTTTTCTGGCTCATTAATGATGCCGAAGAAACCCGGAAAAAGTTCTTGTCCGAACTCCGCAAATTCATTGACAATGTGGATCTGATTAAAACCAAACATATTGGTACTCCTGCCGATACGGACAGGCCGGTCATAGACAATAGCTGGAGTTTCAGCCTGATACTTTCCTTTAATTCAAAAAAGGAGCACGATCTCTACCAGGAACACCCCTTGCACAAGGCATTCATTGAAAATGCTTCATCCCTCTGGGAGAAGGTCCAGGTGTATGACTCTGTAAAAACCAGTTAAGAGATTCCCTTCAGACATATGAATGATTATATAAATCAGAAAATGAAAATGAAAAAAACAGGTCTTTTTCTTTGGCTGGTATTGACCTCCATCTTAACTTCGAACATCATTGCACAGAGCGAAATTGCTGGGTGACATCCCCGTCGTGCTGGATAAAGAGAATCATTTTGTTTTGGTTCAGGACCCGGACGGGACCATCATTGAGCTGATCGGGCCCTTGAAATAATAACACCTCTGACGGTTCGGCAAGGAGATAGGGCAAGCCCGACTGGACCTAAAAATAAAATCGGTAGATTAGGGATCAAAAGACGGCACATGAATAAATTCCTGATCTTTCTTCTCACACTTTCAGCCTGTGTTGCTCCCGAACCAGAACCAGGTACCCGCATCAATGACAACTCAGGCACCGGATACTGGTTTAACCAGCCCTTGCGGATCGTGCAGACCGTTTTGCGGGAGGTGGATGCAAAAAACTACGATACGGCGGCCCTGGTCGAATACCTGCTGGAAACACATGCGAATGTACTGGTGATCAACGCAGGTGGAATTGTGGATTTTTTTCAGAATCCATTGCCGGCAGCCAATATCAATCCTTTTATGGGAGGGAGAGACCTTCTGAAAGAGATTGTTACCGCCTGCCACGAAGTAAATATCAAAGTCATTGGCCGGGTGGATTTCCGGGGTGTGGAAAAGCACATTTACGAGGAGCACCCTGATTGGTTTGGGGTTGATGAAGCAGGAGATCCGATCATCCTCAACTACACCACCCCGGGCTTGTATGCCCCCTGCTACCTGAGTTATTACCGCAACGAACACGCCCGGGAATTTATCGGATACCTCCTTGAAGAATACGGGATCGACGGAATCTGGCACAACAGTGTGCATGTGGGTGGCATGTGCTGGTGCGACAGGTGCCGGAAGGATTATGATCAGAAACTGGGGAAAAGCATCCCATCCGCCGTTGCGGATGAAGCCTTGCTGGATGAGTATTTCCATTGGAAAGCAGGTGTGGCAGACCGGTACCTGGAAAGCATGCGGGAAACCGTGAAATCCTTCGGTGAGGACAAAGCCTATGCTGCGGAGGTATTTGGCATGTTCGATGAGGATCTGCCAAGGCAAAGCGGCATCGATCTGTATAGCGGGGCGAAATATTTTGACTTTCTGCTCAGCGTGGGCTTCCTTTCCGACAACACGACCCAGATCGAATACAAGGACCTGGGCTACCCGGCCAACCACATCCGGTTTCTTAAATCTTTATCACCTGAAAAACAGGCAGTGATCCTGTTCGGGACCAACGGGACCTCCCACCGGTACATGGCTGATCCACCTGAAGACCTGAAGATCTGGATGTGGGAGACCATCTCCGCAGGCGGGGGTTTGTGGAACTGCAATTTCACAGGGATAACACCAGCAACCACACTGGACACCAGAAATGCCTTCCTTACAAAGGTGCCCTACGCCTATATGGAGAATCACAGGGACCTTCTTGAAGACCAAATTCCATTGGCCCCGGTGAAGATCCTCTATTCAAAATCGACCAGGGACTATTCCGGCTCCGGGGATTTTGGCCAGCATGACTTCGGTTTGGCGATCCGCGGCATGGAGAAGGTACTGATGGAAGATCACCGGCCTTTTGGTTTTATCCCTGATTTCAGACTGGACTCAGCCGGGCTTGATGGCTGCGAGCTGCTCATCCTTCCCGATGTGCTGTGTTTGTCCGACCGGCAGATGGAGGTAATCACCTGTTATGTTGAAAAAGGGGGAAACCTGCTGGCCACCCATGCTGCCTCGCTGTATGATGAAAATGGAGTATCCAGGAAAGATTTTGGCCTGTCCCTCCTGTTCGGATGTTCCTTCGAAGGATCGGTTTTCGATACCCGGAAAGATTCGTACCAACTGATCAAGGAAAGGTCCGAGTTGCTGGACGGGTTCGAACATACTACTTTGCTTATGAATGGGGGTAGTACGCTGCAGTGTAGTCAAACCGGCGAAAATTCCAGGACCCTGACCACCCTGGTCCCGGTGGTCAACAACCAACCCCCGGAGAAAGCCTGGAGAGAACCCTTCGACATGGATTCTCCGGTGGCCATCAGCAATGTATATGGGAAAGGGAAGGTGGTCTATTTCGCCAATGAGCCGGATAAACTTTCGGCCAGCATGGGGCACAACGATTTCCGGCAGCTGCTGAAAAACGCCATCGGAACCCTGCAACCCGAACCCTTTCTGGTCACCAATGCCCCTGAAAGCGTGCATATCAATGTGACAAAGAATAAGGTCAGGCAATGTTATATCATTACACTGATCAACCTTACCTCTGCTCCAGAACGGCCCATTCGCTCCTTGTTGCCGGTTCAAGACCTGGAAATTGAAATCCGCCCCGAACAGGGCAACGAATTCAGGGAATGTCTGTTTTTAAAGGCGGAATCCGGTGCCAGGAAACACAAAACCGGTGGTGGCCTGTACAGGATCGAACTGGACGAGCTTTCGGAGGCAGCTTCATTTGCTATCTATTATGATGAGATTTAAGAACGCCCCCTTGCTGTTCCTGTGTCTGGGATGGGCCATTCAGAACCCTTTGTTTTCCCAGGAGAACTGGTGGATGGAAGAACCCATCAGGCTGGTGCAAACCAACCTCCGTGAAACAGACTCGGATCTTGATGCAGCTGCCCTGGCGCAGCAGATTGAGGATTTCCCCGCCAATACAGTGCTGTTTGGGATGGGTGGAATACGCGCCCATTACCAGACTGATCTGGAGGATCATATCAAAAGTGAAACCCTCCCCGCTGACCGTGACCTGGTGGCAGAGATGATCCGGGAGGTCCACAAAAGGAACATGCGGTTTATTGGCCGCTTCGACTTCAGCCGCATCGATGAGCCTGTCTATCAGAAACACCCGGACTGGTTTATTCTGAAACCCGACGGAACACCTTTGAAAGATCACAACGGACTGCACAATACCTGCATCAACGGGGGCTACTACAGGGACTATATTTTTCAAATCCTCACCGAAGCGCTGACCAATTATGAACTGGATGGGGTATTTTTCAACTGGTTCGGGAACCATAAATTTACTTATTCGGGAGACCATGTGGGTGTTTGTCAGTGCGATGGCTGTAAAAAGCGCTACCGGGAAAGATATGGCCAGGAGCTTCCCCTTGATTACACCGAACAATACGACCGGTTCATGTACGACTGTTCACGCGAAGTAGCCGGGCAGATTTCTCAACTGGTGGGCAGCCTGAGGCCTGGCTGCATGATGGTCACCTACATGACCGAGCATGTGGATGCCACCTCTTCGGAAAGTGATACCTATATCTGGCACTCCCTTCCCCTGTGGCACTACAGTGCCAGTGACAATGTGAACCGCGTCAGAAATACCGATCCCCGTAAAATGGCCCTGAATTATGTGATGCCCTATGTGGCGATGGACTGGAGGTATGCCTCCACCTCCCCGGCCGGAATTCAGAGGCGTTTGTACCAGGCCATGGCCCACGGGGGTTGTCCGGCCTTTGTGGTGCTGGGCACCTATGATACCCAGCTGGATCAAACGGCTGTAAATGCCGCACGGCCCGTATTTCAGTGGCACAAGGAACATGAGGACCTCTACATCAGCCAACAAAACCAGGGCAGGGTCGCACTGATTGCCGATCCCCGCAATACGGAATCCTTAAGTTACAGGGGCTTTTACCGGCTGCTCAGTGAGCTGCACATCCCATTTATAGTCTCCGAGAAAGCCGGTGAAATCCTGGCTGATCCCCTTAGGTTTGATCTTGTGATCATACCTGAAAATGCAGTTTATCCCGAATTAGCGGGATACATCAACAAAGGTGGAAAGGTGTTGATGGCAGGTACAACCAGGCCCGCTATTGAACTACCCCCGACTGTGAAGCTGTGGGAGGATGCCGGAAACAGTTACCTTCATTTGGAGGATCACACCCTTTTCCCTTCGCTGAATCAAACAGAGGTGCTTTTTCTTTACCAGGACTTTCTGGAACTTGAGGCAGTTGATCAACCGGTTGTGACCCTTATTCCGCCAAGTAGTTTTTCTCCCCCGGAAAAGGTATCCCGCCTGACCGGGCGCACGCTAACACCAGGACTTTTGCTCCGGGACATGGGTAAAGGTGAGGCGGCCTATCTGCCCTGGGATGTGGGTTCGCTCTATTACAAATACAGCAATGAAAACCACCGGCTTTTTATGTCGGACCTGATCGACCATTTGCTCCGGGGAGAGAGGCAACTTATAACGGACGCGCATCCACTGGTGGAGATGACTCTGACCAGGCAAGCCGGAAAGGAGCAAGTACTCCTGCACCTGGTAAACCTGAGCGGACATACGTCCACTGCATTTTTCCCACCCATTGAGATGGAGGACATCAAGGTACAGATCAAAGGAGCATACACACGGGCGCATTCCAACGTACTGAATGAATCGCTGGAAATTTCCCATTCCGGAGGGTACACCCGGTTCACGGTACCAGGGCTTGGAGCTTATGATGTGATCACTCTGGAGTGAAAACCCTTTGGTGTTTGATAAATGATTTCATTAGTGGGCAATAAAAATTAATATACGTTCTTTGAAATTCTTTGTTCATCGCACTTGTAGAGCTTTATTATAGCGTGACGATTTGAATTGAAAATGTGGATTTTTGTTCTAAACAAGCATTAATCCATGAATCAA
>JAZDPG010000093.1:0-21301 GCA_043797815.1 Bacteroidota bacterium
AGCGCGCGACAGTTCCATTGTTGACACCGACACAGCCAATGGTTTTGAATCGGACAACGATGCTGCAGGCTCTTCAAATAATCCGAAGACCAACGCTTTATTTTCCAATATGACCCTGGTTGGGCCTTCCGCCACCAATAGTTCACCCCTTACCCTTCGTACCAATCATCATGAAGGTTCCGGTATGAGAATTCGCAGAAATTCCAGGTTGCAGATTTATAACACTGTATTTCTTGGCTGGGGAAGTGGCCTCAGGCTGGAATCTGAAAAAGGATGGCTTGCAGCGCAGGGCGATACATTGACTGTTCAGAATGTAATTTTAGCAGGTATCCGCAATGACCTTTTCAAAACTGATGTGGCTGATGGTGCTACGTCTGTTGAAAGCTGGTTTAACAAAGCAATACGGTCAAACGAGATCATAAGTCTTGCAGCAGATGTACAATTGGCTGATCCTTTCAACTATGGTGTCAGAGATTTCCAGGTAGACGCAGGTTCCCCTGTATTGAATGCATCATGGTGGTACAAGCCAGTTGTTTCGGGTGCTTCAATAGACAATGAATTTTTTGACCATGTTCCTTATGTTGGTGCGCTTGATGCCACCGATGACTGGACAGATGGATGGACAGAATGGGCTCCGGAAGATGCAGTTTATCCCGATGCTACCGTGACCAAAGGAAATGGTGTATTCGATCACGACAACGGGCTTCATATCACCGCTGACGAAACATGGAGTGGAGTAATCAAACTCGATGGATGGGTTTATGTGGATGAGGGTGCGACCCTTACCATTGAAGACGGTACCATTATCCGCGGAACTGCCAAGAGTGTGCTGGTGGTTGAAAGAGGCGGAAAGATCAATGCTGTGGGTACAAGTAACAATCCCATTGTATTTACATCCAACCAGGGTGCCGGCCTAAGAAGCAATTCTGACTGG
This sequence comes from Bacteroidota bacterium, assembly GCA_043797815.1. Taxonomy (GTDB): domain Bacteria; phylum Bacteroidota; class Bacteroidia; order Bacteroidales. The sequence continues at coordinate 935 of JAZDPG010000093.1, forward strand.
GCTGGTGTTGTTATCTGCGGTAAAGGTATTAATAACCTTGGAGGTGGAGAAGGAGTGGCAGAGGGTGGAATTGGTTCTGTCTATGGTGGGACAGATAATGCTGATAACTCCGGAATCATGAAATATGTCCGTATCGAGTTCCCCGGCTATGAAGTGGCCACTGGAAGCGAAGTGAACGGGCTTACCTTCTGTTCAGTTGGAAGCGGTACGACCATCGACTATATCCAGGTTTCCAACTCCGGTGACGACGGATACGAATGGTTTGGAGGTGCAGTCAATGCCAAGCACCTGATCTCATACAGGACCGAAGATGATGATTTTGATACGGACAACGGTTATGTGGGGTTGGTTCAATTCGGTATTGCAGCGCGCGACAGTTCCATTGTTGACACCGACACAGCCAATGGTTTTGAATCGGACAACGATGCTGCAGGCTCTTCAAATAATCCGAAGACCAACGCTTTATTTTCCAATATGACCCTGGTTGGGCCTTCTGAGAGCGATACTTCACCTGTTACACTCCGCACCAACCATAATGAAGGATCGGGTGCCAGGATCAGGAGAAATTCAAGACTTCAGATATACAATACCCTGTTCCTGGGTTACGGACGCGGAATCAGGCTGGAATCGGAGAAAGGATGGCTTGCAGCTTCCAACGACACCCTGACTGTTCAATATTCCATGCTGGCAGGTATCAGGAATGACAAGTTTAAAACCGATGTTGCTGATGGTGCAGGCGCACTTGAATCTTGGTTCAACGATGCCTCAAGACATAATTCAATCATTGAATTGGGAGCGGTCGCAATGCTTGCAGACCCTTTCAACTACGGTATACGCGATTTTCAACCCGAATCCGGTTCACCGGTGCTGAACGCATCTTACTGGTACGATGGAACAGGTGTAAGAAGCCTTACAACAGGTTCAGAAACACTCTATTGCTATCCGAATCCATTTAATGATGTGACTTACATCGACGTTGAAGTTAATTCACAGACAGGTCTCAGGGCATATGTCTATGATTTAACCGGAAAACTTGTAAGGGAGCTGTATAACGGGGTTGCCATGCCGGGTACAACAACCCTGGAGTTTGACGCCAGCGGACTTTCACAAGGTGTCTACATTGGAAAAATAGCAACCGGAAGTCAAAACTATACTGTGAAAATGATCGCGGAATAAGCATATATCTTAACAATTGAATTCAAGAGGCTGCCTTGTTTGAGGCAGCCTCTTGAAATATAAGACGAGGTCTTTAATATATCAATGCATCTGTAACCTGGATGCTCATGGAAATGATAAACTGAAATCTCTTTCGCATTACGGCTATGATTTGGATCACACCTATATATATCCGGCTTCGATGCCCCTCACAATGTCCTCGATCACCTGGTCGGCCCCTGCCGGATCATATTCGGCTTTCAGATTGTTCCCGAATATCCGGGCAATGCCCTGCCAGAAAAACGCGGTGAGCCCTCCCTTCAGGTCCTTGATGACCTCGTAGGAGGTGTGGCCGGTTTCCCTGTCGATCAGTTTGACCAGGATGATCCCCTGGGATACGGTGAGCCGCTTTACCTCACTTTCAAACTGATCCATGATCTCCTTTTCGGCCTGCTGTACGTATTCTTTTCTGGCTTTTTCGCTTTTCATGGAAGCCAGACGCCTGTCCAGTTCCTGTAGACGGACCCCTGCGATCTTGGCATAGGGATATGCTTTTTTGACATTCAGGATCATCCGTCTGCTGTACCTTTTCCTGTATAGATATTCGAAATCCTTGTAAGAATAGACCCGTACCTCCTGAAGTTCAACCAGCGGAATGGTGTCCGCGCCCTGGACGATCCCTTTGGTCACAATCAGGCTGTCGATTGGTTTTTGCTGTGCGTATACCCCCGGAGAAATGAAGATGCACAAACCCAGAATGATCCCGTATTGAATTGCCTTTTTCACCATCCGAAAGTAATCAATTCCTTACACTATGCTTCATCTGAGGATGATCAAAAACTATTCCCAAATGGTTAAACTTGAATGTTGTTTTAACACATGTTTTTTATGGATGTTACCAAAACGGGGGTTTTAATCTCCATGGCCATGGTATTACTCACGGCCTGCCATTCTTCCGTTTCACCAGGGGAAAAAGGAATAAAGCAGAACCTGCTGGTTGCAGAAAAGCCGTTTCTGGACACTTCCATGTTGCTCTGGACACTGGACCTCTGTCGTGCAAAGTGCTTTGAGGGGATCCGGGAGGCAATGGATGCCGGTGTTGAGAATGTCCGCAAGCTGGTCCTTTACGGAAAGAAAATGGGCACTCCCGGCCCAGTGATCGGGAAATTAACCTATCTCCAGATCCTGGATGTGACCTTTAATATCCTGATTTCCATCCACCAACATCCGCTATTAAACATCAGGTACAGAGGGTGGTTAATCCATCAGGCCGATCATGGCTTCCACCAGATGGTCGGCGCCTACTGCGATCTGATCAATGGTAGCATTCAGCATGTAACAGGGCGTAGTGACCACTTTGTGCTCTTTGTCCACCACCACTTCCCCGTGGGAGGTTTTCACGTGGGTGGCCCCGAGGGATTCAACGGCCTGTGCGGTACCTTTGTCTTCCCCGATGGTCAGTTTTACACTTCCCAGGACTCTGGCCAGGATCACGGGGGAGATGCAGAGGGCGCCAATGGGTTTACCCATTCCAACCATGCCCTGAATGGCTTTTTCTACCAGCGGCAACACAGTGGCTTTTGCTCCTTCAAATGCCCAACCGGACAGGTTCTTGGCAGCACCGAACCCGCCTGGAAAGAGCAATCCGTCGAATCCTCCGGGATCGAAATCCTTCAGGTCGCTGATTTTCCCGCGTGCAATGCGTGCCGATTCCACCAGTACATTCCGGGTTTCCTGCATCTCCTTGCCATTGAGGTGGTTGATGACGTGGTGCTGATTGATATCAGGGGCAAAAATCTGGTAGGAACACCCTTGTTTTGCGATGGCCAGCAGGCTGAGTGTGGCTTCATGGATTTCGGCTCCGTCAAAAACTCCGCAGCCTGATAAAACAACTGCAAACTTTTTCATAACTGTCAGATGAATTACATTTACAGAGACTAATTTATGGAAAACTACAGAACATTTGTTGGTATACCCGTCAAAGTTGACGGGAACTTCCTGAAAGTCCGGGACAGGCTGAAGTTACTGCTGGACGGGGAGCGGATTAGCTGGGTGAACCCTGAAAACTACCATGTGACCCTCAGGTTTATCGGTGAGACTGATCCGGGTCGTGTGAAGAGCATTGGAGCAGCACTCAGGGAGCAGGTGACCATTCCTGGGAAAACTGAAACAGCATTCGGCCAGGCAGGTAGTTTTGGCCCCCGCAAAAAGCCCAGGGTGGTCTGGCTTGGATTTGAAGAAAATGAAATTCTTGCTTCAATGAAGCATGAAGTTGACAAGGCGCTGGTAACCAGTGGGATCTCTTTACCGGATCAGGAGTTCAGGGCCCATATTACCCTTGGCAGGGTACGCAGTCTGAAGGATCCTGAGCTGTTCTACCGGACCATCAGGGAAATGAAAGACCGGTTCTCAGGAAGGGTTTTGCTGGAGGAGTTGATTCTGTACCGAAGCGAACCGGGAAGCGGCGGACCTGTGTATACGCCTCTGGAGGTGCTTCATTTTGAAGTTTAAGCCCTCAGGATTTCAATCATCACATCATCCTTCATCACCGTTTCATTCTTTTTCACCGACACAGATTGTACTGTGCCGGTCACATGACTGGCGATTTCATTCTGCATTTTCATGGCTTCCAGGATGATGATGGATTCTCCCTCTTTTACTTCCGATCCCACTTCCACCATGATATCGATGATCTTTCCCGGCATGGGGGCCTCTATGGCCACCCTGGCAGAAGTGTCCCCCTGTGTTTCCAGGTACCTTCTGCGCTTCAGGGAAATGGGCGTTTCAACACTGAACGAGTACCAAACACCGTTGATCATTACCGTATACCGGTTCTGGTTCTTCTCAATCACGTCCAGCATGTACTTCTTGTTCTTCCATACAATATAGGAAAAGCCGTTGGGATCTTCCCTCAGCTTCACATCCACCTGTTTTCCCTGGTATTTAATGCTTTTCTCCAGAGGATTTCTGAACTCAAAAGTTTTATTGGCACTACTCAGTGCAATGAGCCTGGATGATCTCTTTTTCTTTGATTCTCGGGCCATGGGTGGATCCGGTTTTAACGTAAGCGTTTGTTCATTACCCAGGGAGCGATGTCTTTCCCTTTTTCCACATAGAGTGGTTTGTCTTCCATGTCATTCAGTTCCCGTGCGTAATCATAGGTGGCAAAGAAAGCCGCAAGCATCTCCTCGTCCGGTTCATGGTGGTAATGGATCTTCAGTTCCGTGCTCAGGAAGGATGTGTTGAACTTACCTTTTCTGAAATTTTTGTTCTGAAGGACTGCCCTGCAAAATGCAAGGGTGGTATTGGTCCCTTTGATCCAGAATTTACGGATGGCAGTACTGGAGCGTTGAAGGGCCTGGTCCCGATTCTCTCCATACACAATCAGTTTGGCAATCATGGAATCATAGTAAGGCGTGATGACCGATCCATCCCTGACCCCTGTATCTACACGGATGTAATCCTCTTCCGGCCATGATATCTTTTCAATTGTCCCGAGGCTGGGAGAGAATCCTGACTGGACGTCTTCGGCATTGATCCGCCATTCGATGGCCCACCCTTTCAGCTTGATCTCTTTCTGAGTAAATGCCAGTTTCTCTCCTTCCGCAATCAGGATCATCTGCTCGATCAGGTCAATTCCGGTGACCATTTCCGTAACCGGGTGCTCGACCTGGATACGGGTATTCATCTCCATGAAGGAGTAGTGGTTCTTGTCATCAAGCAGGAACTCCACGGTACCTGCAGAGTAATAATTGACCGATTTGGCGATCCGGATGGCAGCCTCACCCATCTCCTTCCGGAGTTTCTCACTCAAGGCAGGGGAAGGGGATTCCTCCAATAATTTCTGGTGCTTTCGCTGTATCGAACACTCCCTTTCACCCAGGTGAACCACATTGCCATGCTGGTCAGCAAGGATCTGGAATTCGATGTGCCTTGGTTCCCTTACGAATTTCTCAATGAAGACGGCCGGGTTGTTAAAAGCTTTTTCAGCTTCATTGGTGGCAAGTGTGAACATTCTTTCAACATCCTTTTCCCTCTCCACAACGCGCATTCCTCTTCCACCACCTCCAGCGGATGCTTTCAGAATCACCGGATAACCGATTCTGCCTGCAATCTCTGCAGCCTCTGCAGCATTGGCCACAGTCCCTTTGCTACCCTCGAGCAGGGGAACATGATGGGTTTTGGCCAGTTCCTTGGCGATGGTCTTGTTTCCCATCCGGTAGATGGCGTCATGGGAAGGACCAATGAAAACAATGCCTTCCTCCTCGCATCGCTTTGCGAAATCCGGATTTTCAGCAAGAAATCCATAACCGGGATGGATGGAATCGATCCTGCGTTTCTTGGCGGCGTGTATGATCCGCTCGATATCGAGGAATTCGGGTTTACTGTCATCGAAGCACTCTGAAAAGTCAATAATCTCATCAGCCTCATCAAGATACCATGCATTTGGTTCCTTTAATGTTTTGATGGCGAATGTTTTAATTCCCATCTTTTTCGCAGTGCGCATAATGCGCAGAGCGATCTCGCCTCGGTTGGCTATCAGGATGCTCTTAATTTTCATAGGAGAAAACTAAAGGGGAATGTTGCCATGTTTCCTGGCTGGGTTACTCATATATTTGGTCTGCAGTGCTTCAAAGGATCTGATCAGTTTCTTGCGGGTCTCTGCAGGGTCGATGACCTCATCAATGAAGCCCCGTTCATCGGCTACGTAAGGATTGGCTATCTCCTGCCGGTATTTGGCAGTCAGTTCTTTCTTCAGGGCAACAGGGTCATCGGAGGATTCCAGTTCTTTCCTGTAAATAATGGCCACCGCTCCTTCGGGCCCCATTACTGCAATTTCTGCCGTGGGCCACGCAAAATTAAAGTCGCCTCCCAGGTTTTTGCTGTTCATCACACAATATGCTCCCCCGTAAGACTTCCTTAATATAACGGTGATCCTGGGAACCGTAGAATCGGCAAAGGCATAAAGCATTTTGGCCCCGTGGCGGATGATTCCGCCATGCTCCTGGTCGATCCCGGGCAGAAATCCGGGAACATCTTCAAGGACCAGGAGAGGAATGTTGAAAGCATCACAGAACCTGATGAACCTGGCCCCCTTGTTGGATGAATTGATATCCAGGGTTCCGGCCAGCACTTTGGGCTGGTTGCCGACAATTCCGATGACTTTTCCATCCAGCCTGGCAAAACCAATGACGATGTTCTGGGCGTAATTCTCGGAGATCTCATAAAATGACTTTTTATCAACCAGGAGATGGATTACTTCCTTGATATCGTAGGGTTTGTTTGCATCATCAGGAACAATGCTCCGCATTTTCTCTTCAACATCACTGGTTTCATCCTCCGAAAGTTCCATTTCAGGCGGATTTTCCATGTTATTGGAGGGAAGGTAGGAGAGGAGTTGCCGCACACCCAGCAGTGTGTTTTCTTCATCCTCGTAAACCATATGTGCCACACCGCTTTTCCTTGAATGGACGCCAGCACCTCCCAGATCATTGAATGTAACATCCTCATTCAGGACTTCTTTCACCACATTTGGACCCGTAACGAACATGTAGCTGGTCTGGTTGGTCATGAAAACAAAATCCGTGATGGAAGGGGAGTAGACGGCTCCACCGGCTGCAGGACCCATGATCACAGAGATCTGAGGTATGACCCCGGAGGATTGCACATTTCTGTAAAAAATCCCTGCATAACCTGCCAAACTGGCCACCCCTTCCTGAATCCTGGCGCCTCCCGAATCGATGAGGCCAATCATGGGGGCACCCATCTTGGAGGCCATGTCCTGGATCTTCATGATTTTTGCAGCATGTACAGACCCAAGCGATCCGCCCATCACAGTAAAATCCTGCGCATAGGCAAAGGCAAGGCGGCCCCGGATCAGCCCGTGGCCGATGATTACTCCGTCGCCATAAGTCTGCTTGACTATGCCAAATCCGGTATCGGACTTGTCGGCTGTGACATAGGCATCAATCTCTTCAAAAGTATCTTCGTCGAAAAGGATATCGATCCTTTCCCAGGCAGTCAGTTTACCTTTGGCATGTTGTTTTTCTTCAGCTTTGGTGTCTTGCTGGGAATTGTAAACTGCTTGTCTCTCAAGGAACCGGGTGAAATTTCTTCCTTTTACATCCATAGGCTAGATCAAGTTGCTTAAGATATGACCCGTCAAGGTAAAAAAAGTTTTACAGGCCACACAAATACGCTTGCAAAACTATAAATAAAAATCAATTCAGCGGAAGTATTTACGGTCCGTTACAGAAGCCTCTGAGACCCAATGAGCAGGGATGCAATTCCAGTTGTTCAATGCAGGCAGATCAAGGGTGTCCTGTTTGGCAAGGTATTGCATCAGGTAATAGCGGAGATCGGCATCGGTGGACCATCGGATCCGTGCAGGAAGTTCCCCCGAAGGAATTCCGGCACCGCTGGTGAGATGGTCCCCTCCGCCATTCCCCCTGTAGGAATTGATGGCCACAAGGTATTTCTCCTCAGGATTGAAACTGTTTCCGTTTGAGAAACCCATAATGCTCACCCGTTCTCCGGGGGGTTTGGTCACATCCACCCTGTATTCGATCCCGGCTGCAGAAGAGAAATTATAACAGGGATGATTCAGCCGTCCGGGTGAATCACTTTTAAACAGCAGAAGGTGGTCAGAGGGAGAGGTCATGGTATTGAACCAGAGGCCGGCTGCATGTTCAAGAAATCCATCCACCTCTTTTCCGGATAGTTCCATGGTATACAGCATGTTCTCGAAACGGTAGAGCTTGAACATATCCGATACAAGAAGCGGCCCTTTTTCCAGTTTCGCGTTCAGTGAAAGAGGTGCGGTAAATGAGAGATCGGCTCCTGACAGTTCAAGCTGAACCTGGTGTATGAGAGACATCATGGCCGACGGGCCGAAAAGCGCATCATCACCGTTCATTGTTTCAGAAAGCCATGTGATGGTATCTTCCAGGTACCGGATGACTGCTTCGCGGTCCACTTTAAATACTTTTTCAAACCCGGGTGAGGGTTCATATTCCGCCATAGGCACATTCTGTGCTGATAGTTGCCTGGTTCCACCAGGCCCAAATGCGATGGTTACCTCGCCGGCATACCTGGCATGGCTTCCCGGGTCCACCACCAGCACACTGTCACCATCGTGATTTACGATCCACTGGATGGAAACCCTGTGATCATGCCCCGCAAAAATCACATCAAATCCGGGAACCTCCTCCGCCACATGCAGTACAGCATTCTCATTGAGGAATGGTTCCGGATTGCCCCCATAGCTGGCATCCGTTCCGGAATGGAACAGACCGACCAACAGATCGGGTTTCTCTTTTTTTAGTATGACCGGCACCCATTCACGGGCAGTTTCCACCATGTCATGAAACTCCATCTCCGGCCACAGGTTTTTGGGCAGCCAATGTGGAATTCCGGGGGTGGTCAGTCCAAGCACAGCAATGCGTCTCCCCTTTGCTTTCAGAATGGTGTAGGGCTCAAAGTATGGTTGTCCGGATTCCGGGTTCACCGCGTTGGCTGCCAGCCATGGGAAATCCAGGTCTTCCCTGACCCGGTCATATACTTCCGGCCCGGCTTCAATATCGTGGTTGCCTACTGTGCCTGCCGAATACCCCATGAAATTCATGGCACGGGCCGCTAAATGCACCGACCCGGTATCGATGAAGTTGTAATAGTATACAGTGGGTTGCCCCTGAAGAAAATCGCCGTTATCCAGCAGAAAGAAGAGGGTGTCCTCCCTGTTTTGATTGCGTGTAACATAATTATATATATGGGACAGGGAGTGATCAGACGGGTTTCTGTCTGTAAAATCGTATGGAAAGATCATCCCGTGAACGTCCGTTGTAACTGCCAGCCGCACAACCGTATCGGATTTCCGGCATGACGTAATACAGATGAGTACTAACCCGAAAATGATGGCATATCTCATATTCTTTTTCATTCGCTTCATGCAAAGGTATTTCAAATAATCGCTCCGAAAAAGGCAGATGCATGGGAATCAAATGTTAAAATACGACGTGTTACAGGGCATGTTTATAAACAATTGATTGTTTGCAGTCAAAGATGCCTGGTGCTTTTTTTTCAGGGACTTGTTGAATAACATTCAGGAAGAGAGAGCAATAGGGTGAACCATGCTCATGGTCCCCGGACAGGAACGGTGCATGAATCGATATATGTCGACGGGATGCCAGTACGATGCCGTTTCGGTATCGGGATATCTCTATTGTGAATAGTTGAACAGGAAGAATTGCACAGATATCTTTATCCAAAATCTTACAGCTATGAAAAGGAATATTTCTATGATCAGTCTGCTCAGCGGTTTTGCGATCCTCCTTGCAGGTGCATTTATCCTGAGCAGTTGCGAAGGTCCCGCAGGCCCTCCAGGTCTGGATGGGGTGAATGGTACGGATGGTATTGATGGAATAGATGCCAATGCAACCTGTACCGTATGTCACAGTGATGATCAGGTGATTGTCACGAAGTCCAGGCAATATGCAAACTCCGGGCATTCAACGGGAGATGTATCCGGGTATGCAAACAGGACCTTTGGGCCACTTTACAATTGTGCCGGATGTCATACCAGCCAGGGTTTTCTTGATAATCTGGTTGGTGCCAGTAATACGCCCTATGCGAATGTTACACAACCAAATTGTTACACCTGTCATAACATTCATGATACCTATACCGAGGCGGATTGGGGCCTGACCAATGCGGGTATCCCAGAACCGGCGACTGGTTCAATGGGTGTGGATTTAGGTACTGGCAATCAGTGTGCTTCCTGTCACCAGATGGTAGCCTCTTCCCTCGTGATAGATTCATTGTGGGCAAATTTTGACGCTGGGACAACGACAGTTACCATAACTGCAGCAATGAGTCGCACAGGTGTTCATCATGGCCCCCAGTATAATTTACTTACGGGCATGGACCTGTTTGAGTTTTCGGGCAGTACTGCCTATCCAACCAGTCACCATGTTCTGGGGAAAGTTGAAAATGGATGTGTTACCTGCCATATGAATGATGGATTTGGTGACCTGACAGGACACTCCATGGCCATGACCTGGGAATTCCATGGGAGTGAGACCTATAACTGGCCTGCATCCTGCCTGGAGTGCCATTCGGATGGTGGTATCGCCGAAAACCTTAATGACAAAGTTGAGGAAGTCATGGAAGAAACTGATGGACTGCTGGATCAGCTGTATACCCTGCTGGTGGATGCAGGAATTATGTATCCTTCTGATGCTGGTAGCAGTGCGTACCTGATGAAGCCCGGTGTATTCAGTACATCACTGACAGCAGCTCATGTTAATTATAGTGCAATCAGTGAGGACAGGAGTCATGGGTTTCACAATCCGGCCTATATAGCAGCCGTCCTTGAAAATACAATAGAAGCCTTATCGGCAAAGTAACAATAACAAAAAGTAAAAATAACAAAGGGGTGCCTCCAAGGGGCATCCTTTTGTTTTTAACCGGTATCGCTGATCTGTTTCAGCCTTTCATAATCCATCACCTGGATTGCTTTTCCATCCATCCTGATCAAGCCTTCCTCTTTGAATTCTTTCAGCATGCGGATCACAGTCTCCGAACTCATACCGGAAAGTTCTGCCAGCTCCTTTCGGGAAAGGGGCAGGTCAAACTCCGTATTCTTGAAGATTCTGTCGGCAAGGCAAAGCAGGATATCTGCCAGTCTGCCGAAGGCCTGCTTGTAAGTGAGGCAGAAGAACCTGCCGTAAATCTGGATACTGTTTGAGCTAAGGATATTGATTATCTCTTTTACAAATTGGATATTCAGTTCCATCAGCTTCCGGAAAGCACTGATGTCGATCTGCCTGATCTCTGAATCCACATAGGCCATGGCTGAATAGGGGAAGGTGGAGTGTTCTTCGGAGACTGATGCAAGACCCAGGAAGTTTCCATCCGGAATAACCCTCAAAACCAGGGAATTGGATCCGTTTTCCAAAAAGACTTTTGCAAGGCCCTGTTCCATATACATGACATGGGAAACAAAGCCACCCTGCTTGCAGATCATTTCACCTTTGCGGTAATTGATCCTTACAGAGTGTGCATCCAGAAATTCCTTTTGTTCCACCGTCAGTGTTTCAAAGCACCTGCACTGGTGAAAGCTTAGGGTGCAACCTGAAAATCTTTCCAAATTGTCCATGGCAGTCATTTACTTCAAGCAGCTAATATACAAAAGAATCATGAAAAACACTGATTTGTATCAGTCGATAAGTCAGTTTAGATCACCTGAAACATATAGATATTCCTATTCTGTTTTCTTTTACTTCTGAGCCAAAACACCAATCTTTACAGGCAGAATCACCCCACAGAATTTATTGGTTTAAGTGTCAAGTGCAGAAAGAGTTCAATACTTAACGAAATTTACCAGAAGAGGGATTAGCTATGAAAGGAATTAAGTTTGGATCTGGCCTGGTATTGGTCTTTGTAGTGTTTGTTCTTACGGGCATCGCATGTACCAATTATACCATTCCGGGAAAAGGAAACGGAGAAGTCAAGGCAAATTCCTGCGAAGGATGCCATACTGATTACGAAAGGCTGATTGCAGTTCACACGGCTGATACAGCTGCACCGGTTGGCGGTTGCGGTGGAGATGCTCCCCATTATGAGCCCTATGACAGGGTGTATATGGGGGGTGAAGGATATGAATCTTTTAAAAGTTCAGGGCACTATTCCGTCGGATGTACAGGGTGCCACAACGGAGTAGGTAATACAGGGGAAAAAGAGCTGGCCCATACGGGCGATTTCATCAGGCACCCCTCCCTCTATTATGAAGAAAAGTGTGGAACCTGTCACAAGGACATAGCGGATAATTTTACCACAAGTATCCATAATGGCACAGGTCAGAAAAGGAAAGTCGCCATCAGAAGCGGCCTGAGCAGTTCCCAGGATTTTGACCAGCTACCCGCACACCTGATCGAGGGATACGACAACAACTGTGCACACTGCCATGGTACCTGCGGGAATTGCCATGTGGTTCGACCTGCTTCCGGCGGGGGCGGATTGTCCAGTGGACATAATTTTAATAAGACCCCGCATATGCTCAATGTGTGTGTGACTTGTCACGTTTCCAGGGGCGGCCATGCCTTCCTTGGCGTTGCTCCCGGTGCCGAGCCCGATGTGCATCAGAAGAATTTGAAATTTGAATGCATCAATTGTCATGATGGCCATGAACTTCACGGAGACGGTCAGCCAGTGGAGCAGCGGTACGCCTACAGTGAACTCCCCGAATGCGAGGATTGCCATGATGGCCTTAAATCTGCGAACAACTACCATTCAATGCACTATGGTGATTTCAGCTGTTATGTTTGCCATTCGCAGGATTACAACAACTGCGGAAGCTGTCATGTGCATGCAGAGGGGGCCAGGGTTCCATCCTATATGGATTTTAAAATCGCTGTGAATCCCATTCCGGAAGTTAAAAATGGATTTAATTCTGAATTTACCGTAGTAAGGCGGACACTGGGCGCTCCTGACAACTGGGAGATGTACGAGGTTGATGATTATGCTGACTTCGATGCCTTACCAATCTATAATTACACTTCACCGCATAATATTCTGAAGTGGACCTCACGGACCCATGTTGAAGCTGGGCAAGGATGTTCTTCCAGCTGCCACATCCGCATGGAAGGCGATTCAATGGTCAACAAAAATTTGTACCTCTTCAAGTCTGATTTGCTGGAGGACTGGGAATTGTCTTCTTCCGAATTTATGACTGTGGATGAAAAGTTGCCCTCATCATGGACGAAATAGATAGAATATTAGATCTATAGATAGATGTTAAACCAAAATAATAAAACGATTATGAAAATGACAAAAATCTGGATGGTCGCCATCCTGTTCCTCGCTCTTTTTGCTGTATCCTGCGATAAAGAAGAAGATCCTGTCAATGAAGCACAGGTCCTGGTAGAGTATCTTGAGTCTGCCGATGGAGGCAACTATGCCGGCACGGCCATGCCAGCCATTGTAACCGCAGAGCATGTAAAAACGCTCAATACCACGGGAGCCAACTATATTATTGATATCCGCTCAGCTGCAGATTTTGCACTTGGTCACATCGAGAATGCTGTAAATGTTGCGGCTACAGAGGTGCTTTCTCACCTGGAAGGGACAGCTGCGGATGACAGCAAGGACGAAATCGTTATCGTATGTTATTCCGGCCAGACTGCAGCCTGGGCAACCTGCCTGTTAAGACTTGCCGGGTATGACAATGCATCTTCCATGAAATTTGGTATGTGTTCATGGAATAATGACTTTGCAGGCAGCTGGAACAGCAATACCAAAAGCACGTATTCCTCAGAATTTACAAAAGATGCCACTGAAAAGGGTGCGGAAGGAGATCTTCCTGTCTTAAATACCGGATTCACAACCGGGAAGGAGATTCTGGATGCGCGGATTGATGCTGTATTTGCAGAAGGATTCGATCCTGCAAAGATTACGAATGCTACTGTCTTCGGCTCCCTTAGCAGCTATTACATTGCCAATTACTGGGCAGAAGCGGATTACACAGGCATCGGACATATTCCGGGAGCCATGCAATACACCCCCAAAGTGGGCATGAGCCTTGACGGTGATTTGAAGACCCTGCCCACAGACCAGGCTGTGGTAGTCTATTGCTGGACCGGGCAGACCAGTGCCAATATGGCTGCCTACCTGCGGGTGATCGGTTACGATGCAAAAACATTGCTTTTTGGAGCCAATGGAATGATCTACAACGATCTGTCCATCAACAAATGGAGTCCGGGTGCCATCATGGGGTACGATTACGTAACGGAATAAATATACCTTAAAACCCTCTATATTCACGGCCGTCCCAGGGTTTGGGACGGCTATTTTTTTATATCCGGAATTTAGGATGATTCTGAATAAAGGCTCATTTTCAATTTATGGCCTGAAGTTTGAAGTTATTCTCTCAGGAATTAAATATTTTTATTGACAGAACGTACAGTTAACTAAAATCTTATCGCTATGTTATCAAAGAAATTATTATCCCTTGCTGTTCTGGCACTTTTTGCCGTAACGTCCTTGATGGCCCAGGATTTCAAGTACATTGGTGCTGCCAAATGTAAGATGTGTCATATGAAGCCGGCTACAGGTGATCAGTACAACATGTGGCTCAAAGGACCCCATGCCAATGCCATGAAAACCCTTGCCACAGACGAGGCAAAGAAAATTGCCACAGAAAAAGGGATAGCCGATCCAACCACAGATGCGGCCTGTGTAAAATGCCACGCCACTGTGGGTCATATTGACAAAGGTCTGGTTGCCGGTATCGTGATGTCTGAGGGTGTTTCATGTGAATCGTGTCATGGCCCGGGAAGCATGTATAAGAGCGCTTCGATCATGAAGAACCGTGACTTGGCCTTGCAAAAAGGAATGATCATGCCCACTGAGGAGGTATGCAAGACCTGCCATAACGCTGGAAGCCCAACCTATAAGGCATTTAATTACGCCGAATTTTCAGCCAAAATTGCCCATCCTGATCCTACTTTGCATTGATCCTACTGACTGATCTGCAGAACCATAGTAATTGGAATAGCCTCCGGCATTTTTTGCCGGAGGCTTTTTTATGGTTTATATTTGAACAAATCATTAAAACCCTGATGAAATGAAATTCCCGAAGACATTTTACAATCCGCTTTCAATGCTCGGCAGCATCATTGCAGCCGTAAGCATCCTGATCGTCGCTTTTATGATGCTCGCCAACTGGTTGTTTCATGAGGGGGGATCCTATACAGGCATCATCACCTATATTGTGCTTCCGGTATTTTTGGTTATAGGTCTTATTCTTATCCCGGTTGGAATGTCCAGGAGGGCAAAAAGAATCAGACGTGAAGGTGAAGAGGTTACCAGGAGTTGGATGGTCATTGACCTGAGAGATTCGAGGCAATGGAATGCAGTGGCGGTTTTTATTTTCGTCACCATTGTCTTTCTCATGTTGACCGGAATAGGCAGTTACCAGGCCTTTCATTATACCGAATCTAACGAGTTTTGCGGAACCCTGTGTCACACGGTCATGGAACCCGAGTACGTGGCCTATCAGGAGTCGGCACACTCCCGGGTGGCATGTGTGGAATGCCATGTTGGGACGGGAGCGACCTGGTATGTAAAAAGCAAATTGTCGGGCATGTACCAGGTATATTCTGTTCTCTTTCATAAGTATCCCACTCCCATAGAAACGCCCATCCATAACCTGAGACCGGCCCGTGAGACCTGTGAAGAGTGCCACTGGCCGGAGAAGTTTTACTCCTACCGGTTAAGAAACGAAAGAAATTATCTGGCCGATTCAGTAAATACGGAATGGAATATCCAGCTTAAAATGAAAATCGGATCCAAGAACAGTGCCCTGGGTTTGCAGGAGGGGATTCATTGGCATATACACAAGGATGTGAAGATAGATTACCTGGCTTCTTCTGAAAAGAGAGAATATATACCCTGGGTTCGCTACATTAACAAGGCTACCGGTGACACTGTAATTTACCAGGATATCTATGAACCTGTTGGTCCTGGGGCTTTCGATACTTTGCAAATCAGGGAGATGGACTGTCTGGATTGTCACAACCGGCCCTCACACAATTACCAGGCACCCCAGAAGTTCACCGACGGACTGATTGCTTCAGGAAGCATTCCCGCTGGACTTCCCGAGGTTAAATATCTTGCCATGCAGGTGTTCAACCAGGAGTTTTCGGACCGGGGATCAGGCAAGGAACAGATCAGGGAGCGTGTTGAAGCGTTTTACAAGGCCGGTTATCCGGAAATTGATGAAGGAAGCCAGGAGCTGATCCAAAAGGCAGTTGACGGATTGATTGAAGGATATTCAAAAAACATCTTTCCTGAAATGAAAGTGAACTGGAACGCCTATCCGATTCACATTGGCCACATGGAGTTCAATGGGTGCTTCAGATGCCATAACGGGAATCATCTGAGTGAAGATGGACGGGTGATTTCAAGGGATTGCAATCTGTGCCACTCGATTCTTGCTCAGGGCGGACCAGACAATTATGAATCCACAACCATTGATAACGCTCTCGATTTCAGGCACCCGGTAGACATTGGTGGGGCCTGGAAGGAGATGGCCTGTTCGGATTGCCACAGGGCTCTTTATTAGAACAGAATTGTCTCACAATTCTCCTGTTTGTTGTATCTTCGCGCAAAATTTATTTGAAACAGGTACTTATTAAATTGAATGAAAATGAAAGTGAAACTGAACCTCCTGATCATCCTCGTATTGGTATTAACAGCATCCTCTTGTGGTACCAAATCAGAAAGTATTGATACCACAGTGAAAGTAAAAGAAGTTGAGCAAGTGAGCGATTATACCTACCTGCTGGTCAAAAGCAAGAAAACTGAATTCTGGATTGCCGTACCCACCATCCAGGCTAGTCCCGGTGAGACCTATCATTACCAGGGAGGGATGCTTATGAAGGATTTTTACAGCAAAGAGCTCGACCGCACCTTTGATGAGGTTCTTTTCGTTGAGGCTCTTTTTACGGGAGATGATTCCAAAGTGATGCCTTCACAGGAGATGACTCCCGGCAGCATGGCCCCCAAGGAGAAGGCTAAGGTTGCAGTGGAGAAGGTTGCAGGTACTGTTACAATTGCAGAGATCTATGCTGATCCGGAGGCTTATAAAGGGAAAACAGTTCGTGTAAAAGGAGAGGTCACCAGGTTTAATCCAGCCATTATGGAGCGAAACTGGGTACACTTGCAGGATGGGACCGAATTTGAAGGCAAATTCGACCTCACAGCCACCAGCAATGAGTCACTGGAAGTAGGCACAGTGGTCATCCTTGAAGGCATCCTGGCTTTGAACCTGGATTTCGGATACGGCTACAGCTATGAAGTTTTGCTGGAGAAAGCCACGGTGGTCCAATAGAAAACCTGTCCCGGATTCTAGTGTCCGCCTCCTGAAAGGAAGGTGAAGATGATGAAACCAATCAGGATCACACCGATGGCCAGGGCAAGGAATCCGAAGAGCCGGATCAGCCTCATGTTCTCCTTTGAATAATGTTTTTCCACGATGGCTTCCTCCAGCGTTCCTGAATCTATCAATTCCTGATATTCACGGGCCCTTTCATGTTTAAATTGCTCCAGCGGCATATGACCTGTGAAAATTACGGTATCCATGGGAAAAGCTTCCGGCCGGAAATGGGTATTAAAGAAGTGGATCGTAAAGATAAATCCAACGGCCAACAGGGCCTCGTCACTGTGGATGATCTGTGAAAAATTAATCACCCAGCCGGGGAAGAATTTGGTAAAAAACACGGGGAACCACAGTACCAGGCCACTGAAACCAATAATGGCTACCCCCCAGAATACAGCCAGGTAATCAAATTTCTCCCAGTAGGTCCACCTCCCGTAATTGGGCCTGGGTCCTTTGCCCACAAACCATTTGATGGTGGCTATGAAATCAATGATGTCCTGCCTGTTAAACCAAAGCGAGTTGTTACCGAAAATAAATTTGGTCATGGACAAACGCTTTCTTCTCTTCAGCCTCACCAGGTTGTTGATGTGAAAGGCGAAATAGCCGAATGTAATGACAGCTCCGATGCGGTGCAGAACCCCTGCATTTTGTACCCCACCCATAAGCCTTGCCAGGAACTTGGCCCAGTCCATGTGGGCAAACTTCAGCATCATCCCGGTAAGTGCAAGCAGGATAAAGCTGATTATTACAAAGATATGGGTGATCCGCTGATTGCGTGAGAAACGTTTGATGTATTTGTTTCCAATCTCTTTGGGCTGTTCTTTTCTTTTTTTTCGTCGTTCCGAAATAGAACGTGGAAGCCACATGAGCAAGTGTATTCCGAAGAAAGAGAATACACCAAGCAGCAGGGCAGTCATGAAGATAAAGGCAAAATGCAACTTGGGGTCATCATCATGGGTGGCGTGACTCAGGTAACCCGTAAATCGTTTGTTGGCACCCACATGGCATTTTCCACAGGTATTTACCAGGTTCTGCTCCGAAATCATTGATTCCGGATTCTCAGCCTTTAAGATGTTGTGTGACCCGTGACAATCTGAACACCTGGCTGATTCGTAGTAACCCAGCTGGTAGGCTTTGCCATGGTATGTTTTCAGGTATGTCTCTGCCGTCTTTTCATGGCAGGATCCGCACTGTGTCGTGACCTCATTCATGAATTTATCCTGTTTCACTATTGAGATCATGTGTGCACTGTGGCACTTGACACAGGTAGGAAACTCTTTTTTTGGAAACTCTTCGGTATAAGCATGGTCACTTACCAGATACTGTTCAAGAATCCCTTTGTGACAATTTCCACAGGTTTGCTGGACATTGGCGGGATATACGGAGGATTCAGGGTTGGATTCCTTCAGCATGAGGTGTGTGGAATGGCAGTCGGTACATACTGCACTTACTGTCAGGCCTTTGCTTGTAAGACCCTGGCCATGAACACTCATGGAATAATCAGCAAATGCATCCACCTCTTTTAGTTCGGTGGACTGGGGTGCTTTTCCATCTTTCCTGTGGCACTCTCCACAAAGGCCGGGTATGGATGTCCTGTACACAGGTGATGTATCGTCATACCTGGATTTCGTAGCATGGGTGCCGTGGCAATCGGTACAATAAGGCGCATTTTCCACATGGTTATAGTGAGCCTGACCGTGGCCACTTTTGAAATACCTGTCGAACACCTCAGCATGACACGATGAACAGTCTACCGGCTTATTGGTGGAGCAGGGACGTGGCAGGTGATCGGTGACTTCCGTATGGCATTTGGTGCACTGTATATTTTTATGGACTGAATTGGGTAGAATATTGGCATCGACCTGGAGGGAAATCCGTTCACCGTCAACCATTTTATGAACATCCTCTTCCTTATGGCACTTCATGCATTTGTTGTCCGAAACCCTTGCCTGGATCTGGGGAACATCAATTTTATGAGGAGGATGACATTGTGAGCAGGAGGGGATGACCGATGGGTTCTTTTCCCATAATTCACCTTTGATTACCTTCTTGTGTGCCTCTTCAATTCGTGTGTGGCACTTCATACACGTCCCGGCGATCCTTCCGGGGGAAATGGATGAATTGGGACTTGTATGCGGAAGTATCAGGTGGTTGTTATGGCAATCATTGCAGGTTGCCGTTACAATGAGTCCCGCTTCAAACAATCCCCTTCCATGAATGCCCTGGGTATAGTTTTCAACAATATTGTGTTCGGATACGTCGTATGCCCTTGCAACCACTTCCCCTTCACGATGACACGTCCCGCATAATATGGGAATGTTCATTTTATAGGTCCTGGATTTGGGATCGGTATAATGCAGGATATCGTGGTGACCATGGCACTCTTTACAGCTTGGTGCATTCGGATCATTCATAAGAAGCGCCTGTCCATGGATACCCTTCGTATTATCTGCCATTTGTTGGGTATGGCAATTGCCGCAGTTGACGGGTATCAGCTCATCAGAATGGGGGAAGCCTTCATCTGCCGCATCCGCATGGCAGGAAAGGCAGCTGTTGCTGTGATGGACTGATTGTTTAAAAACCATGGTATCCACAAACATGGATACATTCCTTCCGTGCAACATTCCTTCCAGTTCAATATCTTCATGGCACATCATGCAATCCTCGTCGGATTGGGCGAAAAGAGAGACTTGCAGAATGGATGCTGATAGCAACAGCCCTAAAAATCTTATCATTCGCGAGGGAATATAGCTAAGGTGGTCCATTCAGTGATCAGGTTCATGCTTGTTTAGCGTATGTTAAAATAGCGATTTTTATATGCAACTATTCACATATCTCTAATTGTATGATCTATTTATAACTGGTCTGAATATAAGTCACTTCGAAAGGAAGGACTTATTCATGTTCCTCGTGGTACCCGTTGATCATGCTCTTAAACAAAGTACCTGGTTTATCGCCCAAAGTACAGGTATAGAGATGAATCAAAAGGAAGAGGGAAAGCACAAAGCCAACAATGATGTGCAGTACATCATAAAAGAGGAGACCACTGATATTAAATATGGTATTGGAAACCTTCTCAGGGAACATGAGCCCAATCCCTGAGATAATCAGCAAAGGCATCCCAAAATACATGGCAAATACATAGGAAATTTTCTGTAGCGGATTGAACTTTTGTTTCTTGGTGATGGGGAAGGGATGGGGCTCACCTTTGAAAATCCCAACGGCATAGAAAAGGAATTGTTTCCAGAGTTTGGGCCAAAGGTTTTTTCTCCACT
>JAZDPG010000013.1:0-12952 GCA_043797815.1 Bacteroidota bacterium
GGACCTGATCATTTCGGATATTGTCATGCCCGGAATCACCGGTTATGATTTTTGCAGGAAAACCCGTTCTGATCCAACCCTGCGTTCAACACCTTTC
The DNA here is from genome assembly GCA_043797815.1 of Bacteroidota bacterium. GTDB lineage: Bacteria > Bacteroidota > Bacteroidia > Bacteroidales. Next base: position 98 of record JAZDPG010000013.1, read on the forward strand.
ATTCTGATGACTTCCATGAACCATGCCACCGATATATTGAGGGGGCTTGAATGCGGAGCGGACAATTACGTCACCAAACCGATCGATCAAACGCATTTTCTTAAGGTCATCCGGAACACATTTAAAACAACAGATACCTTCGAAACATCATCCGGCTCTGATTTTTTTGACTTCCATTATTCGGGAAGCAATTACAGGATCTGCCCTGACCGGTCCAGGATCCTGAGCATGCTTATGTCAACCTATGAAGAATCGGTTCTTAAAACGCATCAACTGGATAAGACGCAAAAGCGGTTGGGAGAATTGAAGGATTCGCTGGAAACAGAAGTAGAAGATGCTGCCAGGGACCTGATCAGGGAGATTGAGGAACGAACGAGAATTGAAAAAGAGGCGGCTCTCTCAGAGGAAAAATACAGGAAGCAAATTGAAAATCCCCTTTTCGGGGTTTTCAGTGTCACATCCAATGGCAGGTTCATCGTCCTGAATCATGCCCTTTCATCCATGCTGGGGTATGAAAGCCCGGATTTGCTTATGGACAGGAAACTGGAGGAAATATTTTACAACTTGGAGGATTTCAGGGAGTTTCAGCAACTCATTACCAAACGTCGAACCTTGAAGAACGTGGAAGTTACCATGAAAGGGAAAGCGGGGAACCAGGTGCATATGATGATCAATGCGCAGATCAGGAACAGAACGATCTCCTGTATGACACTCAATACCACTACAGAGAAACATCTCCGTGAAAAGGAGATGCAGAACCGCAAAGAACTGGAGATAGCCAAGGCAAAGGCAGAAGAATCGGACCGGCTTAAATCTGCTTTCCTGTCAGGCCTCTCACATGAAGTCAGAAATCCTTTAAATACCATCATCGGATATTCGGGATTGCTTGCAGATCAGGAAATTTCGGAAATAACCAGGAAGGAGTACAGCGACCTGATCAATGGCAGTTGCAATGAATTGCACCGCCTGATCGAAAATATACTGGAATTCTCCAAACTGGATGCAGGCCAGGTCAAAATCGAATTACAGGATTTTGACCTGCACCAGCTCCTGGATGACATTTTTCAGACTTACAACAGAGAAAGGAAACTCAGGAGAAAAGAGGGGATCCGGTTCAGGTGCCTGAAGACCGGTCAGGGCAACATGTTCTCCATCAGGTCCGATCCCTTCAGTATCTATAAGATTTTTTCAAAATTGCTGGATAATTCATTCAATTTTACGCAGGAAGGTTCCATCGAATTCGGGTATGAAATTTCAGATCCCGGAACCCTGAGGTTTTTTATCAGGGATACGGGGATCGGTATGACTGAGGAACAGATCCGGCTTGCATTCAGGAGTTTTCATAAAGCGGACCAACCCGATCCGAAACAACATAGCGGAGCCGGGCTGGGGCTTTCCATTTGTTTGAAGACCCTCGACTTATTGCGTGGTGAGATCTGGGTGGAATCAGCCCCTGGCCGGGGATCAACTTTTTATTTCAAGGTTCCGGCGCAATTAAATGCAGCGGGAAAAACAAATGTATTAAGACCGGTTTCCGCCGTTAAATCATTGAATTGGGATGGAAAGAAAATCCTTATTGCAGAGGATAATTTCTACAATTACAAATTATATGAAGCCATATTGTCCAAAACAAATGCCCGTCTGACCTGGGCAAAAGACGGTCTTGAAGCACTTGAACAATGCAGGTCTGATAACTCCTTTAACCTGATCCTTATGGATATACAGATGCCAAGAATGAACGGGATCGAAGCCACCGAATCCATCAGGAGTTTCAGGGACCAGGTTCCCATTATTGCCATCACAGCTTTTGCTTCAGACGAAGACCGGACACGGATCATGCAGGGAGGCTTTAATGCTTTTCTGTCAAAACCGGTAAGCCCGGAAAACCTTCTGAAAACCCTTGGAAAATATATTTCCGATGCGAAGAACTGATATTAAAACAGAAAGTGCGGATCTGTGCGCAGTTTGTAAGCTTTACGAAAGGTTCCCTGATGCCGTATTACTGATTGATGCGGGCGGGATTGAATGGTTCAACCATGCTGCAAAATCAGTATTCGGTCCCGGCAAATTAGCGACACCTTTTGATACCGTTCTGAAGGACCTGCACAATAAGGGAATCAACGCAGACACATTCCGGAAGAACAGGTTTTACAGATGTGAATCTGTCCTGGAAAATAATGAAGGACAAGCCTTTCATGCCGAGATCAGCATGATTCAAGCGGATGAAATTGCAGGAGACCATTGCATCATGATCATCAGGGACATTGAGGGCCAGGTTCAAAACCGTGAGAACCTGAATCACCTTACACTGGAACTGAAAAGACTGAGAAAAGAGGCCCATATGCAGAAGGATGAAATTGAATCCCAGAAAGAAGTTATAGAAACACAGCGTGATGTTGCTTTCCTGCAACGGGATGAGATATCCCTGCAACAGACAGAGATCAAATCGAGCATCCTTTATGCAAGAAGAATCCAGTCAGCGCTTCTGCCTTCACTCAAAGCCTTTGAAACACATTTTCCGGAATCATTCATGCTTTTCAAACCCAAAGACATCGTCAGCGGTGATTTTTTCTGGATATCCTCGGAACAGAACCGGATCGTGGTCGCTGCGGGCGACTGCACCGGGCATGGCGTTCCCGGAGCCCTGATGAGCATGCTGGGCATTTCATTCCTCAATGAGATCGTCAATATCAACGGGATCGTCCGGGCCGACCAGATCCTGAATAATCTGAGAAAACGCATCATTCAGTCGCTGAACCAAAAGGGTGCCAGAGGCGAAACCCAGGATGGCATGGATATGTCAATTATATCGGTCAGCAGCGACAAGAAATCCATGGAGTATTCTGGTGCATTCAACTCATTGTTCCTGTTCCGGAATTCAGCGCTTCATGAATTCCGTGGCGACAGAATGCCCCTGGGCTTTTCCAGGGAGGGTGAAAATCCGTTTACGGTCCATCAAATAGAGTTGTTGCCGGATGATGTCATCTATCTGTATACAGATGGGTACTATGACCAGTTCGGTTGGAGAGAAAACAAAAAGATGTTGCTTAAGAATTTTAAAAAGCTTTTGCTGGATATCCAGGGCATGCCCATGGACGCCCAGGAAAAGGTTTTGGAGAGCCATTTGGCAGTCTGGAAGGGGGATCTGGAGCAGCTTGATGATATATTGGTGATAGGTTTAAAAATTTAATGTACGCAACAGGATCATATGGACGGTTTCATACCAAATAAAGAGCTGATCATGATCGTTGAGGACAGCCCGACACAGGCGATGATGCTCAGGGAGATCTTCGAGGGGGAAAGCTATGATGTGCTGCCTGCCGTGAATGGCATGCAGGCGATGAAGCTTATAAAAACCAGTGTCCCTGATCTGATCCTGAGCGATATCATCATGCCGGAAATGGGTGGATTTGAACTTTGCCGTCAAATAAAAGCTGATCCTGAAAGATCCCATATTCCGGTGGTATTCATGACAGCTTTGCTGAATCCTGAAGATATCATGAAAGCCATAGAATGCGGAGCTGACGGGTACCTGATCAAATCTTACAACCGGGGAGACCTGGTTTCCGGGGTCCGGAACTTCATTGGCAACAAACAGCAAACCGGAATCCACCGGCACTTCGATAAGACCAGGTTTGTCTACGAAGGAACAGCCTTCACCATATCTTCCAGCCCGATCCAGATTATCAATCTGCTATTGTCCACCTATGACTCGGTCCTGGAGAAGAACATGGAACTGGGAGCCAGTGAAAAGGAATTGAAGCAGATGAACAGGGAGCTGGAGCGGAAGATCAGCATCCGCCGGCTGGAACTACAGTCTCAAATCGGTGAAAAACGTGCAGCGGAAGCCCTCCGCCGGGAATCTGAAAACAAATACAGGTACCTGGTGGACAATGCTCCCATTGTCATGTTCAGGACAGATCCTGACGGACAGCTGAAATACGCCAACGAAGCTTTTTGCGAGCTCTTGTCTTATGGTTCAACCGAATCACTATCCTTGAAAAACTCCGGTTTGCTGTTTAAAGACTCCATGGTTTTCTGGGAGATCTTGGAAAAGGTCAGAAAAGACAGGAGCATTTCCGGTTTTGAGGTGGATCTGCTCAGCCGGGATGAGCAGATCAAGCATGTCCTTCTAAATGCGGTCATTGAAAGCAATGAAATTTTATGGATGATGCTGGATGTTACAGAAAGAAAGAAAGCTGAGGAGCGGGAGCGGAATTACCTGCAGGAGCTGGTAAGCGCTAAAAACAGGTCCGAGCAATCTGAAAAGATCAAGTCCTCGTTCCTGGCAAATATGTCCCATGATATTCTCACACCCCTGAATACACTCATGGGTTTCAGCGAGCTTATATCAGAAGAGGGCCTGATCACCTCAAAAATCAATGAGTATGCTGTTGAAATCAATAAAAACGGCAGGAACATCCAGAATATCGTGGACAACATCATAAGCGTGGCAAAACTTGAATCGGGTGAGGTTAAAATTGACCTGGCAGAATGCAAAATAAACCAGTTTCTGCTTGATCTTTTCGCCGAATATGAAAACCATATCCAGAAGCTCTCGTTGCAGGGGATTGAATTGCGGTTAAAAAGAGATGTAAAGGAGAAAGAATTTACCATTCTGACGGAACCGTACAGGATCAGGCAGGTCCTGTCAAACCTGCTGACAAATGCCATCCGCTATACTGAAACTGGATTCGTGGAATTTGGCTACCTGGTAGCTGAAAGGGAAGCGGGCGGCACCGGAATAATGAATCTCACATTTTATGTCAAAGATACCGGGTCGGGCATCCCCGAGGAAAAAAAGAATTCCATTTTTGACCGCTTCCGGAACGTTGAATCGACCGGCAAACTCAACAGAAGCGGTCCCGGGATCGGATTTCCACTGTCAAAAGTTTACATCAAACTGCTCGGCGGGAACATGTGGTTTGAGTCCAGGGCCGGAGAAGGTTCCACCTTCTATTTCACCCTCCCCTGCCAGGTAAAAAACATCAGCGGACAAGTTCAAATGCTCCCTGCGGTCGAAAAAACAGGCCCGATCCCCGGGAAGGGTCTCGAAATCCTGGTGGCTGATGCAAATGAGTCTGATTATTTGTTAATAAAGGCTATTCTGCGTACAGAAAATGACCGGCTTACATGGGCGAAAAACGAAAAGGAGGCGGTGGACCGGATTGGGAAAACCCCTGGCGTAGATCTGATCCTGACGGACCTTCAGATGCATGATTTGGCCGGATACAATATACCCGTTATTATCCTTACCGCTTCTACACGGGATGAAGACAGGCAGAAAATCCTTGATTCGGACTGTGTTGATTACCTAAGCAAACCCATTGACTCCGTTAAACTTCTGAATCTTGTAAATGGTATTAGAAATGAAACCGCAGCATCAGGAATCATCTGTAGTTGACCGGCAAAATGTGATCCTGGAAAGGCTTTATCTTGAAGGCTCTCTGATCAACGCCCTGCTGGAACACACCCAGGATCACATTTATTTCAAGGACCTGGAAAGCAGGTTTGTAAGGGTCAGCAGATCCATGGCAGAAAAAGCCGGACTCAACGATCCGGCGGAGCTAACAGGCAAGACCGACCATGACCTGTTTGCCCGGGAACATGCCTTTCAGGCATGGGAGGATGAACAAAATATTATAAGGACGGGTATCCCTCTGATCAATGTTGAAGAGTATGAAATATGGGCAGGCGGACAGGAGAACTGGGTCCGGACCTCCAAAATGCCTTGGGTGAATGAGATGGGTGAAATCATAGGGACAATGGGTATTTCCCACAATATCTCCGAAAGCAAAAAACGGGAAGATGAGCTCAGGAGAAGCGAGGAAAGATTCAGAAGACTGGTTGAAAATTTGGGGGAGGGGATCGTAATCGCCGATGAACAGGAGCAGTTTCTGTTTGCAAATCCCGCAGCAGAGAAAATCTTTGGCGTTCAGCCTGGAAAGATGGCAGGAAAAAATCTGAAGGATTTTATTGGCCCTCAAGAGACCGAAAAAGTATCCCGGGAAACAGGCAGAAGGAAGAAGGGAGAAATAAGCACGTATGATCTAAAAATAACCAGGCCCGATCAGGAAAGCAGGTATATTCACGTGACTGCTGCTCCAAACTACAATGAAGAAAATCAGTATACGGATGCCATTGGTATATTCAGGGACATTACCGAGGAACTTCAACTAAGGCAGGAGATCAGGGAAAGTGAAGAATTTCTTAACAATATTACCGGGGCTGCAAAGGATGCCATGGTGGTCATCGACCACCGGGGAAACGTCATATTCTGGAACCGGGCCGCAGAAGGCATGTTCGGGTATGAAAAGGCAGAGATCATGGACCGGGATTTTCATGATATCATGGCCCCGGCTGAATACCATGATGCACACAAAAAGGGATTTGCACAGTTTCTGAAATCCGGAAAAGGAAATGCAGTCGGAAAATCCCTTGAACTTTTCGCCCTGCATAAAAGCGGGAATAATTTCCCGGTTGAATTATCGCTGTCAGCTCTGAAGGTCGCGGATCATTGGAATGCCGTGGGAATCATCCGGGATATTACCGAGCGAAAAAAAAACCAGAACAGGCTTGAAGAACTTGTTAAAACCAAAAACAAGTTTTTCTCCATCATTGCCCATGACCTGAAGGATCCAATTTCCACGCTTGCCGGCTTTTCGGATCTGCTGCTGAAAACATCCGGGACCAGGGATGCGGAAGAAACGGAGGAAATGATCACCCATATTAACAAAATTGCCCTGCATGGGCTCAACCTGCTGGAAAATTTGCTGGAATGGTCAAGATCCCAAACGGGAAGAATAACATACGAGCCTGCTTTGTTCAATATCGCACAAATGGTTGATGAGGTGGTTGATCTGCATCTGGATACAGCCTATAAAAAAGGGATCGAACTGAAACGCGAAGGAGCCGCGGACCATGAAATATTTGCGGACCGGAAAATGATCCATACGGTGCTAAGAAACCTTGTTTCAAATGCCCTGAAATTTACCCGAACCGGGGGTTCGGTCCATATTGGCTGGAAGGATTCCGGTAAGGAATTTGAGTTTTGTATTTCAGATACAGGAGTGGGTATTCCGGCTGAAAACCTGGGTAAATTGTTTATCATCGCTGAAAATACCAGTACCCACGGTACCGAAAACGAAAGGGGCACAGGCCTGGGCTTGCTTTTATGCAAGGAGTTTGTTGAAAAAAACGCCGGCAGGATATGGGTTCGAAGTGAACCCGGAAACGGTAGTGAATTTTACTTTTCAATTCCTAAAAATAATTCCAATTATGAAAAAGAAAGATAGTACCAGGTTTCAATCAGGACAGGAATTCAATTCAGAAAAAATGAATCCCCGACTGCTGACTGCTGCTTTGCACCAGTTCAAGTTGCCATTAAATGTCATCATAGGTTTTGCGGATCTGCTGAAAGACCGGAAGTTGGATACTGAGACCCGGGATACTTACGCAAATCTGATCTATAAGGACAGCAACACCCTTCTGCAACTCGTGGACAACCTGATTGACCTCTTTAAAATTGAAGCACAGCAGGCACCAATTGAAAAGACAGCATGCTACATCAATAAAGTGTTTAATGAGATATTCAAAGAATTTGAAATGGTCCCCGGTCTTCAAAGAAGCGGGCACCTGGAAAGCCTGTGCATTCAAACCGATGGTAATAAACTGAAGCAGGTGCTGTCAAATATTGTGGCCCATTCATTTCAGCTTTCAGGCCAGCATAAAGTTGAGATCGGGTATATCATGAAGGAGAAATTCCTGGAATTTTATATCAGGGACAATACGAAAAGTCTTTCTGTGGAGGATCTGGATACATTTTTCTCTTCATTGGAGGAAAACAGCACCATCAGTGATCATGCCCGTTTTGCTGCTGCATTGCGCCTGGCCATCTCCCAAAAACTGGTGAACTCACTGGGCGGAAAATTGTGGACTGAGAAAAAGAGGGGTGAAGAAACAGCCATACATTTCACAGTACCCTTTGAGCTTGCTAAAACCGTTACTCCGGCACCCCCCCGGACTGAAATGGACCATGTGCCCATTTGGAACGATTTTCATGTGATGATCGCAGAAGACATCGACACCAATTACATCTACCTGGCACAACTTTTAAAACCAACGGGCATTCAGATCACATGGGCCCGAAATGGCAGGGAGGCGGTGGATATTGCAGCAAGAACAAAAGATCTGGATTTGATCCTGATGGATATTCTGATGCCCGAGATGGATGGTTACGAAGCTGCCAAAAGAATCAAGGAGGAAAACAGCAGGATGCCGATTATCGTGCAGACTGCGTATACTTTGGAGAATGAGCCTGAAGAGATATTATCCCTCTTTGATGATTTTTTAACAAAACCCATCTGGTCCAAAGATCTTTTACGGGTAGTATCAAAGTTTATCGGATCACAAAACTGAACAACTGAATCACGCCCGGGTAGTTCCCCTTTTCTTCCTGTGTAGTCCAAATGACTACACCCTGCCCTTTGATTGTCCTACAGGCAATTACAGCTATACCTATAATGATTTTATCCAAATACCTACATCAGGATTGATCGGCCAGTCTTAAATTTATTTGGGGATCAAAATTAATCAATGAAGCAAAACCGTACAATATGAATTGAACACCCATCTGTTCATGAATACAAAACATGATGAAAACACTTCCTGCAATACATAAAAAACTTCTGTTGGCTTTTCTCATCGGATTTCTATTTTCCGTCACCCATCAGTTGCTTGCTGCCCAGGCTCCTGATACCTTGAAGGCCAAAGACCTTATTTTTCTATCTTTTGAAGAGCTGTTGAATGTTAAGATTGGGATGGGATCAATAACTGACCTGAAATATTCCCATAAACCCGTTTCTCTGACCGTAATTACCGCGGACGATATTTCAAATACCCCTGCCAGAAATATTTATGATTTATTGGAAATTTATGTACCCGGAGCATTGTGGATGTATCATAACGAGGGGCCACACCCCGGAATCCGGGGAATAATTGTAGACAGAAATTACAAATTCCTGCTGCTGGTCAATGGCAGAGAGATGAACCAGAAAGCCCATAATGGAGCCACTTCAGAACTTGAAAACTGGGATTTGGGCGATATAGAACGCATTGAGATCATCAGGGGGCCCGGATCGGTAACCTACGGTCCTGGAGCTGTTGCAGGAGTCATAAACCTGATCACCTACAGTTCATCAGGTTCTCAAGGTACAAGGGTGCGATATGCATATCTGAATCAGTATAACTCGAACGCAATCAGTATAAGTCATGGTACAAAACTCGGATCAGCTTCCGGATATATATATGGCAGCCTGGTAAACACAGGGGGAATAAGACCCCAGGCATACAGTTTATCTGCCAATAGCATGAAATCAGGTTACATGGGCAGCGGATTTACAGGCACTTCCTGGTCGTCTGATCCACAGCATGATTATATGAAAGATGCATTCGGTATACCCCAGGCCAAATTGCATGCCGAGCTTTCATTCAGGAATAATCTGTCAATATGGGCCAGATATGTGAGTTCAGGTACAATGTATGGCGGTAGTACCGGGGTTTTACCAAAAGCAAGGTATCAAACCGGATTAACCCTGGTTGACAGTATACCTGTTTATGGGAATTTCGAAAATTCGCGTGTGTTCAGAAACCAGCATTATACAGTAGCTGTAACCCACAAGCATAATTTTCAGAATTTCTTATCCGGACTTTCTGCCAGTTCCATACTTACATGGGATTCGGAAAATGTTGAAAAAACAGGTGCGCCAATCTACTATACTGCAGAGGATGGTCTTTCTCCTCAAACCCAAAGAATGATTGCAGATCCCCGGAGCGTATTGAATAAGAGTTTAAATTTTTCCGAGAATGAATTATTTGCCCGCTTGCTGTTGAATCTCCATTTAAACAGTAAGATACAACTGGCATTGGGTGCAGACGGGGCCTATACCAACTGGAGAGCACCCTGGGGAAAAAGCGAAGAAGAACTCCGGCTGGGAGACAGGGCAAATATCATCAGTGGAGAGAATTCGTATATATACAACGTAAAAGGCGGAATTACAGAAGGATATTTTGTGGGGAAGGGCTGGCATTCGTGGAACTACTCGGTATATTCAGAAGTGAATTTAAACTTGCATCCTCTCCTTAATATATTGATTTCCGGACGAGTAGACAAAAACACCTATTCCGAAGTCCTTTTTTATCCAAGGATGGCTTTCATATCTGAGTTACCGGGAAACCTGATGGTAAAACTCGTGGCTCAAAACTCACAACGGATGAATACGGCCGAACAATTGTATGTTGAAAGTGTGGAAGGGAATGTTTCAGAACCCGAAAAATTAAATTCTGTTGAACTGATTGTGAATAAACTGATACAAAAAAACCTGCAGATTGATTTCTCAGCTTTTTATAACAAGCTTTCAACCATTGCATGGGATAACAATAACCGACAATCCACTCTGATCGGCGATTTAAAACTCTTTGGCCTTGAAGGTGAATTGCGTTATCGCTCCAGGCAGGCTTTATTTATTTTAAGCCATTCTTACGTAAAACAAATAGACTGGAAACTAAAAGGAGGCGTTGAGTGGAGTGGGATCAGTTATGCCGATTACAACAGAGAGGCTCTTTACAGGTGGGACCCCACCGGATTACTTTTAACAGGCACAGGACAAAATCTAAACAATTGGGCGAACCATTCTACCAAACTGATTGTACAATATCACCTCAACAATCATATTTGGTTTCATACCAATGTTCAGATTTTTTGGGCATATGAAGGGGGCCTGGATGGCTTGAATATGATCGAGAATGCGTATGCAAATACGGTATACGAAACTGAATCTGCGCAATTAATGCAAAATGTACATGATAAAAATGCTTACAAAACAAATTTATCTCTTGGCTCTTCCCTTTCCTATAGAATGAATGAATTCTGCACTTTTCAGATTTATGTAATCAACTTATTGAATTTAGGAAACAATAAAAGGTATGTTTGGGATGGAGGAAATCAGCACCTGGTTCCTGCTCAAGCTATTTTTATTGAAGAACCCCGGGCTTTTGGCTTTCGGTTAACCGTGGATTTTTAGCATCATAAATAAATACGGACGAAGAATATTTTCTCATCTGCAAATCCTGTATACTGTTTTTTCATAGACTAGCACTGTAATAATGAAGTCTGAAAAATCATATTCATTTCATAAACATGCCTGTTTGGTTCTGTTGCTGTTTTTCCTTGTGCCGAAAATTGTTGTTGCGCAGTACACTGAGTATGAAATAAAAGCAGCATACCTGGAAAAATTCAGCCGGTTTATCGAATGGCCGGCGCCTTCTGCGCTCTCTGATACTTCTCAAGCCTTCCTGCTAGGCATCGTTGGTAAAAATCCATTTGATCATATTCTGGAAGAAATTTTTAATGACTATAAAATAAAGAACCGGAAAGTCCAGATTAAATATTTTTCAGACCCGGAACAAATCACCTCATGCAATCTGCTTTATATCTCCGCATCTGAAAAGAAAAACATATCATCCATTTTAACGAAAATCAATGAAAATCCAATATTGACCATCAGCGATACCGAAGGCTTTGCCGATAAAGGCGTTCATATCAACCTGTATGTTGATAACAATTATATACGTTATGAAATCAATCGGAAGGCTCTTGAAAAATCAGGCCTGAAAGTCAGCAGCCTCCTGCTGGCTTCAGCAAAAATCGTCCATGCAGATGAGTAAATTGAAATTCATACAGGGCCTTTCCATCAGGAAAAAATTAGTTGCGATTATTCTGATGATTTCTTGTTTGATCATTATTATAACAATCTCATTTGTTGCCTATTGGAATATAAGCAGGTTAAAAACAGAAATCCAATCGAACCTGGTATTAAACGCGCAGCTTGTAGGCAACTATTGTGTGGTGCCCTTAACATTTGGCGATAATCAGCATGCAACAGATGCCTTATCGCGCCTGCAATATATCAAATCCATTGAAAAGGCCGCTCTTTATGACAGGGCCGGCAACTTTTTTGCAGGATATCCCGATACAGTAAACGAAAATTCCTTATTGTTACTCCCCGGACATCAGAATATTGTATATGAGGATGGGTATTTCTATTTAACAGAACCTGTTCTTTTTCAAGGTGAGATGCTCGGGACTATTTCTTTAAAGGCAAATTCAGATTCCCTGACCGATCTGAAGAGGTCTTTATTATTGGTACTTTCTCTTCTTGCCCTGGTGCTGGTGATTTTATCATTGGTCCTGGCCGGCCGGATGCAAAGGCTTATTTCCCAGCCCATCATCCAATTAAAAAACCATATTGATAAACTCGCTGACAATCAGGATTTTTCAGCACACCTGACCAGACTATACGATGACGAAATAGGGAGTCTTTACGATGGATTCAACAACCTGTTAGATCAAATTACTCTCAGGCAGAATGAACGCGCAATGGCAAAAAAGGCCCTGATTGAAAGTGAAATAAAATTCAGAAGTGTTTTTGAGAACTCCCCTCTCGGAAAGTCGATGACCGGTATGGATGGCTCACTTAAAGTGAACGGGGCTTTCAGCAACATGTTGGGTTATACTGAAAAGGAACTTCAGGCCATAAAATGGCAGGAGATTACCCACCCCGACGATCTTGAGGAGAGCACCCGTGTTGTGCAATCGTTGCTTGATGGCGAAATATCTAACGTCCGGTATGAAAAAAGGTATAAACACAAAAATGGACATTTTGTATGGACAGAGGTGGGTACGACTTTGTTCAGGGATGGTGATGCCAAGCCGCTCTATTTTATTACCACAATCAATGATATTACAGAAAGAATCAAGGCGGAAAATGAAATCAGAAAGCTCAATGAAAATCTTGA
>JAZDPG010000020.1:0-61042 GCA_043797815.1 Bacteroidota bacterium
GCTGGGTATCGCATCCCTGTGAACCATCAGGAAGATGGTCTGGGCCCTCATGTAGCTTTCGGAAACATAGAGGTATCCCCCATAAATATGATCTTCTGAACCCCATGAGTTTTTCACCCTGTAGAACTTTTGTCCATCCTGGTTGCTTGCTGTGCCTGTAATGTGCAGGAGGTGGTCATCGGTGGTTTTATAGTTGTCAAACCACTCCTGCCTCAGCTCCTGCGTGATCACGGTCTCCTTTTCAGGGGTAAAGTATTCATAGAATTGTCTCTGCCTTTCCTGTTCTGTTAATCCCTCCCATTTAGCCAGATCTTCTTCGCTGAGCTCCCTCTTGTCGTAAACAGGAATCATGGCCAACCCCGATTTCCAGCCAAATCCCTCCTGTCCCACATCCGCATCCCAGCAAACCGTAAAACCTGTTTCCAGGGCATGGTCCAGGATTTCCATCATTTCATCCAGGGGAACGTTTTCAATGGAACTCCATAACCAGTTATCTGGAATCTCGATCATGAAACTTTTATAAAAGGGGTGGTGTGTATAGGATCCCACTGCCAGATAGTCACCGGGGTTCAGCTCCAGTTTGTCAGCAAATGAACGGGGCGTATGGGACACGCCCAGGTAATCAAAGCTGGCCGGAACCCTCCCCAGGTACCCGTCAAGTATACCGGTAAATCCATCCTTCCAGGCCCTTGAAAGCTGACCATCTTCATTTATAATCACCTGCTCCACATACCCTTGAAGAACTGCGTCCATTTCACCATGGACAGGAAGCGTTTCGCCAAATGGCTGGCCGCTGTATGCAGTTTCCGGGACCATTCCATCCGACTTGATAATGTGCATCACATCCATGGCCAGTCCGCCGTTCCCAAAATTGGTTTTCCCCTGCATACGCACATACCTGTCTGCTTTATACTCATACCCTTTGCGGACAAAATACATCTCGGACAGATCGTGGACGCCCTGACCGGTCCGGATCAGCTCGGCCTCCACAAAACTGGTAGCGGCAAAACACCAGCAGGTACCTGTCCTGTGCTGGTCTTTAACCGGGGTCACCGGTATGCTCTTCCCGATGGTAAAATGCTGCTGGGCGGAGAGCGTGCCAACTGTGAACAAAAGCGTTGCTGCCCAAAGTGCCGGCTGAATTAAATATCTGAAGTTCATTACGAGGGTTTAAAGAATGAAAAGTAATAATAAATAGAAAGAAAAGCTGTCAAAATGAGACCCGGTTCAGAAATTCATGCACATGCTCTGCATAGGTGCGGGAGACCGGAATCCGGATCTCTTCAGGAAAGTCCAAATAGATATAGAGATTGGCACTGATCAGTTTTACCAGCTTGATGTTCTCAAAATTGACCATGTAGGATCGGTGGCAGCGCTGAATCAGTGTGCCCTCCAGCTCCTTCTCCAGTCTTTTCATGGTATTCCGGAGCATCACTTTTTTTATCTTGCCCTCTTCCTTGGTGTGCACTGTCACATAATTATCTGTGGACTCAATGAAAAGGATATCCGTGGATTTGATAGAAAAACGGAGTTTCTCTGTTTCATCCCGGAAGGAGATCATCTGCCGCTCCCGGAATTCCATGGATGTATTCAGTGTCAGGTTCTCCAGCTTGGATCGCTTATCCTTCAGGGAGAGCCAAAGCCAGGAGAGGGAGTAAGGGATGGCCAGTACCAAAAGGGTGATGAAAAGCAATCCGGTAAACCTCTCCACAAGTTCTGCCCCGGACTTTAAGAGGTAGAGGTCCACTACCAGGTAGGCAACTGCCAGCAGAACGATCTCGGCCAGGTTCCAGATCCCGAACAACAGGTAGTTGAGGCGCATCCTCCCGGCCACAAATACAAAGAGCAGCTTGCTTATCACAATGATCAGCATTCCCGACAGGATAAAAGCGCTGGAATAGAAAAAAAATTCGATCCTCCCCACCTCAAACCAGGAGGATGCATTGAACGGAGAGTAGATGTTGATAAACACCAGGGCAAAAATAGAGACGAACATCACCTGTGTCATGATGGTCGATTTGTCCTTCAGATAATCGGGTATTTCACGAAACAGCTTCCTTTTCATCGCTCTGTTTGTATAATCTTTAGTTCAGTTCTGCGGTTCAGGGCACGTCCCTCTTCCGTATGGTTTCCGGACACTGGTTCCCTGTCTCCGTAACCTGCCGGCCTTAGCCTTTCTGCTGCGATTCCCATCCCGGTCAAATATTTCATCACCTCGCCTGCCCTTTTTTCGGAAAGCGCCTGGTTGTGGGAAGAAGAACCTGTATCATCGGTATGCCCTCCAATCTCCGCCACCAGTGCAGGATTCTCTTCCAGAAAGATGACCACCCTGTTCAGTTCAGCCACCGAGGCAGGAAGCAAACTGTAGGAGTCCGTATCAAAAAAGACATTCTTCAGTACGACACTGCTGCCCACCACCATCCGCTCCAAGGGGATGTCCTTCCGGAAGGGCTTTGCATTGTCGTGAAGCCCGGTAAAAGCAAAGTGGTCTGAATAAAACAGGTAGCCTTTGGCAGTAACATTCAGTGCATAGTCCCTGTCGGTGGGAAGAGAGACCAGGTAATTACCCTCACCCACTGCGGAGAAGGTCTCCATGACCACCTCTTCTGTCTCCAGGTCAATGAGCCTGATCAGTGCTTTGAGCCCCTTCATATTCCCCGAATCATATACCCTTCCCGAAAGATAGGATACCAGCACCGGCCTGAATTCAGCTGGAAGTTCGAAGGTATAGATATCCGTACCTCTCCCCGGTTCCCTGTCCGAAGCAAAATAGGCGCGGTTTCCACTGGCATTCACACTGAGCCCGATCTCATCGTTGAAAGTATTGATGGGATAACCCAGATTGACAGGTTCACTCCAGCTATGATCCTTCTTCATGATGGAATAAAAGAGGTCACCTTGTCCCATTCCAGGCCAGGCAGTGGAGGAAAAATAGAGAGAACGCTGATCGGGATGCAGGAACGGGGACTGTTCCACTCCGGCTGTGTTCACCGAATCCCCCAGATTCTCAGGAACACTCCACAGGTCTCCTTCCCTGACCGACTTCCAGATATCGTATGAACCTTTGCCTCCGGGACGGTCAGAGGCGAAAAGGAGAACCCTTCCGTCGGCCGACACCGTTGGATGCTTCTCACTGTAACTCGAGTTCACCGGGGCTCCAATGTTGACGGGAGTACTCCAGTTATGATCCTCCCGCAGGGACAAATAAATATCACATTGTCCTTTCCCGTCCCTCCTGTTGCATGCTGTGAAAAAGAGCATCATCCCATCGGCAGTCATGGTATGCGCACCTTCATTATCCAGGGAATTCAATGGGGTCCCTGCATTTTCACGTTTGCTCCAGCCACCGTTTTCCTTCACAGAGAAGAAAAAATCCTCGTGGACGTGGAGAGGATTCTGGCCCTGACCGGCATCACCCGGCAACATCACCGTAAACATCAGCAGCTTTTCGTCCACCGACAGGCAGGGCCAGTATTCGTTCAGATCCGAATTTACATGACTGCCCAGGTTCTCAGGTTCAAAAGGAACCGGATTTTCCATGGCCCGGATGGCAAAACGGCACTTCTCCAGAAGGTTCTTTCCAGCTTCCCTGTCGCTTACCTGACCGGGTGGAAAGGAAAGAAACTTCTCTGCCAGTTCCATGCTCCTCCTGTAATCCCCTGTCCTTAATGCAAGTCCGGACAGCAACCTGTAACCGTCCGGGTTGCCCAGCGGATCGATCTCAAGAGATTTTGAATAATATGCGATTGCCTGATCAAGACGTCCCGAATCATAACAAATCTGAGACAGAAAATGGTAGGCCTCAATGAAGTTCTCATCGGTCTTTATGGCCTTCAGCAGGGCTTGTTCTGCACCGGCATGGTCCCGTTCCCTGTAAAGCGATACAGCGAACTCATAACTTTTTATGGCTTTTTTTGAATGGCTGCTATATCCCTGGGCCCGGGTCTGCTCTCCCAGCAGCAAAATGACCCCTATGAGCATGATATATTTCATCCTGTCAGGGAATATGCATGTATTTATGGGACTGCAGGGAGATCATCCACCTGGGATTCTCCTTGGCAAAATCAATGATCAACGGCAGGATCGCCTCCCTGCGGCTCCATTCGGGTTGAAGGTAGAGCCTGCAATTCCGGCTCACCTTTTCTCCATTTTTCACAGCCCACTCCAGGTCGCCCGGCTCTGCAATGATCACCTTTAGTTCATGGGCTTCAGGGAAAATCCCGTCCAGCGGAGGCATGTTCATTTTTGGTGACAGGCAGATCCAGTCCCACCTTCCGCTCAGGGGAAATGCACCACTGGTCTCCAGGAAGGTTTCAATGCCTTTTTCCTTCAGCAGACCGCAAAGGTAGTCCATGTTTGTCATGAGTGGTTCACCTCCGGTAACGACCACTGCCCGGGCAGGGTACTTTGTCACATTGGACACGATCTGCTCGGCGGGAACAAGCGGATGAAGGGATGAATTCCATGAAAACTTTGTATCACACCAGCTGCAACCCACATCACAGCCTCCGATGCGAATAAAATATGCGGCCTTGCCTGTATGGGTTCCTTCGCCCTGAATGGTATAAAACTCCTCCACCAGAGGTAGTCTTTTTCCGCCAAGGAATAAATCCTGACCCTTTTCCTTCATAAAACGATACGCTGGTTCTTTTACAAAGTTAATCAACGATCTTTAACGCATGGTCCTGCCTACCCGAAAAAGGGTCTGCTTTTGCAAGCTTTTTTCTGCTGATATGAAAAGTCTGCCCTGGGGATCATAACAGATTCCCTCCACCTGCCGGCCCGTTCTCATGGGATAGATCCTGGCTTTGCCACCGCAACTGATCACGGCAGGGGACTGATCATACCGGTAGCTGATCAACACCGGCATATAATCGTGGTAACCCAACAGCGAGACCTGTTTGCCTGCCCGGAACAGATCAGCCCCGGTAACCAGCATACCTGCTTTATAACAGGTTTGCGGATCTGCGTTGTAATGTCCCGGTTCCTTGGGAATGACATACACTGCCGTGGTCTCGTTCACCCAATCCTTGGTAAAAAGGTAAAGTGAATCCCCGTAAACAAGCAGCGCTTCGCAGTCTTTTGAGGACAAACCCGAACGCGTCTGTCCGGTTTCGCCATGAAAAGTCAAGGAGATAATCCCGTCATGGTTGATCCCGGAATCTCCGGATAACATGGCCTTCCTGGGGATCCTGTAAATGATCACCGTATCCCTGGTACCGCAGTTGTTGCCCACATCTGCCAAATATACGTGCGTTTCATCCTCCGCAATGTCTTCCCAATCCACATTTGTTGCGTTCCGGATGATTGTCTTCCGTATGATGCTGCCGTTGCCTGCATCGAGACAGTAGAGTACGGGTTCCCCACCGCTGTCGTTAAAGGACCAAAGGGATCCGTCCATGTAAAGCAGACCGCTTGTTTCGCGGACCGAACTGTCGAGGAGTGTCTGTTTCACCAGGCTGCCTCCCACCGGATAATCACATCCGGAGGGGTAAAACCTGTATGTACATGATGCAAACAGGGTGGATGCTGCAAGACAAAAGAAAAGGTACCTGAAGGAACGTTCAGTCATGGTATGTTATTTTCTGAACCACAGCCGGGATACCAGGTAATAGAGGACCCTGAGAATGGCCGCTGCCCCGTAAATAACCAGTGCCACCAGGAGCACCACATGAAGCTGGGTGATGAGCTCCCGGGCGGGGGCATGGTGCTTGATGATCCCGGTCACATTCAACACATATGCCACCAGGAAACCGGATCCGAAAATGACAAGTTCCCTTCTGGCAAACCTGGTGCCCGTGGATTGCACAGACCTGTGATAAACCTTCATGTACCCGTTTTATTGATCGCTGTTTTTTTCTAAATTGCCGGAAACCTCACATCCACCATGGAAATTCTTAACGCTGCAATCTGCTCCTATGGCATGTCCGGGTTGGTCTTTCACGGACCTTTGCTTGAAGCACACCCGGGATTCAAAATTACAAAGATCCTGGAAAGAAGAAAACGGGAGTCAGAGGGAAAGCACCTGAAGGCGATGATCGTCAAGGAATATGATGAAATCCTTGAAGACCGGGATATTCAACTGGTTGTTGTGAATACACCCGACCATTTGCATTTTGAGATGGCTGCTGCTGCCATCCGGGCCGGGAAACACGTAGTAGTGGAGAAACCATTTACACTCAGGGCTGACGATGCCTCCAAACTAATTTCCATGGCCAGAAACAAGGGGGTTATCCTGACCGTTTTTCAGAACCGGAGATGGGACGGTGACTTCATGACAGTGAAAGAGATCATCGGATCAGGAAAGCTGGGAAGGCTGGTTGATTTTGAATCCCATTTTGACCGTTACAGGCTCGAGATCCAGGAATCCTGGAAAGACCAGTCCACAGGAACCGGAACCTTGTACAACCTGGGATCCCACCTGGTGGACCAGGCCCTGCACCTCTTCGGTATGCCCGGAAGGCTCTATTGTGAAAGCCGCTTGCTGCGGGACGGGGCAAAAACAGATGATAGTTTTGACCTGCTGCTTCATTACCCCGGTTTTAAATGCATGCTGAGGAGCAGCTACCTGGTCAGGGAACCGGGGCCCAGGTTTATTCTTCACGGTACGGCAGGAAGCTACCTGAAATGGGGTATTGATCCCCAGGAAAAGCCCTGAAGGAAGGGGTTGTACCGGGTAGTGATCACTGGGGAGCAGAGCCTGAGCAGGAGTGGGGAAAGATCAATACCTGCACCGGAGGGCTAAAGCTGGAAGGTACATATCCCACTCTTCCAGGGAATTATCTGGCTTTCTATGACAACCTGTATGGCGCTGTCATGCATGGAAATCCTCTGGCTGTCCCCCCTGAGGATGCCCACCGGGTGATCCGTATTATTGAAGCCGCTTATCTGAGCAGCCGTGAGGCCCGGGTAGTTACTCTGCAATGAAATCAGCCTCAATCTTCCGGATCTCCTGATCCGTAAGGTCACTTGCCGCAACGAGAATCCTGTGGCGGAATTCAATGGAGTCGCCCTTTTTCAGGATCAGAATGAATTTCTCCAGCTCCTTGTTATACACATTCCTCCCCAGGTTGTTGATGGAAAACAGGCCATACTCCCTTGCATGCCAGCAAGCGGGATAATTGATGTTGCCGGGATGGTCAAACATCACAATGGAATAAGGCTGTCCCCCTTTGACAGCTCCCAGTTTCACCCAAGTGGCATTCAATCCCCAGACCTCAGGCCCTTCAACCCCGTCGCTGTTCCTGTACCAGCCAGTGACCCCTTCGTTGTCCAGGACGGGTACCTCCGATTGATTTCCACGGGCATCAGAAAGCACAAGCGGCTCATCGGAAGGATGTTCGAAGGTACGGCTGGTCCGGATGGCTAACATACCCTCCTTGTTGTCGGTAAATACCACATCCCCGTCGGTTGCCGTGAGGCGTGTGATCCGGTCCACCATGCGCAGGGTACCTGACTCCCTGAACAGGTAGGTCGTATGCTCTTCCAGCAACTTCACGGCCGAATCCGTATCCGGGGCAACCCAGTCCATTTTCACTTCCAGGATTCCCAGTCCGTTTTCAGTACCTGCACGGACAATATCCCGGTGAATGATGCGTCCGTAATGGCTTTTCTGCTTTGCCTCTATGGCGTAGGAGTTGTTCCAGAAATCAAATCCGTTCACGTCGCCGTAGTTGAACCATATACCCAGATGATGGGGATGGTCCACACGCTCCTTCTCCCTCGGCTCAAGGGGAAATCCACGCGTAACAGCTTCTCCTCCCGGAGCCAGGACCGGATAGAGGACCGGTTTTTCCAATTCCGCTTCAAACCTGTATGCTGTAAACAACGCACCGTCAAACCGCACTTCCACCCTGCTCCTGCCTTCATCCACTGTGAGTTCGACTTTGCTTTGGGGTTCCCCCGAATTGCACGAAAAGACGGCCATTCCAATGGCCATTGTCATCATCCAAATCTTTTTCATATTCTTTATTTTTTTGTTTTGCACTGAGCACTGAGTACTGAGTACTATTTCTTCCCTGCCCGTTTTACAGTTAAGACATACCCGTCCTTTTCCTGCAGCAGTTCCAGAAAGGGATACCTTGCCAGATAAAGTTCTTTATCATCCAACCGGATCACAAAATATGCATCCCTGTCCAACTCCTCTTCCATCAGCTGATGCACATCAATCTGCCTTCCACCGGGCTGCTTATCAAAATAGAAAAGATGGGAAAAACTTTTGAAACCCAGCGGACGGACATACACCTCCTGCCCCTTCAAACCTTTGTAGAAATTGATGGCAGCGCGCTGGGTATACCCTTCAATCCTGCCTGAAAACAGGTAGATGGATGCTGTCACAAACAAGAGAACAACCAGATGCAGGATCAACATTCCTCTCGAATTTCTCCTCAGGATTTGAACCGCTGCGAATCCCACCCCCAGGATCAGGAAAAGCCCGACCAGCCATTCATAGCCGCTCCAGTGTGCATTCCTCTGCAGTGCTCCCCTGGTAAACGGGTCCAGAAAGGAGAAATCCTTTTCAAGCAGCCATTCCCGATGGTCCGCAACCAGGGGAAACAGGATCGTTACTGAAGCGTAAAACAGGGCGATCAGAAAGATCACCACCACCTGCCAGCTTCCGATTTCGATCTTTCTGTCCACCCACTTTTCCCAAACCCATGCTGCCAGAAAGGTCATGGGAAAATAGGCCAGCGAAGAGTAGTGCAGTAACTTGGTCCTGGCGATGGAATAGAGAATAATCACCACCAGGATCATGATAACCATCCACTGTTTAAACAAGCGCTGAAGTTCCTTTTCTTCGGCCTTTTTTGTGATGCTTTTCAGCGAGATCACAGAGGCAGGGAATACCCCCAGCAGCAACACCACCAGGTGGTACCCAAAAAAACCTTCATGTCCGGTTTTTACCTTGACAAGTATACTGAACTGATAACGGATGAATTCCTTCAGCACGTAACTGTTTCCACTGATTATCTGGTAGAAATACCATGATCCGCCAACGAGAACCAAAATGCCTGTAAACAGGGCCACATCCCGCACTGAAGTTTCCATTCTGAATCGCCTGACCAGGAGAAACAGGATAAAACAGATCAGGAAGATAAGAAGCGCCACAGGACCCTTTGTGAGTATGGCAAGACTGAAAAAGAGTGCGGAAAGCATCACGTTGATAACCCGGGATTTTCTTCGTTCAGGATCCAGGTAAAACACAAACCAGACCATTCCCAGGAAAATAAAAAGATTGAACCAGGGGTCGATGATTCCCGATTTGAAAAAGAAGAAGGGAAGGATGGCTGCTCCGTAAGAGAGGATCCAGTAGGTTCCGAAACGATGTCCGTAGAGTCTCTTTCCGATAAAGTAAAGCAACATAAGTGTTACCATGCCGCAAATTACATTGGGAAACCGGGCGGCAAACTCATTGATCCCGAAGAGTTTCATGGAGACCACCTGCAGCCAGAAGAAGAGCGGTGGCTTTTCGGGGAAAGGTTCGAAATCGATCTGCACATTCATATAGTCCCCCGTGAGAACCATCTCCCTGGCAGATTCGGCATAATTTACCTCATCGCTGTCAAACAGGTGGACCGCACCAAGAAACGGCAACAGGAGCAAGGCTGAAATGGAAATTATTCCCAGGTACACCAGAAGGCTCCTCTTTGGGGGATATGTATCGGCTGAACTCATGAACGGTTAAATGTACTAATATTTTTTTCTACATTTGGCACTCAAACATCAGGATCAATCCATGAATATTGAAGAATTAAAATCATCATTCCTTAATCTTTACGGCGAAAGCGGGGAAGCGGTTCACATCTTTTTTTCACCCGGCCGTGTAAACCTGATCGGTGAACATACCGATTACAACGGAGGTTATGTTTTTCCCTGTGCGCTTTCCTTCGGAACATACCTGTTGGGAAGAATAAACGGAACCCGTGAAGTCCGGTTGGCAACAACCAACTTTGACCACCGCGCTGCGGTAAGCCTGGATGAGCCCTTCGAAAAGGAAGGCTCTTCCTGGATCAACTATCCAACGGGGGTCCTCAATGAGTTTCGGAAAGTTGCAAAAGAGATTGATGGCATGGATTTGCTCTTTTCAGGTGACATCCCCAACGGTGCCGGTCTCTCCTCCTCTGCATCCATTGAGATGGTCACCGCGTTTGCCATGAATCATCTGTTCGGATTTGGAATGGACCGGATGGACCTGGTGAAGCTTTCCCAGAAAGCAGAAAACAACTTTGTCGGAGTCAACTGCGGAATCATGGATCAGTTTGCTTCAGGGATGGGCACCTCCGACCACGCCCTTTTCCTGAATTGTGATACACTGGATTACAAGCGTGTTCCACTGAAGCTCGACGGAAAAAAAATCATCATTGCCAATACCAACAAACGAAGGGGTCTGGCCGATTCAAAATACAATGAGCGAAGAGCACAATGTGAAGCTGCTGTTGATACCATTCGCAAATACAAATTCATCAGGAACCTGAGTGATCTGAACCTTACAGAATTCCAATCCCTGTCCCATTTGCTTACCGACAAGGATCAGCTTAAAAGGGCCAGGCACGTGATCTCTGAAAACGGCCGGACACTGGCTGCCGTTGAAGCTTTGAACAGCGGGGATATCGCAGCCTTCGGAAGGCTGATGAATGCGTCGCATGATTCGTTGAGAGACGATTACGAGGTAAGCGGCATAGAACTGGACACCCTGGTTGATGAGGCACGGAAAGTTAAAGGAACCATTGGAAGCAGAATGACAGGAGCAGGGTTTGGCGGATGCACGGTAAGCATCGTAAATGCAGATGCCGCCGAAACCTTTATCCGTGATGTGGGGATTGGGTATTCGGGCAGGACCGGACTTGTAGCTGACTTTTATGTAGCCGAGATCGGCGACGGTTCCAAACAGATCCAGTAGGGCTACCTGACCAGCAATGTTGTTTTCAGAAGCCCGGAATCCTCAGAAGAGGGTCCCACCATAATTTCATATTCTCCCTTCTCTACCAGGTATGATCCGGCACCGGTATCATAACAGGCAAGTTCATCCTCACCCAGGCTCATGGTTACCACAGCGGTCTGACCTTTGGGGATGAATACACGCTCAAAACCGCACAGATCTTTCAGGGGCCGGACCATTCTTGAACCGGGTTTACGCAGGTACATCTGAACCACCTCTTCGCCGTCATATTTTCCCCGGTTGCTTACCTCTACACTTACGGTTAATGACTCACCCACCTGAATCTCTCTTTTTTCCAGTATGAGGTTGTTATAATGAAAGTCAGAAAAACTGAGCCCGAACCCGAAGGGGTACAGCACCTCACCTTCAAAATACCGGTATGTCCGACCGGCCATGTCATAATTCTCAAAAGGTGGCAGGTCCCTGACCGACTTATAAAAGGTAACAGGCAGCCTCCCGGCGGGATTGTAATCGCCGAAGAGTACATCGGCCACCGCTTTTCCCGCGGCTTCGCCGCCATACCAGGCCTGAATGATGGAAGGAACCTGCTGTTGCTCTTCATTGATTGAAACGGCTGAACCGGTCATCAGCACAAGGGTAACAGGTTTCCCCGTAGCAACAATCCGCCGGATCAGATTTTGCTGAACCCTGGGGAGGTCCAGTGAGGTCCGGTCACCGGCATCAAAACCATCCAGGTCCAGTCCCCTCATCTCCTCCCCTTCCAGTCTTGCAGTAAGGCCCATAACAAGCACCACATGGTCTGCCCAGTTTGCAGCCTGCACTGCTTCCCACAGCAATGGCTGGTCAGGTTCCTCCCAGTGGATTGAAACGGGCGCATCCCCATGTTCATCTTTTAGTACCACCCTGATCCGGTATGCTTTCCCTGCTACCAGGTCCAGCTTCCGGTAGAGTTTATTGGGATGGTGAATGTTGTTCATTTGAAGGATGGTATCACCCTCGAAGACAAACCTTACAAACTTGCCTTCCACACCAAGGGCGTGAATGCCTGTTTTCCGGGGTATCATATATCCAGACCACTCCACCGAGTAATTGTCATCTTCAAGACCTTCCACAGGAGGAACCCCGTCCCACCAGTAATAATCCACCATCTGATCGGTGCGGGCTGAAACCGGAGGGCCCGATGCAATCAGGCTGGGGTAAAAAGCAGCATTCAATCCGGGTTGCGTTCCTCCCCTGTCCTTAAAAAAGATACCTTCGGGCACCGGCACCAGGTAAGGCAGCCCTTCATGATGCGGACTGCCCAGGGCATACCTGACCTCTGACTTTTCCCCCAGCTTGGCTTTGATCCCTTCATACACACTAACCGGATTCAGGGGTGAACCGTTGTAGTTACCGTACTGAACATCCACATTTTCCGCATTGGGACCGATGACGGCCACTTTGCCGAGCGATTTGCCCAGGGGCAGGATGGCTCCCTCATTCTTTAACAGGACCATTGATTTTCTGGCCATCTGTACAGCGATCTCTTTGTGGGCCTTGCTGGCTACCACATCCAGGGAAAGGGATGACCATGGAACCATCTCATCCGGGTCAAACATCCCCAGTTTCATGCGGGCCAGCATGAGCCTCTTTACCGCCACATCGATCTCAGCCTCCGTGATCAGTCCCTGCTCCACCGCCTTCACCAGAAAGCGGTATTGCTCTCCGCAGTTCAGATCAGTCCCGGACATTACCCCAAGGGTGGCAGCTTCCTCTGAAGTTTCCACCACATGGTGTCCCGTGTGGAAATCATTGATGGCACCACAATCCGATACGATATAACCTTCAAAGCCAAGTTCTCCCCTCAGCAGCTCCTCCTCGAGGGGGATGCTGCCGCAGCATGGTTTTCCCATGTAACGGTTGTAGGCACACATCACCGAATAAACGTGGGCCTCCTCCACCGTTTTCTTAAAGGCAGGCAGGTAGGTATCCCTGAAATCCCGTTCACTGATCACGGCATCGAAGCCATGACGGAGGGGTTCCGGACCACTGTGGACCACGTAATGTTTGGAGGTAGCCACCACCTTCAGGTAGCGCGGATCATTCCCCTGCAAGCCTCTGATGAACTGAACGCCCATCTCGCCTGTGAGGTAAGGGTCCTCCCCGTAGGTCTCATGCCCCCGGCCCCACCTGGGATCCCTGAAAATATTGATGTTGGGCGACCAGAAGGTAAGCCCCTGGTACATGCCCCTTTTTTCCCTTGCCACAAAATCATTGTACTTCGCCCTGGCCTCGGTGGAGGTGGCATCGGCCATCCGGTACATCATCTCCCGGTCGAAGGTGGCAGCCATCCCAATGGCCTGGGGAAAAACCGTGGCTTTCCCCGCGCGGGCAACTCCATGGAGACATTCGTTCCACCAGTTGTACATGGGAACACCCAGACGGTCCACTGCAGAAGCGTAATGGGTGAGCTGTCCAACCTTCTCCTCCAGGGTCATCCTTGAGACCAGGTCCCCTGCCCTGCTCTCAAAATCGAGTTTCGTATTCTGGTAGGGTGACCTGTGTCCTGTTCCGCAAGAGAGGAACATAACAAAAAGGGTGACGAACAGCGTGGAATAAAATCTCATTGTCCGGATATCTGCTTTGTTTGTTTAATAATAAGAAAATATTTTCTGTGTCAGAGAATCTTTTGCATCTCGAACTGGGTTCCTGCCGGCAAAATGGAAAAAGAGTTCAGAAATCCTGTGATTGAATCGCATCCCCTCTCCGCATTGATCAGTTTGACGGATGTGTGCCGGATCTCCTTCAGGATGACTTTCAGCATGGCAGTAGCAATACCTTTTCTTCTCAGGCTTTTTTCAACAGCGATCTGTGTCAAATCACCCGAGTGGGGAGCGAATATGGCATAGCCCGCCATCTTTCCCCGGCTGAATGCCCCGATCATTTTAAAATCTTCCAGGCTTCTTTCGATGGAGCCAAAATCATTCTGCCAGGAGGGTGTAAAATCCCAGAACTTCTTCATCTCCTCCCTTGCATGGAGGTCAACGGGCCTTATCTCGGGAAATTCAACTGATTCATTCTCAGGAATCCTCACCTCATCCAGAGCGCTGCTGAAATAGTTGAACTCCCTGGTAATTTCGAAACCCAATTTGCGGTAAACCGAGAATGCTCCCCTGTTATGCTGCAGCACTTCCAGCAGATACCTGTCTATCCCAGCCTCCTTCAGAAAGGGGACTGAGTCCTTGAAAACACGTGTGGCCAACCCGCGGCCCCGGAACTCCCTGATGGTGCCGGTCCCTGTGTCATAGGCGGTTTTTATCCCATTGTAATTACCAATTCCATTGAAAGTAAAGGAAACAAGTTCTCCCTTATAGAAAGCTCCGAAAGATAATGCTGGAACAAATCCCCTTCGTTGAAGCATCGCCTCCAGCTCTTTTCTGTCAAGCTGCATTTCATAGTCTGAGAATGCATCGGAGAAAGCATTGAAAATGGTTTCCGGATCCAATGAAATGAGTGGTTCTATTTTGATCATTTATCGGGGGATATCTTCACGATCTTCTCCTGGTAGGTTCCGGACATGTTGGTAAGTTCAAGAAGATAGGAACCGTCGGCAAGGGAGGAAAGGTCCATCATCAGCGGGTTGTTTACATCCCTCTCCCTGATCAGTTCCCGGCCCGTCATGCTGGTGAGGCTGATCTCTTTGATCCGGTCTGCATTGGGGAACTGGATGACCAGCTCACCAAGAACCGGATTGGGGCCATACCTGAAAGGTCTCTGTGAGGAGATCTCCTCGATGACGGCTGAAGTGGCCAGCAGGTGGTTCTCCGGATCAAAGACCACATCCTTCACAAATCCCCCCGCATGGATATAAAACTCCTCCTGCTTGCTGTTTTGCATCAGCCTGATGCGCAGAGGGGTACCCCTGACGGTCTGGATATCAAGCTCAAAGGGAACCTGAAAGAGGGGGGTGACATCCGGGGCCGAGGTGGCCTGTTCACTCCTGATCATTAATGAATCTCCCATTTGCTCCCAGGTGATGCTGAACCGTGGAAAACCCTCGCCATAGTACCACTGATCAAAGAAGCAGGAGAAATCCCTGCCGCTTTCCGCTTCAAGGACCTCCCGGAAATCCCCGCAAGTAGCCAGCTTGTTCCCAAACCCTTCCAGGTAAGATTTCAGTATGGAAAAGAACAGCTTGTCATCATCCAGGATGAAGCGGATCATGTGGAGCAGGGTGGCCCCTTTCTTATAGGTGAGTCCGTAATCAAAAAGCCTGTAGGTGTCATCAACCCGCTCCTCTGGAACATACACGGAACCCTCTGTTTCCCTCAGCGCAATGGACATGGCATTGGCCATCCACCCATCAGCAGCATCCTGACCGAGGATCTCCTGGGCTGCCACATATTCAAAATAGGAAGCAAAACCCTCGTTGATCCAGATATCCTGCCAGTTCCCGCAGGTGACAAAATCACCAAACCACTGGTGGGCCAGCTCATGGGCCACCAGGAAGAAACTGAAATCATGAAGGGTGGTCATGGTCTGGTGTTCCATCCCTCCGCCCATGGGTGCCATGGAGTGTCCGTATTTCTCACCTGCAAAAGGGTAATCCACCAGAAGCCTTGAAAAGGTGGTGATCAGGGGACCGGTCATCCTGATCTCATCTTCCCAGTCAGAGATCACCCGGTCATCATCATATATGTAGTTTTGAACCAGAACCGAATCCCCCCCGTTTGGGAGGGCTGCCTTGAATGAGAAATCCCGGTAGTCGGCCACTGCAAAAGAGAGCAGGTAGTAGGCCATCGGATAACCTGTCTTCCATGTAAGGATATGGTCATCTCCCGCCTCCTCCACATCTACCAGCAAACCATTGGAACCTGCAAGAAGGCCCTTGTCACAACGGATCCTGAAGGTGACCGAATCGATTTTATCCTCCAGCACCTGTTTTACAGGGAACCAGTCCCTGGCATTGTGGGGTTCGGACAGGGTATAGGTCACTTCAAAACCATAATCGAAATCTTTCTCTGTACTGATACCGGCAAAAAAACCACGGTTCTGGCCTGCTTCTCCACCGTAGGTGATGCAGACCCGGACCAGTTCCCCTGCCTCACGCGACCTGTCAAGGGCAATGTACAAAGCATCATTGCGATGGTCAAAATCAAGGGTGTTTTCCGGCAGGTACTCCAGCTTACCCATATCATCGCTGAACCTTACCTCACTTACTTCAAGTGCATCCTGGAGCTCAAAAACAAGGGTGTCCAGTTTCCCCCTGGCCTCCACGAGGATGGAGGCACTTCCCCCGATCCGGGTAGAGCTGCCGGAAACCGCCAGATCCAGGTGATAGCCCTTCACATCGTAGGCAGACAGCCATTTCCCGTAAAGGGGATTCTCATAGGCGTGCAGTCCCCGGTCAAGAAGCGGACAGTTGTGATATGCCTGTCCCTCTGCCCGGATCAATCCGGACAATACAAGGAGCAGGGAGAGCAATCCACGCAGTTTACCAGCTGAACCTGTAAAGTGTAAGCTCATCATAGGTTTCTCCCGGTCTTAAAACGGTGGAAGGAAAATGGGGCTGATTACAACTGTCAGGGAACCGCTGTGTTTCCAGGCAAACGGCGCAGTGTTTTTCATAAACCTGGCCGCCTTTCCCCGGCAGATGATCCACATGATTTGAAGTATACAGCTGGATCCCCTCAAGGGTGGTCAGCACCTCCATGGTTCTGCCTGAGGCCGGATCGTTCACAGCAGCGGCACGGGACAGGCCGCCGGACCTTCCATCCAGCACATAGTTGATGTCATAGCCGGGTTCTACTTCCCCGATCCGTTCTCCAATGGGGCATGAAATCCTGAAATCGTAAGGTGAGTCCGCCACAGGCAGTATCTTTCCGGTAGGGATACTTTCTCCGTCCAGTTCGGTAATCGCGTCACTGTCTATGAACAGTTCGTGGTCATCAATGGTGCCCCGGCAGTTGTTCAGGTTGAAATAACTGTGGTTGGTCAGGTTCACATGGGTAGGTTTATCGGTTTTGGCCCTGCACCTGATCCCGAGTTCATTTTGCTCATTCAGTGAATATTCAATCTCCACAAGGAGGTTGCCCGGATATCCTTCTTCGCCGTCCGGACTCTCATAACCCAGGAGAAGGCTTACCTGATCCTGAATTTTCCGGGTGGAAGCGGACCAAACCTGCTTGTCAAACCCTTTATTTCCACCGTGGAGCTGGTTTTTTCCTTCATTGGGGGTGAGATGGAATATCTTCCCGTCCAG
This sequence comes from Bacteroidota bacterium, assembly GCA_043797815.1. Lineage (GTDB taxonomy): Bacteria > Bacteroidota > Bacteroidia > Bacteroidales. The sequence goes on from JAZDPG010000020.1 coordinate 17,142, forward strand.
TTCAAACCTGGCGTTTCCGATCCGGTTGCAAACCCTGCCCACCATGGCCCCGATATAGGGATGGTCACCGGCATACGCCTCCAGGCTGTCGAATCCAAGAACCACATCGCCGGGTTCATTTTTCCTGTCCGGGATCCTGATGGCCGTAATGATTGCTCCGTAGGTGATGATATCCACTTCCATCCCCTTGCTGTTCTTCAGGATATACTTGAACACGGCTTTCCCTCCGGTCAGGGTGCCAAATAACTGCTTCTCAATATTCATGGGTTTCGGGATTGTTTAAGATGGTTTAAAGATAGAAATTATTCCAGCAGTAAATCCTATATTTATATGCTGAGTTAGACTGAATCCAATGAAATCGAGGCCCTCCCAGCCAATACTTCTCATCCTGCTTTTCTGCGCTTTGCTGCAGTTGAGAGCACAGGACAACCAGGAACCTTCACATGCATGCTTTCGTTTGAATCAGGACAGGGTGATCCCTGTTGCATGGATGAAGTGTACCACAGACAGTACCATTTACATGAGTGACTTCCTTACCGGTGAAACATGGGAAGGGAAACAGGTATTTGTAAGAATTCCGGGAACCGGCACTTCGTACACCCTGAAAATCAATGAATTTCCATTTGGGAGCGATCCGGGTTCCGGACAGGCATGCGAATATAATATCACCCCCTTTTTAAGGGAACAGGGCAACCGGATAGCACTTGAGCCGGTCCCTGGCCAAACATGGGCCGGTACCTTCAGCTGTCCGTTATGCGGTGAGGCTGTTCTGGTCATCCGGGATGGGATTCACATACGCGACCTGGCGATCTCAAGCCATATGGAACAGGGAGACCGCCATGCACTCACCAGGATTCACCTCTTTGTGAAGAGTTATCTTCCCGGGAAAAACAACATCCCTCAACTGAATCTGAAGGTCACGGATCCTGCCGGGAAGAGTATTTTCAGCGGATCCCTTGAACAAAACGCGCTACTTTCCTTCGGACAGGAAACAGAACTGAACCTGGATATAACGATAGAGGAGCCCATGCTCTGGTCACCCGGCCATCCCCAACTCTACCAAATGGAACTGGCACAATTGACCCGGGGCAGCCGGGGCCGGGAAACCATTTATACCCACTTTGGCATCCGGAATGCAGTGGTGGCAGACACCCTGATGGTTTTTAACGGGGATAGCCTGTGCCTGAACCTGGCCGGTGACGACCTGCTTGCTTCCCTGATCAAGCTCCCTGAGGAGGAAATCCGTAATCTCATCAGGAAAAATGCTTTCAATGCGATCCAATACAATGGTCCATTGCCCTGCAGCCTGCTTACACTGTTTGACCAGGAGGGAGCCGTATTTCTTATCCCGGAAAAGCCGCAACACCCAGCTTCTATCCACTCCCATGTGAACTCCCCTTCCGTGGTCAGGGCCAAATAAACCAATCACTTTTCATATTTTTTTCCCGGCACTAACCGATAATGCTGCTCCTGCCACATAAAAGGGAAAAGAACAGGCGCGCTGTTCGGGTGTAAGCCGAAAAACCTTTTAAACAGAGTAGGCAAACCAAATTCAAATCACATGAAAAATGAAATGAATACAGGAAACTTCCGCGTAATCCCTTTGGCGGAACAGCAGGAGATCAACGGGGGGGCGGTCCCTTTCTTTATTTTGATCGGTGTGGCTGCTGTTACACAGATCATCACTGACTGGGATAACTTTAAAAACGGCCTGATGGGAAGGCCTGAAGTGAAAAATGTTCCAACCACCGTAAATGTTGAGCAATGAAAAAAGAAACAGAATACTTCGAATCAATCGGCTCTGACCGGCTTATGGAAATCAATGGCGGAGGATTTGCCTATGATGTAGGAAGAGTGATCAGATTTCTTGGCGTGAGCGCTTTTTGTGCAACTCCCTTATCAACAGCCAACGGGATAGCAGACTGGATAATCATGGATGCAATCAATGATGCAGCCAACAATCAACAATAACTATCTATGAAAAACAGGAAACTGGATTGGAAACAAACCCTGATCATGGCCCTGACTTTCATCATTTTCCTTCTTTTGTTCCACCACTGGGATAAAGTGAAGGCTTTTTTTGCCGCAATTTTCTCCTGATGGAAGCTCTGGAGGATACCACACTGGAGCTTATTCATAAACGGCGGGTAAGCTCCTTTTACGCAGGGTACGCAATGATCCTTATGGCAGGATGGGTGATTGTGGCCCTGCCCCTGGTAAAGGTGGATGTGGTATGCAACGCGCCAGGCATGATCAGACCCGGGGAAGAGCCGATGGAGGTCGTTTCTCCAATCACCGGAGTGGTGGAATCATCTCTGCTGAGGGATTTCAGGAAGGTGGAGGCTGGTGATACCCTGCTTTGGTTTAATCCCGGAACACCTGATGCCCGGATTTCGGAATACCGGCAAATGATCAACCGCAACCAGGCTTCTATCAGGGACATTGCTTCTATTCTCGAGGGAGAACATCCAGGGGAAACTACACTGTATGAATTATCCCACAGGAATTTCCTGTCGCAACAGACACTCCTGCAGATCGAAAAGGAGTTTCTGAAAAGCGAGTTTGAAACGTCAGAAAAACTCTTCAGGGAGAAGGTGATTCCAGTCCGGGAGTATGACAGGACCAGGACCCAATACCTTGCGGCAAAGGCCAAAATGGAAGATCATACGGAAAACTATCGAAGTTCGCTTTCAAAAGAGCTTTTCCGTTTGAAGGTGGAGAACCACCAGTACCAGGGAGAACTGACCCGTACACTGGTTTCTTTGCAGAACTACTGTATCCTTGCCCCTGCCTCGGGAATCCTTCAGCAGTGCAGGGGAATTACAGGCGGATCGGTATTGCATGCGGGGACCATGCTGGGCATCATCTCCCCGGATTGCATGCCGGTGGCAGAGTGTTACGTGGAAACCAGGGACATCGCAGATATCAGGAAAGGTATGCCGGTCCGCATCCGCCTGGACCGCCACGATCACTGGTCCGTTTCCTGCCTCTCGTCAAAGGTGAGTCAGATTGATCCCGATGCCATCATCGTCAACAACAGGCCGGTATACCGGGTACGCTGTTCGCTCGCATATCCTCCATCACCCGGGGAAAAGGGCAGCAACCAGACGGTGATCCCGGGAATGACATTTACGGCGAACCTTATCCTGCACCGCGCTACCCTGGCATCTATTCTGACGGAGCGTTTGAACCGCCGGTTCAATCCTGCACTGATTTCCAGGTAAAGCAGGCATCCATATGAAAAGAAGAAACAGAATTTGCATCCGGCAGCGGGACGCATCAGACTGCGGACCTGCGTGCATCTCCTCTGTGATGGCCCACTATGGAATGCGTATTCCCGTATCCAGGATAAGGCAATTGGCTCGGACCGACCATCAGGGAACCTCTATGTATGGCATGGTTCAGGCACTGAAGCAGCTCGATTTTGAAGCCCGGGGATTGCAGGGCAGTGCAGACCACATGGATAAACTGCCGCTCCCCTTTATCGCTCACCTGGTCCGGAAAGACGGAAACCATCACTACGTAACTGTATACAATGTGAATGGCAAAAGCCTGAAGATCATGGATCCGGCTGACGGGGAAATCAAGCGGAGGCAGAAAACAGAATTTGGGGAGTGCTGGAGCGGATCGGTCATTGCCATGGTGCCCGGTACAAAGGAACAACCGTTCTCACCGGACATTCCAAACAACACCAGGCTGCGCATTCTCATCAAACCGGTTTGGAAACCTGTCCTGCAGGCTGTTATTTCTGCCATCCTTTATACGCTTCTGGGTCTCTCCTCATCCATCTACCTGGGCAAACTAAGCGACCATGTTTTTGTAACGCACAACGAAGGCCTTCTGAATCTGATGAGCCTGGTGATGATCTGGATCACCCTGCTGATGGTCTTCCTGGCATGTACCAGAAACACGATCATGCTGAAAACAGGCCAGGTCATTGACAACCAGCTGATCATTTCCTACTACCGCCATCTGTTCAGTCTCCCCCAGCGCTTTTTCGACTCCATGAAAACCGGGGAGATCATCTCACGGGTCAACGATGCGGTGAAGATCAGGGGATTTATTAATGATGCAGCCATCGGAATTCTTGTAAATCTCCTCATCCTGCTCTTCTCCTTTTCTGCCATGTTCCTTCTTCATCCCAGACTGTCGCTGATCATGCTGGTCATGATCCCGGCATACAGCCTGGTTTACATTATTTTTAACCACCGGAACAAACGGATCGAAAGGAAAGTCATGGAGAAATCCGCCTCGCTTGAAGAACAGTTTGTAGAGTCCCTTCAGGCCTCATCGCACATCAGGCAACACAACCTGGTTCATTTAACACAGGAGAAAACAGAAAAAAAGCTGAACAGTTTGCTGGACACAGTCTATTCATCAGGCATTAATGCCATCACTGCTTCCACAGGAACAGAGACCATCAACCGTATTTTCACCATCATCCTCCTGTGGGCCGGATCATATTTTGTGATCAGGGATTCCCTTTCACCTGGAAACCTGCTCACTTTTTATGCATTGATGGGCTACTGTACAGGTCCCATAAGCGGTTTGATCGGGGCCAACAAAACCTATCAGAATGCCATGATTGCTGCCGATAGGCTTTTCGAGATCTTCCATCTGGAGAAAGAACAGAAACCGGGTCTCCAGGTCATGAAAAAAGCTGAGTTCGGAACCATCTCTCTCAAAGGAATCTTTTTCTCATACGGCAGCAGGGGTCAGCAGTTAAGCGGTGTGGATCTGCTTATACCGGAAGGTGGCATGACTGCTCTGACAGGACCCAGCGGATCGGGAAAGAGTACAGTGGCCAGACTGGTACAACACCTTTATCCGCCTGACAGAGGGATCATCACCATCAGGGGCTGTGATACCCGTTATTTCACCAGGGAAAGCATCAGGTCCCTGATGGGAGTTGTGCCACAGCAGATCTCATTTCTCTCAGGTAACTTCCTGGACAACATCGCTCCCGGAGAAACAGAACCGGACCTTCCCAGGATTATTCAACTGATAAACGATGTGGGACTTATGCAACTCATTGAATCCCTCCCTGAAGGACTTGGATCACCGGTAAAAATGAATGGTACCAATCTTTCCGGGGGGGAGAGGCAAAGGCTGGCCATGGTCAGGGCACTCTACCGTGATCCGGAGATGATTATCCTTGATGAACCGGCTTCATCGCTGGATCCACTCACAGAGGTATATATCAACAGGTTGCTGCTTTCCCTGAAAGAGCAGGGCAAGACCATCCTGCTGATTACCCACAAATCCCAGTATGCCTCACTGGCAGATCAGGTTTACGAGATGGAGCAGGGCCGGATCAGGAATCTGGTCCGCCCCAACCGACGCAATCATCCGGTCACAGTCCACCCAGATCGCTTGCAGTCCGGTCTTCCCGTTCCGGAGCCGGAGTCATTTTCGAAGGATTAACTTCCAGAGCAAATCCCAAAATGATTTTGGAGTTTGGTGTTGCAATATTGCAGCATTAGATTTCACTTCCCTTTGGTGTGTTTGATCAGAGGTTTTATCTCCCAGATTACTACTGCTCAACCTCATCCCTGAATGGAGGGGCATCTCCAAAACCTACATCAACAGATACCACAGGATTTTACAGTATTCTTCTTAATCCTGGCTTGTCTGGCTTCTAATATTTGGTTTACCCATTTTTCTTGAGGTAGATTTATGTCTGAGAGTGATTCAAATGGGGTCAATCCTCCCAATGAGTGGTGAGGACGACAGTGGTTGTAGTCTTTCACTATCCATTCAAGTAGTTTTATCAATTCATCGAGATTTTGGAATGGATGCTTAAACAGATAGTAGTATTTGATCAGTTTGTTCTGGGCCTCTACCATTGAGTTTGAAAAGTGGATGTCTTTCCCGGCAATGAGTTTCTGAAGGCTGACACAATCTGATTGGATATAGGAATCCACCGGGTAATTGTTGTTTTCCGCGCCTCCATCCACCAGGAGCATCGTATCATTTGCCGGTTCATGGATATAGTCCTGGTATGCATTCCTGATGCTATCAAGCCGGATCTCTGCTGAAACTCTTATCGATACCCGGTAGTTCAGGATGAATCTGGAGTAATTATCCATAAGCAGGTAAACATAGTATTTCATTCCGTTCAAGCATTTTACAACGGTAATGTCAGCGTGCCAGATTTCATGGGGCCGGCGTGCTCGTATCCCGGTTTTATTCCTGGGTTTCTTTCGTAGGGTTGGGCGCTTGATGCCTAGTTTATATATGCAGTTGTACCACGTGGATAGTGAAATGTGCAGGATATTGTTTCTTCGCGCATAATGGGCAATGGAGCATACGGGCCAGTATTTGAAGGCCGAATCGGTCAACAAGGACTTCAATTGGGCTGTCTCCTTTTCTGTCAGCTGATTGGGATAGATTCTACGGCACAATTTCAGGGCTGAACTTTGGCATGGATACAAAACCTGATTCTTCCAATTGTGGTAGGTGGCGGTGGAGAGATTCAGTAATCGGAGTATGAACCCGATATTTACCACTTTCCTGTAGCGAAGGAGGGTTTTTACAAGAATATCTTTGCTCTGATTCAAGTATTTTTGAATTTGGTTTGTCTTGAAAAATATTGTTGAAAGCGCCAGTGTGACTTTTAGGTAAGCTCTTATCAGAGTATCAGATTCCCTTCGTTCCAGGAATTGCTGCAAAGCCTGGACATTGGTGAGTTCGTAGCCCAGGTATTTATCTTCATTCTCATGCTTCCAACGCCAGATGGTTGATCGGTCAATATTGGCGGCATACTTCTGAGGAAGAGTATCGGACCTGGCAAGTTGTTTAATACAAGTGTGATAGGAGTTGTATGATTTCATTCCGGAATCTTTCTTATATATCCCTGTTTGTTGAAAATGTAACCTGGTGAAATCTTCATTTGAAAGAAAAATGGATATCTTCAGAATGCGTTCTTTGAATATACTACATCATCTAAAAGGAGTGTAAGAAGCTGATAATGGGGTTAAAATGGTTCTCAGTGAGAATAAGTACCTATGCAACGGTAAAGAACTTCAGGACGAGCAGATCGGTGGAATTAACTTAGACCTTTACGACTACCAAGGCCGCTACTATGACCCTGCATATTGTACCAGCTCAATAACCTGGACAACCCGCAGAGCAAGCTGGAAAAGTTCCCCCCGGAGAATCAAACTATTTGAGCAAAGAAATTGTTAACTTTGTTAAGGACAAAAGCTTTATAATTATGAACGCCGCGGAGATAAAACTGGACTTGTTTAGGAGGATAGATAGCCTAAAAGAGGCAGATCTGGAGAAAGTGTATAATGAATTTTTAGCGCTGTTAAGTACGACCTCGCCCTACAAACTGTCTAAGGCTGAAAAAGCAGCTATTGATGAAGCGTTGAAAGCGAGCAAAGATGGCCAGCGTTATACCCGGGAAGAAGTAATGAAGGAAGCCAGGCAAAAATATCCAGACCTGAATTTTAGATGAGAGAAGTTCATTGGAATAAACTTGCCCGCTCTGACTACTATCAAAATATCGATTTCTTACTGCGTAAATGGTCGGAAAAAGAAGCCCAGGAATTTATTGATGAGGTTGATGACATCGAGTTTATACTGAAACAGGGGAAAGTAGAGTTCCAGGGCACAGAGGTTGAAGATGTTAAGCGTTGCGTTATCCGCAGGCAAATAAGTCTGTTTTACAAAGTGATCGACAAACATAATGTCGAGCTACTACGTTTTTGGAACAACTATCAGGATCCTGAAAGTCTTAAGTTGTAAACCCGCTTCCTGTTTGATAGGGCTGAAAGGAGATCCTCTTGAAATTCAAATAGATTAAGGAATGAGTGGCAATAAGCTATTCATGGATGACTCCCCGCCCTTCTGCAGCAGCATTTTTAACATGCTTTTATGCAGTTGCTATTGCGCCGGATCAGGAATTCGGTAAGCTAAGATCATAAATCGGTTCATTTTATATAAATTCGGAGGCCATGAAAACCATGCTCCCTTTCGAAGTAAAATGATCCAGGAACTTGTCATAGCAGGAATGCTGGGGATCATCGGTGGTGTAATTCCTGGACCGGTTATTACGGCTGTATTCACGGAGATACTCCAGGAAGGACTGTCCCGTGGTATCCGGATCATAGGTATCGCTCTGGTCACCGAGACCCTCGTGGCCATCATCAGCCTGGTACTGTTTGCCTCACTGGGTCTGCCTGATGCTTTTTTCAGGGGACTTTCGTTGCTGGGAGCCGGAATCCTGATCTGGATTTCGGTATCCATCTGGAAAGTCAGGTCCCTGGATACCGCAACAAAAGTTCACTTCAGCCTGTGGAAAATCATCCTCATGATTCTTTCAAACGGCGTACTGTGGACCTACTGGATTACCATCTGCATACCCAAGGCCATGTTGCTCAGTGAACATATTCACCTGGGTGCATACCTCTTCATGGGGCTGGTGCAGGCCGGCTGGCTGATCTCCACACTGCTTGTGGCATTCACCTTCTCCAGGTTTCGGACTGTACTCTCCAGACCCCGGGTGGTTCCTGTGGTTTTCAAAGTATTCGCCCTTGCCTTCGGGTACTTTGCTGTGGATATGGCATACAAGAGTATCGTTTTTTTTACCAGGTGAAAAGAACAGACCTTCATGAAATCGACACAGCTTACAATCCTCACAGAAAGAAGATACGTGGAACCGGCTCGGGTCACGCCCTACATCAGGAACATCCTTGACGAAGACCGGCTTGTCAGGGATGCCCTGGAAAAAAGGGGCCTCAAAGTAGCGCGGTGCAGCTGGGATGATCCCCGGGTGGACTGGTCCGATACGGAGTACATCCTGTTCAGGAGCACCTGGGATTATTTCGACCGCTTTCCGGAATTCTGTGTATGGCTCGAGAAATCAAAGGCGAAAACCAGTATGCTCAATCCCTATGAAATTATCCGGTGGAACCTTGACAAGCATTACCTGGAAGACCTGGCAAAAGCGCAGGTTCATGTTCCGCCAACGATCTTCATTGAAAGTGGCAACCAGGCGACGCTGACAGACTGGGTTGTGGGTCCGGGCTGGAGGGAGGTGATCCTGAAGCCAGTTGTTTCGGGTGCAGCCAGGCATACCTACAGGTTTCGAGCCGGGGAATCAGGACAATACGAAACTTTGTTCCGGAAGTTGATTGCAGATGAACCCATGATGATCCAGGAATTCCAGGAAAAGGTTTTGGAGAAGGGGGAATTGGCTTTTATGGTTATCGGTGGTAAGTTTACCCATGCCGTGGTCAAGAAGGCGAAAAAAGGAGATTTCAGGGTCCAGGATGATTTCGGGGGTTCCGTGCAACACCATGACCCCGCCGGCCATGAGATCCTGTTTGCAGAACAGGCTGTTGCCCGGTGCGGATACAACCCAGTATATGCCAGGGTGGATGCCATCTGGGACAATAACGGCCGTATGGCTGTCTCAGAACTTGAACTGATTGAGCCCGAACTTTGGTTCCGGTTCAACCCGGAGGCAGCGGACCGGCTGGCAGATCACATTATAAACAGGTACTTTTAAGCATATGTTAGATCCCAAAGAATTTAAGGATATCTCCGGTCCCGTTGTTGCGTGGATCGACCGGTACTTCAGAAACATGGAATCATACCCGGTTAAATCCGCCGCAAAACCAGGTGATATTTATAATCGCATTCCTGAGTTTGCACCGGACAAGGGTGAGTCCATGGAGAAGATTATTAAGGACCTGGATGAAATCATCCTTCCCGGAATCACCCATTGGCAACACCCCAATTTTCACGCCTATTTTCCCGCCAACAGTTCGGTGGAGTCGGTTCTGGCAGAATTTGTAACCGCGGCCCTTGGAGCCCAGTGCATGATCTGGGATACCTCCCCGGCAGCGGCGGAGCTTGAACAGCGGATGATGGAGTGGCTCAGGGATGCCATGGGAATCCCTTCCGGTTTTCAGGGTGTGATTCAGGACAGTGCCTCATCAGCCTCACTGGTAGCATTGATTACGGCCAGGGAAGTGATAACGGGGTTCTCCTCCAACGAGCAGGGAGTTCCCAATAACCTGAGGGTTTATTGCTCCGAGGAGACACATTCATCCATTGAAAAAGCAGTGGGCGTATGCGGGATCGGAAAGAAGAACCTGGTCAAGGTTGCCGTGGACCGGAAGATGCGCCTGAAGCCGGAGGTACTGGAAAAACATATTCTGGAAGACCTGGCGCGGGGGCTGGTTCCCTGTGCGGTGGTAGCAGCCATCGGAACCACCGGGACTGTTGCTGTGGATCCGCTTGGCGAAATCGCCTCCATATGCAAGCAACATGGGATTTGGCTTCATGTGGATGCAGCCTATGCCGGGTCTGCCCTGCTTCTTCCCGAATACAGGTGGATGATTGACGGAATCGACCAGGCAGACAGTTTTGTATTCAATCCCCATAAATGGATGTTCACCAATTTTGACTGTTCGGTCTATTTTATGAAGAATCCCGGACAACTGGTGAGAACTTTCGAAATCCTTCCGGAATACCTGAAAACCGGTACAAGGGGGAGCGTCAATGACTATCGCGACTGGGGAGTTCCCCTGGGCAGAAGATTCAGGGCCCTGAAACTGTGGTTTGTGATCCGGGGATTCGGACTTGAAGGGATCAGGGAAAGGCTCCGCTCCCATGTTCGGCTCAATGAATATTTTTGCCGGGAGATTACGAAGATACGGGGAATTGAACTGGCATCAGAACCGTTTCTCAATTTCAGTTGTTTCAGATACAATCCTTCGGGATCAAAGGATCCGGACCTGGTGAATCCCGTTAATGAGCGCTTTCTGAAGGAGATCAACTCCGGCGGGCAATTGTTTCTCACCCATACAAAAATAGATGGGCTGGTCACGCTTCGCATGCTCATTGGCCAAACCTACGTAGAACAGAAGCATGTGGATCATGCACTTGAAGTAATAAAACAAATATCTGATGCGATCACTCAAAACATGGTTTAATCCGAATACCAAGGCTTTCTGGGAAAAGAATTACCAAAAACAGATCGGACAGCAGAAACTGCGCTGTGACGGGGACCATCTGCTCAAATTCCGTGACCTTTTTGAAAATGCAGGTTCCATCCTCGATTTCGGGGCAGGCCTGGGAGGAGATGTGCAGTATATTGCCAGCCTGGTTGAAAAGACACAGTTTATGCTGGTGGACCACAGTGAGACCTGTCTGGATTATGCCAGGAATCAATTACTTGGCACCAGTGACAAGCGCGGAAACAGTTATAGTTACCACCTGAATCTGAACGACATAGAAGATGAATCTGTTGACATGGTTATCTCCATCCAGGTGCTTGAGCACATCACCGGATACAGGACGGTCATGGACCGGCTTTGGAACAAACTGAAACCGGGCGGAATTCTTTTTATCTCTGTGCCTGTAAAGGGCCGTCGTGACAGCAACAGGCAGCATGTCAATAAATTTACGGTTACAAGCATGTTTAAAATCCTGAGTAATTACAACGAGATCATCCACATCGCCGTCCGTGATTATACCAACCGGTCGGGACGGCTGTCCACTGCCTATTTTTATGTGCGGAAGGCTGGAAGAGAATGAAACATAATCATCACATTTTTGTGGTCACCGGAGGTGTTCAGCAGGGAAAAACCACTTTTCTGTCCGGTCTGATCCATCACCTGCAAAAAGAACAGGTTTCCGTGACAGGTTTCCTGAGCGAAGGTTCTTTCAGTGACAATCAGCGGTCCGCATTCACCCTGGTGAATGTTGAAAACGGGGAGAGGCATGATCTGGCTTCTGTACTGGAAAAAGATGGCTGGATCCGCTTTGGCCGCTTTTTTTTCAATCCCGGGACCCTGGCAGTGGGTGAAAGAATCATCCGAAAAGGCCTGGAACAAAAAGCGGACCTGGTGGTGCTGGATGAGGTGGGTCCTTTTGAACTGAATGGCGGCATCTGGTCAGACATCCTGATTCAGCTGTTTAATGCCCAAAACATTGCCCAGGTATGGGTGGTCAGGGAACAGGTTCTGAAGGAGGTGATGAACCGTTGGCATATCCCCCAGGAAAATGTGACAGGAATCGGTCCGGGTTCCCTTGAAAAGTTCATTCAAAAAATCAAAGCTTATGTCCGAAATGATGAAATCGGTCCGGCAACCTGAAGCTGGCGGAAATCTGGTAATCGAATCCGTACCCATTCCGGAACCGGGTCCGGGTGAGGTACTTGTAAAAATGGCCGCATCGCCCATCAATCCATCTGACCTGGCCAATATTGCCGGTGGATACATGGTCCGAACCTGGCCCTTTACCCCGGGACTGGAAGGATCCGGAACGGTGGTGAAAGCTGGACGGGGATTGCCTCCTGCACTGCGGTCGGGCAAAAGGGTCGCCTGTTCGCCCGATCCGGGGGGAGACGGTACCTGGGCTGAATTCATGAAGACTTCGGCCATGCACACCGTACCACTTCCGGTGAACGTGGATTTCAGGCAAGGTTCCATGATGCTGATAAACCCCATGACAGCCATGGCCCTCATTCAACTGGCCAGGCAGGGAAACCACAAAGCCTTTGTGAACAATGCAGCGGCAAGTGCGCTGGGGAAAATGCTGATCAGGCTGGCAGCGAAACATTCCATTCCCCTGATCAGCATTGTACGGAAAGATGAGCAGGTGGATGAACTCAAAAGAATGGGGGCTGAACATGTCCTGAACAGTACCTCCGGCTCTTTTGAAACGGAGCTCAGGGAGTTGGCCCTGCAACTGGGTGCCACCCTGGTCCTGGATGCTGTTGCCGGGGATGAGTCCTTCCGCCTGTTAACGGCGGCTCCCGATGGATCCCGTCTGGTAGCCTATGCCCGCTTATCGGGAGCTCCGCTGAAAGCAGACCCGGCAGACCTGATCAGACTGGAAAAGTACATCAGCGGATTTCAGCTGGGAAACTGGCTCAAGTCCAAAAGTACGCTTGCCAAGCTTCATTTCATGAACCAGGTAAAAAAAGAGATGAACGCTTGTCTCACCACCCACATCGCGCGGACTTTTCCTCTTGAAGATGTGAATGAAGCCATCAGGGAATACAGCGGGAATATGTCGGGCGGAAAAATACTACTTATTCAGGATTAGTCTATTTTTGAGTATTCATCCCAAAGATTAAGACCATGCCCAAAGCTGCCCACCTCATCAGAATTTCATGGCTTTTTCCTGCGCTTTTCATCTTCGTATCGTGCATCCATCCGGAGATAAAAGAGCACACAGTGAAAAAGGCACCCTTCCTGTGGGAAAATGCCAATATCTATTTCCTGCTCACTGACAGGTTCCTGAACGGAGATCCATCCAACGACATCAATTTTAACCGGACCGGGCAAACAGCTGTCATGCGTGGATTTCAGGGGGGCGATATGGCCGGTGTCATACAAAAAATCGACGAGGGGTATTTCGATTCCCTGGGTGTGACCGCACTATGGATGACACCCTGGTTTGAGCAGATTCACGGAAGCACCGATGAGGGGACCGGGGTCACTTACGGGTACCATGGATACTGGACCAGCGATTGGACCAGCGTGGATCCCAATTTCGGTACACCGGAAGAGCTGTCCAAACTGGTTGAAACCGCACATGCCCATGGCATCCGGATCGTTATGGATGTGATCATCAACCATACAGGGCCGGTCACCGACCAGGACCCTGTATGGCCGGATGGGTGGGTCCGCACATCCCCCGCCTGCACATACAAGAGCTATGCAACAACCGTCTCCTGCACCCTTGTGAAGAACCTGCCTGACATCAGAACAGATTCGGACAACCCGGTGGAGCCTCCCCCTGCCCTGTTGGAAAAATGGGAAATGGAGGGGCGGCTACAAAAGGAACTGGAAGAGCTGGAACAGTTCTTTCAAAGAACCGGATATCCCAGGGCACCCAGGTACTATATTATTAAATGGCTTACCGATTTTATTCGCAAATACGGAATAGACGCCTACCGGCTCGATACGGCCAAACACATTGAAGAGTCTGTCTGGAAGGAGTTGTACGGTGAAGCAGAAGCGGCATTCCGCGATTGGAAAAATCAGAACCCCGAAAAAGTATTGGATAACAATGCATTTTTTATGTTTGGTGAGGTCTACGGTTACGGAATAGGTTCCGGACGCACCTTCAGTTTCGGCGACCGGGAAGTGGATTTTTATGACCAGTCCGTTCACAGCCTCATCAACTTTGGTTTCAAGAGCGATGCCACTGGTGGGTATGAAGCACTCTTCTCCTCCTGTTCGGATATACTCCAAACCACCTTGAAAGGTCAGGGGACTGTCAACTATCTGACTTCCCACGATGATGGCCAACCCTTTGACAAAGAACGAATGAAACCCATTGAAGCAGGAACCAAACTTTTGCTTGCACCCGGTTCCTGCCAGATTTACTACGGAGACGAGAGCAACCGGAGCCTGGTCATCCCGGGAGCCAACGGTGATGCCACCCTTCGGGGGCCCATGAACTGGGACGAGATTGAACAGAATTCCTCCCGGAATGGTTTCGTCGCAGGCGATGTGCTTGCCCATTACAGGAAGCTGGGACAGTTCCGCAGGGAACACCCTGCTGTGGGTGCCGGCACCCACAGGATGGTCAGCCAGGAGCCCTATGTCTTCTCAAGAGATCTTGAAACAGAGGGCTTCTCGGACCAGGTAATGGTTGGTCTGGAACTGCACTCCGGCCTGAAGGAGATCCCCGCAGGCCGTATTTTTGGAGAGGGAACAGGGCTCTGGGACTACTATTCAGGAACAGCCACTTTGGTTCAAAAGGGCAAAATCTATGTGGATTCACCCTGGAATATGGTCCTGCTCGGAAGGAAATAGCGCAATCCCATGGAACGATACTCCATTGAACCGGCAAAACTCAGTTTGGAACGTTTTTTTGAGCTTACCAGATCAAAGAAGCTGATCCCCAGCCGCATTGAACTCCATCAAAAAACCGGTGAGAGATCCCGGCTGCTGGCCGGCCTGGGCATTGAGAACCTGGCGCAGCTCACCGGAGCACTGGGAAATAAAAGGAAGATTCAACAAGTGGCTTCCTCCACCGGGATCCCGGTGGAGATCCTGGTTTTGCTGAAACGGGAGGCCGGAAGCTACATGGCGAAACCTTTTCCCCTTTCCGACTTTCCCGGAATTCCTTATGAATTCACGGAAGTACTGAAGTCAAGAGGGATCAGGAACACACGCGACTTTTTCGAAAATGTGCAGTCAAACGCACAAAGAAGAGAGGTTTCCACAATGACAGGCATTCCCGAATCCAGGTTACTGGAAATCTACAGCCTGTGTGACCTCTCCAGGATTACGGGCGTGGGCGGTCTGTACGCCAGAATTATCTATGAAGCGGGGATACGCTCCACCCTCGATTTTGCGAATACCAGCGCAGAAGTTCATCATGAGAAATACCTGGCGGTCATTGAGAAATCCGGATACCCGGCAAAACCGCTTTCAGAGGATGATATCCGGTACTGCATGGATTATGCAAAGGTTATCCTGGAATGATGATCAAGGCAAAGCTATTCATGCTGGTCCCGGCAGCTCTCCTGCTTTCCAATTGTGCAAAGCAGAATCCGACTCCATTCGAGGTGGATGTGGTCAAGGGAAGCTATTCCGTGTTTTTGGAGGGAGGGGCAACAGGAACATCGGGCATTGAAGTAAACGGGAAGAATATCCTGCAGGGTGCCTTCCTGTTCCAGGAAATGGACAAATTGGTCGCCATTGGATCGCATGGACTGATGGACGTTATGGTTGAATTCAGCGGCGATTCTGCCTCGGGAACCATCGGCCTTACCCTTTTTAATCATGGAGATAAGCAACTGGCAGTGAACCAGGTCAGGTTGTTCAGCATCCGGTTTGAAGAGGCCCCTGGTGCCGAAATGATCAGTAAAAACCAGGTGCAAATCTCAGGTCCGGGCAATCAATTGTGCCTGAAAGCTGGCTCAGAATGGCCCTGGACCCTGGGTTTCCATATTCAGGGGAATCAGCTCTGCTGCAGGCTCGACCTTTCAAACTCCTCCATGGTGCTTTTGCCTGAAGAGAAGGTCAGCCTGCCACAGCTTGCATTTTTTTATCATCTTTGTCCACAATAACAAGCTTTAATGAATCACAGGCTCATCCCATTTTTGTTCTGCATTACGCTCGCCGCATGCAGCCCCCAGGATATATGTGACGATGATTCTCAATCCATTCTTGTGGCACGGTTCAGGACCCTTGTGGGGGGAAAGATCACCGATACCATCGTACCCGGGATAAGCATCCTTGGGATCAGGGAAGGGAAAAGCGACAGTCTGTTGTATAATTCGGTGTCCGTGGGCCGGGCAGAGTTACCGCTTGATCCCTCCAATAACCAGTCCGTATTCGTGATACGTACTGCAGAAAAAAACGACACCCTGTTTGTGATGCATTCAAGTGAAGCCTACCTTATTTCTTATAATTGCGGATTTGCCGCCCGTTTTACGCTTGAAGATTTCACCAGTACCGGAAGGATGATTTTGAATATAGAACTTATTGAAGCCATTGTCGATGCCGAACTTGAATCCAATGAAGAACATCTCTGGATATATTTTTAGCTGGGCAGTGCTCCTGCTCCTGGTTCAAACCGTGAACGGCCAGGATACATTGCGCACCTATGGCCCCAGGATCGGTGTGGACCTGGCCCGGTTTGTATATTACTTCACCGATCCTCCTGAGACAGGTGCCGAAGCGTCGGTGGACCTTGAGATTTTCAGGAACATATTCCCTGTGTTCGAGCTGGGATACAGTGCTCTTTCAGATTCCCTGGACGATGTGAAATATGCATCAGAAGGAGCCTATGCCAGGCTTGGACTGGACTACAATGTGCTTCCCATTACGGACCGCTCCATTCATCACGGCATTACCCTGGGTTTCCGGTATGCCACTTCCATTTTTAATCACCGGGCAGAGAATATCACCATTCCAAGCAACTTCTGGGGCGACTACCATATAAATACGTATGAAAACTCCCTCAAAGGTCATTGGCTGGAATTGGTGGGCGGCATAAAAGCTGAAGTACTTCCCAATTTTTTCCTGGGCTGGTATGTCCGGTACAAGATTCTCCTGAATCCGGGCATGGATCCACAGGTTGCGCCTCTGATGATACCAGGCTATGGAAAAGGAACGGAGAACAGGGTATTTGGATTTACCTATTCCATCAGTTACAAAATCCCCATTATAAAACGATAACTATTTAAACAATAAGGACATGGCTTACTTTGCTTCCACCAACCGATATGATAAAATGACATACAACCGCTGTGGGAACAGCGGACTTATGCTGCCCGCCATCTCTCTTGGATTGTGGCACAATTTCGGTGAAATGGATGATTTTCAGAATATCAAGGAGGTCCTTTTCAGGGCCTTTGACCTGGGGATTACCCATTTTGACCTGGCCAATAACTATGGCCCTCCTCCCGGAAGTGCCGAATCCAACCTGAAAAACGTTCTGCAGTCTGACCTGGGAAGGTACCGGGATGAACTGATTATTTCAACCAAAGCAGGATATATGATGTGGGAAGGACCCTACGGCGAATGGGGAAGCAGGAAATACCTGCTGGCCAGTCTGGATCAGAGCCTGAAACGGATGGGCCTTGCGTATGTGGATATTTTCTATTCACACAGGCCTGATCCCGGTACGCCCATGGAAGAGACCATGATGGCACTTCACACGGCCGTTCAGTCGGGCAAAGCCCTTTATGTGGGCATTTCCAACTACAATGCGGATCAGACCCTCCTGGCAGTGGAAATCCTGAATGCGCTTGGAACACCCTGCCTGATCCATCAACCCCGCTATAACATGCTGGATCGCTGGGTGGAGGACGGATTGCTGCAGGTACTGGAGGAAAAGGGTGTTGGCTGTATCCCCTTCAGCCCCCTGGCCCAGGGACTGCTTACAGACCGTTATTTAAACGGGATACCGGAGGGTTCACGGATGGCCGGAAAGAGTATATTTCTTACCGAGAATCATCTTGATCCTGACCTGATGGTCCGGATCAAAGCCCTGAACCAGCATGCTGCACAGCGTGGCCAAACGCTTGCCCAAATGGCCCTGGCATGGATACTCAGCCACAAACAAATCACTTCTGTCCTGGTTGGAGCAAGTTCTGTTTCGCAGCTGGAGGCCAACGTAGCCACACTTCACAACCTGAAGTTCTCAGGAGATGAACTGGCTTACATTGAAAACATCCTGATCTGAAAGTCCGGCATTTAATCCAGTTCCAGCTTTCACTGATTCAGAGCAGTACCGATCACCTCCAGGTACTCTCTTTTCCATCACGAGTCCCGTTTTCTTATAAGCTCTGCAAAAGGCAGGGGCAGATAATTGTCATAGCTCAGGCACACTTCCCTGGAAAAAGCGATGGCATCATTGAGCAATGCAGTCCATTGGTCTCTCCCAATGCTCCCTATCTGACGGCGGGTAAACCCACGTTTCCATATCCCGTAAAGCAGACCCGCGTTAAAAGTATCCCCCGCTCCAATGGTGCTCACCGGCTCAATCCGGTCTACTTCCACCTGCAGGTGCAGTTCCTCGGTCATCAGGCTTACTCCATGCGCATTGGCTGTATAGACAAGGATGGAACAGTGTTTCCTTACCTGTTCCCAGGCCTCCATGGGATCCTCTGCCCCCAGTATATTATGCAGGTCCTCATCGGAAGCCCTCACAATGGTTGCATATTCCATGTTCTCTCTGATCACAGAAATCAGCTGGTCACGTTCTGCCATGTGGGAACTTCTGAAATTCGGATCATACACCACCGTTGCGCCTGCCCCGGCAGCTTTTTCCAGCAGCTGCCTGACCCTGGGCCTGATTCCCGGATTCAGGGCATAAAAGGAGCCAAACATAAGCAGGTCATCGGGATTGAATACGGGAAAATCCACATCCAGCCGCTGGAGCGGGTAATCCTTGTAAAACTGGTATTCGGCGTCACTCCTGTCATTCAGAAATGCAAGCGCAATGGCTGACTGGCCATTTTCATAACGGGACATATAGGTGGTGTCGACCCCGTTCTGCTCCAGGAAATCCTGGATCATGTCACCCACATGGTCATTCCCCATCTCACTGATGAAGGTGATGGGAACTCCCAGTCTGCCCAGGGTTATCGAGGCGTTGAAGGAGGATCCGCCAGGTTTGGCAGCCTTGGGTTGCTGATCGCGGAATATGATATCCAGGATGGTCTCCCCTACTGCATAAATTTTTTGCATATACCGACGCTATTTTACCAGGCGGGAAATGATTTTAAACTCTTCTGTTCCCGCTACCCGAGCCAGTTCAAAAAGGACGGATTCACTGGTGGTAATAATGGCCCCTGAGGCACGCATGCGCTCAATGGCTGTTGTTTTGTCTTCCGGGTGGCGTGAGCTAATGCAATCTGCCACAACCACCGGATCATACCCCCCATCCAGAAGGTCCATAACGGTTTGCAGAACACATACATGAGCCTCTATACCACAAATGATCACCTTCTTCCTCCCCAGCCGGCCAAGGGAAGCGGAGTAAGCTGGTTCGTCACAACATGAGAATGCCACCTTCTCTATGGCTGCATAAGGTTCAAGGGCGAGCTTTACCGGCTCAATGGTGGATCCCAAACCCCTGGGATATTGTTCTGTGACCAGCAGAGGAATCTCCAGGGCTTTCAGACCTTCCAGCAAAATCAGGATTCTATTCAGGAATTGTTCCTTTTTATCCATGACCGGAAAAAGGCGTTCCTGAATGTCCACCACAAGCCCTGAACAATCTTCCCTAATGATCCGCATGGCCCGACTCTCTTGATTTTTCTCCCAGGTACCCCCCATGGTGCCTTTTGGCATAATCGACGGAAGTGAATCCGATCTTTTTCATCATCAGAACCACAAGGACATCCCCGATCACTGCCATGGCCGTTGCAGAAGTTGTTGGTGTTAGTCCCAGCGGACAAACTTCCTCAGGATTACCGGTATAGAGAACCAACCGTGATTGCTGTGCAAGCGGACCTCCGGGATTTCCGGTGATGATCACAAGGGGAATCCCGGGATGCATGGCGTGGGTCAATTGAACCAATTCCAGGATTTCGCGTGTTTTGCCCGAATTGGAGAGAAGCAGAAGAACATCGTTCTCTCTGATCACACCCAGATCGCCATGCTGCGCTTCACTGGGATGGATAAACAGGGAAGGGGTTCCGGTGGAACTCAGGGTAGTGGCAATCTGGTTGGCCACATGACCTGCCTTTCCCATACCGCTTGCAATCACTCTTCCGCCCCTGGTATGGACCCTTTCGCGGAAAAGTTCAACCACCTCCCTGTAATTCTCATTGACCGGAATGGATCGGATGGCCCGGGCCTCCTGATCCAGTATCTCATGAATCTCTTTCACCTTGGAAATTATAATATTTACCTGATCCGTGCACCTACAAATTCCTCCAGTTTCAGCAGATCGGCAGTAAAACGCCTGATTCCGTCCGAAAGCTTTTCGACCGCCATAGGGTCTTCATTGTGCATCCAACGGTAGCCCTTCTCATCCAGGCTGATCTTCTGCAAATCCATTTTTTTTGAATCGGCTTCATCCAGTTTCCTGAACAAAGGGGCATCTGTTTTTTCCAACTCACCAAGCAATCCGGGGGAGATTGTCAGCAAATCACATCCTGCCAGCTCTGTAATCTCTTCCATATTCCTGAATGAAGCACCCATTACCTCAGTGTGGTAACCAAACTTTTTATAATAGTGAAAAATGTTCTGGACCGAATGAACTCCCGGATCATCAGCAGCGGGAATATCATCCACTCCAAGCTCTTTCCTGTACCAGTCATAGATCCTCCCCACAAAAGGAGAAATAAGCTGAACCCCTGCTTCTGCACAGGCTATGGCCTGAGCCATACTGAAAAGCAGGGTGAGGTTACAATGAATCCCCTCCTTTTCCAGCTCCCGGGCAGCATTGATCCCTTCCCAGGTCGTGGCCACCTTGATCAGGATTTTGTCCCTTGAAATCCCATGCTCCTCATACATCCCGATCAATTTCCGGGCTTTCAGAATTGTGGCATCCGTGTCGAAGGAGAGCCTTGCATCCACCTCGGTGGATACGCGCCGGGGAACGATTTTCAGTATCTCCAGTCCAAACAGCACGGACAGCATATCCATGGTGCCAGACAACTGTTGCTCAGGGGTGCCCCCTGTCTTTCTCCCATATTCCCCTGCCTGTTCAATCAGGTGCCCGTATTCTGGCTTCTTTGCTGCCGCATATATCAATGAAGGATTGGTGGTGGCATCGACTGGCCGGTATTGTTTCATGCTCCCGAAATCGCCCGTATCGGCCACTACCTGTGTATACTGCTTTAGTTGTTCCAGCAGATTCATTTTCAAAAAATTGATCAGGATCAAAGTTAATATAAATGATGAAATCCTTTTTAGTGCTGCAGGATTTGATGGAAATCCCTCAGGAATTCACCGGTTGTTACCACCCTTGCGTAGGTCCCCTGAAGGGTTTGAATGGTGGAAAAATGAACGCTTTTTGCGGAGATGATATGCTCATTATACTGCAGCGCCCTGGTGGCACAGGCATCCTCCACCAGGAGACACGAAAATCCCAGATCATGCGCAGCCCTTACTGCAGCTTCCACACACATATGTGTTTGCATTCCGCAAATCACAAGCTGAACTACTGAATCAGCCCGGAGAGCCTCAAGAAGATCGGTATCCAGAAATGCATTGACCTGGTCCTTGGAGATCACTTTTTCACCTGCTAGGGGCTTCACAAACTGGTGAATGTTTCCCCCCGGTTCAAAATTGTGCCTCACATGGTACACAGGCAATTCATCTTTTCTGAACTGTTCCAGGAGCAACCCGGCATTCATACCAGCCATTTCCGGATTCTCCAATTGCAATCTTCCGCCTGGAAAATAGAATTCCTGAATATCGATAAGAAGCAGGGCAGTTTGCTGTCCATGCAGGTGGCTTCCCTGAATAATGAACGCCGTTACGATCAGAAATAGATAATAATGTCTCATGGGCTACCGCAATTTAAGGATTAGGAAGGAATCTGACAAAAAGAGCTTTTCATTTATATATTGTGAAGATAAGGGGTCGATGTAAATATTTTATACTATTTTATTATATACCCCCATATTTTTATAGGTGTCAATTAATTTTTACTATCTTTTTTAATTTTTACCCCCATATTTATTATGGGTTGTCAAAATAATATCTACTTTTGTTTCGAATCGTAATTAATTTAACCCTAAAAGTTACAGTTATGAAAAGAAAAGACCTGTTTGGCGGAGTACTGACACTCTTGATGGTAAATATGGTGTTTGCACCGGTAAATATGAACGCACAGGATGAAGAATCCTCATCCCAGTTCAGTGTAGGAGGAGATCTGGTCAGCAGTTACCTCTGGCGTGGTACCAAGTTTGGAACCGGTCCGGCCATCCAGCCTTACCTGTCCTTTGCAGTTGGCGGCTTTGAAATAGGCGGATGGGGATCCTATTGCTTCACATCCAACGAAGGAGCAGAAGCTGACCTCTATGCATCCTATGGATTTGATTTCGGCCTGCATGTTGGGTTAACTGACTACTATTTTCCCGGAACCAACTATTTCGACTACTCAGACTCGACAGGTGCGCATGCATTTGAAATCAACGTGGGATATGAAATCAAAGGTTTTTCAATTGGAGCCAACTATATTCTCAACGAAGCCGGAAGTGCAGGGTCTCAAGGTGGTGACATGTATTTTGAATTGGGATACGCTTTTAAATATTTTGGCATCCAAGTGGGAGCAGGAGATGGCTGGCATTCCGCTGATGGAGATTTTGCCATCTGTAACATTGGCTTAACAGCATCCAAAGGAATTTCCATTACTGAAAAATTTTCGTTGCCTGTAAGCGGAGCTCTCATCTGGAATCCGGATAAGGAACAGTTCCACGTAGTCATAGGCGTATCATTTTAAAACATAATACCATGAAAAAAATAGAAGCAATAGTCCGGAAAACCAAGTTCGAAGAGGTGAAAGAAACCCTTCATGAAAATGGCATTGAATTCTTCTCATTCTGGGAGGCCCGCGGTGTGGGAATGGCCAGGGAGAGCAGGGTGTACAGAGGTGTTGCATACGATACAAGCTACATTGAGAGACTCTACCTTCAAATTATTGTCAGGGACGTGAACCTGGAGAAAACGGTGAATGCCCTTTTAAAATCTGCTGCTACCGGTGAGGTGGGTGACGGAAAAATATTTGTCTCCACCATCGAAGAAAGCATCCGGATCAGAACCGGCGAGAAAGGCGATGAATCGCTCTATATAAAAGATTGATAATCACATTGATAACAGCATAAAAAAATAAATACCATGGAAGATTTAACAACAGCCATATCGGAATTCACAATGTCTATTGACAACATGTGGATCCTGGTTACCGCCGTACTGGTGATGTTTATGCAGCCCGGTTTTGCCCTTGTGGAAGCCGGATTTACACGATCTAAAAACACAGTAAATATTCTGATGAAAAACCTGATGGACTTTGCCGTTGGTTCCATAGTCTTCTGGATTGTGGGTTACACCCTGATGTACGGTGAAGATATGGGAGGATTCATTGGAAAAATCTCACTTTTCTTCAACAGCAATGCAATCAATGGGGTACCTGATATGACTTCATTGATGTTTCAGACCGTGTTTGCGGCCACCGCTGCCACCATTGTCTCAGGAGCTGTGGCGGAACGAACCAAATTCTCAGCCTACCTGATTTTTTCCGTTGCCATTACAGCTGTGATCTATCCCATCTCGGGACACTGGATCTGGGGCGGAGGATGGCTCTCCGGCATGGCCACACCCTTTCATGACTTTGCCGGATCTACAGCAGTCCATTCCGTTGGTGCGTGGGTTGGTCTAACAGGCGCCATTATGATTGGCCCCAGGATCGGGAAATACACCAAAGACGGGAAAGCACGGGCCATTCCGGGACAGAACCTTGCACTGGGTGCACTGGGTGTTTTTATTCTCTGGTTTGGCTGGTTCGGATTCAACCCCGGATCGCAGCTGGCGGCTACCGGCAGTGAAAATGCCGGCGCCATCGCCCATATTTTCATCACCACCAACCTGGCTGCTGCAGCCGGATCGGTTTCTGCCATGTTCATGACGTGGATCAAGTATAAGCGTCCCGGTATGTCACTGACCCTGAACGGAGCGCTGGCCGGATTGGTGGCCATTACGGCCGGTTGTGATGCGGTTAGCCCTGGTGGTGCCGTAATCATCGGCCTTCTGGCCGGCATCCTGCTGGTGTTCGGTGTTGAATTCATCGACAAGGTCCTGAAAATTGACGATCCGGTAGGTGCTGTTTCAGTGCATGGCCTCAATGGTGCCATGGGTACCATCGCCGTGGGATTGTTCTCTACTTCCAACGGTCTGTTCTACGGAGGAGGAGCTGCCCAGCTGGGCTCACAGCTCATTGGTGTTTTGGCCGTAGGCGCATGGGCCATAGGGCTTGGCTTTCTGTTATTCTTTATCCTGAAAAAGACCATCGGCATCAGGGTATCCAAGCGCATTGAAGAGGAAGGATTGGATATTTATGAACATGGGGAAACTGCATACAACTAACCCTTAAGCCTGCACGGTATGTAAAATACCCTGTGATAAACCAGATCTGAAAGTGCTGTTCTCGAAAAGGATGGCACTTTCACTTTATAAGATATTAACACTTAATAACTGTCAAAATATAATGAATTTCAATTTCTGCGTTTTGATTCGTAATTATTATCTCTATCTTTGCACGTTACCATGATGATATGAAACGTCCATCTATTTTTTAATCAAACCTTGACAAATAATACTGATTAAAAAATTGATGGTAAGTTACATACGGCAAATGAAAATCAATTTTTAATCGGATGAGATATCATTCCAAAAATGTGAAAAGGCACGTGGCAAAGAGGATCAAGCAATCCGAATGAGAATGGTATGAACTTAAATAAAGGAAAGCCGTTCTCAAATCAAAGGGAACGGCTTTTTTGCAAAGAACCAAAAAGCATAAAGTGGCTATGAGAAAGGAAAGACCTTATAAATCAGGACTTTATAGAAATGAATTTGAGCATGACAATTGCGGGATTGGATTTGTAGTCCATTTGAAAGGTAAAAAATCCCATGACATCATCAGCCGCGGTCTGGAGACCCTGGTCAATATGACCCACCGTGGAGCAGAGGGGGCGGATAGTAAATCCGGTGACGGAGCCGGAGTGATGATCCAGATTCCACGTGACTTCTATCTGATCCAGGGATATGAGATTCCCCAGGAGGGACAGTTTGGCACGGGCCTGGTTTTCCTTCCCCAGGATGGTGCCGAAGCAAAGAAATGTGAAGAGATCCTGGTGCAGTTTGTGAACGATGAAGGGGTTCAACTCATCGGTTTCAGGGATGTTCCCAGGGACAACAGCAACATTGGTGAGATTGCCAGGGAGGTGGAGCCCAATATCCGGCAAATCCTTCTTGGAGCTGACCTGCCACAGGAGCAGTTTGAAAGGAAATTATACATCATCCGGAAAAGGACCGAAAAATACATCACTTCTTCAAAACTGAAACAAAAACACTTCTTCTACATTCCCAGCCTGTCCTCAAAGGTTCTTATTTACAAGGGAATGCTCACTTCAGAGCAACTGGGAGAATATTTCCTGGATCTTCAGGACAAACGAATGCAGAGTGCCATTGCCCTGGTTCACTCCCGCTTCAGTACCAATACTTTCCCAAGCTGGGACCTGGCACAACCGTTCAGGATGCTGGCCCATAACGGAGAGATCAATACGGTGAAGGGCAACCGGTTCTGGATGCAAGCCAGGGAATCCATCCTGAAGTCCGAAATTCTTGGCGATCTTGAGAGATTGTATCCTGTGATCCAGCCCAATATGAGTGATTCTGCCTCTCTGGATAATGTGCTTGAGTTCCTGATCATGAGTGGGAAGTCGCTTCCCTATGCCATGTCGATCCTGATTCCCGAATCGTGGAATGAAAAGAATCCCATTTCACCTGAACTGAAGGCTTTCTACCAGTACCACTCGGCATTTATGGAACCCTGGGACGGACCGGCTTCACTGATTTTCAGCGACGGGCGGTACATTGGCGGTATGCTTGACCGAAACGGATTACGGCCCTCCAGGTATTTGATCACCAAGGACGACCTGATGGTGATGGGATCGGAAGCGGGCGTTCAAACCTTCCCGGCCGGAGAGATCAGGGAAAAGGGCCGCCTTCAGCCAGGAAAGATCATCCTTGTGGATGTGCAGGAGGGCAAGATTTTCCAGGACAAGGAGCTTAAAGCAACCCTCGCTTCGGCACATCCGTACAAGAGCTGGATCGATAAAAACATGGTGAGTCTGGAGCAAATCCAGGCAGGAAATGTGGTTCCTCCCGGATTGGGCGATCAATACAGGGAATACCTCACTTCCTTCAATTTCAGCCGTGAAGACATCGAAACGATTATCAAAGTCATGGCCGAAACGGGTGCAGAGCCTCTCGGATCCATGGGCAATGATGTGCCACCCACTGTACTGAGCAAAAAGCCATACCGTTTGTTCTATTATTTCAAGCAACTTTTTGCCCAGGTAACCAATCCTGCCATCGATCCCATCAGGGAGGAGATGGTGATGAGCCTTACAGGGTACATCGGATCCCTGCAAACCAATGTTCTGGACGAGACGCCCGACCATGCAAAAATGGTCAAATTCAGAAGTCCGGTCATCAACAACACCTACTTCCAGGTTGTAAAGAACCTTCGCTACAAAGGCTTCTCAAATAAGGTGATTTCCATTCATTTTGATGCTGCAAAAGGCGCCAAAGGGCTGGAAGAGGCGGTTGAGGATATTTGCAGGCAGGCAGAAAAAGCCGTGGATGAGAATCACAATTATATCATTCTTTCGGACCGTGGCATTTCAGAAGAGATGGCACCCATTCCCTCACTGCTTGCCGTCTCTGCTGTTCACCACCACCTGATCAATTGCCGCAAGCGCATGCAGATAGATATCGTGGTGGAGTCGGCCGAGCCCAGGGAAGTAATGCATTTTGCCCTGCTTTTCGGTTATGGGGCCAGCGTCATCAATCCGTACATGGCTTTTGCCGTGATTGAACAATTGGTAGAAAAAAAGGTCATTCAGCAGGATTTCGAGAAGGCCCAGGCCAACTATATCAAGGCTGTCAACAAAGGCCTTCTTAAGATCCTGTCCAAGATGGGCATCAGTACCCTGCGCAGTTACAGGGCAGCCCAGATTTTTGAAGCCATTGGTATTCATCAGGATGTGATCAATAAGTATTTTGAGGGGACCGTTTCCCGGATCGGAGGTATCGGGTTGGAGGAGATTTCACAGGAGGTACTTATCCCCCACCGAAAAGCTTACACAGAAGATGTACACTCCATGATTCTTACCGAGGGGGTCTACCATTACCGCAAGTATGGAGAGCACCATGCCTGGAATCCTGAAACGGTGGCACTGCTTCAGTGGAGCACCCGGAACAACGATTATGCCAAATACAAGGAGTTTGCTTCCGTAGTGGATTGTGAAAATGCCCGACCCGCTTTTATCAGGGGACTGCTGGATTATAAAAGAAATCCCATTCCCATCGACCAGGTTGAACCTGAGGAAAAGATCCTGAAACGCTTTGTTACCGGGGCCATGTCCTACGGATCCATCAGCAAGGAGGCCCATGAAGCACTGGCCATCGCCATGAATCGCATCGGAGGCCGAAGCAATACCGGAGAGGGAGGCGAAGATCCCACCCGGTTCGAACGTATGGAAAACGGAGATTCAAAACGCAGTGCCATCAAGCAGGTGGCCAGCGGGCGATTTGGAGTCACCACCGAATACCTGGTCAATGCAGACGAAATACAGATCAAGGTCGCCCAGGGAGCGAAACCTGGTGAGGGCGGACAGTTGCCGGGGCACAAGGTAGATAAGATCATCGCCAAAACCCGTTATTCCATACCGGGGATCACATTGATATCGCCTCCACCCCACCATGACATCTATTCCATCGAGGACCTGGCCCAGCTGATCTTTGATTTGAAAAATGTTAATCCCGAGGCCCGGATCTCTGTTAAGCTTGTATCAGAAACAGGGGTTGGAACCGTTGCGGCAGGTGTGGCCAAAGCGTCGGCCGACCTGATCACCATCAGTGGAGCAGAAGGCGGTACCGGGGCCAGTCCGGCCTCCTCCATCAAACATGCAGGCCTGCCCCTGGAATTAGGGTTGGCAGAGACCCAGCAGACCCTGGTAATGAATAACCTGAGGAGAAAAGTGGTATTACAGGCAGATGGCCAGATGAAAACCGGCAGGGATGTGATCATGGCTGCTCTGCTGGGTGCTGAAGAATTCGGTTTTGCCACTGCTGCCCTGATCGTACTTGGTTGCGTGATGATGCGCAAATGCCACCTGAACACATGTCCGGTTGGAGTGGCCACCCAGGATGAAAACCTGAGAAAACTGTTCCGTGGAAAGGCGGACTTTGTTGAGAACTACTTTCATTTCCTGGCCAGGGAGATCAGGGAGTACCTGGCTGAACTGGGTTTCAAGACCTTCGATGAGATAGTAGGGCGTTCCGATCTGCTGATAAGAAATGAAGCAATCACCCACTGGAAAACAAAGCATCTGGACCTGAGCGATCTGATCACGCTGCCAAAGGAGGCCAGGAAAAATTCAATGCACAATACTGAGTTCCAGCATCACAAAATTGACGGAGTGCTGGATCATGATCTCATTGAAAAGGCCCGCAAAGCCATTGACGAGAAAGAGCCGGTCACCATGCACTACTCCATAAAGAATACCGACCGGACTACCGGGGCCATGTTATCCGGTACCATTGCCAGAAAATACGGTAATTTGGGCTTGCCCAATGGTACCATTAAGGCCCGGTTCGCGGGATCGGCAGGTCAGAGTTTCGGTGCGTTTCTCGTCCCGGGAATAGAGTTCTATCTGGAGGGAGATACCAACGACTATCTGGGAAAAGGCTTGTCGGGTGGCCGGATCATTGTCGTCCCGCCAGAGGGATCAACCTTTGAGTCGGACAAGAACATCATTATCGGCAATACGGTGCTTTACGGAGCCACAGCCGGAGATATCTATATTTCGGGGAGGGCCGGAGAACGGTTTGCTGTCCGCAACAGCGGGGCCACAGCCATCGTTGAGGGAGTGGGTGATCACTGCTGTGAATACATGACCGGTGGACGTGTGGTTGTACTTGGTAAGACGGGCAGGAATTTCGCAGCAGGAATGAGCGGTGGAGTTGCATATGTACTTGATGAAGAAGGAGATTTTGATTACTACTGCAACATGGGAATGGTGGAACTGTCACTGGTAGAGGATCTGAATGATAAAAAGGAGTTGGCAGACCTGATCTCGAGCCATTATGAACATACAGGGAGCAAGGTGGCAGAGAAGATTCTCTCCAATATTGATGATTTCATGGACCATTTTATCAAAGTTGTTCCCTATGAGTATAAAAAAGTACTGCAGGAACTGCAGTTGGAGGAGCTTAAAAAGAAGCTGGCCACTGTTGAAAAAGATGTGGAAATGATCGATGGCATATAAACGACTGAACTATGGCAGATCCTAGAGGATTCATGAAAATAGGGAAAAAACCGGCTGGAAACAGGCCGGTTCATGAACGCATCAGTGATTACAGCGAGGTGGAACAGGTCCTGAATTCGGAGGACCGGAAACTGCAGGCTTCCAGGTGTATGGATTGCGGAATTCCTTTCTGTCACTGGGGATGCCCGGTGGATAACCTGATCCCCGAATGGAATGATCTTCTCTTCCAGGGCGATTGGAAGGGAGCAAGTGAACGGCTGCATTCGACCAACAATTTCCCCGAATTTACAGGCAGGATCTGCCCGGCACCCTGTGAGCACTCATGCGTTCTGAATATCGGCGAAGAACCGGTAACCATCCGGGAAAATGAAGCTGCGATCGTGGAACATGCATTTGCCGAAGGGTATATCAAACCCAACCCGCCCAAGGTCAGAACAGGGAAGAAAGTGGCTGTGATCGGAAGCGGACCGGCAGGGATGGCGGCAGCCGACCAGCTGAACAAAGCGGGTCATACCGTTACACTGTTCGAAAAAGACGAGAAAATCGGAGGCCTGCTCAGATTTGGTATCCCTGATTTCAAACTGAACAAACACACCATCGACAGGCGCCTGAAAATCATGATGGCCGAAGGCCTTGAAATCCGTACCGGAGTTGAAGTGGGGAGGGATATCTCCGGCAGGGAGCTACTTGATTCACATGATGCGGTCTGTCTGGCCATCGGAGCCATGCAGCCCAGAGACCTTCCCTTGGAAGGACGAGATCTGGACGGGATCCATTTTGCCATGGATTACCTGACACAACAAAATCGTGTGAACAACGGGGTTTATGTACCCTATGACAAGCGGATCACCGCCGAGGGCAGGAAGGTACTTGTGATTGGCGGAGGAGATACCGGGTCAGACTGTGTGGGAACAGCCATCAGGCAGGGTGCCGGGAGTGTAACGCAGATCGAAATCCTTCCCAAACCACCGGAAAAGCGGGCCGATGAAAATCCATGGCCCTATTACAGCAAGATCCTGAAAACCTCAACCTCACATGAAGAGGGTTGCCAGCGAAGGTGGAGCCTGTCCACACTTCGGTTTATCGGCATGCAACACCGGGTTACTCATGTTGAGGTTGAAGAAGTCAACTGGGAGAAAATTGACGGACGTTTTCAAATGAAGGCAGTTCCCGGAACAAAAAATCAAATTGAAGCTGACCTGATCCTTCTTGCCATGGGTTTCGTTCATCCTGTTTATGATGGATTGCTTGAAGAGTTGGATGTGAAACTCGATATGCGGAAAAATGTGGCAGTGGATAGCCAAATGTACACCAATGTTCGCAAAGTATTCGGAACAGGAGATGCGGTAAACGGTGCCACCCTGGTGGTAACCGCCATAGCATCAGGAAGACGGGTTGCCCGGAAAATTGATGACTATTTACTCTCTTTGTCTGGATAGAGATTTTCTGTTTCCTCAGGCATTAATACCTATTTTCGTAGCAATACAATTATTTTTTCTATAATTATTAATATACCCCCCTTTTCATAGTGGGGGTATTGGTCATTTATTATATATTTACAAAGAATACCTTTAAAATCCAATTTGATGAAAAAACAGTGGCTTATCGCCCTGATTGCATTCGGAGCCATCGCAATTCTGGGGATAGTTATACCCCATGGTTTTGACACCGGTGACACTTCCGGGGTCGACACCGGAGACGTGGCCTGGATGCTTGCTTCCACCGCCCTGGTGTTCCTTATGACCCCAGGACTGGGATTCTTCTATGGCGGAATGGTGAAACCGAAAAACGTGATCTCCACCATCCTCCAGAGTTTTATTGCCCTGGGCCTGATCAGTGTTCTCTGGGTCGTATTTGGATTCAGCCTGGCTTTCGGGGAGAGTGTGGGACCTGAAAGATATGGACTGTTCGGAAATCCAGCCACCTATTTCATGTTCAAGGGAGTCGGCGGAGCTCCTGATCCCCAATTTTCAGCAAGCATCCCACTGGCTCTTTTTGCCCTGTTCCAGCTTAAATTTGCCATCATCACCCCGGCCCTTTTTACCGGTTCCTTTGCCGGCAGGGTCCGGTTTACCGGGTTGATGATCTTCATGGTGCTGTTTATGATCTTTATTTACTGTCCCCTCGCGCACTGGACCTGGCATCCCAACGGATTCTTAAGGAACTGGGGGGTTCTGGATTTTGCCGGAGGAACCGTTGTGCATATGTCAGCCGGAATGGCAGCCCTGGCCGGTGCATTTTTCTTTGGCCCCAGAAGGGATTATGCAAGGCCTTCCTATCCCGCCAACATTCCTTTTGTCCTTCTGGGTACAGGTCTGCTCTGGTTCGGCTGGTTCGGATTCAATGCCGGATCTGCACTTGGATCCTCAAGCCTGGCTGTAAAAGCCCTGCTGAATACCAACACTGCATCGGCCTCTGCCATGCTGGTCTATGTCTTCTTTGACGGGGTCAAAGGGAGGAAACCTTCTGCTCTTGGAGCCTGTGTGGGAGCCGTGGTGGGCCTGGTGGCCATCACCCCGGCTGCCGGTTTTGTAAGCGTGGGGGCCAGTATATTTATCGGAGGGGCCGCAGCCATCGCCAGCAACCTGATGATCTATTACTTTTCCCGACGGGGGGTGGATGATACCCTGGATGTTTTCCCGGCCCACGGAATCGGAGGAATGACAGGCATGTTGCTGACAGGCGTATTTGCCGAAGAGGTTGGTTTGATCAATGGTGAGATAAAAACATTCCTTTTCCATTTGCTGGCCCTGGTACTGGTGTCTGTCTTCGCCTTCGGGGGTTCCCTTTTGTTGTACTGGATCACCAATAAAATTGTTCCCATGCGTGTGCCCAGTGTCTACGAAGATGCGGGACTTGACCTGAGCCAGCACAATGAAACACTTTTCTATGAGAATGATGAGAAAGTGAAAGCGCGGAAAGAGAGACTGAGAAACTACTCCCCTGATTTCTATCCCCGAAGGCAGAGAAACAAATAACAACAACACCTCGGATAATGAATATTGTACCGAGATAGAACCAGAATGTGATGAAATGCCGTGATCGTTGCGGAGCGTGCTGCATTGCTCCGTCCATTTCATCCCCCATTCCGGGGATGCCCGGCGGGAAACCTGCCGGTGTACCATGCATCCACCTGGCAGATGATTTCCGTTGCATGATATACAAGCACCCGGACAGGCCAAAAGTTTGCGATGAATTCAAGGCAGACCCCGATGTATGCGGTACAAGCCGCAGGGAAGCTATGATCCTGCTGGGAACTCTGGAGAACGGAACCTCCCCCTGAGTATTTTCAGGAGCCGCAATTTCACCTCTTCCATATCCGGTGCATTCCCCAACTCCTTCTCCATGGAAGTTACTCCCTTGGTCTCAAATCCGCAGGGATTGATGTAGGTAAAGTATTCCAGGTTGGTATTTACATTCAGTGCAAAACCGTGCATGGTCACATACCTGCCTGAACGAACCCCGATGGCGCAGATCTTTCGTGCCTTAACCGGATGTGCAACATCCAGCCAGACTCCCGTTGCACCATCCATATGGGCAGCTGTGATCCCATACCCTTTCAGCAGCTCAATGACGGAATCCTCCAGCAGTGTGATGTATTGCTTCAACCCAAGATTCAGGGATTCCAGGTCCAGGATGGGATAACCCACAACCTGGCCCGGACCATGGTAAGTGATGTCTCCGCCCCGGTTGGTTTTAAAATAGGTAGCATTGATTTTCTTCAGAAAATCCTGCCGGATCAGCAGGTTGGCTTCATTTCCGCTTTTGCCCAGGGTATATACATGCGGGTGTTCACAAAAAAGCAGGTACTGCTCAGGTCGTTCCCGGCCTTTGGAATCTCGTTTATACTCCACAAGCCTGTTAAAGCGCTCCTCCTGGTAATCCCACGCCTCCCCGTATTCGATTACTCCCAGATCCCTGAAAGTGATTTGATTGCTATGACACATCCTTCAACTCCATTCTAAGAATGTTTTACATGTTTCTCTGCATGGTAGGAAGAACGTACCAGAGGGCTTGATTCAACCTCCCTGAATCCTTTCTCCAGGGCCTTTTCCCTGTAAAGACCGAACTGGCCGGGATGGATATATTCCACCACAGGCATATGATCCAGGGTGGGTTGCAGATACTGTCCCAGGGTCAGAATTTCACAGCCTGCTTCCCGAAGGTCATCCATGGTGGCAAGAACCTCCTGTTCTTCCTCGCCCAACCCCAGCATGATTCCGGATTTTGAGGTACAGTCTGAGAGTGCCACCTGGCGGATCACCTGCAGGCTGGTATGATACCTGGCCCGGGACCGCACCAGGGGAGTCAGCCTTTCCACTGTTTCCAGGTTATGCGAGATCACCTCAGGCCTAGCATCAATTACCATGGACACCAAAGCAGGGATCGCATCAAAATCAGGGATCAGTGTTTCCATGGTCAGCCCCGGAATCTCCTCTTTCAGAATGGCAATGGTCCTTGCCCAGATTCCGGCCCCTTTATCCGGCAGGTCATCCCGGTCCACAGAAGTGATCACGGCGTGACTGATCCCCATGGTTCGTATGGAAGCCGCCAGCCGGAAAGCTTCCTGTTCATCCACAGGAAGCGGTTTCCCGGTTTTGACAGCACAGAACCTGCACTTACGGGTACAAATCTCTCCCAGGATCATAAAGGTGGCCGTTCCTGCTGCCCAGCACTCCCCGATGTTGGGGCAGTTCCCGCTGGTGCAAATGGTATGCAGGTGATGCTTGTTCACCTGCTCCTTCACCTGCATATACCGTTCGCCTCCCGGCATGCGCATACGCATCCATTCAGGAAGCCGCCGCCTCCCCCCTTTCATGTTTCTATTCTCCGGATTCATGGTCCAAAGATAATCAGATTGCCATGTATTTTCTTACTTTTATGCCTTTCCCAAAATAGTTTAACTTTTCAGAGAATTTAACTGGGATGAACCTAAACATTGAACTATTGAATCTCGCCAAAAGGGTTCAGGCTGTGGCAGAAAATGGCCTTCACTATTCAGAAAGTGACTGGGACCTGGACCGTTATAAAGACCTTGAGACGATTGCAATAAGGATGTTATCCCTGATTACGGACCAGCCCTTCGAAACCATCAAAATATCCACACCGGAACTCCACGGGTACAGAACTCCAAAAATAGATGTCCGCTGTGTTGTTTTCAACGACAAGGATGAAATCCTGCTGGTCAAAGAACGGATCGACTCCAGATGGTCCTTGCCGGGAGGGTGGTGCGATGTGGGCTATTCCCCGGTAGAGGTGGCTGAGAAAGAGGCTTTTGAAGAAGCCGGCATCCGGGTAAGGGCAGGAAGGCTCCTTGCCATATTTGACAAGAAACGCCACGATCATCCCGAGGACCTTTACTATATCTATAAAATTTTTATCGAATGTACCGCTGAGAATTTTGAAACATCAACCGGCATGGAAACACTCGATGTTGGCTTCTTTAAACAGGATGAGTTGCCAGAGCTTTCCACCCCCAGAAATACTGCGGGTCAGATCGATACCATGTTTGAATTCCGGTACGGCAGGCTTCTCTGGCCACTCATCGATTGAAATACAAGATAAAGCGGTTCTGTTAGAAGTTCCACAAATCGGGTCTCAGTATTTTGATGGGCCGTTTGATAATATAACGCTTAATAATATTAAAACGGATGTTTTCTGTGTAGTACACAATCCAGTTCCTCCACATGGTTGGTCATCGTAAAACAAATAAAACTCAGACCCATGAAGCAAGTGGCACTGTTATAACCCAGGGCGATTCTGGCGGTATTATTCAGACCCATGCTTGTTGGGGAGTGAACCGTTTCTAAGTCGGATGTATTGTTAAACCGGTTGAAACCAAAAGATACTCCAACGACAGTGGAGAGGAAGAAATTGAGGCTCTCAAGCCAGACAAAGGTATACGCGTAAGCGCCATTTACCCCCGTATTTAGAATGTAAGCATGATGAAAAGGCATATCCCCGAGGAAACCGGATGCAGGAATGTCTACACCCACTGTAACCAAATCACTCGTCCCGAGCAACCAGTAAGCTTCAATTCCTGCAATGGGAGATACGGCACTCTTTCTTGGAAATTGGTTCTGCAAAAAGGAAGCCCTATATGAATAGCGGTCCGGGTTAAACAAATATTGCACATTCAGTCCGACGTCATTGGTTTGAATATCTCCCCGAAGAGGTTTGAATGGCTCGTCCAAGTATACGGGGAAAACATTTTCGGGATTGTCTAAGTAAAACCCACGGGTTGACTGAAGGTAAAAATCCACGATATAACGCTGGAAAATGATATGGCTTTGCAGATCAATATACCGGGTGTCTCCGTAGAGTTGATCATCCCTGTATATTGTGATATAGCCGGTATCGTATTTTACCTTCTCAATCTCACCAAATAATTGCGAAAGGCCCTTCTGAGGCATAATGATGAACAGGGCCATCAGGAGAATTAAGGCTTTGGAACGATCCATGAATAAAAAATTAGCATAGTTTTTAACGCCCTGAATGATTAGAATCAAAGGGATTTTTCATTTTATTCCAGTATTTTTGAAAGAAATATAGGTTTCATGCGAATTGAAAAGGATTTCCTTGGAGAAGTCTCCATTCCCGCCAAAGCACTTTACGGGATCCATTCTTACCGGGCGAAGCAAAACTTTCCCAATTCGGTAGTATTTCCTTTAGAATGGTACAAGGCTGCCGGAATGGTTAAACTGGCATGCTACAGAACAATTAGAAAGCTTCTGAAAGCCATTCAAACGGAACATCCTGATCTTCTTGGTCATCTCAGACTCCCGACAGAAAAAATACTGGGCGCACTGGAATCTTCTGCCACCGAGCTAGCTTCCGGTTCCCATTATAAGCACTTCATCATACCTGCTGTCCAGGGTGGTGCTGGCACAAGCATCAACCTGAATATCAATGAAATTATCTCCAATGCAGCACTCAAATCACTGGGACATAAACCTGGAGAATATCATATCATCGACCCCATAGAAACAGCCAACATCTTTCAATCCACAAATGATGTGATTCCAACTGCCCTGACCGTGGCGACCATGTATCTTCTGAACGAACTGGAGGAGGAGATTAACCTGTCCAGGATCAAAATGGAGCAACTGGAGACAAGGTACAGGCACAGTCTCAGAGTTGGGTATACCCAGATGCAGGAAGCTGTACCCTCTACGTTCGGACAGCTTTTCAGTACGTACAGCGAAGCTTTGTCCAGGGACTGGTGGAGGGTATCCAAATCATTTGAACGGATCAAGGTAGTGAACCTGGGAGGCGGAGCCACCGGAACCGGGATCTCTATCCCGAGGTTTTACATCATGGAGGTTGTGCCCGTATTGAAGAATCTCACTTCGCTGCCTGTTACCCAGGGAGAAAACATGCCCGATACAACCTGCAACATGGACAAATGGGTAGAGGTTCATGGCATCCTGAAAGCCCACGCCGTGAACCTGGAGAAAATTGCCTCTGATCTTCGGCTGCTTTCATCCGGAGTGGTCAACAGCAGGGAGGTCCGTTTACCCGGCCGGCAGGTGGGCAGTACCATCATGCCGGGGAAAGTGAACCCGGTGATCCCGGAATACCTCATCACTTCGGCACACCGGATCTATGCCAACGACCAGCTGATTGCATCACTGTCTGCCAGGGGCTGCCTGGAATTAAATGCATATTTGCCTGAAATCGGTGTAAGCATGCTTGAGACACTGAAGCTGATGATATCCATGAACAGGGCGATCCGGTTTTACATGCTGGAAGGCCTGGAGATAGACGAATCTGCTGCCAAAACCAGGTTGTACCTGAGTCCGGCCCTTACCACAGCCCTCTCCCCCCTGATCGGTTATCATAAAGCATCAGAACTGGCCAGAGCCATGCAGGAGCATCGTTGCGATATTTTTGAAGCCAATGAAATCCTGGGACTGCTGGAAAAGGAGAAACTCGACAGGGTCATGAAGCCGGACCAGCTGTTAAAGCAAGGATTTACCATGAATGATATCAGGGAACTGAAATGAAGGGAAGAGATGCCAAACCACATATCGGAATTTTCGGACGAAGGAATAACGGTAAGTCCTCATTAATTAATTGCCTGGCAAATCAGGATGTTGCCATTGTTTCCAGTGAACCGGGAACAACCACTGATCCGGTAAAAAAATCCATGGAGATTACCGGAATAGGTCCGGTGATAATGATTGATACAGCTGGCACCGACGATACAGGAGAGCTTGGAAAGAAGAGGGTGGCCAGGACAAGGGAGGTGATCCGGACCATCGACCTGGGGCTCCTGGTGCTGGCAGAGAATAAGTTCGATGAGGAAGAAAAAGCAATAATCAGGCAATTTGAAAAATGGGAGGTCCCTTTCCTGGTGATTTACAACAAATCGGACCTGGACCAACAAGGCCCGAACCTGACTTACACATTGAAAAATGATTATCAGAAAGAGGCTTTCGCTTTTTCTACTTTGGATCCGCATAACAGGGATACGCTGATCGGACAGATAAAAGCCGCTCTTCCAGAGTCGGCCTATCTCTCAAAATCCCTCGTGGGGGATATCATTTCCCAGGGAGACCTGGTTTTACTGATCACCCCCATCGACGAGGAGGCCCCCGAGGGCAGGCTGATCCTTCCCCAGGTGCAGGCCATCAGGGATATCCTGGACAATGATGCGGTTGCCATCGTGGTGAAAGAGCGGGAAGTGGATGCCTTGTTGAAAAAACTTCATCCAAAACCTGCACTTGCTATAACCGACAGCCAGGTATTTAAAAAAGCCGATGCATCCATTCCGGATGATATACCGCTGACCAGTTTCAGCACTGTACTCGCCCGCTATAAAGGCGATTTCGAAAATTATCTGAGAGGCACTCCCCACCTTTCGAAGCTGGAAAATGGTGACCGGATTCTGATCCTCGAGTCCTGTACCCACCAGGTTTCGTGTGATGATATTGGCAGAATAAAGATCCCAAGGTGGCTCTCCAACTTTTCAGGAAAAGAACTTGAATTTGAAGTGGTTCCCGGACTGGTCAATGTTCCGGGAGATATCAAAGACTACAGCTTGGTGATCCAGTGCGGGGGGTGCATGATCACCCGCAAGCAATTGATCAACAGGCTCAAGCCAGCCATTGACGCAGGGATCCCGGTTACCAACTATGGAATGGCCATTGCCTATATGCATGGGATCTATGACAGGGCGGTGGCACCCTTTGTGAAACTGGAACCCAATTCATCCACATATTTATAGGAGGCAGGTACATCATGATTGTGAAGGAGATTCTTGAGAATGGAAGAATGGGCAGGGAGGAGATCCTCACCCTCCTGGAGGCGCAGGGTGAGGAGCGGCAACTGTTGTTTAAGAAAGCTGCCGAAGTCAAATTGAATGAGATTGGCCATAAGGTCCATTTCAGGGGATTGGTGGAGTTCTCCAATATCTGTGGAAAGGATTGCTACTATTGCGGGATCAGGAAGTCCAACAAAGAAGCCCGTCGGTACAATCTGTCGGATGGTCAGATCCTTGATGCAGCAAGGTTTGCCTATGAAAACAGCTATGGTTCATTGGTTCTGCAATCCGGGGAGTTGACTTCTTCTGGTTTCACTGAGCGCATTGAAAAGCTACTGAAGGATATCAAGCAATTATCCAACGGTAATTTGGGTATCACTCTTTCGCTGGGAGAACAGGAGGAAGATGTATACAAACGGTGGTTCGATGCAGGTGCGCACAGGTACCTTTTAAGGATCGAAACTTCAAATCCCGAACTCTACCAGAAATATCACCCCAAGGACACATTGCATGATTTCGCCCGAAGGTTAACCTGCCTGAAAACCCTGCAAAGGATCGGATATCAGACCGGTACCGGTGTGATGATCGGTTTGCCCTTCCAGACCACAGGCGATTTGGCCGACGACCTTTTGTTTATGAAGCAGTTCGACGTGGATATGGTGGGAATGGGGCCCTACATTGAACACCAACATACGCCTCTTTTTCAATACCGGAGCGAACTGTTGCCCATCCGGGAGCGGTTTGATCTGGCCCTGAAAATGATTGCCATATTAAGGATTTTGATGAAAGACATTAACATTGCCGCTGCCACGGCGCTTCAGGCCATAGATCCATTGGGAAGGGAAAAGGCGGTAAAGGTGGGTGCCAACATCATTATGCCCAATATCACTCCCGGCAAATTCAGAAACGATTATGCCCTTTATGAGAACAAACCATGCGTGGATGAAGAGCCCGAAGAGTGTAAAAACTGCCTGGATGTGCGCATCCAACTGGCCGACGGGGAGATCGCCTACAATGAGTGGGGCGATTCAAAGCATTTTAATCGAAGAATAGTACAAAATAAAATATACTGATAAACACCAACATACCATGAGATGGATGCCCTTTTTCATTTCTTTTCTTGTCTTGCTGATGTCCTGCTCAACGGGCAGCAAGAGACCTGAAACATCCCCTGTTGAACCCCTTATTCTGACCCTCGATCAGGCCAATAACCTGGCTGCTCTTCCCCTAGCGTGTTTGCAGACAGAGTATCCCAATAAACTGGGTCAGACCATCGGCAGCAAAGAAGATATCGGAGAACCACATGCCCTTCATCCGGCATTTTATGGCTGTTTTGACTGGCATTCATCGGTTCATGGCCATTGGTCGCTGGTATGTTTGCTAAAGAATTTCCCGGAGCTTGAAAATGCAGTGATCATCCGGGAAACGCTCAGGGCCAGCCTTTCGCCAAAAAACATCCTGGCCGAGGTGGATTATTTCACGGATCCTTTAAGCAAATCCTATGAAAGAACTTACGGATGGGCCTGGCTGCTGAAACTTGCTGAAGAGTTATCCACCTGGGATGATCCCCTGGGCCATGAACTTGAGCAGAACCTTCAGCCTCTCACCGATGTCATTGTCCGGCTCTATTTGGATTTTCTGCCCAAACTGAACTACCCCATCCGGGTTGGTGAACATACCAACACTGCTTTCGGATTGTGTTTTGCATGGGATTATGCACATACCATGAAAATCGATGAACTGCAAACCGTGATAGAAACCCGGGCAAGGGATTTCTATCTGGATGATTACGGATGCCCGCTGGACTGGGAGCCGGGAGGTTCCGACTTTCTTTCCCCCTGCCTGGAGGAGATTGACCTGATGCGCCGGGTGCTGGATGAACAGGAATTCAGCTTATGGATCGATGATTTCTTGCCCGGTTTGCAGCGGATTGATTTTCAGTTGGAGGCGGGGGAAGTCTCGGACCGGACCGATGGGAAACTTGTTCACCTGGATGGACTGAACTTCAGCAGGGCGTGGGTATTGTATGGCCTGGCAGAACAATATTCAGGGTATGACCATTTGATCTCCATTGCCAATGAACATATGGAATACTCCTTGCCCAACCTGGCAGGAGATGGCTATGAAGGGGGGCACTGGCTGGGCACATTTGCCATCTATGCATTGAGTACCATATAAGCAATTTTAACCCTACCTTTGCATCCCATTTACCTTTTACCTTGTACCTTATTTCATGATAACAGTTTCGGGATTAAGAATTCAGTTTGGGAAACGGGTGTTGTTTCAGGATGTGAATATGAAGTTTACACCTGGCAATTGCTATGGGGTGATCGGAGCCAATGGTGCAGGGAAATCCACCTTCCTGAAGGCCATTTCCGGGGAAATTGAATCCACGGCCGGACACATTTCCCTGGGACCCGGAGAGCGGCTTTCGGTGTTAAGCCAGGATCATTTTGCATTTGATGGTTACACAGTACTACAGTCTGTACTGAAAGGACATTCGCACCTGTGGAATGTGATGCAGGAGAAGGAAAACCTCTATGCCAAAACTGATTTTAATGATGAGGATGGGTTCAGATCATCCGAACTGGAGGAGGAATTTGCCGGGATGGACGGGTGGAACGCAGAGAGTAATGCTGCGACCTTGCTGAGCAACCTGGGAATAAAAGAGGAGTTCCATCATGCGTCCATGAAAGACATGAGCGGGAAGCAGAAGGTGAGGGTTTTGCTGGCCCAGGCACTATTCGGTAAGCCTGACAACCTGTTGCTGGATGAGCCAACCAATGACCTGGACCTGGATACGGTGACCTGGCTGGAGAACTACCTGTCCAATTATGAAAATACCGTTTTGGTTGTCTCACACGACAGGCATTTTCTGGATGCCGTCAGCACCCATACCATCGATATTGATTTCGGAAAAATACAGATGTTTGCAGGGAATTACAGCTTCTGGTACCACAGCAGTCAACTGGCCTTGAGACAACAACAGGTTCAGAACAAGAGAGCAGAAGATAAACGCAGGGAATTGCTTGAATTCATTGCACGTTTCAGCGCCAATGTGGCCAAATCCAAACAGACCACAAGCCGTAAGAAGATGATTGAAAAGCTCACTATTGAAGATATCAGGCCGTCTACGCGGAAATATCCCGGCATTATTCTTACACCTGAGCGGAAGGT
The DNA here is from genome assembly GCA_043797815.1 of Bacteroidota bacterium. Lineage (GTDB taxonomy): Bacteria > Bacteroidota > Bacteroidia > Bacteroidales. The sequence goes on from JAZDPG010000020.1 coordinate 59,087, forward strand.
TGGGGATAAGATTCTGGATGTTCATGGATTAAGCGCCAGTGCGGATGGTTCAGTGCTGTTTAAGGATCTGGATTTTGTGGCCAACAAGGGTGACAAGATCATCTTCCTCTCCAGAGACCCCAGGGCCATGACTGCATTTTTTGAGATCATCAACGGGAACCAGGAACCCGATTCGGGCACCTTCACATGGGGCCAGACCATCACATCTGCTTATTTGCCACTGGATAACGCTCCGTTTTTTAGAAAGAACCTCACCCTGTTCGATTGGTTTTGCCAGTATACAACTGATACCACCGAAGCTTTTGTACGGGGTTACCTGGGAAAAATGCTGTTTTCCGGGGATGAGATCTACAAAAAGGTGGAGGTTTTATCCGGCGGAGAGAAAATGCGCTGTATGATCTCCAGGCTGATGCTCGCCAATGCCAATGCGCTGGTGCTGGACACCCCCACCAACCACCTGGATCTGGAATCCATACAGGCATTCAACAACAGTCTGATGAAGTATCCGGGAAACATATTTATGTCGTCCCACGACCACGAATTTATCCAAACGGCATGCAACAGGATTATTGAGCTTGCCCCGGGAGGAATCATCGATAAACTGATGGATTATGATGACTACATTACAGATGAGGCCCTCATGGAACAGAGGGAGGCTCTTTATTAAATTATTCTATCTCTTTATGACTGTGTGCATTGACAAAAAGGATGCTTCCCATTTCGTCGTACCCTTCAAACACCTTAGCCCCTTCGTGCTTCAGCAACTCGCTGTGAAAACCGATAATGGTCAGCCCGGCATGGCCTGAGTGCTCTTTAACAAGCGCCCTTGAATTGAGATCGGGCCTTTCCCTGATCACCTGGATGTTCTTTGAGGTGATGGGCAGGCGGCCGGTCTGAACCAGCATTTCCAGGTTTTTCCGGGTCTCCTCCTCTTTCTCTTTTTTACACACATCAAAAATGGTGATCTCACTTTTCCTCCAGACGGGATGTCCCTGAATAATAAAACTCATGAGGATCATGAGGTGGGAATTTTCATAATCGTTGCTTCGGATCCAGACATGAATCCCGTTTTTGAAGTTGATGCTTCGTTTGGAACTTCCCAGAATGCATACATCAAAATTACCCGCGTTCACCAGCGAGAAATTTTCAACGATCTCCCTGAGATTATCAGGTTTTTCGCGATCGAACTCAAGGATCACCATGTTGTTCTCCATGCCCGAGATCCCCGGCAGTTGAATGGCCTGAGCCACAGCGGATGTATAGGAAGGAGAGATCATGGTATCCACATACACATGGCTGCCTTTGCCCTTGAAATTCCTGATCAGTTTTTCGAGTTCAAGGACCGATTTTTGCGTGCTTGTTTTTGAATAGTAATCTTCAATCAAATGGATATAGGTGCCAAATCCATATTTGTGGCTGATCCAGGTGAGCAATTGAAATGCATTGTCCCGGTTGAAGGAATCCCGGGAGATACAAATGGCGCTTGGTCTCCATTCTTTCGGACTGTGTGATTTCCGCGTTTGCTGGAGGTATACCTGGAGACTCCGGTTCAGTTGAAACAGGGCATTTGTAAAAATGGAAACAAGTCCCTTTCTGTCTTTGTGATAATAGTTGATATAGAGGTAGAGCAGTACCATGATGATCACAGAGGCAAAGGCAAAAGCCGTATTAATCTTGAACATGACCCAGATGGATGCCAGGAAACCGACCAGAGAAAGGTACCACCGTGAACGAAAGGAGGGCCGGTAGGAGGGCGCCGATCCAAAATGGTGAAGAAATGAGATCAGGCACAGGGAGCCATAGGTAACCATAAAAAACATACTGATGATCCCGGCTACCTTGTTCACATCCCCGATGATCACAAACACCAGGGCGATGGCAACGGTTACAAGCGTGGCATTAAAGGGTTCATTGGTCTCTCCCCTTCCCTTGTGAAGGAAACGGTTTATCCTTTTG
>JAZDPG010000024.1:0-56345 GCA_043797815.1 Bacteroidota bacterium
TCCACAATAAAAGTTTTGACCACTAAAATCTACTTCGTTACTTTGTGCTTGCATAGGTCTTAAGATTAAGTTTAACATTTATAGACACTTAAATTTAATCTTTATCGAAGACCTATGCTTTTTCAAACATACGATCTAAATAATCACTGCCAAATTGCTCTGCCAATAATCTTTCTTCGATTCTTATCCGGTAAAGAAAAGCAATTGTAACAAGGGACGTTATCGCGATAAGACTCAACCAGTTATTGAGAGATATTCCAAAACCTACAAAGGACAACAGCGAACCCGAATAGGATGGATGTCTGATTATTTTATAGATCCCGTCTTTTTTCAGTTCATGGTTTTCCCGGATGGTAACATCAACAGTAAAAAACCTGCCCAGTGAAAATATGGAAATGAACCTGAATACCATGCCCATCAAAATAACGCCCAGACCAATATAATGTACAATAGAATGACTGCTGATTACGGTTTCCGTTTTGTTTGAAAGAATGATTGTTCCAGTGACAGCAATGGGAATCAAGGTCCAAATGATACTTATTGATCCCTTGTCCTGACGCTTTTTATCTCTTTTCCCGGAACGCAACAGGATGGTTAGTACAAGTTCAGAAAACCACCATATACTCCATACAATCCACAATATAAGCATCGTTATCTACTCGAAATAGTCAATAAATGTATAACATTATCGGTTGATCCGCCCGGAAATTAATGAATGAATTTACATTACTCGCTTCGCTCATGATCCCTTAAGGGGGGAGACCTGCAAAACAATGTGAACCCTCACCCAAGCAAGCTTGGTTCGGTTGCTCGGAAAACAAAACCCCCAGCCTTGGCTGAGGGTTCACATTGTTTTGCGGAGAGGGGGGATCTAACACCCATGGGATAATACATTTCACTTCATTTCACAAATGTAGTCATAATGTCAGTTATAGAGGGCATTCCAGAAATGTCAATATTTTTAGAATACATCCGATTTCATTAGATTATACTAAATAATGTATGTATTTTCGTATGTAATAATGCGAAATTCACGTCGATGAAGATTAAATGTAGTGTAAATTTTTACATTGAAAAACGCAATGATAAAGAAACTGGGGAATTGATTATTGATAATGTCCCCATCCATCTATACTTTAGTTTTGATGGTAAGCGTCTCCAGTATTTTACAGGTTATCGAATTGATAGCAATAAGTGGAATATCCAAGAACAAAAGGTTAAAAGAAATAATTTCAATAAGGACGGGATTAGTGCAACTGAGATAAATGATCATTTAGAGGACATTCGTAAATGTGCTAAAGACATATACAAGGAATCCAAAGCATTGAGGCAGTTCCCTTCCCTTCAATTCATCCGAGATGAACTAAGAAACCGACTAGGTGAAGTTGATAAAAACCAACAATCCTTTTTTGATCTATTTGAAAAATTCATTGAAGAGGAGAGCCAATCTCGAACATGGACACAAGGAACCATAACCAAGTTTAGGACCAACTACAAGCACTTAAAGCAGTTTCAAGAGTCCAAAAGGTTTAGAATTGAATTTAGCAACATTGATGAAACGTTTTTCAATAATTACGTTAGCTATCAAAGAGATGTCCTTAACCATCGAAATACTACCATTTCAAAGAACCTGAGAATCTTCAAATGGTATATGAATTGGGCAACAAAAAATGGCCACAATAAGAATCTTTCTTATAAGAACTATTCTCCAGATCTAAAAGGAACAACAAGAAGCCAGAAGATTATCTTTCTTAACTGGGATGAACTTATGATGTTGTATGAGTTATCGATTCCCAAAAAGTATTTAGAGCAAGTAAGAGATGTCTTTTGTTTTTGCTGTTTTACTGGCTTACGTTACTCAGATGTCTTTAATCTGAAGCGAAGTAATGTGAAACCTGATCATATTGAATTTATCACGATAAAAACAGAGGATTCATTAATTATCGATTTGAATGATTTTTCCAGGGCCATTCTCGATAAATACAAAGAGGTCCCTTTTAAAGGCAATAAATGCTTGCCCGTCATATCTAACCAGAAGATGAATGAATATCTTAAAGAACTGGGGCAATTCGCTGAACTAAATCAAGCTGAGACAATCATATACTATAAGGGATCCCAGAGGATCGAGGAGACCTTCCAAAAGTGGGAATTGCTTTCTACCCATGTTGGAAGGAAAACCTTTGTTTCAAATGCACTATTCTTCAATATCCCAGCTGAGGTGGTGATGAGTTGGACAGGGCACAAAGACCACAAAGTATTGGAAAACTACTATAAAATAATCGCCCCTCAGAAGAGGCGTGAGATGAACAAGATGAATAAAGGGAATAAAAATGATTAAATATGAGAGTTAAATATTTAGTAAGTGATGAGTGGTGCTGTTCGCAAAATGGAATCTGGCATCTCAAGGGTTCTATTGCTAATCTCCCAGATGATATTGCCCTGGAAAACATCAAACTTAAATTTATTGAACCCTTCAGTTATTCCATTCCGGATCAGGAAATAGTACGTCTGTACAACAATTTCATTGAACCACAAACATTTGAGTCAAAAGTTGACATTTTCATTGAGGCATATTCTAAAATAAAGGCTTATGCTAAAGAGAAAATTGATGTATTATTGGAAGATGGTACCCAACTAGTATTTAAGTTAAGCCCGGGATCACCAAGTGAGTGGTACTACTATAATAAAGGTATATGTAATCTATATAGTAAGGAATTCAATTTTTTTAAAGCCGAGAACTTTTTAGATGAATTTAAAAAGAATATGACCAACTATCCATACTTTGAGAAAAGAAAGGAAACTGATTTAACAGATATTGAGGAACTAATTCAAACTGATGATCCTGAAGGATTGTCATATTGGTACAATGAGGTAATTTATGGAAATGTACCTTCTGATGAACCAGAATTGAAAGAATTTCTTAGTAAAGAAATCAAGTTTGGAATAGAGGTTTTCTTGCGTTCTAAAGCTGTTGCTGAATATGAAGGCTTTTTGAAATCTGATCGTCACAGAAGTAAAAAGCAATTCCACAGCAAAAAAGAGCCAATCACAACTTTATCAGAAGCATTCAAAGAAGACTCAGAATACGAGGAAGTTATGGCCTTATTGGTAAGCAAAGATTATTGCATCGAAAACACTCATCTTTGGAAACGCGAAATAAAAGGTAAAATGAAAACTTTGGCGTCTCTTATAAAGCTCTTACAATTAAAGGGTTATTATAAAGTGGGTCTAAGTAATGATGAAGTAAAAATCATTGCACAGAAAACCTTTAATATTGATATAGGTATTGATACCATCAAACATACAAAAGGATCAGATACTGAACATTATTTCAAATTTATTCCTAACTCAAGCTCAACTAAATAATACACATTTTACACTAATGTAATTTGTGTATCCAACCGATTGCCATACAGAGCATTAGGTTTCATATTTTTGTAGTGTGTAAGAATAAATACTACGAATATGAATAAAACTAATTTGACAACATCGGAGATAAGGCTCATTTTGGCAACATCAGAAGAAATGAAAGCAATAGTCTATGAATGCTTAAATGAGTTTACAAAACCAATTGCTGAGACTCCATTAATAGAATCCCCCAAATATCTCCATTCTCTCCGCGATCTTGCATCTTTTCTTGGATGCTCTGTTGGAACTGCCCAAAAGCTGAAAAACAGTGGCAGAATTAGGTACAAGCAATTTGGCAGAAAATGTGTCTTTAACACATCTGAGATATTGGAGGATATTAATAAAAGTAAACGAAGGTAGATAATGCATATACATAAAAAAGCTCCCTGACGGCCCAGGAAGCTCTCAATATTATTAACTGAACATTGTCAATTAACTGATATGAGCAAATTTAAGAAAATTAATCAGACTCCCAAAAGGCTTCTTTCAGCCAATACCGAATCCAAAATTAATGGCAGTCAAGTATTTCTGAATAATTCAGTTCTTTTCTCAGGAAGGCCACATATGCTATTATTAAATGATTCTCGGTATAATAATTATGAAATCAATCACAGGTTTAGTATCAAAATCTTTAGAACCAATGAGAATTCCAAGATAACTATGCAAGCAAAATCAAGAAGCATACAGAATAATTAATAATCACTATCTGATGGATGAAAACCTTGGATATATAATGCTGCACAGGAAGTTATTAAACAGTCAGGTATTCGCAAATCCTGTGAAACTTAAAGTTTGGATTTGGTGTCTACTGAAAGCCAATTTCAAAAGCAAATACGTCTCACTTAAGATAAGTAATAGTTATACGGAAGTGAAAATTTTACGTGGCCAATTCATTTTTGGAAGAAATAGATCAGCAGATGAATTAAATATGAAGGGATCTACTGTTTGGTCATTTCTCAAAGGATTTGAACGGACAAAGATGCTTGAAATAAAATCTAACAACCATTATTCTATTGTAACAGTCTGCAATTATGAGGACTATCAAAAGGCTAGCGTCATTTCTTTGACAACCAATCAACAGCCAATTAACAACCAGACCAACACCAAGCCAACACCAGCTGACACAACTAATAATGATAAAAAAGATAAGAATGAAAAAGAAGGAGTCGAATACCAGGAATTCTTAGGAACGTTTAATGCCTTAACAAAAAAGAAATATACAGGTGATGATAGAAGTAGAGGTCAATTCATGGAGCTTAAAAATCGTGGTTACAATAAAGACGATATTGAAAAAGCAATTCGGAATTGTCTTATTGACAGCTGGCATATTGATAATCCAAACGTTCTTACCCCTGGATTCATTTCAAAGATAGAGCAATTCGAAAAGTATTTAAACGCCTCTGGATCCGACAATGATAAACCTGAAAACTTAAATAAGATGGTATACTGATATGAAATTTGAGGATTTCAATATTGAAATAGACCCTGCTGGTTCATCTCAGCAAAAAACAACTTGTCCCGAATGTAAAAATCATGGGAAGCAACACTTGAAAGACAAATGCTTGTCCGTGAACCTTACTAATGGCATTTGGAAATGCCATAAATGTGGGTGGACCGGTACAATTAAAGAAAAAATGAAGACAATGGTATCGGAAAGGCGAACCCCAATCGTTAAAAGCGAGCTTTTAACAAAAGAAATTATGGACTGGTTTGATAATAGAGGAATAGGTAAAGAAACATTAAGGAAACTTCAGATCAAGTCGGCTATGAGCTACATGCCCCAAAAAGAGAAGAGGGTAAGAACAATATGTTTCGAGTACATGATGGATGATCAACTTGTAAACGTTAAGTACCGGGATAAACAAAAGAACTTCATCATGAATAAAGGCGCTGAATTGGTCTTTTACAATATTGATTCAATAAAGGGACACGATTCAGTTGTAGTGGTGGAAGGAGAGGTAGATGCCCTAAGTTATGTGGAAGCCGGCATTGAAAACGTAATATCAGTTCCAAACGGGGCATCATTTAGTTCGAATGGATTGAAGTATTTTGACAATTGTGCCTCGCGATTTAATGATGTTGAACGTGTATATCTAGCAACTGACAACGATCCTCCTGGAATAAAGTTACGGACCGAGCTTGTGCGGAGGTTTGGTGTTGAACGCTGCTATAAAGTAGATCTAAAGGATTGCAAAGATCCAAATGAATACTTGGTCAAATATGACAAGGCTAAACTATGTGATACAATCAAGGATGCAAAACCTTTTCCTTTAGAAGGCATATATACGCTAAATGATGTTGAACAAGAGCTTGATAATATTTATGAGAATGGCTTACCTGTTGGTCTCAATATAGGCATAGATTCTTTAGATAACCTCATCACATACGAACCAGGAAGATTTTATACAATCACGGGGATCCCTGGTCACGGAAAAAGCGAATTTCTCGACTTTGTTGTAGAACGATTAATGATATTACATAAGTTGAAATTTGCCATATTCAGCCCGGAAAATGGTCCCATCTGGAATCATGCATCACGTTATATCGAAAAATTGAGCGGGAGGAAATTCGGAAAGGATTCGATGAATAGGAGCGATTTCAATAAAGCTAAAGAGTTTATCAAGGATCGCCTTTTTTTCATTGAATCAAATGATGAATCTTTTTCTCTTCAAATGATCCTTGACAAGACAAAAAGTTTGATACACAGGTATGGAGTCAATGGGTTGATTATTGATCCCTGGAACAGTATAGAGTTCCAATCGCTGGAAGGATTAACTGAAACTCTATTTATTTCAAAACAGTTGACGGAGATAACGACATTCGCTAGGGTAAATAATATCCTTATCTTTTTAGTTGCTCATCCAACAAAGATGCAAAAGGATATAAGATCAGGCATGTTTGAAGTGCCGAACTTATACAACATATCTGGCTCCGCAAATTTCTTCAATAAAACAGATTTTGGCCTTTCTATTCATCGAAATTTTAAAACTGGTATAGTTACAGTCTATGTGCAGAAGGCCAAGTTTGATTACCTGGGCAAAGTGGGAAATATCAGTTTGCAGTTTGATGAAATGAATCGCCGATTCGCTGAAATAGATTTCTCAAAAGATACAGGTGGAAAAACATTATATGATCGATCTAACCATTTGGAATTGCTTAATCAAGATCTTCTTGTATTTGATGATATTGCAGAGTAACCTACCTCCCTTCGAGTAGGGTGGTTTTTATGTTTAATGAATTGGCTGAGATGAGTTTGGACAGAGAATACATAAGTAATAACCAAAAAACAAAAATGATTATGAAAAAAACAGTCAGGGGAACTATTATCTACAAAGCTCCTCCAGTAATCCAAAAAATGAAGACGAAAGAACGTCTTGAACAGTACTTTGAATTGGACATCTTTGAGCCAGAGCTTGGAAGACAAAGATTTGTTTACCATTGTCAGAATCCTGAGGATCTCAAATGGTGGCACAATGCTGTCAACGTAGAAGTAACCTTTTGGGCTTACCACTACGTCAAATCCGAATTCCCAATTAATGCCTTAAAAACGTCAGAAGTCAGAGAATTAACCCATGAGGAAGTGGCAGGCATTGTCGACAAGTTTACAAAGATCGCAAAGCAAAAGTTGGCTGAACGCAGGAAGAAGCATTCCGAGGACGAGAAGAAGAAAATTGAACTACGTAAGCAGCAACAGGAAGAGCGGAGGAAAAATCCAGTGGAGTGGACTGCAGAAGATTGGTAACGGATAGACATGTATCACATATGCACTGAACAAGTGCGTGTACACACCTGTCCCGGCCCGGCCCTTTTTAGGCCTATTCTGCTCAAAAGTGGGTTTTTAGGAGGGTGTCACTTTTAAGCAACTAAATAATTCAAGGTGCAATCAGCTTTTCAACAGTTGGTTGCATCTGTTTTCAATGGCTGTTTTGTACCTCTCTTCACTTACCATATATATTTATATATGGTACATTGAAAGGCTAAAAAAAACCTGATTTTCTGGCTTTTTGAATAATTCTCTATTACACTCTTTAATCCTCAGGTATAGAAGGAATTACAAAAAGGAATTTGCATTGGATGCGCCCGGACAAGCTGATTTGCCATTATTTCGATAGCTTGGTACCTGCCGGTGCCGGGGGGGCTTGTTTGAGGGGAGGATGAGGGGCCCAATGAAGCAATTGCCTTCAGAGATGTAAAATATTATTGCCCAGGAATTAGTAATTGTAAAATGGAGCGATAGACGGTAAATCCTTGCTCACCGGTGTATTATCCCTTCCAGGAAGGAGAAAGTCGATCTGAGCAAGTCTCAGACATGTGTAAAAGTCCTTATAAGCATATTACGGGGTATCCTTCACGCAGCGGACTGAATAACCATTTGATTTGTTACTGCCACCAAAATCATAACGACAGATACTTGTGTAATTGAAGTACACCGCACGAACGTATGAACGGATGTCATCAATTTCTGTACTAGTCCACCATAATCCTGTATAACCCATATCACCACTCTCCCCAGTATTATGAAAACGATCCCCCCCCGGTAATGCTTTGAAACCAGTAATATCAAAATTAGCGCTATTCTCAAGGTTACCGCTATTCCATAATTCTGCATTACTCGCAAGTTGACTACCTTGATCTGTCCCGCGGCAAGATGACTTATCCGCTTCACTTTGACTCATTCCTAAGTAAATTTCTAGTTCTTTCCACTCATCATCACTCGGCATATGCCAATCATCAGGGCAAACACCTTGCACCATTTCATTACCTATGGGTGGGATACCATTTATTACTGCCCCATAAGTATATAAGGCACCGTATTGGCTGCCGGCATCATCATTATAGTAACAATATGCCTTACTGGTATTGTTATCCTCCAAAACCGCCCATTCATCATCAGTGCTTCCATTAATGTTCCCATCTGCTATCGCAGGTATAGCAGCTCCATTTGCATAATGAGTAACCTTTAGATTTTCTGCCATCCAAGTCTGGTTGCCCAGAGTAACCGTTTGGTATATATTCCCATCGTAGTCTCTGATTATAGAGTCAGCGGAATTTGCAAAGCTAATCCCTGGTATTATTACCCATTGATCGTTGCCTAAATAGAGAGTATCACCTGTTACAGATACCGATAATGTAACATATGATTTCGTTGCTGCATCTTGCGGATCAGTGGGATTTGCAAGGTTGACAATTTTATCATTGTTTGCACTCAATGCAAAATCACTAATCTGAGTTGGTTTGTTTATTAGGTCTTGATAATCTTTGTCCCAATCAGAATATAGTGGATCAACCTCTGTAATATCCTCTACATTGCTTGCATGCAAAGCATATGGGACGCTCAATAGGGGACTTGTTCCCATCGCTTCACCATTAACTGCAATGTCAATGAAATAAGGACCATTGGCCCAATCCACTGATGCAAGATCATCAGAACTGGTTCCTCGACCAATAGCAACATTGACTAGTCCAAACTCATTTGTCTGGGTGTTATGAATCTCCAAATAGGAGGAAACTCCCAGATCATTAACGATACTAATCTGAAGTGCAACTGTCTCGTTTGCCTTTGGGGTACCATCTGAATTACGGAGTATTGCTTGATAATTGAATGCTTGGGGTGCCTGGGAATAGCATGTTAATACCAGGGCAATCATTGCTGAAATCAAAAGTAACTTTTTCATTTATGGGATTTTGGGAAATGAAAGTTACGACAAACCCCAGACAATTAAAACAGTTATTCCTTATGGTTAGATTCTTCCCATCAATCAACCAGCTTTAGCCACAATTGCAATTCCGCCACCTCCGGAACTTCTGAGAATACCTTTTTCATGTCGTTTTTAGGGTTTATGCGGTGAGAAGGGAAATATCAGCGCAATCTGTCACAAATAATCCGCTTATTACTAAAATAGTTTTATTAGCAAAGTGATACTCTACCCCTTGAATCTATTATAAATGCCTTCTCACCGTTGAATTTATCTAACCTATTAGCAGGTAACATGGTTCCGTAGATGCCGAGATGATTTATAGCATCATCAGATTCAGCATATTCCGTTAGTCCAACAAGCGCCCCTACTTCATTTGTAGAATATAAGTTGTAACCACTTTTTTGAAGGCTTGTAACAACAGGTGCAGATGGATGACCATAAATATTACGGCCAACCGAAAAAACGATTGGGGTTTTATCTGCTCTTTCTACCAAATTCCAAAATGAGCTTTTAAAGCTACTGTCTGCTCCATGGTGAGGACACTGCGCTAAAATCAGCTTTCCATCAAATTCCCCAGGCTCCTTCCTTTTATAAAATAATAAATCCTTATTACAATCAGACGTTAATAGTATGTAACCACCGTGAATACGAGAATATATTTTTATTATCGTACAAAGCCAATTTGCGTGAGGATTATTTCCGTGTTCCTCCTCAGCTGGGAATTCTGTATATCGATTAGCATAATGGTCAAGATGGCTACTTTCTGGAGCAATTATCTTGATGTTATATTCATCATTTAAACGTATGTCATCATATACACTGTTTGCCTGAATTGCCAGTATACCCATTCCAGAATAATCCCTTAGTTTTCTGGCGGTAAGGAAAAGCTCAATAATCTTTTCTTCCGCCTCCATACCCTCTACTGCCGCCTTCCAGAATCCGGGCATATTGTTTGAAGTATGGAGAAAGTTTTTGATATTAACTCCATTTCCAAAACAATAATTTAGCAATTCGGAAATGCCGGAAAAATGATCTAAATGAGGATGGCTTAATAATACAAATGATATCTCATGTATTTCATTCTCAATTATGTAATTAAGTGTGGGGTTGGTCCCGGCGTATGACACACAATCAACTATTCCAATTTTCTTTTTTTCCTTGTCTTCCCACTCTATAATTATAGAATCACCCTGACCGACGTCTTTAAAGGTAACTCTAATCATAACTCAATTGGCTTATCGTGCGGCTGGTTGAAGTTATCCCCCTCGAGTTTTTCCCATTTGTCTTTAAGTTTGAAAGCCTCTATATCAACCAATCCATCACCCTTTAAGACATCAATTCTAGTAGAACCCGGTTTAGAGCTTATCGATAACATTACATATGGATTCTTTATACTTTTATCCAAATGGCTAAATATGTTTGATGGGAAACTCATCCTTTCGAACCTTTTGTTTTCCTTATCAATAAGACATTCGCAGATCACCTTTTTATCACCTCTATGCAAGATTCTCGAATTAATATTGATTGTTTTCTCCCAACCTTCATTATTAATAAACCCCCTCGTCTTTATTAATTCCTCCATATAATTAAAATTTGGATAATCTCGTCCTATTTCTGTGCTTGCTATTAGATCTTCGGTGGGTTCTTCATTTTCTTTTTCGAGGTCCACCTCCGAATTTGACACCCGATCTAACTCGGGGCTATCTGTCTCGGGTAAGGAATAATCTTTTAATTTAAGATCATCAATTATATATCCCATATCAAGTTCTTGAAGTTGATAGTTTCGTCTAAAAATCTTTTGTAAGTCCTAAATTCAGGGCTAGAATCTGTTTCAAATATTTTCACCTCAATCATTTCACCAAATATGTCCAAATGATCTAAGACTTCAGGATTCTTTGGCAACCCACTTCTCTTCTGAATATCCTCAATACCTAAATAAGGACCATAACTAATAGTTACTTGCCTCCCTTCGGTATTTCTCTCTAAAACAATACAAGTATCAGATGGTTTATCAACCAAACGAGATATGTGGTCCATTTTTAAATGCTTCTCTACAAATCCACCAACCAATTCCTCTTTTTTAGCCCCCTTCATATGATTGACAAAAATTGTAGCACAAAGACAATTAATCACTTTGCCGAATCCCCGAGTCTCTTTTATTTTTCCAAATAGATTGAAGAAGGGCTCCTGAACAATCGAGTTGTTATCTGATAATCCTTCTAATACACCATCATACCTTATGATCAATCTATCCCAACTCGCATAAATGTTAAATGTAGAAAAGACAAGTGTGCATTTACAGTTTATATTATTCTCATTTTCCAATTTAACATCTTGGGCCATTGGCACAAATGGAGCCATTACTTCTCTCACATCTTTAGAAAAGTTAAGAAGACGTGTATATCTAATTTCGAATTGGTGAAAGGGTGATGTTACTAACATACTGTTATAGATTAAATTATAAGATTACACGCGTTGTACAAAATAACGTAAAATATTTAGATATCAATAATTGTATTATATGAAAACGTCGTTCCTCTTAATTAAATAATAATTCACAGTTGTTTAGTTATTAAAAATTCACTAACAGTATTTCCTCCCAATATTAATCATCCAAAATTATGTCCAATCAACGCCCCTTCGTAAACACTTTGATGATTGTATAAGCTCGGAGGGATGAATGTGCCATCATTTAAAACCCCCAGCGTGAACCGGGGGTGAGTGGGTTATTAAAGAAAAGACTTATCTATTCATATTCCATTTTACAAATAATGTTGAGCCTTCATATTACCGATTAAAATTCATCGACTTTGGCTTTCATCGCTTTTTCAAAGGATTGTATTAAGTGATCCATATCCATGTTTGCCTCTTCTACGGTGTAACCTGTCCCCCCGGCCATAATATTGTAGTTGTTCACGTAGTCACTGGGAGTAATGGTTATTTTAGCGGCCCCGTCCTTAACTTGTAACTTAATAATGGCATACAAATATTTTGGAGGGACCGATGTTCCCAGGATAAAGGTATGCATGAGGTATTTTCCTGTTATCACGCCGCTTTCTTTATCGGTAAACTGGATAACAGATTCAGCATTGTTAAATTCGGAAATCATCCAGTCATTTGCCTTGACGTATAACTGGAGTTTACTGTTATCGCCGACATTAACGGTTGAAGATTTCGCTGATGGTTGAATAACTGTCATAGAACATGAAGACAAGAATGCAACCAAAATAACAAGTTCTACTGAGGTTCTTTTCATAACATTTAAATTTTATTGGAGTGTCAAACAAGTTACCTCCAAATAGATATACAAGTCAAGTATTTTGTTGACTTTTAACGGCTTAATGAATTACAATCCCTCCAATTAGCCTGGAGAAGCCAGACCAGGAGCTCTCCGATTTCATTTTCGTACTTGGTTCATTTGGTTGATTTGTGGGAAATGTCAGCGTCTATAACCCAAATTTTTCAACCAAATCTTCGAAATCTTTATATTCCCCGATAGGGCCGCCGATTATCATTGATTTATGTATAGTAAGGATATTACTTATGTTCAGGAAGCTGTCCTTGCTTAAACCTAGCTCCTTTCCTAAATCTGAGGTAGCGGGGATCCATTCTCCTCGCTGCGCACTGCACCTGTTTGTTCCAGTTATCTGACAAATCATGTAGTTGTCTTGATCCTCAATAGATATTACAAGCCCTGGCCTGGGTTTGAATCGTGTAGGATCCTCTCGGTAAGGGAAATTTACTACTATAACTTCTCCGGGATTGTAAAAGGACATTAATTCAGCGAATGATGGTTGTGGGTGGACTCAAATTCCCCCCAAAACTCATCATCGTCCCAATCATGGATAAACTCACTTAATTGGGCTTTTACCTTGTCAATCTCTTCCTGCGGAATTACTTGATCCTTATTGTCGGGGTATAGTTTAGATTCGATTGTGTCGATTAAAGCCACAATAACGTCTGAAATTTTCATAAGCTGACCTCTAAAGACTCTAAGCGGCCACCGGCTTGCAGATTTAAGAATCATTTCAAATCTATCGTCTAGAATATTCGATTTGCTCTCCACCATGGACTTATGGAACTCCTTCAAATGTGAAAAATTCTCGGCGGATACTTCTAATTTCCTAACTGATTTCAACCACTTTTTGAATGTGTTGATAAATCTTCTGAGAATTAAAAAGATTATCGGATACCAGAATGGGAAAGATATCAATATTCCGAATCTGACGACAAACCTTCCGAATACCTTTAACAGAGAACCATAAACATTAAGAATCCCATTTAGAAATTCGAATAGATCGTTGTTCGGAAAGCTTGGATTGTTTTCTATGGCGATTCTGGCTGAATGCATTTTATCTAACCTCCTATTTAATAGACGAAATTTAACGCATTTAGTTGCAAAAGTATATAAATATACAAATAACAAATGTATTCGTTTCATTTTTGTTTCAAATTATCACCGCTACAAACTGGAACCATCTGTCCAATGCAACCTCCATATTTAGTTCTTTTGCTGGTCACTGAGTAAAACCCCCTCCCAATATTGATCATCCAGGACCTTGTCCAATCAATACCGCTTAGAAAACAATTTAATCATTGAATACGCGCGGAGGGACTGATATGCTCGTTTTCAAGGATTGGGAGGTATGCCTTGGTAGGGGGGGCATCGCTATATATTCAGAGTGGGGCCCCATGTGTTTGGTCAGGAAGGAATATATTTCATACCTTTATTTGGTACGATATTGCTGAAGTTTAACTTATTGCTTGCACAAGAAAGCAAGTAGTATTCATATAAGTTTTTCACTAGTTTATAGATTTGATGAAGACATTAATGCTGGTTCAATCGAGTGATTGTTTCTAATCTTTCAGAACAATATTATTATAAATATGAGCAACTCTCAGGAATATCTTAATTATCTGCTAGATAAGAAGGAAAGGTTTACTGAAATCGACCTCTTTTTTTATATTTCAGTTTTCGCAGCTGGGATTGGGCTAATGATTTACCATCCAGTAAGGTCATTATCAATTGCTATAAATACTGAAGAACAAATTCTGTATGTGCTTGCCTTTATTATTAAATATGGTATATGGCTTTTATTCTTGTTTTTAATAACAATGAATAGAATATATTCCAGAAGTGTATATGACCTAAAATTCGCATTAAATGATCATACTTGGGAAGATTATCTGGACCGTCAAGAAAGTTTATTTAAATCGATTATTCGGTTAGAGGAGGAATGGGTAAAATTGTTTATTGGGGCTTTACTAGTTTTCATTATCGTATCTGCATTTGAGTTAGGCTGTTTTATATTAACAGGATATATCTTTGAATATTTGTGGCTCTTTCTAACAAAGTTTTTTGTAGTAGTGATAACTTTATTGTTATGTATAAAGAGTTGTCGAAAAAGGATTAAAGGCGCAAAGGTGTTGCTTGAGGAATTTGAAGGGTTCTATGAATATTCTGTATACCGGGATGTTAATTACCGATTTATGATTATTAGAGAATACCAGCGGAGAGAATATATGGGACCTCTGAAGAAGTTTATGATTAATTGGGAAAGAAGACGAGGACTGAAGAAAAAAGATAACACTACCCAGGAACAACCTGAGTAGTGCTTCTTCATTTAACCTGTAATCCCAACTGCCTGCGATCCATACTTCTTCCGGATCACCTCGAGAGGAAGAGGATTTGGATTGGAGCTTTTGTCCTCATCAGCCCTCCAATACCAACGTTGCTTTGACTCAGAGAACCGAAAACCCAGTCTCTTCAGAGTTTCCTTCTGACCATTTACTGCAGTGCCAGAAACCCAAAGCCACTTCCCAATTTTCTCACCAGGGATGTTGTTCCTGCGCAGAAAAGCCAGAATGACATCGTATGAGGCCTGTACAGCCCCGTCAGAAGACTTTTGTGGTTCAGAGGTGAAAGACATCATCTTTACCCTAAACTCTTCTTCAACCTCCGATTTGAAAGGATTGTCCATCATTCGATCGAGGTTAAACACCTTCCGGATCTCGTTGTACCTTGTACTGAGATCCAAAGGATTTTTGCAATCGTTAAAATACTTCTCGTACATAATGTATATGTATTGGTTATCCAGAAAGAGATAAATGAAAAAAACGGCCAGGTGGCCGTTCATAAGAGTCCTTCATCTGCAAAGCTGAAGTAGCCCTCATCAGGAGTCAGGATGAGATGATCAAGCAACTTAATGTCCATGATCTTCCCAGCTTCAGAGATCTTCTTTGTAATCTGTTGGTCAGCATCACTCGGTTGCCGGTTTCCAGAAGGATGGTTATGGCAAGCAATGATCGAAGAACAGTTGCTCTTTACAGCTGCCTGGAAAATCTGCCGAACGTCTATAACCGTTCCGGAAATTCCGCCGTTTGAGACCACAGCTATACCCAAGGCCCGGTTAGCCCTGTTAAGCAGTAAAATCCTGAATGATTCGTGATGTTCGATGGTTCCCTCTTCCCAGGTATCAAGGAAGGCATTTTTAGCATCTTCAGAGCAGGTTACTTTAGCTCTTTGGCTTGCTGGAGTTTTGGTCTGGTAAACCAGTTTGACTTCATCCACCTTGACGGGGATTGTTTGTTCATGTGTTTTCATAACGGGATGGTTTTTTAGTTATCCCGAGAAGAATAAATTGAAGAATTAGGGCAAAACCTTATATGACCTTTGGATACTACTAACTTGAAACAGGCTAATTATAATATCTATTAATCCTCCATCTCCATTTTCTACCACAATTGTGCTTGTTGTTTCCTCAGTATCAATTCCTGTTTGTGCTCAATGAAATAAACCTATCCCTTGCGAGACATAATATCGTTACGAAAATGATCATTTTCGGGTATTGGAGCAAGGGAGTTTCTGGCAATGAAATCTAATATCAATGATGTTTTACCTGTTCTTGGTCTTCCTGCTATGACTACAGTAATTAGTGAAAGGATTTTCGGCTTCTGGCTAGGTTTGTTAGTTATACTCTCTCTCGGAGCTGTTTATATACCTCCTTCAGCAGATAGGTCTTAACCTTGCCACCGAACTCCTTATCATCCATGATCAGCTTGAAAATGTCCTGGTTCATATCCATGCGGTCAATGAGGGTTGACTCAAAGACCTCCCTGAACCCAAATGAAAAGTTTTCCAAAGTATTGTTTTTTGCTTGAAATGACAGATCTTCATTGGCAATCATATCCTCCTTGACCTGATCGATGAATAGCCTGTTAGCCTCAGAGAACTCTGTTCCAAACCTTTGGTTCAATAGTTCGATGATCTCAGATATAGGTGACTTCTCTTCATCTTTGGAACCCATCCCTGCATCCGTAACGCCTTTTATATAGTCCTCATCCTGGCTTTCCATCACAATCTGATGGTCATCTTTAATCTTCTGAAGGCGATAGTATTCCAAGGCGACCTCATCATGCAACCTGAAGGGGTCTGTGGTATCCTTGGGCAGTGTTTTCAGCAGGAACCGTCCGTAGGTGTATAATTTCTCCAGAGCGACATCCTGGAAGGGCATGATCTGGGATAAGAATGAGTAGAACCGGGCGAATGATACCAGCGCATGCTTAAACTCCTCCTTTGCTTCTTCCGGCTGTAGGGCTTTATACCTGTCCACAGCAGGATTGATGTAGGCATAGAGCTTTCCCTGGTCGGTAGATTTGATTCTTTCTTTGGAGCTGAAATACAGCTTGCAGAATGCGTCCATTTCGGACTGCCATATGACCTGGTGCTTCTCGATCTGGATCTTCAGGTCATACAGGTGGTTGGGATCGGATGGCTCCTCGATGGTGGTGAGCTCATAGTATGGCTGGAATGAGTGAAGTATGTCCTCCTCATCATTGGCAAAATCCAGCACAAAGGTGTCCTCCTTACCAGGGTGGATTCGGTTCAGCCTGGAAAGTGTCTGTACAGCCTTTACACCGGATAGTTTCTTGTCAACGTACATGGTATGCAACAGGGGCTGGTCAAAGCCTGTCTGGTATTTCTCAGCGACCAACAGGATCTGGTACTCGGGCTTGTTGAACTCCCTAGCCAGTTGTTTCTCTGAGAATCCGTTTAGACTGGCTTCTGTGTATTCTGAGCCTGAGACATCTGGATCATAAACAGTGCCGGAGAACGCCACCAATGGTTTAATGTTATGATAGCCCTTATCCTGGATGTACCTCTTGAACTCAAAGTAGTACCTGACTGCATGTAAGCGTGATCCTGTTACCACCATAGCTTTAGCCATGCCACCGATCTTCTTCATGACGATTTGCCGGAAGTGTTCGATAATAACCTCGGTCTTCTGCGCCAGGTTATGCGGATGAAGGGAAAGATATTTACCAATAGCTTTGGTTGCCTTAACCTTATTAACCTTGGGATCACCTTCGATTGCCTTGGTTAGCCGGAAGTAGGTCTTGTAGGTGGTATAATGGAGCAGCACGTCCATGATGAATCCTTCCTGGATCGCCTGCTTCATTGAATACAGGTGGAAAGGACGTGGCTTTCCGTCTGTGCCCTTCTCCCCGAAAACCTCAAGGGTCTTAGCCTTGGGGGTGGCAGTAAATCCAAAGAAGCTTAGGTTCTCTTGCTTACCACGTGCCATCATGGACTCCCTGATCTCATCCTCCGCATCAAAATCATCATCCGATCCGTTCTGGGTAGATGCTTCTTCCAGATCGGCTGCTGACAAAACTTCCTTCATTTTCTTTGATGCCTCACCGCCCTGGCTGGAGTGAACCTCATCTATGATCACGGCATATTTACGCTTCGGGAGCTTGCCAATCTTGTCCAGTACGAAGGGGAACTTTTGCAGGGTGGTAATAATGATACTGTTTCCCTTCTCCAGAGCTTCTGCAAGCTGTCCTGAGTGCTTTTCTATCTTCTGTACCACACCTTCCTTGTGCTCGAACTGGTATATGGTGTTCTGCAGCTGCCTATCGAGCACCACACGATCGGTTACCACGATAACCGAATCGAATACTTTCTCGTCCTGGTCGTTGTGCAATGAGGCAAGGCGGTACGACAGCCAGGCGATGGAATTACTCTTACCGCTACCGGCTGAGTGCTGCACAAGATAAGACTTGCCTAACCCTCCCTTCCGGCAGTCTGCGATTGTCTTTCTTACTAAGTCAAGCTGGTGGAACCGAGGGAATATCAGAGTCTCTTTCTGGGCCCGTTTATCGCCCATTTTAACCTCTTCTATCTCGAGGTGTAGGTAGCGTCCAATGATGTCCAGAAGCGAGTCTTTGGCGAGGATATACTGCCATAGGTAGGCAGTCCTATATCCATCCGGATTGGGTGGATTACCAGCTCCATTTTCATGTCCAAGATCGAAAGGGAAAAACCGGGTATCTTTTCCCTTTAGCTTGGTTGTCATCTGGACTGTGTTGGGATCAACAGCAAAGTGAACCAGGGCTCGTTTATTGAACCGGAGCAGCTGTGTCTTAGGATTCCGGTCATACATGTATTGCTTGACTGCATGCTCGGTGTTCTGTCCTGTTAGAGGATTCTTCAGTTCCAGGGTGACAACAGGAATACCGTTTAGCCCAATAACCATGTCCAGGGAGTTCTCGTTCGCCGAATCGTAATGTACCTGACGGTAAATGACCAGATGGTTCAGAGCGTATAATTTCTCTGTTTCCGGATTAAGAGAGGACTCAGGCTTGAAGTAAGCCAGCTTGAATGAAACTCCATAATCAGTGAATCCGTGGCGTATGACATCGAGGGCTCCCCGGATTTCAAGCTCTTTGAACAGGCGTTGAATGAGCTTCTGTTCAACTGATGCTCCGTGGATGGTAGAGAGCTTCTCCCACTTCTTGGGTTGGGTGGATTGCAGGAAGGAGAAAAGGATGCCAGGGTCGATGGCAAGCTGGCGGTCGATTGATTCGGGATCGCCTTGGATATATCCGCAATGATTTAGAAGGGAGGCTTCTATAGAGGCTTCGAAGGTAAATTCAGCGTGAATGCTTTTCGGCTGCATAAGCATACGTCATTAAGTCGTCTGTATGGACCTTTGAAAGATCTATATTGAGAGCGTTAGTAGTAAGAATCGTCTATACTAATACACTTGTTACTAATGTTAATAGTAATAGCTGTGAAGTTAAATAATATGTTGACGATTATCTAATTGCCATCAGTAGTCGGTTTGCGCTGTGGTTTTTCCACACCTTCGTTAAGCTTTTCTCTGTCTTTTGGAGGGACAGTTGGAATTACTTTTGGTTTTTCTGTTTTTTCTTTGTCTGGCATTTCATCAATATTTACAATTTGAACTTGTGTAGGTTCTTTTTTAGGTTGGTAAAAGTTGTTAGCTAAAAGTAGTCCAACAGATATAATTATTGAAATAGTAGTCAATTTAATACCTAAATTAAATTTGCGATTAACCTTCTCATCAACAGGTTTATTGTCACGGTATGAATCATTATTGGCTCCAATCTCATACAGCAAAATATCCTCGTATTTAGCATTAACAAGGTCCTTGAATTTATCAACAGAGAAAAACTGATACAATTTCTTAGTTCTTAATACTTCAAGCATTTGTATTGTTGCCCATACAAAGAATCCAATAGGTAAAATAGATAAATACTGAACAATAGGATAAGCATTATCAAGTCCATTCAGAAAAAATGGTATAAACAAAGCTACAACACCAATTATTATACCAGCATTTGAATGCTTTTGTCGATAGGAATCGATCTGCTTTTCAACCATTTCCTTCGATTTCTCCGCAAGGAATTCAATCTGTTTTATATCGCTCATGATTGTATTATTGGTCGTTAGAGTAACCTATTATTTATGCATTTGAGTATTTATCAAGTTGTTGGTAGTTAATATAAAAGTTAAAATCATCTGATTTTTATCTTCCCCGTCACCGCTTCGGAGATCAGGGTGGTTTTGTATTCTTTGAGTAGGTCGATTTGTCTCAGAAGCTGATCGATCAAGAAATTATGTGAAGCTTCAAACGCTGTAATGAATTCGACTATTAACTGTTGTATGTGAATTGGAGGTACAAACACTATAATTTCTTTTAACTTCTCCCTGGTTAGATGCGCAATGCTAACTCTGTTAACTGCAGCATCAAAGTATCCTCTACCTCCAGAAACAACGAAAAAATACAAAAAGTAATATGGATTGTTATTTCCTGTGATAGTTACCTTGTGTACAGAATTTTGAATGTAACACTCATCTATTTCATTATTCCATATTGATGTTCTGCCAACCTCGCCACCCTCTGACACTAGCAGGTCATATTTCCTAATCCTATAATGTTTTAATTCGGTCCCTGAAAACCACATTTCTTTTATATCATTAGCATTTATTTTCAGCCAGTTTAGGTTTTGTGCTCTTAAGTAAGGTTTCAGTTGATATCCTCCTTTATCGGCAGGAGTCAACATTTTACCTAACACAATGTTAGATACGTATTTTAGCTTTTTTACCTTCCAATGCTCCGGAATCTCCCCCAGCCACTCGATCCCAGAATCCTTCATAGGCACATTGGGATCAAGCCCCTTGGTGACTGCCTGGTTGATAATAGCAGTACGTTCCTCCTTTTTAAGCTCAATGAGGCGCCGTTTCTTGGCGATCAGGTCATCGATCAGTTTGGTCTTGCGGTCGAGGAAGGAGGCGATGGCTTCTTGTTCGAGGAGGGGTGGGAGGGTTAGTTTAATCTCCCTAAGCTGTGTGGGGTATATGTGCACTATAATTCCACCTTTACCATCTCTTGTTTTTTGTTGATTTACTATATGACTATTCAGCAAAAAAGATGTGAAAGGTGGTGAGATATCAGTCCTAAGTTTGAGTATTATCAGATCTCCCCCAGCATAGATGTCTTCCTCTCCTGTGTATACGACCGATTTACCTATCTCTTCCAGGGTTTCTCCTGACCCAGTAAATAAGACATCGCCCTTCTCAATTCTTTCACTGCTTATGCTGGATTCTACACTAATGAATGATACTGGTCTATGTACAACTCTGTCATATATTGTATAGATCTCACCATACCTAATGCAAGGAAGTCCTTCGTTTCTTATCTCACTCCTGCTGATACCTCTACCCTTGGAGAAGTTACCTAATGTAGCTAATCGCCTAAGTTCCCAATGACTTGGTATTTCACCAATCCATTCAAACCCCGAGTCTTTATAGGCAGGATAATGCTCCATGTCAGTCCTCCAAGATTTGATGGATCATGTCCTGTGTCTCTTCCTCGAGTGCCAGGATATCGGCTTTAATATCTTCCAAGGAACGTATGGGCTTGTACTTATAGAAGTACCTGGTGAAGTTAACCTCGTAGCCGATTTTGGTCTTACTCTCATCGATCCAGGCATCAGGGACATGTGGCAGAACTTCACGGTCGAAGTACTCCATGATGTCCTCTTTCAGGGGTACATTTTCATAATCCCGGAGGGAGCTGTCTGGTTTTGGTCTACCCTTGTTGTCTTTAATTATATCGCCCTTCTCGTCCAAAAGGGGTCGCTCTACTGTAATGCGTGAGTAACCGAAGTCCTCGTTGTCGAATATCTTGCAATGTTCACTCTCCTGGAAGTTACCATATTGAATAGTTATATTTTGTATGAACTGATCTGAAATGTAATTTCGCTTGTTACCCAGGGACTTAGACATCTTTTCAAAAAATGAGACAGCGTTTATCATCTGCACCTTGCCTTTACGCTCTGGAGTTTTTCTATTAGACACAAACCAGAGGTATGTAAATATGCCCGTGTTGTAAAAGAGTTGGTCCGGAAGGGCTATGATGGCTTCAAGCATATCGTTTTCGATAATCCAACGGCGGATTTCGGATTCACCTGACCCTGCACCCCCCGAGAACAGAGGAGAACCATTAAAGACAATTCCGATACGTGCTCCTCCATTGGTCGGGCGCATCTTTGATATAAGATGTTGCAGGAACATAAGTGAACCATCGCTGATCCTGGGGAGCCCTGCTCCGAATCTGCCTCCAAATCCAAGCTCATCGTGCTCCTGCTGGATGGATTTCTGTACTTTCTTCCACTCGACTCCGAACGGTGGGTTGGTGAGCATGTATGAGAACTTTTGGCCTGGGAGTTGGTCATCTGAGAAGCTGTTACCGAGCTTGATGTTATCGGAATTCTGCCCCTTGATCATCATGTCACTCTTGCAGATGGAGTATGACTCAGGATTTAGCTCCTGACCGAATACCTCAAGGCGCGCTTTTGGATTAAGTTCCCGGAGATATTCTTCTGCTATGGATAACATACCACCAGTCCCAGCACAACAGTCGTACATCGTCTCTACAATACCTTCCTTGGTCAAGATGTCCCGATCATGGAGGAATAGGATATTCACCATCAGGCGTATCACTTCCCTTGGGGTAAAGTGTTCTCCAGCGGTCTCGTTGGAGATCTCAGAGAACTTCCTGATCAGTTCCTCGAATATGTAGCCCATGTCATTATTGGAAACAACATCAGGGTGTAGGTCTATCTCCTGGAATCGTTTCACGACCAGGTACAATAAATCTGACTTATCCAGGCGTTCAATCTGCACTTCAAAATCAAAGTGTTCGAAGGTTTCCCTTGCACTCTCACTGAATCCATTGATGTAATGCCGGAGGTTGGCAGCAATATTCTCCGGGTCAGCAATGAGTTTATTGAAATTGTATTTACTGCGGTTGTGAAATTTATATCCGGATACCTGATTAAGGATGGGATCTATGTTCTCCAGGTTCATGTTTTGAACAACAGCGAGCTTCTCAAGTACCTTCTCCTTGGTGGGTTCCAGTACACAATCCAGACGCCTTAGGACCGTGAATGGGAGGACAACCTTGCCATAGTCGCTCTGTTTATAATCGCCACGTAACAGCTCTGCAATGCTCCAGATGAAGTTCGCTTTTTCCGTGAAGTTGATGGTCATTGATAGCGTGGTTGATGTGGGGATTGAAGTTAGCGGGAATTGGGGAGATATGCAAAGCTGGAATGATGGTGCAATTAAATAAAGGATATGTTTTCGGATTAAACGTAATCAACATTTTTATAGGCGGTTCGAGTAGAACCTCGATTAATCATATACTTGATAACCGGAATTATTCCTTATTTTAGGGTTACCCTACAATGCTTGGATTATGAAACACGGAAAAAAAATTACAATATTCCTTATTGACGGGGAGCCCAGCGGACGGCTTACCTGTGAAATTTCTAACTGGACTGGTAAAGCATACCGTATACCTCGTAATAAGGTGAAAGAATGCTCTGACAGACCTGAACTGACAAACCCCGGAGTATATCTTTTGTTTGGAAAGGATGAGACTGGAAAAGACCAGGTCTACATAGGGGAAGCGGAGACAGTATTTACGCGGTTAACACAGCAATTAAAGCAACAGGATTTCTGGAATGAAGCCATTGCATTTATTAGCAAAGACGAGAACCTTAACAAGGCACATATAAAATATCTGGAGAACAAATTACATGAGATAGCCAAGGAGGTAAATCGATATCAGATAAAGAACAGCTCCACACCGACAAGATCATCGATCTCGGAAGCGGATCGTGCTGAGATGGAAGAGTTTATTGAGAATGTAAAAGTACTTGTAAATACCTTATCTCACAAAGTTTTTGAAGAGAAGAGAGAAGTAAAAGCCCCGGAACAACTGGAACAGGATTCATTTTTTATTAAAGCAGCTCGTGGAGCCGAAGCACAAGGTGAGCCAACCTCAGACGGATTTCTGGTTTACAAGGGTTCTAAGGTGGCTAATTCAACGGTCCCATCAATGACAGGAGGATTTATAAGAATGCGGGATGAGCTCATTGAAAATGGAATTATTGTACAGCGTGGAGGTGAGCTTATCTTATCTGAAGATTACATTTTCTCAAGCCCTTCAACAGCAGCAGTAATGGTCCTTGGGCGCAACGCTAATGGATTAACCGAATGGAGAAAAAAGGATGGCACTACATTGAAAGAGTTTGAATCATAAAAATGATATCTGTATCTTAGATTATCACCATTTATCATCGGTGCCGTGGAATATTCTCTCTTCTGAGAAATGACCCTTATTCGGATACCATGATAATCAAAGACTTCGAAAAAAATTGAATAACAATATAGTATGAGTCAGGATTCGACTCCCAGTAGTTCCTGACCTGCTACCTCTACCCTACCTTCTTCAATAAGGCAGCAATAAGATTGAGATTTTAAATGGAGTCGGTATTGAGGAAAAATTCTTCAACGAATGAAATAAGTGATTTAAAGCGCCTTTGTTATTAAATGAGGATTCCCCGCACAGAAGGAAAGAAAATCTCTTGTAGGGCTTATATGAATGCTCTACCGCCATGAAACTGGATTTATTCTTACTCTCATTCTTACCCTCAAAAAATAAAGCCGCTGCAATCTACTGGACTATAGGGGCTTTTAGAGTTAAGATGCGGTCTGGACGAGACCATTTGAATAAGTGTTTCAGAGATTAGGTTATCCTATAATATCGTATGCAATTCCGTATGTAAATTAAAAATACTCCTTGTAAGATTCTGACTTACAAGGAGTATTAGAAACACTTTGCGGAGAGGGGGGGATTCGAACCCCCGGTACCCTAATCGAGTACGCAAGTTTAGCAAACTTGTGGATTAAGCCACTCTCCCACCTCTCCGGATTATGGCTCAAAGCAGGACAAAAATATAAAATGATTCCGATTTGTACAACTTAAAAAAAACGCCCGCCGAGGCGGACGTTTGGTATTAAGCGGAGGATCGGTGATCCTGTATATGTCAGTTTTATCCCTGCAGTTTGGGCAGATAAGCTGCAATCAGTCCCACTGCTTTGTCTTTCTCAATTTTGCGGGTTTTTACCAGAATAACCTGGTCGCTATACGCATTGGCATCAAAGCCATCCCTTACTGCCGGGCTGTTAAACATGGCCTTGCGGACTCCGAAACCCTCTTTTGTGCAGTTGTACCTGAACCAGTAGCCATTGGTGTAAGCAATATAGGACTTGCAGGCGCCATCTTCCAATACAGCAATTTTCATATTGTGGGTGGGATTGTCATAATATACATTGTATATTTTGTACTCGTCTCCCTGGTAGTGATAGACATCATCTGTTCCGGTAACCACAAAATCACCTGCAGCGGTATTGGTGGATCCGCTGAGGAAAATCTCATTGGCTTCACCGTCTGCAAATACAGCGGTTGATACGAAAAGAAGTGAAAGGGCGGCGGCTGAGATTCTCATAAGTAAATGATTTGTTGTTTTCATGGTATTGAAGTTTAATGTTGTTAAGATTTGTTTTTTCTGTCAATCTTTAAATCAACCACTGTGCCAAAGTATGTATCTATCTGTATTTATGTTTCTTAAGCATCCTTATGGTTGTTTGTAAAAATTGTTAAATCCGACCGGAAATGGACACTTTTGTTCGAAAGCGGATGAATGTGAATAGTTGTTAATATTTTGAATGACTGTATGTTACAAAACATAAAGAGCCGATGGATAACCATCGGCTCCTTTCATTAGGTGAAATCCGTGCGAAGACTACAGGTTGGTTAAGTGGTTAGCCTTTCATCTGGGGAACATAGGAAGCAATCAGGCCAACGGCAGCTTTCTTCTCAACCTTTCGCTCTTTCATGAGGACCGACTGATCATGAAACTGCCGGGCATCGAAACCATCCTTCACCCAGGGATTTGAAAACATTACTTTTCTTACGCCGAATCCGTGCTTGTTACAATTGTAGAAAAACATGAATTCACCATTATATGCCACAAAGGATGTACACTTTCCCTCCATGTTTACGGCAATCTTCATATTCATCTCCGGATCATCATAGTATACGCGGTACACTTCATAATCTCTCCCCTGGAATTGAAACATGTCATTTGTGGTTTGTACCACAAAATCACCAGCGGAGGAATTGGAAGTTCCCGAAAGGAACACTTCTGTCGTTTCACCATCGGCAAATGCACAAACAGTGAGTACGAACAATGCAACGGCCATGGCCGTCAACCTGTTAAATAAACCAACCTTTGTTTTCATAGCAATCATTTTAAATTGATACTTATAAATTTATAGGTCTGAATCACTGAAATGAAATTTGATCAACCAACTGCAGTAAAATGAAAATGTAGCGTAGAAATATGGGAGTCAATGACACTCACTGCTCTCAGGCTGCCACCTGTCCGATAATCAGGTCCACAGCGAATACATTACCGATGGATCTTGCATCCAGGTAATAGGATTTCCTGTAAGAACCTTCCAGGATCTTTTTCACAGCCTCAATTCCAAATCCGCCAGGTGCACAGGTAGCATGTTCTTCCAAGACAGAACAAGTGTTCAGGGAATTCCGGATTTTCAGAAGGATCTTATCCGTTTTTACAACGATATGGATGGTAATCCACCCCTGTTCTTCACACTTCCGGATCCCATGCTTGAAGGCATTCTCTATCAGCGTATAAATGGTCAGAGGCGGAATAGAAACACCTTCCGTGTCCCCCTTTACCTGAAGATCCATTTGAAATTTAGCCTCTCCCAGCCATATTCTCTCAAGCGCAACGTATTCCTCGATCAGTGCAATCTCATCACTCAGGCTGATCATCTCCTTTCTTGAATAGTTGACGACCCTCTCGAGTAATTGTGAGAGACCAGCGATGGCTTCGGGTGTCTGATCCGACTTTCGGATTGAAAGGGCATAGAGGTTGTTCAGAGAATTGAACAGGAAATGCGGCTGCAACAAACTTTTAAATAGCTCCAGACTGTTTCGCCCACCTGCTTGTTGCTGATAATTTCGAGTAACCAGGTATTGATCTATCATTGTGTTACACCTCTCTTTTTGTACCTTCCCCGTACAAACCTTATTGGTATATCCACGTTTTATGCCAATCAATTCATAACGTTGATTACCTGAAATATATGTGATTTTATCAAGTGTAAAATTGTGTTAAAATTGTCCGGATTTGCACAAGTAACGTGCGTTTGGGGACAGTTGGGGGGAGGAGTAAAAAAAACTTGCCGTCGGGGAAGCTACTTATTAAACCTAAAACTTTAAAGTGAGACTGCTGACGGCAAGTTTGCTATTGATGTGCATAGAGTCAATTCAAATGTAGGCTGCAGGATTCATGTTTGAAAACTATTTCAATCACCGGTTGCTATCATCCTGTGAACGTCATCCGGCAGGCTGTGAGTGGCTATGACCTCTGTTTGGGAACTGTTCCGGATGATCACAGAACAGCCAAAGCTGTTTTTCTCATAAGTAATACGAACACTCCCTGTGTATATCTTCTCCAACTGACTGATGGCACTCATGCATTCACCCATACGCTCGTCCTGCCAATTTGAGGCTCCCTTCAGGATCTGAATGCTGATCATGTTTGAAAATCCGGATGCCTCAATATTCAGTTCAGGGAGTACATCACAGTGGTCAAATCTCCTGAAAATAAAGTCAACATACGAAAAGAGGATCATGGGCGGAAGTTCAATATCTCCCGGATCACCGGAAATAAAAAATTCGACATCGGGCCTGGTGCCTTTAAACAGGGCAACAAGTGAAACAAGCTTCATTACTAGTTCAATTTCCCTTGAGATCCAATGCTGACCCTCTTCATGGTACATCATCACCTCGCTCAGCAGTTCAGAAGTTAATGCAATGGCCTTGGTGATATCAAGGGAGGATCTTATTACCATTTTTTCAATATGATCAATGGCATAAAGCAGCATCAGGGGCTGCACTTTGGTCATGGTCTCCTCCATCTGTTGCTTTAACGCTTCCTGCTGCAACGCTTTCTGTGTATTGCTGGCCCGGAACCAGTTTCTGACAGTTCTGGAGGCAAGAAACACCAGAACAATATAGAGGTTCCCCAAACCACTCACAATGACGTTACCAGGATTCAGGTAGTCTTCACCAATCTCAGGTCCGGAGGGAACCCATTGGAAAATAAATTCGTTGCTCAACAACAACTCCAGTACAGAAAATCCATAAAGCAAACCCAGAAAGAGTAAGGCAAAAACCGGCATGAGCTTCCTTGAGAAGAATCTGGGTATAAGCACATAGGCCACCAGGTAGGTATGTGATACGAAAATGGGCAGGGTAAGCACATAGTAGAAGAACCATCCGAAATAAACCTCAAAGGGCCTGCCGAAACTTTTTATAAAGGTGAATCCAAAAACCCAACACAGCCAGAAAACAATGTGCCGCCAGGTCCGGTTTTCAAGCATATTTCCTATCCTGCGCTTCATGTTCAAAGCCTTAAGTTCAATTCAACAACATGTTCCGTCTGCCGATCCTTGATGGCCAGTCTGTGATTGTTGGGATACTGTAACTCAAGCCGCCGGATGCTGTTCTCATTGGCCCTGTTTTTTTCACCGTTTTTTTCTTTTCCCATATGCCGGGACACTGAATTTGCAGCATAGAACCTCAGGCTTGACTCGTTGACTGACACTTCGATGTTGATCCACGATTTCATGGGATCCTCTCCTGCACCGTGAACAAAGCAGTTTTCAACAAATGGATAGAGAATCAATGGTGCTATTTTGAGGCCCTGCAGATTTCCGGCCAAGGAGTAGTTGATTTGAAGCCTCTCTCCAAATCTGAGTTTTTCAAGACCAATATAATTCTCTATCATCTGAATCTCAGCGGAGAGCAGGACCTTCTCGCGTTTGCTCTCCTGAAAAAGGTAGTGCAGAATAGACTTCAGCCTTTCGACAGTATCTTCCAAAAGTTCAGGTTTGTATATGGAGATAGAGTACAGATTGTTGAAATTATTGAAAATCACATGGGGATCCATCTGGTGCTCCAACAGCTTGATCTCAGCTTCCAATCCTTTCTGCTGAAGTTCCCTGATGTTGGACTCGACCATATAATGGTCCCTCGCATATTTGACAATGGCAAACAGGGCTACTATAAAAGTCATGTCCTTGGTATTCACCAGCAGAGCCGGGAGTGAAACGGTTCGATCAAGGACGGCATCTTCGGGTGAAATTGCCTGATAAAACAGATAGTCAGAGAAAACAAACTTCAATGCGGAAAGGCTCACCCCAATCAGAATAAGAGTTACAATGAACAGAAATACCCTTCGTTTGGCAAGAAGATGGGGTATAAGCAAATAAATGGTGAGGTAGGCATAGCCAAAGAATACAAAGGCATTGATCAGGACTACCAGAAAATCATGCAAATATCTTACCTCTTCATCCGACCTCGAATGTGCCACCCATGTGAAAATAAGGACCATGGAGAGGAACAGTATACTGTGTCGGAATATCCGGAAAATCCATCTTTGATCGGTCACCACCCTCATCATGGGGCAAAAGTAACGATGACCGGATTCATACACATTTAATATCAATCACCTGCACATTGGTATGGATCAAATGGGGTTAAAGGGGTATAAACGCATCTTACTGACAGTTGCCTGCCGCTCAACCCAAAAAAAATGCATTTCACTGAAATGATTTAAGAAAAGCTGGTAAATTTGTTAAGTTCAGTTGAATTTCGTAAGGCTTGTTTTCGTGTTATTGATGTTAAAAACCTGATACCGTGGTATTGGCAAATCAATCGCCTGCTCCGGATATAACTATGTGCCACATGAAAACAAGGTGCCTGATAGTAGATGATGAGCCGCTGGCCAGGGAACTGATCAGGGGACATATCCAGAAACTTGAGAATTTTGAGATCGTCGGTGAATGCGACAACTCCATGAAAGCAATGGAAGCCCTTCGCAACCACACTGTGGATCTAATGTTTCTTGATATAAAAATGCCGCAAATGACCGGTATTGATTTTCTGAAAACACTGAAACGCCCTCCAAAGGTGATCATTACCACTGCTTTCAGTCAGTATGCGCTGGATGGATTTGAACTGGATGTGGTGGACTACCTGATGAAACCAATAACCTTTGAGCGTTTTTTTAAATCCGTGAACAAGTATTTTCAATCGGGTGATCCGGAATCCGTGGAACTTGAAGGAGGAAACGGAAAAGCCGAGGAAGCCTTTATTTACGTAAAGGAGAACAAAAGGGTCATTAAAATCTATCTGAAAGAGATCGATTTCATCGAAGGTCTGAATGAATATATCAGAATTCATACTGACAACAGAAGGGTTGTGGTTAAAAGCAGCCTGCTAAGCATTGAGAATAAACTTCCTTCGGAACAATTCATCAGGATTCATAAGTCCTACATTGTATCCATCCCCAGGATCAGGGCATTTAATGCCACCACCATTGAATTGGAAAACGCCAAACTAAGGATTGGCCGCAACTATAAAAATCAGGTATTCAGTGCACTTCACTACAAACTGGAGATATAAAAATGAAAATTTTACGGTTGACCGGGTTGGGCTTGTTGCTCTGCCTCTCAACAATCACCGCCAGGGAACCTGCTGTTCACATAAGCATTATTTATGACAACTACCAGGTTGATAAAAGACTGGAGGCAGACTGGGGATTTGCCTGTCTGGTGGAATATAAGGGCAACAAACTTCTGTTTGATACCGGGGGCAAAGCCGAATTGTATAAGGAAAATGTGAATTTGCTGGATATCCATCCCGAACAGATCCCATCCCTGTTTATCTCCCATGAACATTGGGACCATACCGCGGGTATTCCCTGGATTACGGAGATCAATCCATCAGTGAAATGCTATCTTCCATCCGCCTTTGCCGCGCAACTCAAAGCCAGCGGACAGCTTCCCAGGAATTGTATCGTTATATCAGAACCTGAACACTTGTACGGCCCGTATTACTCAACCGGGGATCAATTCGAGAATTTCAGGGAACAGGGCCTGGTTATCAAAACTGAATCCGGGGGTATTTTAATTACAGGCTGCGGACATCCTGGCCCGGTGGAAATGGTTAAAAAGACAGTAGATGAGTTGGGTATTGAAATCCATACCATCATCGGCGGACTGCATCTGATGCAGCATTCAGAGGCCCAATTGGAGAAAATTGCTTCCTCCCTGAAGGACCTGGGTGTTCAAAAGATCTGTCCGACCCACTGTACCGGAGATAAGTCCATTACTTTTCTGAAACAGTCTTTTGGGGAAGGATATATCTCCGGCGGGACAGGCAAAGTAATCGTTATTCAATAGCCTCCTCCAGTTAATCTCTTTTCCCTTTTAACTTTCCCCTTTTACCTGAAAGGGGCCGCCTCAAATGAGAGACAGCCCCTTTGCTATAGGGATGCCAGGTACTAGTTATTGCTTGGTCAGGACTGCCGTCCAGACGTCTCCATACGTATTTCCTCCCACCACTGTAATTGTCCCGTCATCGTTGAAGGTAAAATCGCCGCTGATGGTATCACCCCATGGATCGAAGGTATTAGTAATGAAGAAAGCTCCGCATACATCCTGTATGGTACCCTCCCAATCACCGGCAGGAATCCAGCCCACCGTACCGAAGAAGTAATCATAGGTACCAAATGAGAAGCAGGAAATTGAATAGAATCCTTCCTCATCCGTGGTGGAGATGGTAATGGTGTGCACAAAGCCCGTTACCGGTTCACCCGGAAAGTCGACGAATGTGGCATCGGTTACAGCCGTGTAGGTTCCTATGATCACATTGGGATCCGAAGGACATACCACTGCTCCGCGGAAACGGAACCCCTGGAGCTGCTCTGCACTTCCAGTCACGTCACTGTGCAGGTTTTCATAGGTGGCCACCTGTCCGTTTTTCCCGGTGGCTTCACAATTGAACTGATAAAAGCTGCCGAAGCTCTCTTCCAGTGTTATTCCAAAAAATCCGGCCATCTCATTTCCATCCTTTGAAAACTCATAGGGAAAAGTAGTAATGGTCTCCAGCAACATGTAATCCGTTTCGCTTTCGCCCATGTCGTAGATCCGCTTCACATAAATTGCGTGACTGGCCACATTATTTGCAGGTGCATCAAATGTACCGGAGATGGGAGTCCCGGCAATATCTGCGGAATTGATGTTTCCGTTTTCCAGGACAAAAGTCACATAGATCCCGCGTTCCACATCATCCGGATTCACCAGCATGGGATTCTGGCAGCCAAATGCCACCACTCCCAGAATTGCTATCGTTATGTATCTGAATAGTTTCATTGTCATTTGCTTTTAATTATTGAATAATTCCTGCGGGGTTGGTATCCCAGAATACCTGTACCGTGTGCGGTTTCTGAGCAATGGATGAATTCAGGTTCACACAATCGGCCGGATAATTGAAGGTCCTTGGGAAATTCCCGGGAAATTCAAGAAGAGCAGGTTGCAGGTTGGAAGGCATCGTTGTTCTCTTCACCAGGTTGTACGATTCAACGCCATTGCCAAACAGGGCAATGTAGTACTCTTTCACAATCACTTCAAGCCTTTCGGTATCTGAAGCTGCATCGTCATAGAGGGTCTCCACTTCTGCCAGGTAGGCATCAATATCATCCTGGGTGGGGACAAACTCCTCAACGGCCACCTGCTCACCAAATGCCATTACATGATCGATGGAGGACCGGACGGCATCGAGCAGCAATTGCCTGGGATCGCCTGTGGTTCCCAGTGTCAGGGCTGCTTCAGCCAGCATAAATTTCACATAGCTGTCAAGCATGATCACTTCGGCACCTGCTCCCTGCAAACCAGATGTAGCAGTACCGGGAAGGCCCTGGTTGCTGTCAAATTCACCGCCGCCCGGATATACACCCCAGAGGGTCCTTTCCCTGGTATCAGGAGGGATGCCGTCATCATCCAGATGGTCGCGTCCCCAGTACCCGTCATTCAGGGTGCAGAAAGGCATGTCCACTGAGTAATGGGACGGGAAGTTCTCACCATAGCACGGCAATTCCTGGAAGTTTTGCGATGATTCCAGCACCTGGCGATAGAAATAGTAACGGATCCTGGGGTCCACAACCGGCTTCTCTTCGTACAGGGTCCACATGAAATAATTGGCCATGTAATCATTTCCCCCATTCAGGTAATTATAGGTGAAGTAGGGGTGTCTGCAATCAGGATTATCCGTATTACGGCTGTATCCAAACCACCAGTCCTGTGAGGATTCATGGATCAGGTCTCCACCGGCAATCAGGCTGTTGATCATGGAAGTTGCTCCCGATGCATCCACGAGACGGAGGTTCAGGTAGATCTTCAGTTTCAGAGTTTTTGCCAGGGTGGTCCAGGCTGCCGGATCTCCATCGTAAAACAGATCATTTGAAGGTGTGGCCTTGGCCTCCCTGGCCAGGTCGGCAATGGCTTCATCCAGTTTTGTAATGGCCACATTGTACACCGACTGGTCATCATCAGCCACCGGATTGAAATTGGTAGCGTCAAATGATTCGCTCCATGGAACATCACCAAAGAAATCGACCAGGGTGACCAGCGTGTAGGCCTGCAGAATCCTGGTGATCCCGGCATGAATCCACCACTCCTTCTCCTCATACACGGGAAGAAAAGTATGGGCATCCATCAGCAATCCTTCATATGCATTGCCCCAGACTGCATCAAAATTAGTTGGATTATAAGCGTTTTCATAGGTACCGCCCCAGGGATTCATCATTCTCACCACTTCCATCCCAAATTTATTCATACCGTTCCAGTTGGAGGGATCATCATCATTCAGGAACCTTTTAAAATCAACCTGCATGGCATTCAGCGCATAGTCAGGATTGGCGTCCGACAGTACCACTGCATCCGGATCCTCGGTCAGCTCCAGGTTGAAAAAATCACATGAGCCAACAACGAGTCCAAGCAGGGCTGTCACAACGATAAATGCTGTTATTCTTTTCATAATTCTCATTGTTTATTGATCTAGAACATAATCTTAATACTACCGCCATACCTGGTGGAACTGGGACCTGTAATGAAATCGAATCCAAGTCCGTTTCCTACGCCAAGGCTGAGCACATCTGTATCGAAATTCATGTATTTCGGGAAATTGATGGCCTTGAACCAGAGATTCTGACCCACAAGGGACAGATCGATTCTTTTAAATGGCAACTTGCTCATCCAGCTTTGAGGCAGGGAATAGGTCAGCGAGATCTCTCTCAATCTGACAGTTGTACCATCAATCACATTCACCTCCGATGGCGCCTGTGAACCGAAATTATTGAAGTAGGCATTGGTCGCCGTGATCTGGATGTCATTAGGGCTTCCGTCAGCCAGCACCCCGGGCATGACAAAAGTCTGACTGCGATCTATATTGGTGTCCTCGGTAATACCCCGGCCAATGAGGGTATTGACCGTCTCCGAGTAAATATCCCCTCCCTGGCGATAATCCCACTGCATGTGAAAAGAGAGCCCCTTGTACTTCAAATGGTTGATCAGGCTGGTCTCAAAATCGGGGTGTGGGTTTCCTATGATGGCCGGCTCATCCGATTGCAGGAAATTACCGTTTCCATCAATTATATAGTTGCCTTCATCATCCCTGGCAATCTCGTATCCGTACATGACGCCATAAGGCTGTCCGGCTATGGCATAGTTGCCCAGGTCGGTAAATCCGTTGATCAGCACCTTGTCAAGCCCCGCTCCCAGTTCATCGACGATACTCTCATACTTCGTAAAGATTCCGTTGATGGTCCAGGTGAAGTGGGTGGTCCTCACAGGAGCCACATGCAATTCCAGTTCAAGTCCACGGTTGGTCATCTGACCGATGTTCACATAGGTCTGGTAATACCCTGTGGCCGGATCAAGCTTGGCATCGGTGATCAGGTTTCTCGTATTCTTGGTGTAGACAGTGATGTCAGCTCCAAACCGGTTTTCGAACATGGCAAATTCGATCCCCAATTCTGTTTCAGCATGCAGTTCGGGTTGCAAATCAGGATTCCCGAGGAAATAGGAGACCCCGTTGGTGGGAACCACCGAACCATCCCTGGCCACATATCCCCGTGCATTGGCTGCCAGCACATCTTCTGTGACATACAATGGAGGGAAGCCGGCCGATGTTCCGTATCCAACCCTCAGTTTCAGGAAGTCAAATCCCGCACTTTCCTGCAAGACTTTCACCAGATTGGAAGGAATAAAGGATAGACTTACACTGGGGTAGAACTGACTTCTGTTCTCGGGTTGTAATGAGGAGAACCAGTCGTTCCTAGCAGACAGGTTCAGGTAGAGATAGTTGTTGTAACTGGCTGTGATCTGTCCGAAAGCACCCAGGGTATTGGATTCAGCATTACTCTGAAGTGGAAACTGGTTAAAGCTGTTGATGGTGCTGTGGTCACTGAAATACTTGTGGTTCATCATGCCGAAAATAAGCTGGTTGGTGCTCTCCATACCATCCGAAGAATAGATATCCCGGACCGATGATCCGCCCAGCAGCACGTCCAGTGTGATTTGATCGCTGATATCCTGTTGCAGACTTAACAGAACCGACTGGTCCCAGATGGTATTGTTCAGATGCCGGGTCCGGTATAGACCATTAATATAATTGTCATTCTGTACCGATCCTTTGTTCAACTGGTACTCCTGCTGTTCGGTGTAATGGTCGATGCCATAGCGGTACGACATATTCAGGTTGTCGAGTATATTAAAAGTCAGATTCCCCGAACCGTATACCCTGTTCACATTATCGAGGGAACGGGCATATTGGGTGGTCCACCGCGGATTCTGGATATCATTTCCGGCACGGTAATAGACACTGCGGTGATCAATGGGGCTTTCGTAAGGAAGTCCCATCAGGTCAACCGACCTGGGAGTATACAATACATCGGCAAAAACAGATATACCGCTTCCTCCACCGATTCCGCTCCCGTCACCGTAACTGATTGGTGGCGTCTTCATATCGGTCTTCACGTAATTCATGGTTCCGCTGAAGGAGAACCGTTTTGAAAGTTGTGTGCGGCCTCCTATCCCTACATTGAATTTTGTCAGTTCATTTTCCGGCAGGAAACCCTGGTCATTCACATAACTCACATTGGCATTGTAGCTGGACTTCTCATCCCCGCCGGTCATGCTCACAGAAGTATTGGAGGCAATCCCGGTCCTGAAGAATTCAGTCACATTGTCGTAAGGTTTGAGCTCATACTGAACGCCATTCTGATACTCAGGGAAAGCTGCGATCAATTCAGGCTGGCCAAACAGTGAATAGGGATGATCGACCAAAGTGGGCGGATCGGTAAATGCTGTCCCCCAGTTGCTGTAAAAAAAACCGCTTTGCTGCTGGAATCCGCACCCGTAAGTATCCTGAAAAACCGGCAGGTTTACCTTGTTAAGAAAAACGGACTGGTTTACGGTAACCTCCGTTTTACCGGCAGCGCCCGATCCGTTCTTTGTGGTAATAATAATTACCCCGTTGCGGCCCTCAGCACCATATATGGTTGTGGCGCTCAGCCCTTTCAGAACAGAAAGAGATTCCACACTGTTGGGATCGATGTCCAAAAACCGGCTTGAGGTAGCCTGGTTCCCTTCAAGGAAACCCTGTTCATTATCGGTGCCTGAGTTTGTGCTTCCTGAAAAACGCACCCCATCTACAATAAAGAGTGGCTGGTTGTTCCCCTTGATGGATGAATACCCGCGTATGGTAATGTTGGTTCCTGTACCCGAAACACCACTGGTGGCGGTTACACGGACCCCTGCAGCCTTGCCGCTCAATACCCTGCCGATATCACTCTCGGGTTTTTGCTCGATATCCTCCGCACTCAACTGGGATACCGAATAACCCAGGGCCTTTTTCTCCCTGGAAATACCAAGTGCGGTTACCACCACTTCATCCAGCTCCAGCAGATCCTGCTCCATGACCACATCGATATTGGTGCTTGAACCGATGCTTATTTTCTGGGAAAGCAATCCGACAAAGCTAAATACAAGTGCTTCGGAACCCGCGGGTACTTCGAGTTCATAAAACCCCTTGGCATCTGTAATGGTTCCAACGGAGGTCCCCACTACAGCAACAGAGACACCCGGTAGGGGTTCTCCGTTGTCAGCACTGACCACCGTGCCGGAAATCACCCGGGTCTGACCCAGCGTGGTCACGGTGCCCAACGCCATGAATAGCAGAAAGCATAATACTTTTTTCATAGAATTAGATTTAGATGAATAATGATTTTCTACCGTACAGACAGAATTTTGAACTGAAATAAGCAGAAAGGAGATTCTTTATCTAATTATATCAAGCAATGGCAGATAACTGTGCACAATCTGCCTGTTACTGCTGTTCTTTACCGTTTACCGGGTTCAACTGGTCATTCAAAGGGGTGATGTGCACCATTTGCTGACCCTGGTAGTATTATACAGAATGATGGCCTGCTGGGAAGGGTCTACAACAACATTCGGGGGGGTGAAACCTGTGTTATGTTTATTTTAATATATTTACCGGGACTAAACCAACGCTAACCACGATGTATTCTCCCGCAGACTCCCTTGCCATGCTGGATTCAATCAGCATTGCCGATACCATCAGCAATGTTGCTGCAATTGCAGCCCAGAACCTGGAAGAAAAGAAGCTTTTGCTCAGGACAGCTGACTACCTGATCATCACGGCATATTTTCTCGTTATTCTTGTGGTGGGTGCACTCACCGGCCGCAAACAGGAGAAAGAGGATTTTCTGATCTCCGGAAGAAAACTCACCTCATTCCAGGCCACCACAACCATCTTTTCAAGCCGGATCGGGGCTGCCATCCTGCTTACGTATACAGCCCTGGTGTTCATTTACGGAATGGGGGCGCTGTGGTATTTTGTGGGTTCGGTATTCGGGCTTTTTGTGTTTTACTTCTTCGGGCTAAAGGTGAAAAAGATTGCAGATACCCAAAAATTTTACACCATGCCCGACTTTTTCTTATTTTTTAAAGGGAAAACGGCCGGCTACCTGGCAACGATCGTAACCATCATCATCATGTTTGGCTGGGTGGTTCTCAATTTTACCGCAGGGGGGAAACTTGTCTCTGAGTACACACCCATTTCCTACAACTGGTCGGTCCTTATTGTGGGCCTTATCATCCTGACATACCTGCTCCTGGGAGGCTTCGACGCTGTAGTAAAGACAGATGTTATTCAAACTTTCGGAATCTTTCTGCTTTTTGTGTTGATGATCTACCTGCTGTCCAATCCGGCCATTGAAAATCCCCAGGTCCGTGCCAAAGACCTGTTTAACCTTCCCACCATGAAACTGGTTAGTTTTTTCCTGGCAGGATTTTTCATCCCGCTTGCATCACCCGAATTGTGGCAACGGGTCTATGCCATCAAGGATAAAAAGCACTTTCGCCGAAGTATCGCCATGTCCTCATTGTTCTATATTATCGTCGGGGTCATTTTGCTTCTGGTCGGATTGATCATCAAGGCTGAGATGCCCCTTATTGACCCGAATACATCGCTGATTTTAGGTTTTGCTGCTCTACTGCCTGTGGGCCTGGCGGGCCTGTCGGTTGTAATTATCTACTCCGCTGTTTCATCCTCTGCAGACACTTACATGTTTACGGCAGCGGCATCGGTCTCCCAGGATTTCCTTGAAAAAGCAGGACTTACACAAACTGCGAAACTGAAAGTCACCATGCGGTTCAGCATGGTTATCCTCATGGCGCTTGGAATTATAATGTCACTGATACTCAAAGACCTGGTCGACACCACCTTCTTTTTCGTTTCCCTGACCATGTCCCTCGGCCTGTTGATTCTTGTGATGTGGATCTACCCAAAAATTAACCGGATCAGTGTAAATCTCTCCATCCTCCTTTGCCTTCTGGGTGTATTGATTCCCTCCGCAGTGATCGGAATCTCAAAAATTGGAGAAAACCTGGTTATCTGGGCATTTGCATTCTGCCTGGCGGGCATTGCATTGGGACTGGTTATCGATCCGGTTGTAAAAGCAGTGAAAAAACGCAAGGAAAAGGGCTGAAAAGCACAAAAAGGGAGTAAACTTGTCGTTTACTCCCTTTTCACCGAATGGTACCCATAGCCACCAATCAGTGCCGAGCTACAGTTATTATGGCCGGCCTGCCGGTTGTAACCCACGGGGGGT
This sequence comes from Bacteroidota bacterium, assembly GCA_043797815.1. Taxonomy (GTDB): domain Bacteria; phylum Bacteroidota; class Bacteroidia; order Bacteroidales. The sequence continues at coordinate 38,907 of JAZDPG010000024.1, forward strand.
TATCATCCTGCATACCCTGGTTCTCGGCCTTTGTTCCTTGGAACGAAGACTTGCAACCGTCCTTTCACCCAGCCAAAAGCTGGATTTCCGGGACCGGCTCCAAAAGGCCCCTGCAACGGCCAGGTCTTACGATCTGTCCGAAGCCAGAGTGAAAAAGCTTAGTGGAACCCCAGGGGATTCTGATTGGCTCTTCAGCCTTAAGGATCAAACTTTAAAGATCAACCAAGAAGGAATCTTTCAGCTTAAATAAACCATGAAACACTGTTTCATGGTCTACGCCTGGCTCTGGATGAATCTCCGGTTATTGGGGGAATCCCTTTACCGGCCGGTTTGCTTCCCAGGTTCCTTTCGGACTGGCTCACTACACCGGGCGAAACTTCGAGCGGCCTTTTATCTCTTACTCGGTAATTCCAAAAGTAGGCCATCGGTTGGTTCAAGTCAAGACGATCTGTTGTATCTATGTTCACAATTCATTCACAATGGTTATCAACAAATTGTTAATAACCTTGAATCTGGTATTCCGTATAACTCATTATCAGGTTTTTTAGTAAATTTGTATTTAAACACAGGTCGCCATGAACCTATTTAAGAAACAGATCATTCTGATCACTGCATCAGTGTTCGCTTTGATCACCTCAGCCATCTGTCAGCCATCCATTGAATTGAGTTTCCAGGGTGTGCTCACCGATGGAGCGGGACAGAAAATCAGTAACGAACAATTTGACTTCTCTGTAAAGCTTATGTCAGCCGAGCCCGGGAAAACCGAATTATGGAGCCTGAATTATCCAACACGCACAGATGAAGAGGGTTGGTTCAGCTTTTCGGTACCCGAAATCTCACCCTTCCTGATGAAAGATGGAGAAATCAGGGAAACCATTGTCATCCGGTTGGAATTCCTGCCCAATGAAAAAACCCGCTGGATGAAACAGGGAGAAGATTTTATGGTATCCTATACGCTCGCCCCAACCCTGAGGGATGATGCTATCTATCTGAAGATGTCCAGGATGGAAGGCATGGAACTGGCTTTTCATCTTGAAGACCACCTTTATGTCTTTAAGGATGAATACCCGTTTGCTTATCTTACAGGGGGATTCCTGCTGACAGATGCACCTCCCCTTGATACAAATTCAATGAATGATCTCAGGGAATGGATTTCTCCTGATCCCACGGAAAACGGAGCAGCTACAAGAGGAGTGAAAGGCGGATTCCCCAAAGGTGGCTATCGCAAGAGATAAGCCCCCTGCTTATTTATCTTCATCTTTCTCTCCCATCTTCTCACCGGGACGCTGAGTGCCTTTGGAAATGGCATCTCTCATGGTGGTATCTGACTGGATGTTTTTAAATTTGTAATAATCCATGATGCCCAGGTTCCCTTTCCGGAATGCATCGGCCATTGCCAGTGGAATTTCCACCTCAGCTTCAATCACCTTGGCCCTGGCTTCCTGCGCTTTCGCCTTAAACTCCTGTTCTGTGGCAACAGCCATGGCCCTGCGCTCTTCAGCCTTTGCCTGGGCGATATTCTTGTCAGCATTGGCCTGGTCCATCTGCAGGACTGCTCCAATGTTCTTCCCGATATCAATATCCGCAACATCAATGGAGAGGATCTCAAATGCAGTTCCTGCATCAAGTCCTTTCTCAAGCACCATCTTTGAAATCGAATCCGGTTTCTCCAGCACCTCTTTATGTGATTTGGAAGAGCCAATTGAGGAGACAATACCTTCACCTACCCTGGCCAGAACGGTCTCTTCACCTGCACCGCCAACCAGTTGCTTGATATTGGCGCGTACAGTAACCCGGGCTTTGGCGATCAGCTGAATTCCATCCTTGGCCACAGCAGTTACGGGAGGGGTGTTGATCACCTTGGGATTGACGGACATCTGCACTGCTTCAAGGACCTCACGACCTGCCAGGTCAATGGCGGTTGCCATCTGGAATGTCAGATCTATGTTTGCCTTGCTGGCCGAAACCAGGGCATGGATAACCTGCTGAACATGTCCACCAGCCAGGTAATGTGCTTCCAGTTCGTCCCGCTTGATATACTCCAGACCCGCCTTGGTTGCTTCGATCATCGAACGCACGATGATGTTTGGCGGTACCTTCCTCCAGCGCATCAGGATCAGTTGTAACAGGGAGATGCGCACACCAGACAGAAGTGCGGTAAACCACAACCCGATAGGGATAAAATACAGCACAATCCAAAGGCCAATAATGCTGGCCACCACAATAATGATCCACGTGAAGTCGAATTCCATGATTATTGTTTTATTAAAGGTTTTACACTGATCCGTGTCCCCTCAATGGAGACAATCTCAATTTCTGAATGCTCGTCAACAAATCCTTCAATGGACTTGGCCTCCCTCACCATATCATTGACCACGATCTTGCCCATGGGGGCCATTCGGGTCAGGGTTGTACCCCTGTCCCCAACTTTTACCTGGTCATCAGTAAGATTTTCATCCACTGTGCTGTCCACTTTGGTTTTCAGCATCAACCGGTCCCATGTCCTCGCACGCAGCGACATGGCAATTACAAAAACACTCAGGAGTATGGTTCCGATCAGAACCCAGACTCCCACCGTGGGCCCATAATCATTGAATGCTTTGTATATACCGAAAACCGTCAGTACAAGGCCCCCGATACCGGCAATGGTAACGCCTGGCACCAAAAGAAACTCTATGACAAACAACAGAATTCCCAGGATGATAAGAATGATGATTACTGTCATGCCGGGTTAATTATCAATCGAGGCTTTCAATCCTCGCGAAATAAGCTGATAGCGCAACTCCTTCATCGCCTTTCGTGTGCCCGTCCTGACTTCACATTTGCCCTTGTAATGGGTAATGGTGGCGCACTGCTCGGCCTGTGTCAGCGAATGATCACAGATCTCCATAAGGGTTTCCATGACATAGTCGAATGTATTAATCTCGTCATTGTGAAGTACAAGAGTTGCCAGTTGCAGGTCATCAGTCTCTTCAGAACCTAATTTTTGTGGCCGGCTGGTAAAATTACTGTCCATTTGCTGCTTATATCACTTTAGCCCAAATATAAACAATTTTCTCCTTTTGTAATCATTCAAGCTGTTTTGCCTTTTCCGTGGAAATTGGATTCCCATTGTACCATGACACAATGAATGCATCTTCATAACCATTTGATCTGACACTTGTCAGGGCGTTGGAAGCATCCTCATACCTGGTAAATTTACCTGCATAGTATTTGATCAGTCCCCTCTCAGGAATTGTTTCAGCCGTAATCGGACTGATGCCTTTAAACATGCCCGGTTCAACGGCCTGACCGAAAGCGCCCAGCTGGATCCTGTAAAATACACCCTCAGGAAGGGAAACATCTAGAGGTACAGGATTGCCTTCGCTGTAAGGCGATTCTCCAAGAATATCAAAACGGTTCATATGTGTTGCAGAGGTCTGTGAAACAGAGACTTTTGGCTGGGTCCCCGGCTCCCCTTCCAACATGGCCTGCCCCTCAACTGGTTCGGGAACTTTAACAGCCGTTTTGGGGCCGGACGGAGTCCTGTCTTCATCCAACCGCGCATACAGTTCATCGGCTATTTTCTCCTCATCGCCAGCCTTCTTTTCCCAAACAATGATCTGCTTCTGCCAGACCCACCTGTCATTGGGGTCCTCAGATTCCCTTACCCGGATCCTGGCTGCTGTGGCCAGGTCCTTCAATGAATCTGAAGAGGCCTGATGCATCAATGCTTCTGCCAGGATTCCCTGGTATTCCGATCTGCCATCCGCGGGTTTCTCCGCCGGAACCACTATTTTCACAGGCGTGATCTTCGGCCCCGCTTTGGGTATCGCCTGGTCCTGGTGTTCAACCTCCTGTACCGGAATGGCCCTCAGTTCGGCCAGAATCTCCCCGGCCACCCCGCCCAGGTTGGCAATATCCCGGAGCATCCTGGTATCGTTGGCATTGGTCATCTTCTTGGGTTCCACCAGATGCACCCTGTAAACCGTTACGGTGCTGTCAGTTCCCTGCCTGGTGGAGAAAAACATCATCATCCCGAGATCCGATCCCGGCAGAAGAAGGTATTCATCCATCGCTGAATTGATGGGGAACCCCATGTTGATGGGTTCTGACCACTCATCCCTCTCCATGTCAAAATGAGACCTGAAAAGATCAAAACCACCGATACCCCTTCCACCATCGGATGCAAAATAGAGGTCATTCTCTATGGGATCAAAATAGGGCAGCAACTCGTCCCCTTCCGTATTCAGCACCTTGATCTCCTCGGGATCACCCCATAAACGCCCGGTACCTTTTTTCACCCTGAACAATTGCAGCCCGTCTTTTCCGTTTTTGCTCTCCCCTGAAAAGAAAACATAGTCTCCTCTGGCCGGACTGACCGGCATAAACATCAGGCTGTTGAGTCCTCTTTTATCCTCACCAGCAGAGAAATAGAGGTCTGGCTTTCTTTGAAGCTCTCCCCCTTTCATCCTGATCTGGGAAGACTCTGCAGAATCGGAAAGGTCCATGAATGTCACAGTCATTACCTCATACTGGTTGTAGGTGGCCGTGATCTCCATTGCACTGCGACAGGTATTGATCAGCTGTTTTACCCGGTGTTCTTTCACCTCCTGCCTGGGGCCCTCTATTTCGAAACGGGTATAATATTTCTGCGCTTCCCTGAAATTATAATCCCTGTGATATGCCTTTCCCAGATAAAAGATCACATCGGCTGGCACCTGCTTTTCGGAAGCGCCATAGAGAAGCTCAATGGCCTCATCCAGATCCTCATTCAGTTCCACAAGGCAACGGCCGGTATAATATGCATTCGTGGCATATCCGGACTGGGTCTTATTCAAAGCTTTGAAACCTTGCAGCGCTTCCCGGTAATCGCCCTTTTCAAAACTTGCCAGGGAGCTGCTGAAAAGGGTCCCAGGATCTCTCTCCGGATCCTGCCCCAGGGCTCCCGTGTGAAACGTGGCAAACAGCAAGGCAAGGGTAAAAAAATACGAAGGTACGGATGGTGTAAACATATTGTTGATCATTCTGTTTTATTAGCATTGCAGCACGCTGGCCGCTGATCAAAAATAAAAATAAATAGAGCTGGTTTTTAACCAACTTTTGTACATTTATAATTTGATTTGAACATGGTAATTTTGAAAGAGGGTGACCTTGCTCCGGCAATCAATGCGCTGGACCAGGATGGAAAGAAAATCACACTTGCGCAGTACAGGGGAAAGAAGGTCGTACTCTACTTTTATCCCAAGGACAACACGCCCGGCTGTACTTCCGAATCATGTGATCTGAGGGATCATTATTCACAATTTCTTGAGCAGGGATTTGAAGTAGTTGGCATAAGTGCTGACAGTGAAACATCCCATCAGAAATTCAGGGCAAAGCATCAACTGCCATTCAGGCTGATCTCCGACACCGCCAAAAAAGTGCTCCAGGATTACAATGCCTGGGGCGAAAAGAAACTTTACGGGAAAGTATACATGGGAATTCAAAGGAAAACCTTCATCATTGATCAGGATGGAAAAATTGAAAAGATCATTGAGAAAGTGAATACCAAGGGGCATACGCGGCAGATATTTGAGGCCTTATCACATTAACCAATAAAACAGCATGAGCAACGGAAACGGCAATGGAAATAACCAGGAGAAACTAAAAGCCTTACAGCTTACCCTGGATAAAATAGAAAAAGGTTATGGCAAAGGGACCATCATGAAATTGGGTGACAATGCCATTGAAGACGTGGCTGTAATACCATCGGGGTCTATCGGACTTGATGTGGCCCTGGGTGTTGGAGGTTATCCAAGGGGAAGGGTTATTGAAATCTATGGCCCGGAATCCTCGGGGAAAACCACCCTGGCCATCCACGCCATTGCAGAAGCACAGAAAGCAGGGGGCATTGCAGCATTTATTGATGCAGAACATGCCTTTGACCGGTTTTATGCACAGAAACTGGGTGTGGATATTGAAAATCTGTATATCTCCCAGCCCGACAATGGAGAACAGGCTCTTGAGATTACGGATCACCTGATCCGTTCGGGAGCCATAGATATTATTGTGATCGACTCGGTGGCAGCTTTGACTCCCAAAGCAGAGATTGAAGGCGAAATGGGTGACTCCAAGATGGGGCTGCAGGCCAGGCTTATGTCACAGGCTTTGAGAAAACTAACTGCCAACATCAACCGGACCCACACCACCTGCGTTTTTATTAACCAACTCAGGGAAAAGATTGGCGTCATGTTCGGGAACCCGGAAACAACCACCGGCGGAAATGCACTGAAATTTTACGCTTCGGTCAGGCTGGATATCCGCCGCATTGGTCAGCTGAAGGATGGTGAGGAGATACAGGGAAACCGGACCCGGGTCAAGGTGGTGAAAAACAAGCTGGCCCCGCCTTTCAAGAAAGCGGAATTTGATATCCTCTACGGGGCCGGAATTTCCAAGACCGGTGAAGTGATTGATTTGGGCGTTGAACTTGGTATCATTAAAAAAAGTGGCTCCTGGTTCAGCTATGGCGAAACAAGACTCGGGCAGGGCAGGGATGCAGTCAGGGGCCTCCTGAAGGACAATCCCGAACTGTCAGATGAGCTGGAACTGAAGATCAAAGCAGCCCTGGCAGTACCGGCCGAATAATCCGGGAAGATCCGTATTACCATTTTTTGTATATTGGGGCAGGCCTCAATCGCCGGCGAAATCAATAGATTGAACACATGAACTTCTTGCTTCATTTTATTTTTATTGCGGCTTTTCTCCTGATATTCATCATTGCCATCATTATACTGAAACCTTTCAGGATTCACCGAAAAAGGCCGCTTTCCACCATTTTTATTAAAACAAGTTACCTGGTTTACCTTGCATGTTTCCTGTTGATGGCTTACCTGATCCTCTTCTTCTCACCTGTTATTGAACCTTCTGAGGAGGTAGATGACGAGCGGATCCTGAATACACTTACCATATTCAGCGTCCTTGCTTTTTTTATTCCAAATATCGGGATCATGATCAGAAGGCGGATCGGTTCCTGGCGTGTTCTTTACAACTATGTGATTACTGCCCTGAATATGCTGATTGCAATGGGCCTCATCTGGTTCATCCTGGATTTGCCCTGGAAATTCAGGTAACTATTGATAAAGCTTCCCCCACCATCTCTTCCATGGGCAAAAGGCCATCAATCCAGTGAATTTTTATACCTCTGCGTTCCATCCCCCTGAAATAGGTCATCTGCCGCTTGGCAAACTGATGTATGGCTGAATTCAGATGGCTTACCATCTCGTCATAAGTGAGTTCTTTTCTGATGTACCGTGAAACATAGCGGTACTCCAATCCGTAATACTCCAGCCTTTCCGGGGTAACACCCTGTTCCAAAAGCCCTTCAACTTCTTTCACCAGACCCTCTTCAAGGCGTTTCATAAGCCGGTCTGTGATCCTGCTTCTTCGGATGGTCCTATCCAGTTTAATCCCAAGAACCACTGGATTCAGGTCAAGCGCCCCCACCGGGCTCTCAGGTTGTCCGGCCTGGAACACGGCTATTTCAATGGCCCTGATCATCCTTTTCCGGTTTGATGTATCGGTCTGGTTATGAAGCGGACCGTAAAGCTTCAGGATACCGGAAAGCTCGCTGAATTCCTTTTTCTCAAGGTCAGCCCTCAATGATTTATTGACAGGGACATGCAGCAGCTTATAGTCCTTCAGGACGGACTCAATGTAAAGCCCTGACCCACCGCATAGGACGGGAATCCTGCCCCTGTCTGAAATCTCCTTCATCACCCGGATGAAATCGCTCTTGAAAAGGTAAACGTTGTATTCATTACCGGCATCGAGAATATCAACAAGATGGACGGGAACAGAAGTATCTTCCACAAGGTAATCACCATAATCCTTCCCTGTGCCTATATCCATACCCCGGTACACCTGCCTTGAATCGGCACTGATGATCTCTCCTCCGATTTGATAGGATAGTTGAGCAGCAAATGCAGTCTTTCCGGCCGCCGTAGGTCCGAGTATTGTTACCAGATCTGCAGTGCTTTTTGCCATGAGATTCAAATATACCCAAATAAGCGGTTTTTTATACCTTTGCCATCTGAATATCCATGGCCAATAAAATCAACATAAGGAACAAGAGAGCTTTCCACGATTATGAGATCCTGGAGAGATATGTTGCCGGTATTCAATTATCGGGAACCGAGATCAAATCCATCAGGCTTGGAAAAATAAGCATGGTGGAAGCCTACTGTGTTTTCCAAAACCATGAACTGTTTATCAGGGGTATGCAGATCGCAGATTACACATGGGGCAGTTACAACAATCACATCCCGGGGAGGGACAGGAAGCTTTTGCTGAACAGGCAGGAACTCAGAAAGCTTCAGAGGAAAGTGAAGGAGAGCGGGCTTACCATAGCAGCCCTCCGGATATTTATCGCTGATTCAGGATTTGCGAAACTTGAGATCGGACTGGCCAGGGGAAAGAAGGAGTATGACAAACGTGAGACCATCAAGCGAAAGGATACCCAGCGCCAGATGGATCGCCTTCACAAAATAAAATAGTACTCAGTACTCAGTGCTCAGTACTTAGTGCGAGTGCTTAGTGCAATCTCTGGGCACTGGGCACTGAGCACTGGGCACTGAGCACTGAGCACTGGGCACTGAGCACTGGGCACTGGGCACTGAGCACTGGGCACTGCTATTGGGAGAAGAAAAAGTCGTTGAGTTCCCTTACTTCAACAATATTCAGATCCAGCTTGAAATCGAAATAGAGGTCTATGGCAACCAGAAGTTCATCAAATGAGATGTATCCGTTCCCATCCTCATCGAGCAATTTGAACGTTTCCGGGATCGGTTTGGGGGCACCCATTCTGTATTCACTCATGATGGTAGCCAGGTAAACCTCTACTTCTTCCCTCGGCATGGCATGATTGCGGCTTTCAATGCTGGCATAAAAGTCTTCCTCTGTCACTGTAACGCCATTATCATCCACCCAGGCGCCTGAAAATGTTTCCCGTTCCTGATCCCTGAAATCGGGAACCCCGTCCTGATCGCCGTCCAGGGGACATCCCAGGCTGTCCACTTCCACACCATAGGGTGTGCCCGGGCACCTGTCCGATACATCCAGCACAAAATCCCCATCCTCGTCATCGAAGAAGAGCGGATCAAAATCAGCATCAGCAAACAACAGGTCCACCGTGCGTGTGGCCGGGTCCGAGAACAGGTCAAAATGAAGGGTAAGATGTGAATAAACATAACTGTCATTTCCCCTGGCACCCTGAATGCTTGTCCCCTCATAGGCCACATTGTCCAGGTAGTCAGTCAGTGTATAATGGTAGGAAAGTCCAAGACTGAAATAGACCCTCGGACTGACCAGGAAATGAAGGCCAACCCCGGCAGGAAAAGCAATGGAACGCTGGTTGTAGGAACCCAGTCCGAATTCAGTATCCTCTCTCAGTCGCAGGTCCGTTTCATATTCATAATCGCGGTACAATATATTGGAAGGCCCAATCATACCTTCAGGCTGGTCCCTGATTGTGCCGTCAGACCAATAGTTGTAAGTTAATCCACTGGCATTGGTCATATCCCCTTTTGAACTGAAATTGACGCTCTCTATGCCAAAAGAAACATAGGGCCGTAAAAACGAACTCCTCCTGATCAGGTGTCCGAACCGGTATTCCACATTCATCCCGATGGAGTATATGGAAGTTTCGAAATTCAGGTTCCGTGAAAGATCTGAATAGGAATACTGGTTGGCCGAGAACTTTCCTGCAAGAAAATTGAAGTTTGCCACGAAATTGTGCCCCTTCCTGTCAATGAAGGTGGCCACGTTAAGCATTGCAGCCTGGTTTCCGATGACCGGAGTGATCAGGCTGTTCCTCACATCCCCCCTGAAATTCAGCACGCCATAGGAGAGTGACACCACCGGTTTGTAGACCGGATTTTCGATCGTGTCAATCCTCTGAAGAAGAGAATCATAATCCATTTCCTGTCCCATGGACAGAACAGGAACCATGATCATGGACACCAACAGCAACCTGTATGGATGGAACCAAAACACTTATCAGATCAATTTCCTTAAACGTTAACGGGTGGAAGTGACCGGCACTCTCTTGCCTCCCTGGTACGCAACCACAAATGTTCCCGAGACACCTTTCAGCCTCTCTAATTTATTCGTGTAAGCCTTGGCCTGGTTGTAATCGGTAAATGAACCGGCTGTATATTTGAATAATCCCTCATGCTGCTCAACAAACACTTCCTGGTCCACACCGGCCTTGCGGTAGTAACTTCTTGCATCAAATGGCTTCCGGTTGGCTGCAAGCTGGACACGGTAATATGTTCCGCTCCCGGCAGCCAGGACCCTTGTGTTGACGATGATTTCTCCGGAAGGTCCGGCCGGGACAGGCTTCGGCGCAGGCTCTTTTACCGGTTCCTTAACCTTTTGCTCAGGCTTAGGCTCAGGCTTAGGCTCAGGCTTAGGCTCAGGCTCAGGCTCAGGCTTTGTTTGAACAGTTTCGGACGATCTCACAGCACCCTGAGGGATCTCGCCTGTTAAAAGGAGGTCTCTTTTTTCATCCATGGAGAGCGATACAAGTACCACACCCATCTCTTTGATCTTCACAACTTTATTCTCATTCCCGGAAGAATAGGTCAACAATCCTGAAATGGCCATGTTTCCCTGTGGCTCATCCCGTTTTGGAACAAGTTTATAGACAACCTCGAACTCCGGTTCTTCAGGTAGTTTCATCCAGATGAATTTCACCGTGGAGGAGGAGAAGGACTCGATCCCTTCATGGGGGTCCACGCTTTCAAACAGGTATCCGGAAGGAATGGTTTCTTCGATTTTCGCGTATTTACTCCCGGTGGGATTCTGAATCAAGAGGCGTACCGTATATCCACCTGTGTTTAACAGCACTGGTGTTTGCCTGATGGCCATGGCAAAAGGTTCTTCTTTCACCTCTGCTGCAACCGGAACAACACCCACTGCTCCTCCTTCGAAATTCTTGATATCGACCACCATGGAAGGATCAATGGAAGGATTTGGAACAATTTTAATCTCTGTGGACTTCTCAAAATTGATGAATTTTCGTTCTTCGTCTACCACATAGGCGAATACTCCTCCCAAAATAAAAGTGCCTTTCAACCTCTCATTCACAGTGATGCTGTAGGTTACTTTTACTTCCGGTTCCTCGGGCAGTTTGAGCCAGATGATCCTGATGCGTTGGTTGTCAAAACTGAAATCAGCATTCGGAGAGTTTACATTGGTTGCTGTCAGCCCAAGGGGCAGGTCCTGGGAGAACCTGGAATAATCAGTAAGATTCCCCTTCTGAATGGTCACGTTTACTTCAAAGGCTTCCCCGGCGGTCACCTGATCAGGATGATCTATGGAGATATCTACATCCTGCCCGTATATAAAAAGCGACAGGCAAAGCATACATACTCCGAGCCAAATCGAGTTCATTTTCTTCATCGGATAGCTGAATTTTGTTAAATGTACAAAATAATTTCTCACAAATCCGCGGATTTACTAACACTGGCAAGGCCTGACCGCTTAGAAATTGGGGCTCAGTAAATACTTCGAATAGAACTTATTGATCACCTCCACAGCCTGATCCGGAGTATCCACCAAAGTAAAAAGGCCCAGGTCCTCCAAACTGATGTTCTGCTCCTCCTGCTGAACCACCTCATGGATCCATTTCACCATCCCCTCCCAAAAGTCCGTTCCCACCAGTACAATGGGGAATTTCCCGATTTTCCCTGTCTGGATCAGGGTGATAGATTCAAAAAACTCGTCAAAGGTTCCAAAACCTCCCGGAAGAACAATAAAGCCCTGGGCATACTTCTGAAACATCACTTTTCTCACAAAAAAGTGCTTGAAACTAAGCAGTTTGTCTCGATCGATATAGGGATTGGAACTCTGTTCGAAAGGCAACTGTATATTCATACCCACACTGGTACCTCCCCCTTTTTTGGCTCCTTTGTTGGCTGCCTCCATGATCCCCGGGCCTCCTCCGGTGATCACACCATATCCGTTCTGGGTAAGTCTGAAGGCAATGTCCTCGGCTAACTGATAATACCTGTTGTCCTGACTGGTACGGGCCGATCCGAATATTGAAACACAGGGGCCAATGGAGGCCATCTTTTCAAAGCCCTCCACGAACTCAGCCATGATTTTAAATATCTGCCAGGAATCGGATGCTTTTATTTCGTTCCAGCTTCTCTGATTGAATGCCTTTTTAATTTTATCCTCATTGGAATCCATATTTTCCGGTATAGGTGTGCCATGACAATTTACTGATTTTAATCCAGAACCAGTTCCTCCCTGAGAAAATTACCCGTATAACTTTCAGTCTCGCGGGCTACCTCCTCGGGAGTTCCTGTGGCCAGGATGGTCCCTCCTTTGCTGCCGCCCTCTTTTCCCAGGTCGATGATGTAATCGGCCACTTTGATCACATCCATGTTGTGTTCGATCATGATCACACTGTTCCCCCTGTTCACCAGGCGGGCAATTACATCCAGCAGTACCCGCACATCCTCGAAATGCAGGCCGGTGGTGGGTTCATCCAGGATATACAGGGTCTTTCCGGTATCCTTTTTCGCCAGTTCTGCCGACAGTTTAACCCGCTGGGACTCCCCCCCTGAGAGGGTGGTTGAGGGCTGTCCAAGCCGGATGTAACCCAATCCCACATCCTGAAGGGTCTTTAGCTTCCTCAATATGGAAGGAACACTGCCAAAGAACTCCACAGCCTGGTTGATGGTCATGGTTAACACATCATTGATGTTCTGATCTTTGAAACGGACTTCCAGCGTTTCCCGGTTGTATCTTTTGCCGTTGCAGGTTTTGCAACGCACATACACATCGGGGAGGAAATTCATCTCTATGGTCTGTAAGCCGGCACCCCCGCAGGTTTCACACCTCCCGCCTTTCACATTGAAAGAGAAGCGGCTGGCCTTGAATCCCCTGATTTTTGCGTCCGGAGTCTGTTCGAAAAGTTTCCGGATATCACTGAAAACACCGGTGTAGGTTACCGGGTTTGACCGGGGGGTCCTCCCCAGAGGGGACTGGTCCACCTCGATCACTTTATCGATGTACTCCAGCCCTTCGATGGTTGCATAAGGAAGTGGTTCCTGTCGCGATCTGTAGAGTTTCTGACTGATGATGGGATGCAGGGTTTCATTGATCAGGGTGGATTTCCCGCTTCCGCTTACGCCGGTAACACAGATAAATTTTCCCAGCGGAAAGGACACATCCACACGCTTCAGGTTGTTCCCTGAGGCCCCTTTGATAATCAGTTCATACCCGTTTCCGGATCTGCGTTTTTCCGGGATTGCTATTTCCCTGGTCCTGTTCAGGTATTGTGCAGTAAGGGTTTTCCCCGAAAGGATCTGATCCGGCGAACCTGCTGCAACAAGGTCTCCTCCCAGACGTCCGGCGCCCGGCCCAAGGTCCACCACATGATCGGCAGAAAGGATCATATCCCTGTCATGTTCCACCACGATCACCGAATTCCCCTGGTCCCGCAAACGCTGAAGGGAGGCAATCAGTTTGCGGTTATCACGCTGATGCAACCCGATGCTGGGCTCATCCAGAATATAGAGCACATTCACCAGTCTGGATCCGATCTGGGTTGCCAGCCTGATTCGCTGGCTTTCGCCACCGGACAGTGAACGTGCACTCCGGTTCAGTGAAAGGTAATTCAAACCCACATCCACGAGGAAGCCAAGCCTGCTGCGGATCTCCTTCAGAATATCCCTGGCAATGATGTTTTGCCTTTCGGTAAGTTCATTCTCAATATCTCTGAGCCAGTCTTCCAGTGCTCCAATATCCATGGAGGAGATCTCGGCAATGTTCTTCCCGTTGATCCTGAAATAGAGCATTTCCGGCTTAAGACGGGTGCCATTGCAATGGGGACAGCTTACCTTCCTGATAAACTGCCCGGCCTGTTGCTTTTCACCCCTCCCGTTGGGTTCTCCCGACCCATTCTGTACATGGTTGATGATCCCGTCAAAACTCAGGAAATAGTTGGAGGTAGCACCCAGCGGGGTGTTCTGCAGTTTTAAGGGTTCTTCTGAACCATACAAAATGCAGTGAAGGGCATTCTCAGGTATCTCCCTGACAGGGGTATCCAGCGTAAAATGATAACGGATTGCTATGGCCTCAAGCTGCCAGAATATGAGTGAATTGCGGTAAGGGCCCACCGGGATGAGCGCACCTTTGCGTATGCTTTTGGTATCATCCGGAATGATCTTCCTTATATCCACATCATTGATGGTGCCCAGTCCGTTGCAGTGTGTGCAGGCGCCCTGGGGTGAATTAAATGAAAAACTATGGGGTGCAGGCTCATTGTAGGAGATCCCTGAGGTGGGGCACATGAGCTGACTGGAAAAATAGCGGGGTTCTGTTCCATCCTTTTCAAGGATCATGGTCACACCCTTCCCCTGTTTCATGGATGCAGAAAGTGATTTTTTAAGTCTTCCCCGGTCCTTCTCCCTGGCAGTCAGTCTGTCTACAACCACTTCTATATCATGGTTCTTATAGCGGTCCACCCGCATGCCCTGGATCACTTCCTCAATTTCACCGTCAATTCTCACATAGATGTACCCGTTCTTCCGGATCTGTTCGAACAACTCCCTGTAATGACCCTTTCTTCCCCTGACCACAGGTGCCAGGATATATATTTTTTTCTCCCCGAATGATCCAAGAATCAGATCCAGGATCTGGTCTTCGTTGTATTTTACCATTTTCTCCCCGCTTACATAGGAATAGGCATCTGCAACCCTGGCGAAAAGCAGCCGCAGGAAATCGTAGATCTCAGTCACGGTACCCACTGTGGATCTCGGGTTCTTGTTTGTGGTTTTCTGCTCAATGGAAATCACCGGGCTCAGTCCGGTAATCTTATCGACATCGGGCCGCTCCATGTTGCCAAGAAACTGGCGGGCATATGCATTGAGCGTTTCAATATACCTCCGCTGTCCCTCTGCATAAATGGTGTCGAATGCCAGGGAAGATTTCCCGCTTCCGCTGAGTCCGGTTATTACGGTGAGTTTATTTCGCGGTATGGAAACATCGATGTTTTTCAGGTTGTGAACCCTGGCACCAAAAACCTCTATTTTCCGCTCTTCCTTTTTCACTGCAGCTCCCATGCATCGGGCCGTCGATACCCTTGTTCCGGAACCTGAATCTCGTAACGCTTTCTCCCGGTATTGCTTAGTTTATTTTCCCGCAGCCAGGGATTCAGGAATTTCAGTATTTTGTAGTTGGTCCCGTGTTCGCGTGCGAAATCAGCAAAATCAGCCACGGTACTGTCCACAGTAACAGTATACGTGGGAATCCTGGGGTAGAGCTCATCCTCAGAAATATTGAAGCCATAAGCAGCCGGATTTTCAAAAATCAGTTTGAGTGAAACAACACGGTAAATGTACCTTGCTGTTTCCTCATTCAGCAGCAGGTCATAGTAGTTCTCCAGCTTCTGTCGCTGGATCTGCTCGTCTATTCCCCTTCTGCCCGCATTGTAGGAGGCTGCTGTCATGGTCCAGTTCCCGTATTTCCTGTAGGATTCAATGATGTAGTCACAGGCCACTTCGGTCGACTTCTCTATGTGGTATCTTTCATCTACCTCCGATCCGACCTCCAGTCCGTATTCCTGGGCCGTTCCTTTTAAAAGCTGCCAGAAACCCACTGCTTTGGAAGGTGATACTGCCTGGGTCAGTCCGCTTTCAGCCAGAGCGAGATATTTGAAATCATCGGGTACAAGTTTTCTCCTCAGAACCGGTTCGATCACCGGGAAATACCGGTTGGCCAGTTTGATCATCCGGATGGTCTGGGAATGGAAATAGGTGTTGGACAACAACTCCCTGTCGAGGGACTCCTTAACATCAAAAAGGTCCAGGGGAACAGGCTCACCTGCAAAATAAACCAGCCCGGGCACATCCACACCGTATACCGCAAATGACTTTCCATCGCCCGGTTTCAGGGGATCGTTATCAGACTTCCCTGAATACCCGGTTGTGGCCACCAGGATGGCAAACCCTCCTGCAAGTGCAAGCAAGGCGAAAAACAAGGCCTTTTTAATCCTGCTCCTCCGATTTATATCCATAACCCACAAAAGTAATTATTTGTTTGGGTTCTGGAAGCTGGTGTCAAAAGAGATAGTTTAAACCGGTATAAAGTCCGAAGGTGTAGGGCCGGGTGGATGGCAGCGTGGCATCGTTGACCGAATGAAGGAAATACCTGAACCTGGGTTCCAGGCTCAGACTGAAGTGGTCCAGGAAATGATAAATCAGACTAACACCCGCATTGCCCGAATAATTCACATTCCGGATGTTGGTCAGGGTTCCAATCTCGGTGCTTCCGTCGGCTGTTTCCATGGTCACATAATTATTCACCAGCAGGTTGGTACTCATTCCCCCTACCAGCTGTACCTGAATACTCCTGTCAACCAGGGTATACCTGAGGTTCAGCGGGACTTCCAGGTAATCCAGATTCTGACGGATCCCCTGGTCTGCCGAAACTGCTGTCCCGGCCCAACTCTCTGTGGGCGAATTGGTTCTATAATCTGCGTTCACCTTGTAGTTGTTCACATAGATGTCACCCGAATTGGATACAATGTTCCCCACCGAATTGGATATGGCCATAATGCTGGATTGATCCATCCCGTTGCCGATGGGAGCAAAATCAAGCTCACTGGAAAACAGCTGTATGCCCGGAGCACCGATATCGATCCCCATTTTGTTGTAGAAAACCCCCGACTCTATGGCCAGCCTTCGGGTGGTCCTGTAGCCCACCTGAACACCAGTTGCATAAGAAACCGTTCCCGATTCATAATCGGCAGACATGGCCTGGGACTCCACATCGCGAAAAGTGTAAAGGGGGGAGAGTGTTGCCCCGATCATCCACCTTGGGTCTTTCTGCCAGTTCATTTCCATTTCCGGAAGAGGCTCCTGTAGTGCGGCTTCCCCGGCATCCAGGGCAAGCTTTTCCGCCTGTAATGCCTCCACCTCCACGATGGTATCGGTCCGTACTGCTTCTTCCATATTCTCCCTGTTCACCTCTGAAACAGATGGCAAGACAACATCAGAGGGACAGGCATCTTCTGCTGAGGTTTCTGCGGCCAGCAATGGTACCTCAGCTGCAGCAGTCTTGGCTGAAAGGCCTGTTAAAGCTTGGACCACGCTATTTTCCATGTTCTCCCTGTGAACCGGCCTGGAGGGTCTCTCAGGGACAGGAACAGGGTCCCCGGGAACGGTTTCAGCGTCCGCCTTGGTTTCAGGAGACGGAAGATGGGTAGGTTGTAGCATTGCTCCGGCCATTCCTTCATCCGGCCGAACATGAGAACCGAAATAGTTGATTCCGAGGGTCACCGCGAGGGCAAGTGAAGCTGCGGCTGCAAGGGCGATAATGATCATGCCCCTCCTGCGACGGTTTTCCAAACCGGCCGATATGGCATTCCATACC
Organism: Bacteroidota bacterium; assembly: GCA_043797815.1. Classification (GTDB taxonomy): domain Bacteria; phylum Bacteroidota; class Bacteroidia; order Bacteroidales. The sequence continues at coordinate 56,313 of JAZDPG010000024.1, forward strand.
GATACCGGCGGATCTTCCTGGTATGTACCCAGC
>JAZDPG010000053.1:0-13000 GCA_043797815.1 Bacteroidota bacterium
CTCATCCGCCAGTCCAGCAAAAGCATGGCCGAATTCATGAATGATCACCGCCCGTGACTCCATGTTGTCTGCAGCAGACATGCTGTAGAAATTATAGATGCCGCCACCACCGTACTTATCCGTATTCACAAGAATATAGAGCTGGTCATAATGGGCATTGGCGGCCACATCACACACCGACCTGTAATCAGGCGTGGTCATATAACGCTCGATCCCGAAGGTATAGAAAGAGGAGTTCAACACCGTACGCTTCCAGATACCCTCTCCGGGAATGTCTGTTCCCGGTTCATCACTGTAGGATTGGACCGCCCTGACGTTAAATGCCTCCCTGTTGCTCAGAAACGGTTCTTCCGAAAAGATATAATCTGCCGACCGCCCGGCATCCGCTGTAAATTTGTCCATTTCAGCTGCGGTATAACCCTCGGCAAGAAAAAGGATATCCACTTTGTTTTCGGGAGCGCCATGGATTTCCAGGTCGACAACATCAAAGGAGAGGCGCAGGGTAGGATCTGCATGGATGGTACCGGGATCAAAATTGCCGGACCAGGACAAGCGAAACGCACCCCGGGCATCCCTGTCGTAGATTTCCACTGCCACAGATTTCTTTGGCCATGGAAAACGGAGTACATGGCTGTACGCCCGTGTGACGTATTCCGCCTCGGCTGTGGTCTGCCACTCCCTGAACAGGGTACAGTAAGTATGGCTGAAAATAAGCGAGCCGCTTGCAGCATCTTTCACTTCAAACTTGTGGTCACCATAGTCGAACAGATCCAGCAACCGGGTTCTGGGTCCGCTGTAGAAGGGTTCTTTCCTGAGCGACTCAAAAGCATAACTGGTTTGATCTGCTGTACCTGTGAACACCAGGTCCACCCGCATGACACCTTCTTCAAACCATGTATCGAAGGATTGGGATGGTGCAGGAAGTACAATTGAAATGAAAAGAAAAAACAGGAAATATCTGGTTGGCCCGTTCATGAGGAAAAGATTGAAATACAAAAATATAAAACCAAAGCTGTGATAAAACCCAATTTATCACTTGTTTTGTATTTATGAAAAATGTCCACCTGTTTTTTCTCCTGCTTCCGTTATTGACGTCCGAAGCTTCTGCACAGGGAAACAAGGATCCCTGGGTAAGCTATCCCTCTGCCAATATGACTGAGTATGGTGTTTATCATTTCCGCAAATCATTTGATCTGGAAAAAGTCCCTGAAAAACTGGTCATTCAGGTTTCGGCCGATAACCGCTACAACCTTTTTGTAAACGGACAGCGGGTTTGTTATGGCCCGGCCAAGGGCGATCTGAAAACCTATAAATACGATGTGGTTGATATTGCGAAATACGTGAAACCAGGGAAAAATGTACTTGCGGCGCTGGTTTATAACGGTGGAATAGACAAACCCCTGGCTTTCATTTCTGTTCAAACAGCATTCATGTTGCGATCTGAGAATCCTGAATTTGCAAAACTGAATACCGATTCAGGCTGGAAAGTGATCAAAAACCCTGCCTACCAGGTTATTTCCTACAATGAGATGCTTTTTGAGAAGCGATGGTTTTATGGTTTTTATGCCTGCGGTGGTGGCGATGATGTGGATGGGACCCTCTATCCATGGGGATGGGAGCAGGTGGACTATGACGACAGCCTGTGGCTGGTTCCGGAACAACTCAGCTTCGGTGGCAGGGCTCCATGGAATCTGGTTCCCAGGAACATTGCATTCATGGATAATCACAGGGAACAACCTGCAAGAATCAGAGAAGCAGAAGGTGTTGACATTGCTGCAGGAAGTTGGAGCGGGAATACCAGACTGAGCGTTCCGGCCCACACCAAAGCCTCTGTCCTGGTGGATTTTGGTGATTTTACCATGGGTTACCCCGAACTTACGGTCGAAGGTGGAGCAAACAGTTCGGTAAAAATAAAATATGCCGAAGCACTCTACGAGGGAGTGAATATAAAAGCCCACCGTGATTCGGTGAACGGTAAAACCATGTATGGTGTCTGGGACATCTTTCGTACCGACGGGAAGGCAGAGCGGACCTTCCGGCCGTTGTGGAAAAGGGCATTCCGGTATGTGCAGCTGGTCATCGAAACACGGGATCAGCCCCTTGATATCGTATCCTTCGAAAATGAATATTCAGGCTACCCATATCCGGAAATGGGAACATTTACCTCAGACAATTCCCGGTTAAACGAAATATTCGAAATGAGCCTGCGAACACTTCGCCTGTGTTCGGGTGAAACCTATTACGACACTCCGTATTACGAGCAACTCAGCTACGGTGGCGACAACCGCCCGATTTCGTCTGTTTCAACCTACAACTCAACCGATGACCGCCTGTTGCGCGAAGTAATGCGCCTCTATCCGCAATCGGTAAACAGCGAAACGGGGTTGTTTAAATCGGCTTACCCGTCACGTTTCACCTTTGATATGGGAGGCTGGTCAATGGCATGGATTCAAAGTCTGCACGACTATTACTTCATGAGGGGTGATTCGGGTTATATCAGGCCCTTTGTTCAACCTTTGGAGGGTGTGCTTGGGTTCTATGAAAGGCACCTCGATGAAAGAACGGGTTTGATCGGATCGGTAAGTAACCAGAGTTTTATCGACTGGAGCATTACAAGCGGGAGCATTCCCCGGGCCAACGATCAAAAAGAGATCAGACAATCTGCGCTGCTGACCCTGTACTATGCCCATACCCTTGATTGTGCCGTCAGGTTATTGAACGAACTGGGACTGCCGGAAAAGGCGAAGCATTGGGAAAATATTTCAGAAGGGCTAAAAGTGGCTGTTTATATAAATTGCTGGGACGGGCAAAAGAAACTTTTCCGGGATTATCCCGATCAGCAAATCTTTTCGCAGCATACCAATCTTTTCGCCATTCTTTGTGATGTGGTTACACCCGCACAGCAGGCAGAACTTCTGAAGCGGATTTTGACCTTCGATCAGTTCGATGAAATGGCCAGTTCTTATTTTTCCTTTTTCCTGTTTAAAGCCATGCAGAAAACCGGACAGGAAGAATTGTTTCTCGATCACCTCGGTTATTGGTACACTTATATCGACCGGGGACTGACCACCTGCGGCGAAACCGGATTTGCTTCCCACGACCGGTCCGATTGCCATGCCTGGAGCGCCCATCCGGCCAGTTACCTGCTCAGCATTGTTTGCGGAATAAATCCGGCCGGTGTAGGATTCAACGAGGTGCGGATAACACCTCACCTGGGTGATTTAAAAACGGTTAAAGCTTCCATGCCTCATCCCAAAGGCCGCATTGAAGTAAATTATAAGGTAAGAGACGGAAAGCTTGATGCAATGGTTGTACTACCCGGAAATCTAAACGGAGAATTCGAATATAAAGGCAAAATCACGCCGCTTTCATCTGGCAGGAATGAGGTGCGATGCGAATTTTAAGGATCCAAAGGATTTGTTATACTTTTGTTGTGAAAACAAAATAGGAACAGCCGATGATCGAAAAATGGATTGCCTGGTACAATGGAATACTGGCAGGCACAGTATTGTCAGAAAAGCTGATCATTTTCATTGAAAATGCAACAGTAATACTTGTAACCATCGGCCTGGCCATTCTTGCCGATTATGTTACCAAAAAAATCATTATAGTCGGCATCACCCGTATCGCAAAAAAAACCAAAAACGACTGGGATGATGTATTCGTAAGACGCAGGGTATTCAACCGCCTGGCACACCTGGCTCCTGCCATTATCGTCTACTATTCCCTGAATTACATTTTTGAAATGCAAGGGGCTGTCACTTTCCTTGGGAACGTGACACAGACCTATATGGTACTGGTGGTGGTTTTGGTGATCGATGCCATTCTGAACGCCCTGCATGAGATATATACGAAACTGCCCATTTCACAGGGGCGCAACATCAAGGGTTTCGTCCAGGTTGTAAAGATTGTGTTTTATTTAGTTGCCATTATCCTGATCATCTCCATATTCAGCGGTAAGGCACCCAAGGCACTTCTGGGGGGATTGGGAGCCATGGCAGCTGTGCTGATGCTTGTTTTCAGAGATACCATCCTGGGTTTTGTGGCCAGTATCCAGTTATCAGCCAACAAGATGGTGAATGTGGGTGACTGGATTGCCATGCCCAAATACAATGCCGACGGGAATGTGATTGATATCAGCCTCAATACAGTGAAGGTGCAGAACTGGGACAAAACCATCGCCACCATACCCACCTATGCACTGGTATCCGAGTCTTTCAACAACTGGAAGGGAATGGAGGAATCGGGCGGGCGCAGGATCAAACGTTCCATCAACATCGATATGAAAAGTGTCAAATTCCTGGATGAGGGTCAAATTGAAAAATTAAGGAAATTCTACGTATTGCAGGACTATATTTCAAAGAAGGAGAAAGAAATCTCTGCGTACAACAAGTCCCTGAATATGGATGACTCCATTGTGACCAACGGGCGGCGAATGACCAACCTGGGCACCTTCAGGGTCTATCTGGAGAACTACCTGCGCAATCATCCAAAAATCCATCAGGAAATGACCTTTCTGGTCAGACATCTCCAGCCAACGGAAACCGGACTCCCGATTGAAGTTTATGTGTTCAGCAAAGACCAGGAATGGGCCAAATATGAAGCCAATCAGGCTGATATTTTTGACCACATCCTGGCCATCCTGCCTGAATTTGGGTTGCGGGTGTTCCAGAATCCAACCGGGGACGATTTTCAAAAACTTGCATCGGGTGAATAAACAAAGGTTTCTAAACGGGCTCTTCCTGCTGGGTGCCACAACCGGGTTGATCCTTCCCGCCCTGATCAATGGATATCCCCTTGTATATGCCGATACCTCCACTTATTTAGCTTCTGGTTTTACCATGCAGCCGCCCTTCGACCGGCCCATGACCTATGGCCTGTTCGTTCGCTTGTTCAGCCTGAATGGTTTGTCCCTTTGGCCGGTAATTGCTGTTCAGAGCTTGCTGCTTTCATGGCTGATTTTTCAAATTACCAGGGAACTTATGCCGGCGAAACAAAACAAGGATTTCAGCAGTTTTGTCATCGTGCTCATTCTGTCCCTTTTTGCGGGAGTATCATGGGTCTCAAGCCAGATCATGCCGGATATTTTCACATCCATCATGGTCCTCTCAGCCCTTTTGATCCTCACCCGACAAAACAGCAAATCCCGCCAGGTATTCCTCTATGTGGTTTTCTTCTTTTCCTGTGCCATGCACGTGTCCCACCTGGCAATTGGATTTACACTCCTCGCAGGAATCCTGATCATCAGACAGATAAAATTGCCGGATTTGAAACGGATCATTAAAATCAGGCCGGTAGTGGTTCTTTCCCTTTTGGTTCTGCTGAGCATTATTACGATGGGATCGGCTTTGTCAAAATCAAAACATGTCTTTTTCATGGGTGCCCTTGTTGAACATGGTATAGCAAAAAAATACCTTGACCGGAATTGTAAAGAAACCCAGTATGCGCTGTGTGCATATAAAGACTCCCTGCCGCCTCTGGCCTGGCAATTTATCTGGGAAGAATCAAGCCCATTCTACAAAGTCGGGGGATGGAAGGGGACCAAAGCGGAATTTAATGAGATCATCAGGGGAACACTTACTTCTCCAAGGTTCATGGGGATGCATGTAGCAGAATCCCTCAAAGCCACCTTCAGACAACTGACAAAATTCGATGTGGGTGACGGCGCCGGAGCCTTTCCTGCCGGGACCCTGCTTCATGAAAGGATAGTAAAATATTTACCGCAAGAGCAGGAATCCTATGAAAACTCCCTCCAAAACCGGGAAAAGCTAATTTTTAAAAGGGAATACAACATCATACAGAGAATTGTCATTCTCATTTCCATTGTAATGCTGATCGTCCTCCCGGTGGCAAACAAGGAATGGAACCCAGACAAACTTTTCATCATGGGAATATTGATCCTCTGGGCTGTCGTCGTCAACGCCTGGGTCTGTGGAACCTTTGCCGGAGCCATCGATAGGCTGGGAAGCAAAATGATATGGTTCATTCCCTGGCTGGCTATTCTTTTCCTTCTTCAGAAGCTGCGAAAGACCGCACTGCCTGAAAGATAAGAATTGACACATTTTCCCTGATTTTATGTTTAATATCACATCAAAAATGGTGTGGTTCTTTCAAATTGTAACTACATTAGAACCCGGAAGTAAAAAGATAAAAGACCCTGAAAAATGGAAGACTCGCACCATATTGACGACCTCGATCGTAAAATTCTTTCACTGATTACAAAGAATGCCAGAATACCCTACCTGGAAGTAGCGAGGGAGTGCAAAGTGTCCGGTGCTGCCATTCACCAGAGGATTCAGCGCCTTGCGAAAGTGGGCGTGATCACCGGATCAGAATTTGTGATCAGCCCAAAAAAAATCGGATTTTCGACCTGTGCTTACGTGGGGATTTTCCTGGATAGTGCACACCTTTATCCGGATGTGGTTGTCAAGCTCAGGGAGATACCTGAAATAACTCAATGTCACTACATCACAGGGGGATATTCCATATTTGTGAAGATCTACACCCGTGACAATGAAGACCTGAAGCGTGTGCTGGTGGATAAGGTGCAGGCCATTGGGGGAATATCCAGAACGGAGACTTTCATTTCCCTTGAGGAGAGTTTCAACAGGCAACTCCCGCTGGAATAGAGCTATCCTCCCCGCTGCCGGTTTATTTCGAAAAGGATGATCCCCGCAGCCACAGAGACATTCAGTGAAGCGATGGTCCCCTTCATGGGGATGGAAACCCAGCTGTCGGCATCTTTCAACAAGGCATTTGAAATTCCGCTCTCCTCAGAGCCCAGTATCACCGCTGCCGGTCCGGTCATATCGGTCCGGTAAAGTTGTTCTTCTGCCTTTTCCGTGGCTGCAAAAATCCTGAGTCCGCTGTCACGAAGAAACCTGATAACGGCCGGGAGGTCTCTGTGCCTGCACACTGGAATCCGGTGCAAAGCTCCCGCCGAAGTCTTGATGGCATCAGCGTTAATGGCAGCACTGCCTGAAGCAGGGATCACAATGGCATGAACCCCGGCACACTCGGCAGTCCGTGCCATGGCACCGAAATTCCGCACATCGGAAATACCGTCGAGAAGCAGGATCAGGGGCTCCTTTCCCGACTCGAAAACAGTGGGCAATACCGAAGTGATTTCAGTGTAGGTGATCTGGGCAAGCCATGCAATCACACCCTGGTGGTTCTTCCGGGTAATCCTGTTCAGCTTTTCAACCGGGACCTGCTGCACCGGGATATCCCGCCTGCTCAGCTCTCCAAGCAGCTGTTTGATCAAATCCGATCCGGCTCCACGCCTGACCAGTACCTTGTCCACCTCTTTCCCTGCATTCAGGGCTTCCTGTATGGCGTGTATTCCGAATATAAACTGCTCCTGTGTATCCATGCTGCTATGAACCGGGTGAATATACTTTTCCGCTGCGCCACGAGCGAACGGCTTCATTCCAGAACATCTGGGAATCGGTGGTTTTCACCCATTCCAGGTTCTGATTGGCAAAGGCATCAGCTCTGCGATCAAAACGAAACTCCACGGGATTGCTTCGCCTCCTTACATAATAGTACCACCGTTCACCGGTCCCTGTCATCTGAATCCTGCGGGGAGGTCCAAACAGTATAAAAATCATTCCCCGATCAGTTTTCCAACCCTCCTTATTGGCTGTGAAGTAAAGGTTTGAATAGACCGCCCGGTTGTAGTAAATGCGAATCAATTCCCTGGATTTCTCCACGCTGTTCCCCATTTTTAACCAGAAATTGTCCACCGCCAGTTTTCGGTTTGGCTCCTTACGCAGGTCCCGGTATTCGGCCAGTGTAGCCAGGTAAAACAAGGGTTCCATAAGCTCGTCGGGTGTTTTAATCTCAGGGAACGAACCCCCGAAATTAAACAGAGACAATCCTTCTTCCCTTGCCCTGTCAACCCTCACGAAATACATCCCCTTCCTCTGCAGGTTGTAATCGATGGAATCAACCAGCGGAAATACAAAACTTGTGTCCGGCGAATAATTCAGGGTATAGTCGGCCGAGGCAGTGATTGGCGGACGGGGCAATTCACTGGCGAGGCGGAAATAATCCACGTATATGGAATCTGCCAATTTTTTCCTGTATTGCACAGTGAACTTCTCTCCCGGCCTGAAATACCGCATGAATTTGGGATACCCCGAAAACAGGGAAACAACCTTGAAATTCTGGCCGCTGTATTCATTGAATTTATCCACATAGAGGTACTCCAGCCCGATGCTTCCGCGGTTCAGGTCTTTGGCCTCAAGCTTGAGCAGGTAACGCTTCCCCGATTGGACCGGAATGGTCAGGGTGGCAAAAAAAGCAGGCCTTTTCTCATCGGGGCTGCCCAGCTTGTAGGTAACTGTAGCAGAATCCAGAATATCCCCTTCCAAACCGGGTGCATCCAACCTGATCAGTTTATATCCGATGGACAGCAAAGCCCTGTATTCAGAATCCTCATTGGCCTGACTGAATTTAAGTTCGGCAGGGTATGCCCTGATGTAAAGAACAGAAAAATTGTCGCTTTCATGGAAAATGCAATAATCGGGGTGCAGGGAAAGCTGGCTTGGATTATACAGTGAGGCCAGGTACACTGGAGGAGCTTCGGAAGCACTCTCCTCCGTTGCTTTACAACCATAAAGCATGACCATGCCTGTCAGCAATATTCCAATCAAGATGTTCCTCATCCTGCCCATGCCCTTAAAAATAGCTATTTTCTTCTTGCCTCTGCTTTCTCTAACTGGATGGTTTGCTTTTCCCAGTTGGACAGTGCTTCATCATGACGGTTCTTTAATTGCTTATAATCTTCGTAAACCTGCATCCCGGTGATGTGATCGGGGTTCATCAACAGGGTATCCATTTTTACCAACTCACTTTCCATCTCCTCTATCTCATGCTCCAAAGCCTTGATCCGGTTGGCAATCTTCCTGATCTTTTTCTCCTGCACCTTTCGCTCCTCATAGCTCAGCTTATTGGGGATCTCCCTTTCAACTTTTTTACGTTCTTCGCCGTACGGCTCAGTTCCTCCGCTTGCTCCTTGCCCCTTGCCGGGCATTTGGGCCGGCTGCTCCTTTCTCTCCACATCCCTGAGGGAGCCCAGCTTCCTGCGTTGCAGGAAATCGAAGATCCCGCCCAGGTGTTCCTTCACTTTCCGGTTTCTGAATTCAAATACCTTATCGACCAGTCCGTCCAGGAACTCCCTGTCATGGGACACTACAATAAGTGTACCATCAAATGAAAGCAATGCATTCTTCAGAATATCTTTGGATCGCATATCCAGGTGGTTGGTCGGCTCATCCAGGATCAGGAGGTTGAAGGGCTGGAAGAGCATCCTTGCCATGGCAAGCCTTGAACGCTCACCCCCCGAAAGCACTTTAACTTTCTTATCCACATCCTCACCGCTGAACAGAAAAGCCCCGAGAATATCCCTGATGCGGGTGCGGATATCTCCTACAGCCACCCGGTCGACTGTCTCAAATACAGTCAGGTTGCCATCCATGATTTCATCCTGGTTCTGGGCGAAATATCCCAGTTCCACATTGTGGCCAATTTTCAATTTCCCCGAATGGTCAAGCTCACCTACAAGGATGCGCGAAAGGGTGGTCTTTCCCTCTCCGTTCCTGCCCACAAAAGCAACCTTCTCGCCTCTCTCGATCACCAGGTCCACTCCTTCAAGCACCTGGTGCTCTCCATAACGCTTTCCTAGTCCGGCCGCTTCAACCACAATGGTACCCGATCTTTTCGCAGGCGGGAACTTCAGGTTCATGACCATGTCCTCCTCTTTTTCCACCTCGATACGATCCAGTTTCTTCAGCTGCTTGATCCGCGACTGTACCTGGACTGCCTTGGTGGCCTTGTACCTGAAACGGCTGATAAACTGCTCTGTTTCCTGGATCAGTTTCTGCTGGTTCTCGTAAGCCGCGTTCTGCACGGTGATCCGCTCTTGCTTCAGCTCCACATAACGGGAATAGGATACTTTGTAATCGTATATTTTGCCCAGTGACAGTTCAATGGTCCGGTTGGTCACCCTGTCCAGGAAAACCCGGTCATGGGATATGATCAGGATTCCTCCGTTGTAGTTCTCAAGAAAGTTCTCCAGCCACTGGATTGATTCAATATCCAGGTGGTTGGTGGGCTCATCGAGTAAAATATAGTCGGGCCGCCGCAAAAGGATTTTAGCCAGTTCTATCCGCATTCTCCATCCACCGCTGAATTCATGGACCGGACGGTCCATATCCTTCTTTTGGAATCCCAGACCAGTCAGGGTCTGTTCAACTTCGGCATGAATGGAGTGCCCCCCTTCCAATTCATACTTTTCGTTCGCATTGGAAAGTTCCTGGATCAAAGCCAGATACGCACTGGAATAGTGATCGGTCCGTTCCTCCAGTTCCCTGGTGATATTGTCAATGCGTTTTTTTAGTTCAATCACCTCTGAGAAAGCATTCAGGGTCTCCCGGTAAAGGGTCTTGCCCTTTTTATGCTTCATTTGCTGGGGCAGGTAACCTATGGATTTCCCCGAGGTGACCACCACCTTTCCTTCATCAGCCTCCTGGTTGCCGGAGATCAGGTTCAGAATGGTTGTTTTGCCCGCCCCGTTGCGCCCTACAAGGCCGATCCTGTCTCCGGGATTGACCTGGAAGCTGATCCTGTCAAACAGGACAAATCCACCAAACCTGATGCTTACATTATCTATCGAGATCATCTGCTTATTCCTCCTATCCGGATCATTTGGCGCAAAAATAGAACAATTCACCGACTGGTTTGTATAATTTATGTGATGAAACACAAAACTGTATTTTTTTTAATCCACAAAACATATAAAACCCATGATCACTGGAATAATTACCGGATTTCTGACAGCAATGGTTATTGGCGCACTTATCTTCTTCCTGGCGGGCCCCAAACTCTTATTCAAACAGAGCAAATCACATCTCTCCTTTGATGACACGGTGACCAGGATTGAGGAACAGGCAACAGGTATGGGATGGAAGATCCCAGCTGTGCAAGACCTTCAGGCTACCCTGAAGAAATTTGACAAGGATGTGAGAAGTGTCAAAGTATTCGAGATCTGTCATCCTGATCACTCTTACAAGATACTCAGCAGAAGTGAAGAACGGGTGGTGTCGAGCATGATGCCCTGCAGGATTGCTGTCTATCTGAAGGACGACGAATCGGTCTGGATTTCCAGGATGAATACCGGTGTGGTTGCCAGGCCCATGAGCAAAGTGGTGAGACAAACCATGTCTGCCGCTGCAAAGGATGTGGAGAAGATCATTGCAGAAGTGACCGGGGAATGATACTTTTGCATCCCTAATCAAATCAAAGTGGCCAGAAAAAAGAACCTGCCTTTATTAGAGAAAGTAACCATTGAAAACATCGGGGCAGAAGGCAAATCCATCGCCCGGGTAGATCAGATTGTTGTATTTGTAAAGGAAGCTGTCCCCGGTGATGTAGTGGATCTTCAGGTGTTCAGGAAAAAGGGACGCTATATGGAAGCCAGGGTGGTGAAATACCACAGCTACTCGGACCAGCGTACCTTACCCTTCTGCGATCATTTCGGGATCTGCGGCGGCTGCAAGTGGCAGCATCTCCCCTATGACCGGCAGCTCCATTACAAGCAGCAGCAGGTAGAGGATGCCTTCAGACATATTGCCGGAGTGAAGGTTCCCGAAACCATGCCCATACTTGGATCGGACCCCACCACCAAGTACAGGAACAAACTTGAATTCACCTTCTCCAACCACAGGTGGCTGCTTGATCATGAAGCAGCTGAGGAACTACCCCTTGAACATACCAATGCGGTGGGAATGCATGTACCCGGCAGGTTTGACAAGATTGTTGATATCGTAACCTGTCACCTGCAGGGGGATCCTTCCAACCAGATCAGGAACTTCCTCAGGAAGGTGGCCCTTGAAAAGGGACTCTCCTTTTATGACCACCGAACCAATGAAGGATTGCTCCGGAACGTGATCATCCGGACCTCCACCCTGGGAGAGGTCATGGTGATCCTTTCGGTCCAGTTTGATGAACCCGGTGTTTATGAAATACTGGAGATGCTAAACAATGCGTTTCCCGGCCTGACCAGCCTCATGTATACGATCAATCCCAAGATGAATGAAACCCTGTATGACCAGGAGATCACCACCTATGCCGGCCGTGACCATATCTTTGAAAAGCTCGAAGACCTGACCTTCAAGATCGGTCCTAAATCCTTTTTCCAGACCAACTCATTCCAGGCCCTTGCGCTTTACAGGAAGACAAGGGAATTTGCGGGACTAACCGGAAATGAAATCGTATACGACCTCTATACAGGTACGGGTACCATTGCCAACTTCCTGGCTCCCGGGGCAGGCAGGGTGGTCGGTATTGAGTCGGTTCCTGAAGCCATTGAGGACGCAAAGGTGAATTCGCAAATTAATTCCATCACCAATACAGCGTTTTTTGCCGGGGATATGAAAGAGATCTTCACAGGGAGTTTTATCAAAGCCCAGGGCAAGCCCGGCGTGATCATTTCCGATCCGCCCAGAGCCGGAATGCACGGAAAAGTTGTGGAACAAATTCTGAAGATTGCCCCTCCCCGGATTGTATATGTCTCATGCAACCCGGCTACCCAGGCCAGGGATGTGGAGCTGCTGGGAAGCGCCTATGAAGTGAAGAAAATCCAGCCGGTGGACATGTTCCCTCACACGCACCACGTGGAGAACATTGCACTTCTCGAGTTGAAATAACGGGCCTGACCCCCATCCCTTCCTACCGGACCGGAATCTTTTCATCGGGCCACTGCTTTTTAAAATCGGTCCAGTATTCCCGTATGGTTCCTTTGATATCTTTTCTGAGTATCAGCAGTCCAAACAGATTGGGAATGGTCATGATGGCGATGGTAATATAGGAGAGGTTCCAGACAATGGTGGTATCGGTGAATGACGCAACAAAAAATCCTGCCACGTAGATCAGACGGTAAACGATCACATATTTGGTGCCGAACAGGTAGGTGACAGCCCTGTCTCCATAATAGGAC
>JAZDPG010000055.1:0-45147 GCA_043797815.1 Bacteroidota bacterium
CACTTTAAGGTGGAAAAGAGGTTCAAACCTTTATGGAGGATGGCCTATGAGAAAGGTGAAGAGTAGGTGGTTATTGACGGGAGTGCTGACCTCGGGGCTTCTATCCCTGGAAATTGGCCCAGGCAGGGCCCAGGGAGGTCCAGCGGGTCATCTCCCCGATCCCCCCGTAATCATCATCCAATCGGACCATCTCCGCCGATGCCCCGTTGTCGGAAACAAACATGACCAGGATGTTGCCCACCCTGTGGGTCTCCACCAGCTTGGCGACCAACCGGCCGATGTTCTGGTCCAGCCGGTCGATCATGGCTGCATAGACCTCCATTTTCCTGATTTCCTCCCAACGGAGCGCTCCCGGAAGGGTGTCCCAATCCGGGTAGGTGGCTTCTGACAGCCTGTAGGTGGAATCGATCAGCCCCATCTCCAGTTGCCTGGCATAGCGTTTCCGGCGGATGGCATCATAGCCCTGATCATATACCCCTTTATACTTTGCAATATCCTCGGGCCAAGCCATCAGGGGATCATGGGGTGCGGTATAGGCCATGTAAAGAAACAGCGGACGGGTATCATCCTTGTAGGATTCAAGCCAGTCCAGGGCAGCATTGGTGAAATAGTCGGTGGTATAAAAATCTGATTCCTCCGGGGTATAGGGAGTGTACATGACACTGTCGATGCACCAGGCCCTGACGGTCTTTTTTCCGGGCTTCCCTTTCCTGGCCGGCGCACCTTCTCCCGGACGCTGGTCTCCCGGATTAAAATGGTTGCATGCTCCGTCTTTCAGGCCGTAATAATGATCAAAACCCCGGTAGATGGGATTCTCAAGTCCGTGATGCTTTCCCGACCAGAGCGTAATATATCCCTTTTCGCGAAGCACCTCGCCCAGGGTAACGGCGTTGATCAACGGTTGCCTGAAGTTTTGATTATAACCGCATTGCTGAGCGTATACCCCGGTAAGCAAACAGGCCCGCGAAGGAAAGCATTTGGATGTATTGTGGAACTGGGTAAAGCGGATTCCCTTCTCCGCAAAACGGTCAATATGGGGGGTTCTGATCTCGCTTCCATAGCACCCCAGGTCGGACCATCCCAGGTCATCTGCACTGATCAGGATGATGTTGGGCAATTCCAAATCCTGTTTGCACCCAGTGAGAAAAAGGGCCCCCACAGCCAAAATGACAAGTCCTTTTCTCATGCCCGGTCTATTTTTCCAAACTCCTTTTCCTGGAAAGTGCCTCCAGGAAGTAATAATCCGCATAGATCAGCGGCACGTTCACCTCTGAATTGCCAGGCTTGCTCCCCACCGAATGGTCCAGTATAAAACCGAGATTTTCGTCCTTCGCACAGCGGTAACCGGTCCAGATATTTTCCAGGATCCGGTCGGCTTCCGATTTGTATTCAGCGCCCTTTTCAGAATATGTACTCAGTTCATACAGGGCGGAGGAGATAATGGCCGCAGCTGACACATCCCTGGGCTCTTCCGGAATACCGGGTGCATCAAAGTCCCAGTAGGGAACCCCGTCCTCCGGCAACCTGGCCAGCAGGAAACCAGCGATCTTTTCAGCCTGGTGCAGGAACCGGGCATCCTGTGTATACCGGTATGTCATGGTGAACCCGTAAAGCCCCCAGGCCTGTCCCCTTGCCCAGGCCGACTCATCCGACCAGCCCTGGTGTGTATTTCGTTGCCTTACCTCCCCGGTAATTGTATCATAGTCCACCACGTGCACCGAGCTGTAATCCTCCCTGAAGTGGTGTTTCATGGTGGTCAGCGCGTGGCTGACGGCCATGGTCCGGTATACCGGATCTCCTGTTTGTTCCGACGCCCAGAAAAGCAGTTCCAGGTTCATCATGTTGTCAATGATCACAGGGCACTGCCAGACAGAATCATTGAAATCCCAGGACCGGATGCACCCCACAGATTCATAATAGCGGCCGGTCAACGTTTTGGCCGACTGGATGAGAACCGGAATATAATCCTCATTCCCGGTATGGTGCAATGCATTGCCGTAACTGCAAAACATCCGGAAGCCCACATCATGGTCGGACCCATTGTATTGTTGCTCTTCCAGGGTCTCCGTGTACTGAACAGCTCTGCCTTTCCACACAGTATCACCGGTCAGTTCGTACATATACCAAAGCACTCCGGGATAGAATCCGCTGGTCCAGTCCCCTCCCGGCACTACGGACAGGGTCCCATCCTCATTGATGGTCCGGGGGACTAATTTGACACTACCATTTGAATCTACAGGGGCAACTTCAATTCCTTTCTGCACATTTTTATTGAGCAAGTCTACTTGTTTTCCAATGATTTCCATGTCCACTCCTTTTTCAATGGCTTGTGGTCCGCCACAGGATGAGACGATTGCTGCCACAAACAGAAGGATTTTAATCTTAGACTTCATGTATATAATTTATTAGATGGGTATTTCAGAATCGCATTCTCAAGATATGAATATCTTTTTCAATCGTACCCGCATTTCCATTTTAAGTATATTTGGAATGATAAAAATCCATGCACATGAGGATACAAACGAACACATTGGCTTTGCTGTGTATCACAGCCCTCTTCATTCCAGTGGTTTCCTGCAACACAGATAGCCGGGCACCCAAGTTGGCAGAAGACGAAACGTGGCAACAAACACTCGCTCGGGACCTCCATCTCCTGGGTCACCGGAACTGGATCCTGGTGGTGGATAAAGCCTTTCCCGAGCAGTCCTCACCAGGCATGAAATACATTTATGTGGAACAGGATCTGATACCCACCCTGGCCCATGTATTGACCGCGGTGGAGTCAAGCACCCATGTGAAACCCTTGATTTACAGGGATCGGGAACTGGCCTTTATCACGGAAGAACAGGTGCCCGGAATAGAGACCTTCCGCAGGGAGAGCAGTACACTGCTGGAAGACAGGGAAGTATTGACGCTGCTTCACGACGATGTATTTGCATTGCTTGATAATAGTGCTTCCCTGTTCAGGGTGCTGGTCATCAAGACCAACTGCACCCTCCCCTACACTTCGGTTTTTCTTCAGCTGGATTGTGCATACTGGAACAGTGATCAGGAAAAAGCCCTGCGGGAATCCATGCCACCTCAGGATTAAGCATCATTTCCAGAACATAAACAGAAATATTATTGAAAGCGGAATTACCAGGCCAGCCACAAGATACCACAGGCCATACGGGCAGTTTTTCCTGATCCTGACCCACATCAAGAGGCCGGTAAGGGCAAAAATGACCATGGCCAGGCAAGATACATCATACATGACTGCCCAGGCGGTGTATGCCCGTCCGCTTTTGAAACCGCGCAGCACATGAATTTCATGTGCCACCGTGAAAAAGGTCCGGTCCTGTCCGGAACGCTGTATAAAGAGCGAATCCTGGGCTGTTGTAAGCCTTACCTGATAATTATCGCCCAGGAATCCCACCAAAAACAGTCAGCCATATACATGGACCCGGTCAAGAAATTTATTCCATCTGATCCTACGCTTCATTGGGATTGATTCTGGATTTCCTGCAGGGCATTTTTGATCAGACTGACCATTCTCTCTTTTTGTATGGACAGAATTTTCTCACCTTTCTCAGCGCTGGCATGGATTCTTGGATCTTGGCCACTCACTCCCAAGGGCCATCTGGCCGTATCGGCTGGCAAATATTCCATATGCACCATATCAGGGTATAATGCCATCACCAGGGAGGTTTCATTCATGGCTGCATGATCCACCATAATACCCATTCCTTCATCATCCCGGTATCCCCAACAATTCAGTATCTTCAGTCCGAACTGCTCCTCCCACTCCTCCGCGTGGCTGATCACAAAGTTTGTTGATGGGCCATGTCCGTGAGCCACCACCACCCTGAATCCTGCCCTGCTGATCTGTTTCAGTATGGCTTCCAACATCACCCTGAAATCCTCTTCAGCCATCCAGTAGGAACTCCCGTCCAGTTGCTGAGCCGGGTAAAAATAGTGTGAAGTCTCCTCCCTGACACTATAATCCATCCCGTAATAATCCTTTTCATCAATCACCTGCTTTCGGTCCGGTCCCATAAATATCATGGGATATACAATACCTCCGGTTTCCCTGGCAAGCATCTCAAAAAATCCTTTTGACTGCAGACCGTCTGAACCAAGCGGGAGGTGTTCGCCATGCCACTCGATGGTCCCAAGCGGAAGATAAGCCACAGGAGCTTTGGCAATCCGCTCCCTGAATTCGGTGGGAGTAAGCTCCTCGTACAATACTTTTTCAAAGCACATGGTTTCTTTTTTTAAATTCTGACTACAGGACAACATAAGCAGACTTATGGAAGCAATGATCAGTGTTTTCATCGATATAGATTTTGTGTGGTGCAATTAAGCGACAACCCATTGATAACTGCACCCCTGGTTAAAATGAATTGTTTCAAACCTGCGCAAAGCTTTGCTCAGTTGCACGGACAACTCCTTCATTCCAAATTCTTCGGTAGTACCGTGGTTCACCACGATCAAGGGCCGGCCGGTATCCTCTGCAAAGGTGGTCTGGGTCCAGGTACTGATCGAATCATCAATGGCAATGGCCAGGTCCATTTCCAGGTCCATAAACTCCATGGGATTGCAGATGCAACCTGTTCCCAGTCCTACAGTTTTCACCGGGTAGTTTTCATCTCCGTAAAACGCAACACCCGGTTGCCCAACACTTTCAAGTACCGAGGCTATGTGTTGGGCTACTTCGATGGCAGGCCTGGTTTCAATTTTATACACATTGTAATAGGTTTTAGACCTGACCAGGTCAGCGTCCCCGAATCCCAGGGCCCTTCCAAAGGCATAAGGGATTCCAAAACCCCCGATCTTATCAAGCACATCGTGACAGCGGATAATCACCATCCCATTCTCTTCGATCCAATGCTTCTTGGCTGCAACCTGCTCCATATATAATTCCCTGGCCGGGGATGGCGCTGCCAGGTAGTCCCATTTGGTTTCCTCCAGATCACGATGGGTATAAAAAGTCGGTTCGTGGACCACCATGGTATTCACTCCTTTCTCCCTGGCTTCCTTCAGCGTTTGCCAGTAAGGCATCCATGCCGTACCGACCTTGCTGATCACCGTATCCGGATCGCCTGCGATGATCTTATCTACTGAGGGCTCATCAACCTCAACAAGGGACCTGAGGTACCCATTCAGTTCACCGGCTGTAAGGATCCTGGCATGGCCCCTTGCGAAAAGTACATCAGGAAATGTACTCAGTCCAATGGCCGAAGAGCCTGCAATATTTATAAACTTTCGTCTTTTCATACTGTGCCTGTTTGATTTCCATTTATAGCAGGGTGTTCCATTTTTCAAATAGTTTAAATCTGTAAACCATTAGATAAGTAATGGCTAAAAGTAAGGAATCCTAAATAATCCCGGTAAATCCCTGGTGAATAAATGACTCCGCTGCCTTGCACTCCCAGGTGTATTGAAATCCCCTGAATTCATCCATTTTCTGATGAAAGGGGAACCATTCAGCCGCTTTCTGGGAGACATGTTTGAGGGTCGCTTCTTTCTTGATCCCGGCTGTGGCTGTAATATCCATGAAATGGGTGGGATGGAAATTCTGGGTCTGCTCGCCGGTCATTACCTCATAATAATAAAGTTCAAAGGCCTTTGATTCGTCCCCTCGAAACCAGTTCCAGGTATTGTACACCAGGTTGGAACACACCCTGTGGTCGGGATGGGTATCGATGGGCCAGTGGGTGAATACCACCTGGGGTGCCACTTCTGTAATGATCTCAGCCATCATCGCATAAGCTTCCTTGTTGATGAGTGTATTCCCGTCAATCTGGCCGGCAAACAAAGGTTTTGCACCCAAAACTTTGCATGCTTCCAGGGCTTCGGCAGTCCGGATCGCTGCAGCTTCATCGTGTGGCATTCCTTCAATACCCGCCTCACCACGGGTCAGATATAGTACCGACACGTCGTGTCCGAGGGAAACAAACCTGCCCATGGTACCCCCGCAACCGCTTTCCGGATCGTCGGGATGGGCACCAGCTACAAGTATCTTTATGGATTTTTGACCTTTTATACTGGGTTGAGAAAATACAGGACCCCCCAGCAGGGATGCCCCCAGCAGTCCGCCAGAGGTGGCCAGCATTTGTCTTCTGGATAGTTTGACAGGATCTTTCATGGGTTGCTTGTAATAAATTTCGATTAAATTTAAGCCATGATTCCCGGAAAAGCCAGAGAAATCCTTGAAACAGCCTTGAAAAAGGGCGGTGAGGTGCTCCTGAAAACTTTTGGCAACACGCTGAAAACCGAGGTCAAGGAGAGCATCAGCTCGGTGGTGACCGAGGCAGACCTGGCTGCAGACAAGGCCATTCTGCAGGTCTTGCATCATTCGCCCGAGCAATTTAATATCATTACAGAGGAATCGGGATTTGTGGCCCATAAATCCCGCTATACCTGGGTGGTGGACCCCCTGGACGGCACCTCCAATTTTGCAGCCGGGGGCCGGATGGGTGCGGCTGTGAACCGGGCCACAAAGATCTGGGATATTGCTGCCCCCTGGCTGATCATCCGCGAAGCAGGTGGATTGGTCACCGATGTGGAAGGAAATGAAATTGTGTTTGATCTTTCCGGGCGCGGATTTGGGCAGAACTATACCATCCTTGAATCCGGAGCAGGTTTGCATGCACAATTACTGGACATTCTATCACCTCAATAAAAACATATATGAGACTATTCACTTTATCGCTTGTCATCGGCCTGACGCTCATGAGCCAGGAGTGTATTTCACAGGATGAGATCAGGTTGATCGTCAGGGGCGATGATATCGGGTCCGCCCATGCAGCCAACCTGGGATGCATCCTTTCATACCGGGAGGGGATCATGCAATCGGTGGAGATCATGGTGCCCTGTGCCTGGTTCCCCGAAGCTGTGCGCATGTTAAACGAAAATCCGGGTCTGGATGTGGGTGTACACCTTACCTTTACCAGCGAATGGGAAAACGTGAAGTGGCGGCCCCTTACCCATGCCCCCAGCATCACCGATGAGGACGGCTATTTCTTTCCCATGATCTGGCCCAACGAAACGTTTCCCGAAGACCGGGCCCTGAAAGGAGCGGACTGGAAGCTGGAGGAGATCGAAGCAGAAATGAGGGCCCAGATCGAAATGGCCATCCGGCATATCCCCCGGGTTTCTCACCTGTCATGCCACATGGGTTGTTCCGGATGGGACGACCGGGTGGCTGCTGTTTTTGAAAAGCTTGCCAAAGCGTATGGGCTGGATATCAATACCGGTGAATATGATGTACAAAGATTTCCCATGGGTCAGAACGCAGAAACAGCTGAGGCACGCATACATGCTTTCATTGAAGGCTTAAACAAGCTGGAACCGGGGAAGACCTACCTGTTTGTGGAGCACCCGGCATTGAAAAGTATGGAGATGTCGGCAGTTGGACATGAAGGATATGAAAACGTGAATGAAGACCGCCAGATGGTCACAGAGATGTTCACCAGCGAGGAGGTTAAAAAGGTCATTGAGAAACGGGGGATCAGGCTGATCTCCTATGCCGACCTGGCCAGGTAATATGCAATTTTGTGGCAATTTAAAATCATATAACCATGCTTAGACGACTTCTGTTCGCTGTGATCCTGTTTCCGGTTTTGACCGGATGTCAACAACAGGCCCGGGACTTTGTTATTACCTCTTTCGGAGCCAAAGCCGATGGCACCACGCTTAATACAATCCCCATTCAGAAAGCCATCGATGCCTGTTATAAACATGGAGGAGGCAAGGTGGTCGTTCCCCCCGGGATTTTCGTTACAGGAACCATTGTCCTTCGGTCTGATGTGAACCTTTACCTTGAGCAGGGAGCCAGGCTGCTGGGCAGCCTGGACACGGCCGATTACCGGATCAATGGTCAGGAACACGGCCTGATCTATGCCTACCAGTCTACCGGGATTACCATTTCAGGCGAAGGAGAAATTGATGGCAGGGGTACCAGATTCCACCTGGCCCAGAAAGCCCACATCGGACAGGATTTCAACAGGAAAGCCACCCGTCAGGGAGAGGGATATTTACCAGCCGACCCGCTTCCGCCGGATGGTCCCATGGGCTACGATGCCAGGCCGGGCATGATGGTCGTTCTTCTTCAGTGCGAGCAGGTTGCCATCAAAGATGTGACATTCAGAGATTCTCCCGAATGGTGCTTCCGCATTGCCGATTGTGATGATGTAATTGTCACCGGCATCTCCATCCACAACAACCTGATGGTTCCCAACAGTGATGGCATTCATTGCACCACCTCAAGGAACATCAGGATCTCCGATTGTGATATCCGTGCCGGTGATGATGCCATTATTGTAACCGGGTTTGGGACCCAGGTGGGTGTGAGCGGTGATATCAATACAAAACTTGATTATACATCGCGGGAATTTGGCAACAAAACCGGTTATGCCGAGAATGTGACGGTGACGAATTGTGTGCTCCAGTCACGTTCCGCCGGAATCCGCGTGGGCTATGGCGTCAATCCCATCAGGAATTGCATTTTTTCCAACCTGGTCATCTACGATTCAAACCGGGGAATTGGCATATTTTCACGGGATGACGGCAGCATCGAGAACATCCTTTTCAGTGATGTTACCATTAGAAACCGCATTCACTCCGGACACTGGTGGGGCAACGGAGAGCCCATCCATGTGTCAGCCATCAAACAGGACCCGGAAATAGCTGCCGGACCTATCCGGCATATCCGTTTCAGGAACATTATCGCGGAGAGTGAAACCGGTATAGTGATTTACGGTACTGCTGAATCTGAAATATCAGATATATTGCTCGAAAATGTTTCCGTTCAGATCTCTTCGGGGGTATACAGTAAAACCTATGGTGGGAACTTCGACCTCCGGCCGGTATATGACAGGGACCTGGGTATCTTTAAACATGACATTCCGGCTCTGTACAGTCAGTATACCGAGGGACTGACCATCAGGGGATTCAATGTCCGGTGGGGCAGCGACCTGCCCGATTATATGAGTCACGCCATTTACTGTAAGGATTGCGCCGCTGTGACCATTGAGGATTTTGACGGGACAGCTGCGAAACCCACATTGAAAGCCATTCAGCTGGATGATGAACCAATACACCATACCAAATGAAACAGGTGATATTTTTTGGATTTGCAGCATTGGCATTGCTCAGAGGATGTAACAATGAAATAAAAGTGGAAGAAGTGGATCAGAAAAAAGAAGATAAAATCGTCATCTACCAGGTTTTTACACGCCTTTTTGGTAATACAAATACAAGCAATAAACCGTGGGGAACCCTGGAGGAGAACGGTGTGGGAAAGTTCAACGATTTCTCCGACCTGGCACTGGAGCAGATCCGTGATCTGGGCGTGACGCATATCTGGTATACCGGGATCCTGCATCACATGATGATCACTGACTATTCCAAATACGGAATAGCGCCTGATGATCCGGATGTTGTTCAGGGACGGGCGGGTTCTCCCTATGCCATCAAGGATTACTATAACGTGGATCCGGACCTGGCCGTGGATCCCGCAAAAAGAATGGAAGAGTTCGAGGCCCTGGTTGAAAGGACCCACCGGCACGGAATGAAGGTAATCATTGATATCGTGCCCAACCATGTGGGAAGGGCTTACCATTCCATCTCCAACCCTCAGGGCGTGGAATCATTCGGGGCATCGGATGACCAAAGTCAGGAATATTCGAGGGATAATAATTTTTATTACATCCCGGGAGAACCGTTCAGGGTCCCGGAGTGGCACAGCCGGCCCCTTCCCCTGGGCGGGGAAGCCCACCCCCTGAGCGACGGATTTTTTAACGAAAATCCGGCCAAATGGACGGGGAACGGAGCCAGGAGCCCTCAGCCCTCCGAATTTGACTGGTACGAGACCGCCAAACTCAATTTCGGAGTGAAGCCTGACGGGACAAAAGATTTTCCCGGACTTCCTGCCGGGTACGAAAAAGAACCTGCCAAAGCACACTTTGCCTTCTGGCAGGATAAGGATGTACCGGACACCTGGATGAAATTCAGGGATATCGTCATGTTCTGGTTGGACAAGGGGGTGGATGGATTCAGGTACGATATGGCACAGATGGTACCGGTGGAGTTCTGGAGTTTCCTCAATTCGGCCATCAAAACAAAGAACCCGGATGCCATCCTGGTATCCGAAATCTATACGCCAGAGATGTACCGGGACTATATCCACCTGGGCAAAATGGATTACCTCTACGACAAGGTACAATTTTACGACAGCCTGAAAGCAGTCATGCAGGGCCATGGCAGCACGGATGCCCTGGTGCATATTCAGAACGAACTGGCCGATATAGAGCATTACATGCTCCATTTCCTGGAAAATCATGACGAGCAGCGAATCGCCAGTACAGCTTTTGCCGGAGATGCCTTCAAAGGCAAGCCTGCAATGGTGGTATCGGCCACCATCAGCTCCTCACCAATGATGGTTTATTTCGCCCAGGAGGTGGGAGAACCTGGTGATGGGAATGCGGGATTCGGATCCGAAACCAGGACAACCATTTATGACTACTGGGGAGTACCGAACCAGGTCAGATGGATGAACGGGGGTGCTTTTGACGGAGGACTTCTGAAACAGGAGGAGAAGGAACTCAGGGACTTTTACAGGAACCTGCTCAATTTCTGCCTCAACAGCAGGGCCCTCACAGGAGCATACCGGGAAATTCACAGCTTCAACAGGACAAATACCGAGTGGTACAACGACCGAGTATTCTCCTTCGTGCGCTGGAAGGATGAAGAACGGCTGATCATCGTATGCAATTTTGATGCAAATGAGACCTACGGATTCAACCTGCAACTTCCACCGGATATCATCGAGGCATGGGGCCTGCAGGATGGCAAATATACCCTTGAGGGGCAGCTTCATGACCACACGCAGAATCTGGAGAAGGCATATGGGGTAGCTATAACCCGTGTGGACATTCAACCGCTGGAATCCATGATCCTTAAACTCCAGGATTGAGAATCATGGATTTACCTGGAAATCAGTCAACCCTGAGGTATTGCCGGTAATACCTGAGTGCATTCCGCTTCATCTCCGAGGTGGTATGTTTTACGTGCCTGCTCAGGAAGGCCAGTACAAACTCCGGATCGTGTTTGGAATATTCCCGCAGCACCCAGCCCACCGCCGTTTTGGCGAATCGTTCCTTGCGCCTGATCAGGGTGTCAGCAAACCTTTCGACCTCTTTTGCATGTTTGTGGATGGTTGATGCCCTGGCAAAGGCGACCAGCGAAGCCCTCGCTTTCCATATATAGGGATCCCGGTTCCACCGTTTCAGTCTCCAGATCACCTCATCCTCCCCTGAATCCACCAGGGGTGCAAGGATCCTGATGCAAAGAGAGTCGGTGGTGTTCCAGTCGTGAATATACCTGTCATCAAACCAATCCGATACCAGGTTCATGAGAAAACTGCTTTTCAAATAATCCAGCCAGAACAACTGGACATAGAGAATGGCTGCAAGCTTTTCCTCACCGTACCCCCCCCGCATCAGTCCGTTGACCAGAGCCACCTGTTTGTTCATGGCCAGTTGTGAAAATGCCGATTCCCTGTTCTTGTCCAAAAAAAGCTTCCTTATCTCGGGGGTCCCCACACCCAGAAAAGGGATCTCCCCCTTCAGATAGTTATTCCACCAGTCTGCCTTCTCCGGGCTCCCGTTGTTCCTTAATTCCTCCGATATTTCAAGCATCACCTGCCTCATTTGATTTCCAGGTGTTTGATGACCTTTTCCGGATCCAGAGCAGCTTTCATATAAGGATGAGCCTCGGTACTGAATACCACCGTTTTCAGCTTGTACATGTCCTGATCGGCAAATGCCAGGTACAAATATTTCAGCGTCTCGGCCAGGAAATAGGTGGCCATGTAGTCGCGCTTCTCCTTGGTGACCACATTGGCTGAAGCTGTAAATGCCTCATCGGTTGAGCAGTATTTCAGAAGGTCCCTGTAATAAGCCTTGAGCATCTCCATGTATTCCGATTCACCCGTCAGTTCCCACAGGTACCATGCCGATTCGATGATCTCTGGGTTCAGATCGTATTGCGGATTCTGGATTGAGTCCGAAACGTAATCGTAGAGCATGGGTTCCAATCCGTTTTTATTCCAAAGCCAGTCCCATGTCTTCTGCAACTCAGCAGCCTCTTCCAAATGGCCTGAAACAGCCAGCAAGGCAGGCATGAAGGCGTCCCACAGGGTCACCACCGAACTGATCCGCTGTCCCGTATGCATGTCAACCCGTCCATACCAGGTCCGGCCATCGATCACTTCGGGAATATATCGGAGCACTGCTTCAATGCTTTCATCCCACATGGCCTTCAGTTCAGGATCTCCGAACAGCAGCCAGCCTTTGCAGAGGTACTCAAAGTATGAATCGATGCCGGCACAGATGTGGCTTGATGTATTGAGCCACTGACCCGTTTCCACATCGATCACTTCTCCCACAAGCCCTATTTGGGAGCGGCGGTCAAAGATGGCCCTGGTGGAGCGTTTGGCTGCCCGGTAGTAAACCGGATCGCCCGAAAAATAACTGAGCATACCCATCTCCAGCAGGTATGTGCCCGCCTCGGCCACATTCACCTGCTTGCCTTTCACCTCACCTGTCCTCAGGTTCACCCAATAGTAAGGTATCCCGGTCTCTGACCGGAATGCCGGCATCAGGCGGTCCCCTAAATCGATGGCCTTGGCAAGGATTCTCTCATCGCCTGATAACTGGTACATGGAAACCAGTCCCCCGAGAATCCGGATGTTCACCTCGAAAACCTTGGCTTCAAAATCTTTGTCAAAACTGATGGAGTCTGCCACATAGTTCACCACCTCATCAGCCTCTGCTGTAAGCCCTGTTACCACCAGGGTGCTGAAAGCATCGATGGGTGAAATGTGGAGGGATTCACTGTACCAGTTCATACCCGTTTTGCTCAATGGCAATAAAACATCCTTTGGCCAGGCATGGTTCCTGTAGGCATCCCAGGAGCGTTTGGTATCGTGCCTGACCCTGATGGCCAGCTGGTGGATTTGATGTGAAGTATCTTCCTGCCCGCATGCATTACACAGCAATGGAATGAGCAGGAAAATGAACTTGCTGCCAGGATTCATGGGAATGAATGAATAATTCCGTTTCAAGATAAATATTCCTGCTGTGGTTCGCAAGGAGATTTAATCAACCATCTCTAAAAACGATGCAACCTTTTTACACGGGAAGTGTTTAGGATATGATGACCCTGCAAAAAAACATATGGATCTTCATGGGACTATGGTTGATCACATCCGGAGCACATGGCCAGCAGAAAGGTTTCATGGACCACCTGAGGATCGGTTTCGGAGGAGGTGCCAACAGCGTACTCATCATTGACCTGGAACCCTATAACATATTTGAGGACCTTACCGGCGTAACCTATGAAAACAGCTACTCCGGGATGTTAAAAAATATCGGGAACCAGTACTATGTGCAGTTGGAATGGTACAACGATTTCCTGGTGGTAGCCCTGAAACCCGGCACCTACACCTTCCGGTTCAGCAAACTCAATGAACTGGAATTCACCAATGAGACCGTCCGGCAGGAGACCCCCTATCTGCTCAGGTACTTTGCTGTTCCACTGGAAGCGAGGTACAGTATGGATCTGCAACGGTTCAGACCCTATGCAGGACTTACAGCATCATACAGCCACCTGCTGGGTTCCCATGATGCCTCAAACCGGACGTTCATCAGGCCGAAATTTGCCGCCGGAGCCGTGGCAGGTACATATGTTGACCTGAATTACATTATCCTGGATGTGAATGTGGGTTACCTTACCGGCCTTCATAACATGGCCAATAAAAAAGAAAGGTTCGGCACCGGAAACGGGGAAACCTTTGCCCAGGATGATATGCTGCTGAACAATTTGCAGGTGAGCCTTTCCATCCTCTTCTCCTTGCAGAAACAGAAAAGAACCGGTGCCGTTGAATGCTATTTTTAAACCTATGAAAAGCGGAATAAAATTCTCCATACTGCTGCTGCTGGTTGTTTCCGGATGTGAGATCAACCAGAAGGAGGTGCTGCCCGAAGACGGATTTGTGAAGATTTACAATCATCCCGATGAACTCCTCTCCTACTACCCCGAGAGCGTGATAGAAATAAGCGACGGAGGATACCTGTTCATATCAGCTGTAAAAGATGGGTTATCGGAAATTGAGTACCCAACCACCCAACTGGTCCGGACCGATCAGGCAGGGGTGGTCATCTGGGCAGAGCGCTACAACTGGCTTGCTCCCTCTTCCAAACTGGTCAATTTCGGCAGTTCCATCGGTTTTGTGGCCATGGATCTCCAGTTGAATGCGTTTGCCATCCTGGTGGACCCCTCATCAGGAGAGGTTCGGGAACAACATGATCTGGAGATGACCTTGCCCCTCTTTTCATTCGGGGATGGCCAGGGAAACCTGGTGGTTCTGGGTTATGATTTTGTTTCACGCTCTTCATGGATCAGCAAATTCAACAACAACCTTGGCCTTGAGAGAAGCAACAAACTTGCAGTCAACGCAGACATGGACCTGCTCATCCAGCGTCACCTGAACAAGACCGGTCAGGAGTTTCCTTTCTTTATTGGGGAATACAGCTCCGACGCGGGAACAGGATATTACGTCTCCTGTTTCAGCAACTATACCCTTCGCACCATGTTCCTGGATATCTCATCACTGAACGCCACAGGAAATGTATTCTCTTTCCAGACCGACGAGGCCATCAGTGCTGTGATACATAAGACCGGTTCATTGTTTTCACTCTCAGGTTATTACGAGGGCAACAACTACCTTGTTCCCGAGGCTGATATTGATGTGGGAATCAGCCAGAGCATCAAAGATTTCCAGGTCCGGCAGCTTTACGAACTAACCAACAAAGCAAAAGTGGTTTCGGAGGCTGTAAAGTCCGGTTCTGATGAATTTGCACTATTTGCTTCCCAAACCAATGCCAATTCAATAGTGATCTACCAGTATGCCATGGATTCGGACAGCCTGGTGATGACGCACCACCGGTACTTTGATGAAAGGGTGGAGGTATCTGATATTATCCAGACTGCAGATGGCGGGATTGCCATCCTGGGCCAGATCCATGTCCTGGGCAAATACAAGCGCTCCTTTTTGCTCAAAGAACCCAAAGAGCTCCTGAACCCTGAGGATTGATGCTGCTCAAAGTTTCAGGAATTTTGAAGCCACCCGTTTGTTTTCCTGAACCATCATTAACTGATAGATTCCTGCATTTAAATCTGAGACATTCAAAGACACCGCGTTGGTGCCAAACCTGCCTTCCTGGTGCAGGGTCTTCACTTTACGTCCAGAACCATCGATTACATAAAAGCTTACCCTCCCCCTTTTGGAAAGAATGAACGCTGCCTGCACCTGGTCCGTAACCGGATTGGGATAGACAAGCATTGAATCAATGCTTTTTCCCGGTTTCACCGAAAATGTTCCGGTGGTGGAAACGATGGGAATTTTGTCATCCACCCAATCTGCAAAACCGGTCTGAATCAGGGCTTCATCATCTCCTTCAAACCAGTCCTGGATGATGGAGGTATAAATTTGCCTGTAATCAATATTGTATACCAGGTTTCCATGGTGCAGGTCCGCTTCCCCCAGCCCCGGATTCTCTCCGTAGATCCCGTTGTTCAGTTTCGTACCAAAGACAAATACAGGCGTGGCTGTTCCATGGTCTGTCCCGTAACTCTCATTTGAATAAGCCCTGCGTCCAAATTCGGTAAAGGTGATGGAGAGGACACGATGGTCGATGCCCAGGTTGTTCAGATCAGTATAGAAATCCTGTACTGCAGTAGACATGTTATAGAGGAGAGACGCATGGATCCCTTCGCTGGATTCACCCTCCAGGACCTGTTCGCCGTGGGTGTCAAAACCTCCGATCCGGCAAAGAAATATTTTGGTTTTGATTCCTCCGCTGAGCAGCCTGGCGATGAGCTTCAGCTGGCTGGCCAGGTTGTTGGCCCTGGCAGGGGAGGAATAGGGATAGTTTTCACGGTACTCCACGGTGTTGTTTCCCAGATCGTACACATCTTTCAGCCTGCCGGCGTACTCGTTGGATTTCTGCTCAAACTCCATGATGTACCTGAGCTCATCCCCAGCATGGCTTTCCGGGAAAGCGATGGGGGGATCAACCCCCACACCATTGATCAGATTATAGAATTGATCAGGGTTCCCAATATTGAGTCCGATGGGAATCCCGTTTTCCCGGTGGAAAGCAAGGGAGAGGGTTCCGCTCAGTTCAATTCCCAGGGGATCAGGCATGGACTTGTTGGGAAATACTTCGGGATAACCCGGGTAAATGTTATTCAGGTAACGCCCCATCCACCCCGAATGGTAATTGGAATTGCCCGATTCATCGCCCCCCATGAAAACCACATCCCTTCCACGGAAGTGTGAAAGATTCATGTCCGGATAACCCACATTCTGAATAATGGCTACCTTCCCCTCATTATACATCTCAAAGAATGCGCCCATATCGGGATGCAGGCCCACCCTCACATTTTCATCCACCGACGGGTCCACTTCGATATAGCTCCTTGTTCCGGTCTCCTTGATGGCAATGTTGGGCCTCAGATTGTAGTAGTTGGTATACTGGGAAATGGGGATCAGCGTATTCAGGCCATCATTTCCTCCATGGAGCTGAATAAATATCAATACATTGTCGTTGGTGCTGGCAGCAGCCATCTGTTTCAGGCCACTCTGGCCCGCCAGAAGGTTGATGGGAATTCCTCCCAATGTCAGTCCTGCTGCACCTCCTGCTGTATACCTGATAAATTGTCTTCTTTTCATGACCCTTAGATGATTTGGAATTCTGGTGTTTGTATCAGTGAGGTTAGGAGCAGTTCGAGCCGGTCACGGACTGTGCCGGATATGCCCGATCCCTGGTATGCTTCCCATTCGGTTTTCCATTTGCCCCTGGCATAGGCAGGATCTTCATCCAGGGCGTCCAGGAAAAGGGTATAGAGAAAGTAGTCGTACCGTTCCTGCTTTAACTCCACAGCAAAGAGAATCCCGGACAGCACATCCATGATCTCTACCGAATCTGAAGGGTCCGAAATATGACCCGAGGTCTCTACCCAATTCAACACATCCAGATAAATGGTCCGCTCATTGTCACCTCCGGGCTTCTCCATCAGAAGATTCCCAGCCTGGTACCTGTATGCCAGTGCATAGGTGGTGATCCAGTTCCTGTTGTAACCCGGGATCTGATGATAAGCCGGGTAGCCTGCTACCTCGAAGGGTTCATAGAAATTGAGCCCCTGGTCAACCAGTGAGTTAACCACAAACCCCATATCCGAATAGAATGCAGCCGGATCATTTTCCCGGTCCGGGAACTGCATACCAAAGGCCCTGAAGAGACCTGTGAATAGATCCACGGGCGATTTGATCAGGGCCCCCAGATTGTCATTCTCTTTTATGGCATCATCATTGTCGAAGAAATGGTCGCTCTTTAACAACACTTTCAGCGCTTCCACAATGCTGTAGTCATTGTCCACAAGCACCTGGGCCAAAGGCTCAATAATATCCGACTCCACCTCCTCCGAAATAAAGTGATACACAAAAAAGCGATAGAGTTTCCGTGCAATAAACCTGCCGGTTTCCTGTTGCGCAAAGATCATCTCGATCATTTCATCCAGTTCTCCCCGGGCAGCTTCAACTGTGGGGTATCCGCCTGCCAGCTCAGCAGGTTGAATGCGCTGCCCTCCGAATTTGGAGGTAAAGGTTTTGGGTTCCGGATTGTGCTCAATGGCCACTTCAACTGAACCCACGGTATCACTCCTTATTTTCCCGGCAGGCCAGCCCGTTTCGGGATCCAGGTTGCTGAAAGTTTCATCAATGGTCCAGCCAGTGAGTACCTTGGTAGCCTCCCGGATATCATCTTCGGTATAATTGGAATAGTCACCCTCCTCCACCTGAACTCCTTTCCCTATACTGTAAAGCTCAAACATCTCCCTGGCAAAATTCTCATTGGGTGAACGAAACCGGTTGGAATACCCGTCCAGGTACCTGAGCATGGCATTGTCTACACAGATTTTCTTAAACAACTCCTTGAAGCTGCCATAGGCATAGTGACGAAACAGGCAGTTCTGGTAATAAATCGCCTCGCTGGAAAGAATCTCAGTCCATCTTGCGGGCAAATGGGTATGAAAAAACCAGGTAATCCTTTCCTTCAGTGTGGGAGCAGACCGCCGCATGACGTCCATATGCCAGGACTGGAAATAGGCGAACAGGTCGTCCTGCACACTGTTGGAATCTCCAGAGTGAGCCTGGGTAGCCGGATCCACCCAGGTGGCACCGGTGGCCGGATCAATGGGTGGCACCGGATCCGGCGCGGTATCATCCAGCAGCAGATCAAGCGCACCGTCTGCATCCAGCTCACTGAACTGGTTGATCTGTGCAATGGTGGGCCCAAAGGTTGCCCTTCTCAGCAGATGCGCTGCATTGGGCCTGCCCAGGATTCCGGTAAATTTCTGCAATGAAGCCATGACGCTTAGGTTTACTACAGAAACCAATCCACCCCTGTTTGGTTGCAGTGGCCAAAAGAATGACAGCTTATTTAGAATCGTTCTTAATTATTCTGACATGCTATTACGTAACGGTATCCCTGGTCTGTGGATACCGATTATATATTTTCTGCTCGATAATATACCGCAACTGTTCCACTGCCCTGAAGATTTCCTCGTAGGAAGTATACAAAGGAGTGATTCCCAGACGAATGTTGTTGGGTTCCCGGAAATCGGGTATCACTACGTGTTCACCGACCCTCGGATCTATGAGTGCTTTGCAGATCCGGTAAGCTTCTGCATGCTTGAGGGAGACATGCGAACCCCGCTTCTCACTGAATTCGGGAGACCCCAGCCTGAAACCATGTTTGAACAACCACGCCGAGGCCAAATCAATCAGGTATTCCGACTGAGCCAGGCTTTTCCTGCGGATGGTTTCAATCCCCGCTTCCAGCACCATATCCAGGGCTGGTTCCAGACCCGAGACTGAAAGCACCGGAGGGGTGCCCGTCAGGTATTTCCTGATCCCTTGCGGAGTCCGGTAGTTCAGCTTGAACTCAAAAGGATTCTTCTCACCGAACCATCCCTGTATGGGATTCTCCAGCTCTTCCTGCAGTTCTTTCCTCACATAAAGAAAGGCAGGTGAACCCGGTCCCCCGTTCAGATACTTATAGGTGCAGCCAATGGCCATATCCGCATTGGCCCTTTTCAGGCTGACCGGAACTGCTCCAACCGAGTGGCTCAGGTCCCACAGCACCAGGGCCCCGTGCATATGAGCCAGTTCTGTAACCTTCTCCATGTCGTAGAGGTAGGAACTTTTAAAAGTAACATGCGAGAGGGTCACCAGGGCAGTTTGCCTGCTGATCAACCTGAGAAGCTCCGTTAAATTGGAAGATACACCATCGGCGGATTTCAGGAGCCGCAGCGAATGCCGGTTTCCAAATTGCTTGACCAGTCCCTGTAACACATATAAATCGGATGGGAAATTCATGTCATCGGAAAGAATTTCGCTCCGTCCTTCCATCCTTTTCAGTGCCCCGTAAGCCAGTTTATAAAGATTGACCGATGTAGAATCAGAGACAATGACCTCCTCGGGATGGGCCCCAATGATCTGGGCAATCTTCTTCCCTAAGCGCATGGACTGCTGATACCACCCCTCATTCCAACTCCGGATCAAACGGTCACCCCACTGTTCCCGGATGGCTGCATCAAGATAATTCACAGTCTCAAGGGGCAGGCGCCCCAAAGAATTCCCATCCAGGTAGATTACTGAAGGATCGTTGATTGCAAAACGGTCCCGGAAACGCTTCAAAGGATCTTGCTGATCAAGTTCCCGGGCATGGGTGAGGGAATGGTGGTTACTCATGGCTTGAATTTGATGGCTTTTGAAAAAAGAGAGCAATTTACATCCAGCTGGTGGCATCCATATCCAGGTACCATTCCAGATTTCCATTCCAGGGAGCCACATAGAAGGCCGGATAAGCAAGGTAACTTCCCTCTTTCATCACAATTTCATTGACTACACCTGATTTGCTTCTTCCCGAAACCAGGAAGGCCACCCGTCGGGCCCCGTTGATCACTCCCCCCGTGATGCTGATCCGTCTCTGGCCTGTAGTGGGATGTGTTGTGGCCACACAGGGTTGATCGGCCTTCCACAAGTGAAGCTCGTGAGGAAAAATGGAAGCTGTATGGCCATCCGGCCCCATGCCAAGCCATATCCAGTCAAACACCGGAAATCCCTGTTCCACCGGAAGCCTATCCAGCAACAAACGGCTGTACCTCTCAGCCTCTCTTTCAGGCTCTTCCTCCCCACGTATGAAATGGACCCTCTCAGGGGAAATGCCCAGGGCATTAATAAACAGCCTGCGGGCATTTCCATAGTTGCTCTCCGGGTCTTTTGCCGGGACACACCGTTCATCGCCCCAGTAGAGATGCACATGGCCCCACTCTTCGGGCCGGGTGGCAAGCACAAGCTGTCTGAATACAGCCAGGGGTGTGGTTCCGCCCGACAGGGCAATATGAACTGTTTTACCTTCCTCCCCGGTCTCTTTCAGAAAACGGTTCAGATCACACACAAAGGCAGCTGCCAGTGTGTCCAGATCAGGATAGATATAGTGTCTGCGTCTGTGCATTACAATTCACAATAAAGGCCATCATCGGCCAGGTTCTTGCAGGGATAACGCCAGGTGAATCTCTCACCCTCAATCATCCCGTCTGCCACTTCAGGTCCCCAGGTACCGCACGGATAACCGTGCAGGGGGATCTGCCTGTCTTTCTCCCATGCCGTAAGAATGGGATCCACAAACCGCCAGGCTGCCTCAACGGCATCACCACGGGCATAGAGGGTACTGTCTCCCTGCATACAATCCAGCAACAGCCGCTGGTATGCTTCAGGAATATAGCTGTCAGTCAGGTCTTTATAATGAAAATCCATGTTCACTTCCTGTACCTTGAAACCTGCCCCCTGCACTTTCATTCCAAATTTCAGAAGAATCCCTTCATCGGGCTGTATGCGGATCACCAGCTGGTTCCCCTTTCCTTCACCAGAAAGCTTATCACAGAACAATGCATGTGGTGAGGGATTGAAATGGACCACGATCTCTGTGACCCGGGTTGGCAGTCTTTTGCCGGTGCGTATATAGAAGGGTACACCGCCCCATCTCCAGTTGTCAATAAATAACTTGATGGCCACGTAGGTCTCCGTTCTGCTCTCCCCGGGGACTCCCTGCTCTTCCCTGTATCCGGGCATGGCTTCACCCCGCACATGGGAGGCAATGTATTGTCCACGGATCACCTGTTCCCTGATCCCTTCACCGGTGATGGGCCTGAAAGACTGGAAAACCTTCAGCACCTCATTACGGATGGAATCGGAACTGATCACTGTCGGAGGTTCCATGGCCACCAGTGCGACCAGTTGTAAAAGGTGGTTCTGAAGCATGTCCCTCAGTGCACCCGACTGGTTGTAATATCCGCCCCTGGTTCCCACTCCCAGGCTTTCCGAGGAGGTGATCTCCACATGATGAATGAAATTCCTGTTCCAAAGGGGTTCGAATATCCCGTTTGAGAACCTGGTCACCAGGACATTCTGAACAGTCTCTTTTCCCAGGTAGTGGTCGATCCGGTATATCTGTTGCTCCTCCATGTGTTGCAGAAGGATCCTGTTCAGGTCCAGGGCAGATTGATAATCGGTACCAAAGGGCTTTTCGATGATGACACGTTTCCAGGTTCCATCCTTCTCGCTCATCAGTCCTGCACCGGCCAGACTGGAAGGGATCATCCCGTACAGGGAGGGTGGAGTGGCCAGGTAAAAGATATAGTTGGGATCAGTTCCCGTCTCCCGGGTCAGCTCCGCCAGCCGGTTTGCAAGTCCCGGGTAAGCCTCCTTCCTCTCGGGATCCATGGTATGGTAATGAAGCACATCCGGGATTTCAGATTTGCCTTCCAGGTGTCCGGAAATCATCTCCCTGAAACCGTGATCATCATACGGGGTCCTCCCGATGCCCAGTACTGCAAACTGATCCGGTAACAGATCGCGCTTTTTCAGTTCGGCCAGTGCCGGGATCAGTTTGCGGCGCGTAAGGTCGCCGGATGCACCAAAGATAACCAGGACATGGCCGGAAGGTTTATACATGCATTTATTTCTTTCGTTCTTGAAGCCTGATCCTAATCAGCAAATCCCGGGCACTTATAAATAAGGTATGCTGTCCTTTTAAACATTTGTTTATTCTACGATGGCGGCTTCCGGTTCCCGGTTGATCATGTACCGGTGGTGACCGCTTGTATTCATGCTTTTCTTGTGGCAGACCATGCAATTTTCATGTGTCCCGATGGTTCCGGCAACTCCCTGGTATTGAAGAGGTTGATGATTATCTCTTTGAAGCCCGTATTTGTTGTAAGCGCCATAAACGGCATGGGTGGAACCATGACACCCGATACACATCACACCATGGTTATCTGTCCGGTTCCGATAGAGTGCGTCAAATCCCGGAACCCACATATTGAAGGAGGTTCCCGCATAACCATCATCAAAAATATGGAAATTGGTGTGACAAGATTTACAATCGGGCTCCATCAGCCAGGGCATCCTGGGTGCAATCTCCGCTTTGGAAGAGGCATAGACCGGTTCCAGTCCTCCTGACAACTTACCCGCCGCCGCAATGCCTCCCTGGTTTGCCAGCAGTCCCAGCGCATGATCTTCCAGTGTGCCGTGACACTCGGTACAGTTGACTCCCACCTGGCTGTGACGGCCCCTGTAACAGTTCGTGTTGCCTTCGGGCCTGCTGGGATGGCACATGTTGCAGGCTTCCTGATCCATCCCTGAAAGCAGGTTTGCATGAAACCCGTGAACGGCAGATGAAAAATTCAGGACTCCGGGCTTGCCCTTTGCCATCACAGCCGGATCGGCATGGCAGGACTGGCAAAGCCTGGGACTTCCTGCCAGTGCATCCTCCAGCAGTGTGGTCCCGTTATAACGGTCATGGGCCATCAGGATATTTTCTGCAGTGAGATCTGCCATGCCGGATACATTGTTAAAGGCCCATCCTCCTTCGTGGCAATTCCGGCATCCCATCTCGGTTGATGTGGGAGCCACTGCTTTGGTTACAGCCAGCACCTTACCAGTGGATTCATCCTTGGCTGTGATGGTAAACAGGGGGTAGGGATTGAATGTACCATCATCCTTATAGGGAACCAATGGAATCAGGTGTGCAGCCCATACCGGACCCTCTGGCTCCATGGTACCGGTGACTCCCTTCCCCATCAGGCCTGTTCCAACGGGCAGGTCTGCCCCGAAGATCTGCACATCATAATCCCAGAACATGGAATGATCCTGGGGATTGCGGAATCCTTCCTCAACCGCATACTCGATGGTGACACCGGAGCTTACCCGTTCGGGTTTTTCGCCCCTTTTAAACAACTGGGCGTTTAACGTGTTGGCTGGCGGTAAAAATGAGAAGTACTTCTCGTTATCCGATATGCAATGCATCCCCAGGTCATTCCAGACCAGGAGCACATATTCATCACTGGCAGGATCAAACCCGGGAATTTCAATGGGCAAATCAGGGACTTGATGAGGGCTTACTGTTTCTGTGGTTTTGCCGAGCACCTCCCTGAAGATATATGCTGCCACAGCCTTCTTCTCATCACTGGTTCCCGCAAAAGGAGGCATGTAGGAATTCACCTTTCCCATTCCGGTGATCATGGCCTCCAAACCCCTTTCAGTCAGTTTATCCGATTTATTCATCACACCATTATATCCATCCAGTGTATGGCATGCCATACACTGAAGCCTGAAAATTTCAGCACCTGCTACAAGCAGGTTCTCCCCTGTCACCTCCTTCACCTGGGACCATTTTGCATGGGTCAGGAATCCTTCCTTGCCTATCAGATCCATATCCGAAGGCGAAATACCAGTGGAATACATATGACCGTACAAAACAAAAGGCTTCCTGGCGATCTCCCGCATGTATTCAAAAC
The DNA here is from genome assembly GCA_043797815.1 of Bacteroidota bacterium. Classification (GTDB taxonomy): domain Bacteria; phylum Bacteroidota; class Bacteroidia; order Bacteroidales. Next base: position 23,971 of record JAZDPG010000055.1, read on the forward strand.
CGGCCATCCAGGCAAAACTGATCACCACCAGTAAAATAGCGCCCACCTTCTGAACACTTTGGGGTGTCCTGACAAGGGTGAAAAGGCCCAGTCCGAACAGCAGAATGGAACTGACCAGAAGCAGGGTGACAAAGGTTGAACTTTCTCTGTTAAAATGAAACAGATTTCCAAAAGCCTCATCGCTGATTACCCTGGAATAGTATATACCAGCCAGCACCAAAACAGCCAATGGAATATACATCCACTTTGCGCAGAGTCTGAACACCTTGTTCCTGGTATCGGCATCCTTGAGCCTTGAGCCGGTCACCAAACCAAAAACCCCGGCAAAGACCAGGGAAATGCTGGTCCTGAAAATCAGTGAAGGGAGAAAACTGGGATTAAAGAATCCTTGCCAGAAATTCCCTGTCTCAATCCACTTCCCGGGAGTCAGCATAAATCCAAGAATTCCGTTGATGATAAAGAGACTCAGCCAGGCAAAAATAAAATAGAGCCAGCCCAGGATCATGTGCGGTTTATGGTCCATCTTGCCAAAGCGATAGTGGTAGATCAGCAGCGCCACGATCTCCCCGATGAAAAAGACCCATTCGATGGCCCATCCAAAAACAAAAGTGTGGATCAGTGTTGAGGTGGCAGCCGGGCTGACCAGGGAGATGATAAACCAGATACCCACTCCGCTTATGCCTCCAAATACCATGGAAAGAAGGAGAAAGAACCAGGTATGTTTTCTTACATACTCAAAAAGTGCCGTGTCTTTAGCCAGCACAGCTTTCCGTTCGGTCAGCACCAGGAATAGCCCCCCACCCACTGCCAGGTGTGAAATAACCACATGAAGAATGGCGATGACGGCGATCAGTAATCCCCCTCCCGTATTGGGGAGGAACCAGACAGGATAATTCATGATTGCTGAGTTTTAGGTTTGAATATCAGGGTGATCATATAGTAAAGCGCAACCAGGCCTATGACAAAGACAAGCAGGAATGCAACCAGGGGTGAGAACTCCTTCACATTCTCCAGCTGCGATGGACTGAATACCTGGTCCAGGTAAGCAGCCCGGGCCAGATCGCGCACAACAACCATTAAAAGAATCTGGATCCCTCCCAGGAACATGGAAAGCCTGAACCGGCCTGTAAAGGAGGAGTGAAGGATCAGGAGGGTTCCGATCCAGCTAAGGGCCATAACGATGGTCGCAAACATGGATCCACCCATGAAAGTCTTCCATACGTATTCAGGCATGGTGAGCCAGAACCAGGTCCCCACCCCCAGCTGGATCAGTGTAATCCAGCCAAATATCTTCAGGTTTGCTTTGATCTCTGTACGCTTCTCCAGTTCATCCATCTTTGAGAAGTAATAGAAAATAGCCCGGCCCAGTCCTCCTATGGCAAGGGCTCCCAGTACAAAGTGGAGGTAACGGGGCCACAGGGTCGGCTCCCCCAGATTCAGGTTCCATCCTCCGGGATTGTCGAAGTAGATTCTCCAGCATTCGGGCCGGATGGCAAGGGTGTTGTTGTTTACAAATACAAATGCAATATAGAGCAGGAAAAGCGAAGTTACCATCAGGGCCCCTTTTGACCAGCCGGGTGCGGTTCCTGCCTTCCGTATAAAAATATAAGCTGCATAGTAGGCCAGGATCAGAATCGGGATGACCAGAATCCAGGGCACCGCCACCATCACCGAACTTGAGTAAAAAAGGTGCCCATAAAGAACCTGTACAAAAAGCAGAGGGGGTACTCCAAAATTAACGGTCAGGGCCACCAGTGCGGGCAGTGCCCCTGAAGCCTTTTTCACCGGTTTTCCCCTGAGCAGGTCCCACACCGAAAGCAGTGTTCCGCCAAGCAGGAAATTCATCAGTACCATGTGAATGAAGAATGTAAGGATCAGGAGCACTTCGAACCATAACCAGTGAACCGGAATGGTTTCGACCGAAGGAATGATTGATTCGTACATGATGTGTGTTTAGGGTTTAACCCAAGATAGGAAAAATGGTCCGGATTTCTAACTGCAGGTGCTCTAAAAGTGTAAGATGATTACTCCAATTCCCCGTTCCCGGGATTGAAAATGGAAGCATCGGAAAGTTGCTTCAGTTTTTTCCCGCCAGCCAGGTACAGGTACACTACATACGGGACAAACAGGAAGAGCAGCCAGTCCACCCCAACCATCAGGATGAAATCATAAACCCCGTGCAGCAGGATGGGAATTCCAAGCGCCCTGATCAGATAGACCTTCCTCAATTCATTGTACCTGTGCGCAATACCGAAATAGTAACCCATGGTTACCCCGAAAAGGGCATGGGCAGGCACCGCTGTAATGGCCCTGACGACTGCCGTCTGGTAGCCCGCATCCATTACATACAACACGTTCTCCACAGCTGCAAACCCCAGGGAGACAAATACGGCGTAAACAATCCCGTCAAACTGCTCGTTGAAGCTGGGACTTTTCCAGATCAGCAGGTAAAGCGCCAGAAATTTAAATAACTCCTCTGTTGTGCCAGCCACCAGGAAGGCACTGTAGGCAGCTTCCCCAAAACTGCCAAATCCCGGCATGATCCAGACCAGAAGCCGTTCCACCCCCATGATGGGAATGACAGCAAGCATGCCCAATACCAGTGCTTTTATCAGCAATCCAAGCGGTTCTTTTTCGTACTTATCCCTGAAGTAGATGTAGAAAGCAATGATCACCACGGGTGCCAGTGAGGCCAGAAAGACGCCCATGGTTACCAGCCAAAAGGTGATTGAAAGGGAGATCCGGGCATGGGGGGGGTCTGAAATGGAGAGCCCCTGTAATAATCATGACCCTGAATCATGTGCACAGAAGCTCCAATGCTTATGTTGTTCCCCAGTTTGTAGGTAGCACCCACAGTAAGGTGATCCATGGTATTGGATGACAAGGGGGAGACCGGGCCAGACACAAGGTGTTTTACCCCGGCACCATGCAGCATCAGCCTTTCACTCATGCGGTATGAGGCAGCTCCGAAAACGGCCAGGCCCGACCCTGAACTGGCATAACCCTGATCCATGTGGCCCGGCATATTTATTCCGGTATAATGAGATGCCAGAACCCCTCCATGCAACGACCACCTGTCGGTCAGCGGAAGCGTGTAGACAGGAGCCACATAGAATTCCATAGCGGAGCCATAACCTTTCAAATAGGTAAAGCTGCTTCCTGCAAAATAATTCCACGATCCCTTTATGTTTTTCTTATCCGATGGTTTCAGGGGCAGCTCCGCAACAGAATCTATTTCTCCTGCAACCATGGATTGTTTCAGGCGAATGGTTTCCTCCTCGGCCGTTTGCCCGCTTAGAACCAGTATTCCTGTCACAAGCATTCCTGTGATTAAAAAAAACTTCTTCATATTTTGAACCACCATCAATACACAAATATAAAAAAGTATTTGTTCTTCCCCCTTCCCTACCTCCTGGTCTCTTCCTCAATAAACATGCCGAATCGTTTGTATTTCTCATAAAGCACCCCGTATTTTTTTGCCATGGCGGGATCGGGATGGTATTCGGTTTCAAAACCACTTCCCATGGCAGCCTGCGCCCGGGCTATGGAGGTATGGACACCGGCCACCACAGCTGCAGCCATGGCTGTGCCCAGAGCGACAGCCTGTTCGGACCGGACCACTTTAATGGGCTTATTCAATACGTCTGCAACGATTTGCATCACCAGCGGGGATTTTTTGGCCACGCCCCCCAGTGCGATCACCCCGTCGATGCGCACGCCTTCATCCACAAAACGGTCCACGATCATTTTGGCACCAAAAGCCGTGGATTCCACCAGGGACCGGAATATCCGGGGTGCATCGGAACCGAGGGTAAGTCCCAGGATGGCCCCTTTCAGGTTCTGGTTGGCGTCGGGTGTCCGCCGGCCGTTCATCCAGTCCAGTGCCAAAAGCGACGATTCATCCGGGTCCAGCTGTTCGGCTGCTTTGCTCAGTTCACCAATCAACTGCCCGGCTGTTTCGTCAATGATTCTTGTCTTCACCGCATCATCCAATGCTTCCAGTCCGGCAACCACGTTTTCCAGGGGCCACATAAGCACCTTGCTGAACCAGGCATAGATGTCTCCGAAGGCTGACTGTCCGGCCTCCAGGCCAACCATTCCGGGTACAATGGAACCATCCACCTGTCCGCAAATGCCACCCACAAGGTTATCCCCAAGCTCCCCGGGGGGTGCAATGATCATGTCACACGTGGATGTACCCATGACCTTGCTCAGGTAGTAAGGCCGAATCTCGGCACCCAGGGCACCCAGATGCGCATCAAAGGCCCCGGCACCCACACAAACCGAACCGGGCAACCCGAGTTTATCAGCCCATTCAGGGGTGAGTTCCCCCACCTTGATATCACAGGTATGGGTTTCACTGAACAACCGCTCCTTAAGCCCTGCCAGCAATGGATCCAGCTTCACAAGAAACTCCTCGTCGGGCAATCCGTTAAAACGGGAATGCCACATGGCCTTGTGTCCGGCAGCACAACGGCTCCGCTTCAGTGTCAACGGATCGGTATCTCCCACAAGGATCGCAGGGATCCAGTCACAATGCTCAACCCAGGAAAAGGCCTGCTCCCTCACCTTCTTGTCTTCCCGAATCACATGCAGGATCTTTGCCCAGAACCACTCTGAACTGTAGATCCCTCCCTCAAACCTGGTGAAATCCTCACCCCCCCAACTGCGTGCCAGATTGTTGATCTCATCGGCCTCCTTCACTGCCGTGTGGTCTTTCCACAGCACAAACATGGCATTTGGATTCTCCTCAAAACCAGGCGTTAAAGCCAGGGGCACCCCCTGCCGGTTCACAGCCACAGGGGTGGAGCCTGTGGTATCCACTGAGATACCCACCACATTGCGGGCCACATCCTCCGGGCAGTTTTTCAGAGCCTCCCTGACGGACACTTCCAATCCTTCCAGATAATCCATCGGATGCTGCCTGAACCGGTTTGCTCCGGGATCGCAATACAATCCCTGTTTCCACCTGGGATAGTAAAAAACATGGGTGCCCATTTCCTCGCCTGTGCGGGTATTTACCACCAGGGCCCTTACCGAGTCTGTGCCGTAGTCAACTCCGATTGTATATTGCATAGCAGGTGAAAGTTAAAAGGTGAAAGTGGTTCTTATTCTTTCTGACCGTAATAGGCGTCTTTTCCGTGTTTTCGCCTGTAGTGCTTGTCAAGAAGGAACTGGTCGATGGGCCTGGCATTTCCCAGTACGCGGGTCCGGAATGCCATTTTGGCCACCTCTTCCAGGACCACGGCATGATGTACAGCCTCGTCCACGTCCTTCCCCCAGGTAAAAGGAGCGTGTCCGTGTACCAGGACCCCGGGCATGCTTTTATAATCCAGCTGGTCAAAAGCCTCCACAATCACCGCCCCGGTGGCCTCCTCGTAGTTCCCTTCCGTCTCTTCCCTGGTGAGTTGCCTGGTGCAGGGTATGGTCCCGAAGAAATAATCGGCATGTGTAGTCCCGAACGGCGGCAGCGCCTGTCCGGCCTGGGCCCAGGAGGTGGCCCACTGTGAATGGGTATGAACCACTCCGCCGATCTGGCTGAAATGTTTATAGAGGTAAACATGGGTGGCTGCATCGGAAGAGGGCCGCAATGCTCCCTCCACTTGTCTGCCCTCTCTGTCCAGAACCACCATCTGGCCGGCTGTCATCCGATCATAGGGAACTCCCGAAGGTTTGATAACGATATGACCGGTTTCAGGGTCACGCGCACTGGCGTTGCCCCAGGTAAACAAAACCAGCTTGTGTTTTACCAGGGCCAGATTGGCTTCCAGTACCCTTTCCTTGATTTGCTCGTGCATGTCTTTCTTTGTCTGGATCCTGTTCATTACAATCCTTTTGCCAAATGGTAGTAGAGCTCGTTCCATCTCAGCTCCTTCTTCATGGATGAGATGGTGGTGTTATTGTCAATAACCAGGTATTCAATGCCTGCCATTTCTGCAAAGTCTTCCAGGTGCTCTTTTGTAACTGCCATGCTGAATCCTGTATGATGGGCTCCGCCTGAGAGGATCCATGCACCTGCCGCCACCTCCAGGTTGGGTTCAGGCTTCCAGACCACCCTGGCAACAGGCAGGTTGGGCAGGGGGGTATCGGGAGGAACCACTTCACAGGGATTTACAAGAAGCCTGAATCGATTGCCCATATCCATGATGGATGCATTCACCCCCGGTCCGGAGGCCACATTGAATACAAGCCTTGCCGGATCGGACTTGCCGCCAATTCCCAGGGGGTGGACCTCCAGCCTCGACTTTCCTTCTGCCAGGGAAGGACACACCTCCAGCATATGGGCTCCCAGTACTTTCATTCCATCGGGGTGCAGGTGGTAGGTGTAATCCTCCATAAATGAGGTCCCGCCTTCCAGCCCCATGGCCATCACCTTCATGGCGCGAACCAGGGCAGCGGTTTTCCAGTCACCTTCTGCCCCGAATCCGTACCCCTCGGCCATAAGTCGCTGGACCGCCAGTCCGGGCAACTGTGTCAAACCATGCAGGTCTTCAAAAGTGGTGGTGAAAGCGGAAAAACCTCCCTCCTGGAGGAAATTGCGCATGCCGGCTTCAATGCGGGCGGCTGAAGCCAGTGATTCCCAGAGTCTCCCGCCATCCTGAACCTCGGAGGGGAGCTTGTAAAGTTCTTCGTATTTGTTCAGAAGCCGGTTCACTTCAGCTTCACTGACTGCACTGATCTGTTCCACCAGGTCGCCGACTCCATAGCCCGACACCGAATAACCGAACTGGATCTGGGCCGATACCTTGTTGCCTTCGGTAACAGCCACCTCCCGCATATTGTCACCAAAACGCGCCACCTTGCCGCCCTGCCAGTCATACCATGCAGCAGCTGCCCTGATCCAGACTCCCAGTTTCTCCTGGATTTCAGGACTGGCCCAGTGTCCGACCACCACTTTTCGTTCAATCCTCAGCCTGGACCCGATAAAACCGAACTCCCTTCCGCCGTGAGCGGACTGGTTCAGGTTCATGAAATCCATGTCGATGGTATCCCATGGAATATCGCGGTTGAACTGGGTATGCAGGTGCACAAAAGGCTTGGATAAGGCCTTCAGTCCCGCTATCCACATTTTTGCCGGTGAAAATGTATGCATCCAGGTAATCAGGCCAATGCAGTTCTCCTTATTGCTTGCCTCCCTGCAGAGGGCAAGGATTGCCTCCGGAGTGGTCAGCACAGGTTTGAACATCACTTTCACCGGGATGGCTTTGCTTTTATCCAATGCAGTGGCAATTTCCTTTGAATCCCGGTCCACCTGTTTCAGGGTCTCTTCCCCGTATAAATGCTGGCTTCCTGTCACAAACCAGACTTCCAGTTCACTCAATTTTCTGATCATAACTCCAAATTGTATTAAATTTCTTTTCGCACTGACTAGATTGTAAAGTTATAACCCCCTTCAACAAGTTTTTTATACTTTCTTTTATCAAACCTGTAGAGGTAGGCCCCTTTCCTGGATGAACTCTTGTCCTTTTCCTCCAGTTTGATGAGCACGCCCATGGAGAGGATCTTCTTTCTGAAATTTCTTTTGTCAAGGTCAGCCTGGTAAATGGCTTCATACAAGCTCTGAAGCTGGGGTATGGTAAACTCAGCCGGGAGCAGTTCGAAACCAATGGGTTGTGAGGCCGCCCGCCTTCTGAGCCTTCTGAGCCCCTTTTCCACCATGATGTTGTGATCCATGATTAATCCGGGAATTTCCTTCAGGTTGACCCATGTGGCACCATACCGTCCTGAGAAACCTGCAGAATACCTGTGTGCCGGGATCAGAGCGTAATAGGTTACCGAAATGACCCTGCCTGCCGGGTCCCTGTCCACCTGACCATAAGTTTGCAGCTCTTCCAGGTAAATTTTCTCCAGACCTGTCAGCTCAAACAGGATCCGGTTGGCTGCCTGATCAACACCCTCACCCTCTTTAAGGAATCCCCCGAAAAGCGACCAATGCCCCTGGAAAGGTTCAAACCTCCGCTTGTGGATGAGTAACTTCAACTCCCCTTCATCAAATCCGAAAATGATACAATCCACTGCCACATGGAACCTGGGGTGTTCTGAATAGTTTTGAATTTGACCAGCCATTGTATTTGGTACTGTGAATTACCAGAAATAGATATAGAATGCAATGATAAATACAATGATCACAGCCGAATTGACCACATCCCATTTGCTCCAGCTGGCCCTGGTTACGGCCCTTTGCTCGGCCGTAGCCGAGCCAAAATAGAGTCCCTGAATCTTTGCCGGATCTGCGGCTTCAGTAAAGAAGCTTACCACAACCATCACTGCAATGACAAGGAAGAACAGGACAATTTCATAGTGCAGCCAGTTGGGTTCAACAATCAACTGGTAGATGAATCCTTCCCCCACCGTGTCGCCATAATAGATGTTCAGACCCAACCTGAGCATGCCCAGGGTAAATCCCACCACCAGTCCCATAAAACCAGCCGAGGGGGTGGTCTTTTTGGACACGATTCCGAGTAGGAATACGGCCGCAATCCCCGGAGCCAGCAGGGACTGGACATCCTGGAGGTATTCATAAAGGACCTTTCCAATATTCTTCATTACAGGGATCCAGAGGATACCCAGTATCACAATAACGGCAGTCGCCAGCCTTCCTACCAGTACATAGTGTTTCTCGGAGGCTTTTGGCCTGAATTTCTGGTAAAAGTCGACCGTAAAGAGCATGGAGGAGGAGTTGAACAGCGATGCCAGTGAACTCATCAGCGCTGCAAGTATACCTCCCACCACAATTCCGGTAAATCCCTTGGGCAGCAGATCCTTGACCAGGGTTGAAAAGGCCGCATCGTTGGTATCGAAATCCATCAGTCCCTTCTGCCTCAACGCAAAAGCGATCATCCCTGGAATAAGAAACAAGAATACAGGAGTCAGTTTGAGATAAGCTCCAAAGATGCTTCCTCTGCGGGACTGGGTCTGGTCCCTTCCGGAAAGCACCCTTTGCACGATAAACTGGTCGGTGCACCAGTACCAGAACCCAATAATGGCAGATCCCAGGATCACACCGGTCCATGGATATTTTGGATCACCCGGAGAACGCATCAGGCTGGCCATGCTATCGGTTGTAGAGTGATAGATCGCCTCTCCGGCATCGTTCAGATAGGTGACATCCGACGATCGGACGATCTCCATCAGGTTGCCCCAGCCTCCCAGCTGGGTCAGACCGATCACCAGGATGGCAATGGAGCCGGCCAGAAGAATGGGGGTTTGCAATATGGAGGTATAAAGAACTGCTTTCATCCCCCCCAATACCGTATAGAGCCCGGTGAGCAGCACCAAACCTATGGCGCTGACCCAGAAAAAATCGATTTGCTGATGAAAAATGGTTATATAATCAATGTTAAACACATCCTTAAACACCACGCCACCTGCATAAACCGTCACAGCCACTTTGGTAAGGACATAACTGACCAGCGAAATGATGGAAAGAAATGAACGGGACCTTGAATTATACCTTTTTTCCAGGAACTCGGGCATGGTGAAGACACCACTTCGTGCATAGAATGGAACAAACAGCCATCCCAGTAACAGGATCATCCACCCTTGCATCTCCCAGTGGGCATAAGCCATCCCGCTTTCGACACCCGTTCCTGCAAGTCCCACGAGGTGTTCAGATCCGATGTTGGAAGCGAAAATCGAAGCCCCGATAGCGATCCATGTGGCATCCCTTCCGGCAAGGAAATAGTCGGAAGTATCTTTGTCCTTTTTTCTTAGAACATAAAAAATAACGCCTACCAGCGCAAGGCAGAAGAGCCCCAGTACAATCCAGTCAAGTGTTGCCATAGCATGTGGGTTTGTGGGTTTGTGGGTTTAAGTGTAAACTTAACACTTATTTATATGGCGTTCAATAGCAAAGAAATATTTAGAAAGAATTCAAACAAATAAATCCAGTATTTCAAATTGCTGCGATTTTGGTTGCACTTTTCCAAATAACAGGATGATTTGTTCCTAAAAAAGGAGAATTGGCACCAACTTTAGTATACAATATATATTACCTTTCAAAATTTGTTCCTACAGATTAAGTTTCTATTTTTAAACCCCAATAGACACAACACCTTGTAAATCCTATCCATATGCAAACCACATTTTCACTGGGTACCATTGACTGGGTCATTATCATGATCTATTTTGTCTTTGTACTTGGAATCGGCTGGGCTCTTAAGAAATACATGAAAGATGCCTCAGCTTTTCTCGAAGCAGGAAGGTCGCTCCCTGCATGGGTAACCGGACTGGCATTTATTTCAGCCAACCTGGGGGCCCTGGAGGTGATCGGGATGGCCGCCTCCGGAGCAAAATACGGAATGATGACCGTTCATTTCTACTGGATCGGGGCCATTCCGGCCATGATCTTCCTGGCTATTTTTATGATGCCGTTTTACTACGGGTCGAAAGCACGTTCAGTACCTGAATACCTGAAACTGAGGTTTGACGAAAAGACCAGGGGTTTCAATGCATTTGCATTTGCAATCATGACAGTCTTTGCCTCGGGGATATCCATGTATGCACTGGCGCTGCTGGCCCAGGTGATCCTTCCTTTGCAAATTGACTGGAACTTCCTGGGTGTGCATATGGGGGAATTTGATTTCTACCTCTTAATTTCAGCCATCATTGTGCTGGTGTACATGGTCCTCGGCGGACTTACCTCGGCCATTTATAACGAAGTATTACAGTTCTTCCTGATCGTGATCGGGTTTGCGCCGCTGGTATTTATCGGGCTGAAGGACATCGGGGGATGGGAAGGTCTGAAAGCCAACCTCCCTGAAAACATGATGCATACATGGAAAGTGGCAGGCAGCACTGATGCCAATCCCATGGGTGTCGAATGGTTCGGCATACTGATGGGATTAGGCTTTGTACTTTCATTTGGTTACTGGTGTACCAACTTCCTGGTGGTACAGCGAGCCATGGCGGCTGGTTCCATGACTGCTGCCCGGAAAACCCCGCTGATCGGAGCCATACCCAAAATGTTCCTTCCGGCGCTGGTGATCATCCCGGGTATGATTGCGCTGGCCCTGACCAACATAGGTAATCTTGAGATCCCTTTAAAAGCCGGAACCAATTTGCAGGATTTCGACAAGGTGATCCCGGTTTTGCTCATGAAATACATGCCGGTAGGAGTCCTGGGCCTGGGCCTCACTGCCCTGATGGCCTCATTTATGTCTGGTATGGCAGGAAATGTCTCTGCTTTCAATACCGTATTTACTTACGATATCTACCAGAGTTACATCAAGCCCGGTAAATCAGATGAACACTACCTGACGGTGGGCAGGTGGACCACTGTGGTGGGTGTGATTGTAAGCATCATGACTGCTTACGTAGCCAGGTCCTTCAACAATGTAATGGACTTCCTGCAGCTGATCTTTGCATTTGTGAACGCACCACTGTTTGCTGCATTCCTGCTGGGAATGTTCTGGAAACGCACCACGGGACATGCTGCCTTCTGGGGGTTGATCAGCGGAACCATCGCAGCCGCTTTCCACCATGGGCTGTCGCTTCCTGCCGGTGGCACAGCCGGTATCAAAGGAGGTTACTTCGGAACACTCATTACTTACCCGAGTGAGATGGCGCAGAACTTCTGGACGGCCATTTATGCATTCACTGCGGCTTTGGTGATCACCCTGTTAATCACCATGGCTACCAAGCGGACCAAGACCGATGAGGATCTGAAGGGGCTGGTTTACTCGCTGACACCGAGAATCCAGAATGACGACATGAACTGGTATCAGAAACCAGGATTCCTGGCCATCGTTGTCGGAGCCATTGCTCTGGCTTTAAGTTTGATTTTCTGGTAACTATTAAAAAACAAATACAATGGGATTAGATATTAAAATACCAATCGGGATGATGTTCAGCATACTGGGCATCATTCTGACCATCCTCGGACTTGTTACAAACGGCGATGTAGAAATGTATGAAAGGTCGTTGGGACACAACATCAACCTTTTGTCAGGCATCCTTATGATCCTTTTCGGAGCCTTTATGCTCCTTACCTCCACGCTGGTGAAAAAAAAGAAAAAAAAGGAGTGATCCGGATTGTATGGTCATTCAGGGAGGCTGGAGTCTGACCGAAGGTTCCCTTTTTTATTCCATCCCGCAGAAATAACCATGATCGCTCCTCCCAACACAATAAGTGCGCCAATAACGCTAAGCAGGGAGAAAGATTCAGGTTCGATCCAAGTCACCTCCATGCGGGTCAGGATGGCCATGCTGACAAAGGTGATGATCGGATTGAGGGTGATGATCACACTTACCCGGGTGGCTTCCGTGAGTTTGATGGCCAGTGCCAGTGATCCGTATGCCAGAACAGTATTCAGTCCCAGATAGCTCAGCAGGTACCAGTTGGTAGCAGGCATTCCCTGAAGTTTTGAGAAACTGACCAGCGGAAGAAGGGCCAATGCACAAAAACCATAAATAAACAGGTTGAGCTGGTTGGGCCTGAGTTTTTGTACCAGTGACTTCTGCAGGGCGGCAAAGACCGCCCAGGACAATCCGCCTCCCAGTACAAACAGCATGCCCTTGCTGAAATGCTCCCCCGATCCGGCCAGATCGCGGAGCTGTTCCGAGTAAAAAAGGCCGATCCCGCACAGGACCAGTACAAATCCCACGATGTGCTTCCAATTCACATTTTCGCGGAAAATGATGATCCCGGACAGGGCAAAACTTACAGGTGCGATTTGGATAAACACCTGCGAACTGGATGGAGAGACAAATTTAATCCCGGTGATAAACCCCAGGTAGTTCATTCCCAGAAAGATAGCTGCCAGGAAAAGCAGCAATGGAGGGCGGCGGAAAATTGAAAAATCGGACCGTTTAAATATCAGGGTCCATATACCAAGAACAACAAAAGCAAAGAAGAAACGGAACCATACCACGGTAACAGGGGGTAATTCACTGGTAATGATCTTCAGGACAATGGCCATGAAGCCCCATAATGAAGCTGTTATAATGGCATACAATACGCCTTTCCGGTTGTCCGTCCCCATTTAAGAAAAATGCAAATCTAGGAAAATATTCGGTCAGAGATCATCGGATAAATGCCTTCAGTTCACTGTATACTTTCTGAACCGGCAATCCCATCACATTGAAGTAACTTCCGTTGATCCTTTCAACGCCAATATGCCCGATCCACTCCTGAATTCCGTAAGCCCCGGCTTTGTCATAGGGCTTGAATTTGTCCACGTAATATGCCACTTCATCCGCATCAAACCGGGCGAAGGTCACATCGGTAACCGCAATGAATCCGGTACGTTTGGTTTCAGATCTCAAACATACCCCTGTAAATACCTGATGGGTGGTCCCTGACAGGCGGCTGATCATGGAAATTGCCTCATCCCGGTTTGCCGGTTTTCCAAGTTCCTGCTCTCCATGCCAGACAATGGTATCAGCTGTAAGCAGTACCTGCCTGTCTGACAGGGGATCCGCATATGCATCCGATTTCTGACCGGCCAGATAAAGGGCAATGTCACCTCCTGCCAATCCCGAAGGATAAACCTCATCGGTGTGACCCGTATCAACCACCCGGAACGGGATTTCCAGTTCTTTCATGAGTTCTCTTCTCCTGGGAGAACCGGATGCCAGCAGTATTTCATATGACATGACATCCCTGAGCACCTGTTAATACTTGAAATGAACCAGGTAAAATACCATGACCGAGTAAAGGATTCCGGTAAGCATGATCAGTTTGATCAGGGAACTGGCCCGGTGGTAGTCCTTTTTACTTTTTGCTGTCAGGATCAAAATGGCCAGGATGACCAGGGGGATCAGCAGCAGCACAATGAAATAGGCCAGTGAAAAGTAGTCTGCAGGCTCCACCGAAAACAGGATGTACTTCAGAAGAATGTAAATAAGCAGGGAGATCGTCCCAAAAATCAGAACCAGTACGATGAACATGGTCCATTTCGCTCCAAGAACAATGGGTACAGTTCGCATTCCATAGGCTGCATCCCCCTCGAAGTCCTCCGTGTCTTTGATCAATTCGCGGATCAGCGTGGTAAGAAATGCAAAGAAACTGAAGCCACCCACCCACGCAAACATATAATTGAAACTTGCGTTGTGCAAAAGCATTTCCTGTCCATAGGTTTTGTTCAGTAAAGGAATCTCGAAAAGGACCGCCATCAGGGGAACCAGCCCGGTAAGAAATGCAACCGAAAGATTACCCACCAGGAACTGTCTTTTGTAACTGGTTGAATAAAACCAGAGCAGTCCTGTTGCCAGCAGGAATACGAGGGAAAGGATGGGAAGTTTCACATAAAATCCAAGGTAAATCCCAATACCTACGCCTATGATATTCAGCATGGCATGAAGGATCATGGCCACACGCCTTCCAATCTCCACACCAACTACCACACGGGTAGGCTTGTTGATCAAATCGGCCTGGGTATCAAAATAATCATTGATAATATAACCGGCAGCGGTAATAAAAACAGTGGAGAGCACCAGGAGGAAGAACTGTAGATTCCCAAACTGAAGTTCAAATTCCCTGGATGGCAGCAAGGGATCCATGATCAGGTACCGCATGGCATACTGGGTGGCAGCTACAATAATAAGGTTCGGGAACCTGATCAGCAACAGTATGGAGCGAATTTGCCTGAGCATAATTAAAATTACCAGATGAAAGATTCCCCATCCATCCACCTGCCATGCAGGCGGAGAACCTGTTCGATGATATCTCTTACACATCCATTCCCACCGGAAAACGGTGAGATGTAGTGGGCTACTGACTTGATCTCCTCCACCGCGTCTGCCGGGCAGCAAGGAACTCCGGCTTGCTTCATCACCTCATAGTCGGGCAGGTCATCACCCATGTAAAGTACCTGTTCGGGCCTCAGATCATATTTACAGATGAAATCAGCAAAATCATCAGGTTTGTAACCGGAACCAAGATAAATATCGGTGATGCCGAGCCCCCTGAACCGAAGGTCCACCGATTCGGTTGTCCCCCCTGTTATAATGGCAATGGGATACCCCCTTTTTACCGCATGCTGCAGGGCATATCCATCCTTGGTATTCATGGTACGCATTAACTCCCCATTGGGGTGCAGGTAGACCAGGGGGCTGCTCAGCACCCCGTCCACATCAAATGCAAATGCCCTGATGTTTTGCAGTCCTTCCTTAAAATTGGTCATCTCCTGTTTTGGGATCATGGATGGCAGTTAAGCGGGATCTTCCGATATCCCGGCTTATAAAAGTATATAATTTCTCCCACTCGGGATGACCCTTCAGCAATCCAAGATGTTTCTGCATGGTCATCCGGTCATCCCGCATTGCAGGTCCTGTCTGCGCCCGGGCAGGCCCCAATGCCTCAATCTTAGCGAATGTCTCCCTCAGGATGGGTGCAAGCAAAGAGAGGTCAGCCTCATGTTCTTCCAGAATCTGCCCGGCAATGTTTGCCATGTGATTTGTAAAATTATTGGCGAATACAGCCGCCATGTGAACGACCAGCCTGCGGGCCGAATCCAGTTCAATGACCGTTGCGGAAACCGTAGAGGCCAGTGAGCGGATCAATTCTAAAACCTCGCTGTCTGATCCCTCCAGCAACATGGGTGTATCCGCCAGGGATATCTCCCGTTCGGCCGACAGGGTCTGAAGGGGGTAAAACACCCCGTAATCCTTGAAAAACTTTCCAAGGAGTTCCATGGGGACAGCCCCGGCTGTATGCATCCAGATTCCGCCATGCCCTTTGAATACTGAGGCTATCTGCGGTATGGCGCAGTCCGGAAGTGCAAGGAGGTAATAGTCGGCATCCGGTGTAACACTTGCCAAATCGGATATACCGACCGCCTTAACCTGACCAGCCAGCCGGTCGGCATGTTCCTGGCTTCTTGACCAGATGCAGGAGATGTGTTGCCCCCCGGCATGCAGATGCCGGGAAATGTGTGTGGCCACATTCCCGGCACCAAGCACCGCAATTGTATGGCTTTTCTGTGATTTAATTGCCTTCCGGTTAAAAGCAGTATTTATTCTCCTCGATCAAACGGTCGGCTATTCTCCTTCTGGCCTCTTTCACATTCACTCCTGCCACCCTTGTGAAGTAGTTTATTCCTTTTTCAAGTCCCTCACGAACTTCACCATAGGCAAAGGAATAGGTAGTATCACGTGCAAATTTGGCAATGCGTGCAGCTGCATCATACACAAACACATCTGCCATATCCCGGTATATCCTGGCGTAGGCCTCCCCTTTCATGGCTTCCATCTTTTTCAGCCTCAGCACCACGGATTCGGCCACATAAACCTGGATGATACAGTCTGAAATATTGCTCAGGATCTCCTGCTCCGTGACCAGTGTTCTTGTGAATTTGTCTGAAACAGCCTTCAACAGCATCAGAACCAACTTTTTAAAGTTGGCTACATACTGCGCCTTTTCCTGGAAATATCCCTCTGCAACCGGGGGGGCTTCTCTCATGCCCTTCACCTCACCGAATGCCTTCTCTGCTTCCTCCATGATGGGAAGAATCCCTTTTGCCCCTTTTTTCAGGATGTTATCCACCAGCAACAGCCGGTTGATTTCGTTTGTACCTTCAAAGATGCGGTTGATCCTTGAGTCACGGTATCCGCGGTCGATCATCATCTCGGCAGAAAAGCCCATTCCTCCGTGGATCTGAACTCCTTCATCCACAACATAATCCAGGGACTCAGAGCCAAACACCTTCATGGCTGCAGCTTCAACGGCAAAATGATTGAATGCCTCCATGGTATCTCTGCCTTTGTCATCCCCATGGGCCACATTGTAATTGATGGTGTTATCCAGCGCTTTGCTGGCCCTGTATACCGAACACTCGGTGGCAAAGGTCCGGATCACCTGCTCGGCCAGCTTGTGTTTGATGGCCCCAAACTGGGAGATCAGGCAGTTAAACTGCTTTCGTTCGTTGGCATAACGTACAGACTGGGTGATCGCGGTTTTGGCTGAACCGATCACATTGGCACCTAGCTTGATCCGGCCCATATGCAATATATTCAATGCGATCCTGAACCCTTCTCCACGCTTTCCAAGCATATTTTCGACGGGTACTTTCACATCATTGAAAAAGATCTGACGGGTGGATGAGCCCTTGATCCCCATCTTTTTCTCCTCCGGATTGAAGGTGATCCCTTCAAAACCGCGTTCAACGATAAATGCACTCAGCACACGGTCGTTGTCAATCTTGGCAAACACTGTCATCACATCGGCAAATCCCCCGTTGGTGATCCACATTTTGGCCCCATTCAGAATATAGTGTTTCCCGTCTTCGGAAAGAACCGCTTTGGTTTTACCCGAGTTGGCATCCGATCCGGCACCCGGTTCGGTGAGGCAGTAAGCACCTACCATTTCGCCGGTGGCCAGTTTGGGTATGTATTTTGCCCTCTGCTCCTCATTCCCGTAGTAGAGAATGGGCAAAGATCCGATCCCGGTATGGCAGGAATAAGCCACGGCGTAAGAATAACCCGAACCCAGTATTTCACTGGCATACATGGTGGTGATGAAGTTCTGTCCGAATCCTTCATACTCTTCAGGAATGGCAATTCCCAACAATCCGAGTTCACCCGATTTCCCGAGCAGTTCCCTCATGAGGCCCTCTTCCTGGGCATCGATGCGGTCAACAACCGGGAATACTTCAGTCTCAAGGAAATCCCTGCAGGTCTCCCCGATCATCCGTTGTTCCTCATCCAGTTCTTCAGGGATAAATACATCGGCAGTGTCCGTTTCCTTCACCAGGAACTCACCCCCGGTTATGATTCTTTTCTCTTCCATTACACGCAGTTTAGTTATGCTATTGTTTGTTTTTTTTCTTTTCCCTTTTCCCTTGCACTGAGCACTGAGCACTGAGTACTGAGCACTGAGCACTGAGCACTGAGCACTGAGTACTGAGCACTGAGTACTGAGCACTGAGCACTGAGTACTGAGTACTGAGCACTGAGTACTGAGCACTATATTCCAAGAGCCTGAACCACAAGTTCGGCGATGTCGTATGCCTTCACCTGCTCCTCTTTGTTCTTGTATTTGATTCCGTCGGTCATCATGACCATGCAATAGGGACAAGCGGTGGCGATAATGTCCGCACCTGTTGCAAGCGCATCCTCGGTACGTTCAATAAACACCTCTTTCTCTCCCTTCTCGGCCTCCTTGAACATCTGGCCCCCACCGGCTCCGCAACACAGGGCAAAACTCATGTTTCGCTTCATTTCTCTTATATCTGCAGAGAAAGCTTCCAGTACCTGGCGGGGTGCGCGGTATTCCTTGTTGGCCCTGCCCAGATAACACGGATCATGGAATGTAATGGTCTTTCCGCCCAGTGAGCCTCCGGGTATTTTCAGCGATCCGGCTGCAATCATGTCGCGCAGAAACTGGGTGTGGTGCACAACCTCATAGTTCCCGCCCAGATCGGGATACTCATTTTTAAAGGTATTGAATACATGGGGATCGCAGGTGAGTATCTTTTTTACTTCATATCCTTCAAAGATCTCAATGTTCATCAGGGCCTGCATCTGGAACAGCATCTCATTCCCTGCCCTTCGTGCCACGTCGCCACTGGACGATTCCTCCGTACCCAGCACCGCATAGGAAATACCCAGGTGATCCAGGATTTTTACAAAGGCCCTGGAAACATGCTTGTACCGGTCATCATACGCACCGGCACTCCCAACCCATAACAGGAATTCGGGCTTTTCACCCTTTGCGAACCGGTCGGCCATCAAGGGCACCTCAACTTCAGTGTCGGCCCATAACATCCTGTCCTCCCGGGAAAACTGCCAGGGTGCTCCGTTGTTTTCGATATTGGAAAAGATGGAATTCAGTTCAACCGGTGCAGCCGACTCTTCCATCACCAGGTACCGGCGCATCCCAACGATCATGGCAGGCTGGTTGATGTTGATCGGACATTCCTGGGCACAGGCGTTACAAAGGGTACATGCCCATAACTCCTCCTCCGAAACATAATCCCTGAGCAGGGACTTGTTGTCGGAATAACCAGCCCCGTTTTTCAGCACGGCGGAACCCTTCTCTTTCATGCGGGCCCTCACATCCATAACGATCTTCCTTGGAGAAAGCTTCTTACCCGTGATATTGGCCGGACAAACCGAGGTGCAGCGTCCGCATTCAGTACAGGCCAGGGAATCCATGTAACTCTTCCAGGAAACATCTTCCACATCCAGGATGCCAAACCGCCCGGGAGTCTCCTCCCCGGAAGCATCTCCTTCGGGTGGTGATACAAATGCCTGGTTGGGGTCCATCATGATCTTCACCTCTTTGGTGATGCTCTCCATGGTATCCAGCTTGCCCAGCGGATCCAGTCGGCTGAGGAATACATTGGGTACCGACATAAACACATGGAAGTGCTTGGAATAGGGCAGGTAATTGGCAAAAATAAAAATCAACAGGATGTGCACCCACCAGTTTACCTGGTACAGGACCTTGTTTCCATGAACACCTGCATCGATCCATCCGGCCAGCACTTTGCTCAAGGGATAGATACCCGCCTGTGCATGTCCCGATTGAGCCGCGGCATGTATATAGAAGGTATTCATCCCCAGCAGGGAAACCATCAGCAGAAAGATGATGGTCAGGGCAATGTTTGCATCCAGGTGGGAGATATGCTTCATTTCAGTTCCGGAAAACCGCTTCACATTCAGAAAGATCCGTCTGCTGAGAAAAACAAGAATAGCCACTGCGATCACCGGTGCAAAAATATCCCCTGAAGCCATGATGATGGTATAAAGCACACCCAGGAATGAAAGAGCCCGTTCCGTTCCTGACAGACCATCAATCACCATTTCAATGCTTCCGATCAGAATCACCAGAAATCCCCAGAAAACAAGGGCATGTAAGAGTCCAATGACGGGCCTTCTGAAAATCTTGGTTTGCCCGAAGGCCACCTCCATCATCAGCCCAAAACGGCGACCCACCTGTCTGACAGGAAAATCCTTCCGGGTGAGCTTGAAATAAGCAATAAACCTGCGCGTGGTATAGCCAAAAGCCAGGAGCGTGAGCAATAAAGCAGCCAGGAAAAATATTTGTTTCTCCATGAAATCAGGATTAATTGACCCTATTGTGCCTTGGCGGCTTTTATCTCTGTGATCAGGTCTGGGAGCACCTTCAGTGCATCTCCGACGATCCCGTAATCGGCTGCCTCAAAGATGGGTGCATCCTTGTCTGTATTGACAGCTACAATACACTTGGAGGAGCTCACACCAGCCAGGTGCTGAATGGCTCCTGAAATTCCGAATGCAAAATAGAGATTGGGTGCGATGATCTTACCGGTCTGCCCCGTATGCTCCTCATGGGGGCGCCATCCTTCATCGGACACCGGTCTCGAACAGGCTGTGGCAGCCCCGAGCACACCGGCCAGCTCCTCAATGGGTGCCCAGTTGTCACCGGACTTCATTCCACGTCCGCCCGAAACAACCACATCTGCGTCTATGAGAAGCAACCGGCCCTCCTGCTTCTGAACATCCTTGATGGCAGTTTTTGCAGCGCCTGCATCCACACCGAGATCGAACGACTCTACTGCAGCAGATCCTCCGGTCTCTTTGATCTCAAAGGAATTCTGAGCCAGGGTCAGAATAGCCCTGCCTGTAGAAACTTCTACATTGCAAAATGCTTTCCCGCTGAAAACCTTTTTTCTCACCACCAGCGGCGACACTGATTCGGGCAGTGCGGTGACACCCGATACCAGTCCGGCCTTCAGTCTCACTGACAGGCGGGGTGCAATGGCTTTGCCCGTATTGTTGTTGGCCATGACCAGCACGGTGGCCCCGGTCTTCTCCATGGCGGCGGCAATGATATTTGTATACACCTGGTTATCCAGTCCCGCGGGTGCGGACGAGGCATTCAGGACGCTGGTTGCACCATAGGCACCCAGGTTTGACAGTTCATCCTGTTTCACATTCCCGATGGAGAGTGCAGTCACACTTCCGCCTGTCATTTTCGCTACGCTTGCTGCATAGGATACCAATTCAAAAGAGAGCTTTTTGAATGTACCATCCCAGTTTTCGGTATAAACTAATACTGACATATGAAAAGAGTTATTGGGTTACGTTTTCTTTCGTACTGAGTACTGAGCACTGAGCACTGAGCACTGAGCACTGAGCACTGAGCACTGAGCACTGAGCACTGAGAACTGAGCGCTGTACATTCTGAATTAATAATGTTACAACAAAAATCCATTTCCTAGCTGGGCAAGGTCATCTCGCTGAGACAGGTGT
>JAZDPG010000109.1:0-26473 GCA_043797815.1 Bacteroidota bacterium
TGCTGGACATGAACTTCACCAAAGATGCCATCAGTGGTCAGGAGGGTTTTGATGCCCTTTCGAAGATCCTGGAAATTGATCCCAATGCGGTGGTTGTCTTTATCACTGCTTACGGGGATGCCGAAAAGGCTGTCAAATCCATTAAGATGGGGGCCACTGATTTTATACTCAAGCCCTGGCAGAATGAGAAGATCCTGGCAACTATCAATGCTGCCATCAGTCTGCGCCGAACGCGGATCCAGGCACAGAACCTGAAAATGAAGCAGCAGGAGATCAGCGCGGTCCTGGACCAGCCTTATACTGATTTCGTGGGACAATCGCCCGAGATGTATGAAGTATTCAATACCATTAAAAAGGTGGCAGCCACCGATGCCAATGTTCTGATCCTCGGAGAGAATGGGACAGGAAAAGAACTTGTGGCACGGGCTCTCTACAGGAATTCCTTACGCAAGCAGGAAGTATTCATCAGCGTGGACCTTGGATCAATACCCGAAACCCTGTTTGAAAGTGAACTGTTCGGTCATGAAAAAGGGGCCTTCACGGATGCCCATAAGATGAACAGGGCAGGTTTGAGATCGCATCATCGGGTACCCTGTTCCTGGATGAGATCGGGAACCTTACCTACCCCTTGCAGTCCAAGCTTCTGACCGTGCTCGAGAGAAGAGAGATCTCCCGCGTGGGATCCACAAAACCCCTCCCCATTGATGTGAGGTTGATCTGTGCCACCAACAACAACATCCATATGGATGTGGCCGAAGGGGTCTTCAGGCAGGATCTGCTCTACAGGATCAATACTGTGGAGATCCACCTTCCCGCCCTCAGGGATCGCTCAGGCGACATCCCTTTGCTGGCCGATCACTTTCTGAAAATCTATTCGCGGAAATACCGTAAATCCATCCGGAATATCCAGTCTGCTGCCATCAAAAAAATGAACCATTACACCTGGCCCGGGAATGTAAGGGAATTGCAGCATGCCATTGAGCGGGCTGTGATTATGTGCGACGGCTCCAGCCTCAGTCCGGAAGATTTCATTCTTACCTCTGTAGTGAAAAGCAGCGGAGGCCTGGAACTGGAATCCTATAACCTGGAGGATATCGAAAAAACCATTATCGAAAAGGTTTTAAAAACGAACCAGGGGAATGTTACCCAGGCTGCCACGCAGCTTGGACTGACCCGTACATCATTGTACAGGAGAATGGAAAAACATGGTCTTTAAGCAATTCCGGTTCAATATTGTCCTCAGGGTTCTGGTGTTGACAGCCACCTGCCTGGCCCTGTTCATTACACTGAACAGCACCTTTACCTTCACACCCATCCTGGTGGCCGGTCTGATCATATACCAGGCCTGGTCGCTAATTCGTTATGTGGACCGGACAAACCGGGAGCTGGCCGGATTTCTGGAGAGCATCAGGTACTCCGAATTCACACGATCATTCCAGATCACCGACAGCGGCTCTTCATTCGACGAACTCAATACTGCATTCAATGATGTAATGAAAGATTTTCAGCAGGTGAGATCGGAGCGGGAGGAACACTTCCATTACCTGCAGAGCATTGTACAAAACATCGATATCAGTATCCTGGCCTACCAGCGTGATGGTACCGTGGAAATGATCAATCCTGCAGCCAAAAAGCTCTTCCAGGTCAATACCCTCCGCAACATCAATATGCTCAGGCCACTCAGTGAGCAGCTGGCCAATACCCTTCTTTCCATCAATCCGGGCGAAAATAAACTTGTGAAAGTCCAGGATGAAGAGGATATCCTGCAGCTGGCCATCTATGCCACCGAGTTTAAGGTGAAGGACAAAGTGATTCTGCTGAGCACAATAAAGAACATCCAGAGCGTACTGGAAGAGCAGGAGACTGCTGCATGGCAGAAACTGATCAGGGTCCTTACCCACGAAATTATGAACTCCATAGCACCCATATCATCCCTCTCCTCCACGGTGGAGAGCATGGTCAAGCCATACGCCACCGGTGATAAGAGTTCACTTGAAATCGATATTGAAACCATACAGGAAATTCAGGGAGCCCTGAAAACCATTAACAAACGGAGTACCGGACTGATGACCTTTGTAGAGACATACCGCAGTCTTACCAAGATACCTGATCCCAATTTCGAGGTGGTGGCCATGAAGGATCTGATCAACAATGTGCACAGGCTCATGAAAAAGGATGTGCAGCGCATGAATATCAAGCTTTCCGTTACCATTGAGCCCGAATCCATCGAAGTGCAGATCGATGAACAGATGATCGAACAGGTACTGATCAACCTGGTCAAAAACTCGGTTCAGGGTCTGGAAGGCACCAGGGATGGAAAGATCCTGATCCGTGGATTCTATAACAAACGGGGGCGTCCCACCATCCAGGTCATTGACAATGGACAAGGAATCCTGGATGATGTGCTCGACAAGATCTTTATCCCCTTTTTCACCACCAAGAGAAGCGGTTCGGGTATCGGCCTGAGTCTTTCGCGCCAGATCCTCCGCTTGCACGGCGGAACCATCACCGCCCAGTCAAAGCCCAACGAAGAGACCATCTTTACAATGACATTCTAGCCCGAATGATTTACTTTTTTTCATTTTGAATGATGATCGTCGGGGATCCGGAAAGATTATCGGTGTTATCAGCCATTTCAAGGGATATAACAAAGGAATCCCTGTAACCCTTTGCTTTAATGGATGATAGTTCATACATGGCTTCTTCCCGGCTTTTATACAGGCCATAGGTATACCTGTTGAACCCATCTGTACCTGTATATTTCATAACAGGTCCAAGCGCTTTGAAATAGGATACATCCCTTGGCTTTTTCAGAGCCATGATCTGAATGGTAAACGCGTTCATATCTTCAAGAACTCCGTCAGACCTGCCTCTGATGTAGTTCTTAAGCTCGGCTGTTTCCATGATCCGGGCTTCCGGGAACCCGTAGTCGATGGCATTGTTCAGGAAATCAATGGCTTCTGTTTTCCGGTTGAATGTACCTGAAACATAAAGATTGGTTCGTTCAGCTTTTACAAGCGCTATCTGCGATCCGAAAAATTCTTTGGGCATCTCATTGATTATCTGGTCATTTTCGGTCAGCAACACAACATAAGAAAGATCCTGAACCGGTCTGAGCGCATCGGGCACCAGGATCCCGGCCACCCTAACCCTGTCCTCGGGCAGATTATGGATTTTGATGGAGGTGAACCGGTTCAGCATTCTTCCATTGGGAGCATCTGATCCGTCCTCATATTTGTTGATGGCAATGGGCGATGATTCCCCCTGGGCAACAATCGAGATCCGGTCCTCCTCAATTCCCATATTCAGCAGCAAGGAGGCTACGCTCTGTGCACGCTTACGGGAAAGACTCAGGTTATATTCGGGTGATCCCCTGGAATCGGTATGGCCGGTCAGTTCAATGGTAGTTTCAGGAAGGTCCTTCATCATTGCGCATATACGTTCCACCTCCTGTTTTGCAGCCTCATTCAAACGGTATTCATTGTAATCAAACAGGATGCTGTTCAGGATCTGGTATTCCTTGAATGATGTTGCAATTACATTGGTTTCCGGGGTTGATTCGATCATTTGATTATCCGCCTCGGGCGGATCCTCTTTTATCCCTGGCCTGATATGAATCTCGTTTGCCTTTTCCCCGGTTTTCACGGGAGTACGATCAGCAAGCTGTACTGTTTCGGGCAATATCTGAATGGTCTTGATATCGCTTTTTAACTGACCTGTGACAGTCCATGTATAATAACCACATTCGTCTTTCCATCCAGGATTGTAAAACACATCGTCGCCTACTGTATTGACCGGATAGCCAAGGTTTTCAGGATCACTCCATAATCCGTTCTCATTTTTTCGTGAATGGAAAATGTCATAGCCCCCCATGGTGCGGTGTCCCTCTGAGCTGAAATAGAGTTTGGTATCATTCCCGGTGAGAAAGGGTGTTTCCTCATTGTATATGGTATTGATGACCGGACCCAGGTTTACAGCTTCATTCCATTCACCATCGGGCTTTAGCCTCGACCAGTAGATATCCGTTCCCCCGTATCCGCCCTTCCGGTCACTGGTGAAGTACAGGGTATTTCCTTCCACTGAAACCGAAGCATGGGTTTCATTGTACTTTGAATTAATATTGGAATTCAAGGGTAGGACTTTGGTCCATCTCTTGTTCCGGTAGTGACTGACATAGATATCCGAATTGTAATAATCCCTCCGTACCAGGTAAAGTTCAGTACCGTCCGATGAAAGGGCTGAGGGACTATAGTCACTGGTTACTCCAAGCTCCAAATTGATCACGCGTGATCTGGACCATCCATCCCCGTTTCGGGTGGTCATATTAATCATCATTGCATTATTGGAATCAAACTCCAAATAGATCATCAGAGAATCATTTCCAGACAGAAGGGGACGGCTCCTGGAGTAATTCCCGCCATCTTTTTCAAGTAAATTTCCGAATTTCACTTTCAGGGGTTTGGCAACCATACTACTGGCCAGTTCACACGATTTAATCTGGTTGTTCACATATTCTGTCTCAGAAAATTTTTTATGGGCTGTACTGTCCCTGTATATTTCATAGAAATGTATGGCTTCCTCAAACCGTGCACTCAAATGATATGATTTTGCGAGAAGAAAATAAGCTTTCTCCGGAGCCTGGGTTTCCTTATAAGATCCCCAGTTGTAAGATGGATCTACATCCAGAACAGCTTCTTCTAGATAGTTGATTGCCTTTGTGTTGGCATTCGGGATTTTTGTACAGCAAAGGCCGCACAGGAAATTCAGATTGTTGTTATCAGGATCAACAACCAGGAGGTCCTCGAAAATATCCAGCGCCTTTTGGTTGTCATCCACCTGAAAGTAAAAGTCTGCCTCCAAGAACATCTGTTTATAGTTTGCAGGCAGCTGGCCGCAGACAATCGTCATATTTGCCACGAATATGAAAAGGGAAAAATATCTTCTGATCATGATTTGGTAATGACTTCTGGCCAATCAAACTTATGTATTTGCTTTTGTCTTGGATGTAGGGAAAGGAAGATTATTGTGTAGGTGTTTGGCCTACAATTGATATGTTGCAGGGACATTCGGACTTCAATGGAGTAATTTGTAGGTTTATGAATGATTCAGGCTGGAAAAATTCCGTAAATTTCTGTTTCCATCAAGCACCAAATACACCTTCATGAAACGTCCATTTATTTTTTAATCAGAATTTGACAAATTTTAATTATTAAAAAGTTGATGGTAAGTTACATACGATAAATGAAAATCAATTATTAAACGTATGAAACAGATCTTTATCCTGGTTCTCCTGCTATTCCCGGCTGTCCGGATCAATGCACAGCTTAAAACCTATGTTACCCTCGAAGCAGGTCCCCATTGGAGCATGATCAGGGTGGACGACCCGGGGAACTTCTTTGACCCAGCCACGGTGTCCAGTTCAATCGGGGGATTCACCATTGAACAGGAGGTGATGAAAAACCTTTCAGTGTGTTCCGGCCTTTATTACCTGCCTTACAAGACAGGAATCAACATGGCCGATCAACGGAAACAACAGTCCAGGAACAATGCATACAATGCACTGATGATCCCAATCAGGGTAGCGTACCGGGTCCAGCCCACCGACTACCCTGTGAGTTTCACTCCCAAACTGGGCTACTGGTACAGCATCAACACCGGCCCGGAAACCGGATTTTCAAACGCAAGCATCCTTTCAGCCCCCGACGGCACTGCATTTTCATATAGTCAGGTACAAAGCGGGGAGCTCCCCGGCGGCCATCTTCTTGAAATGGGATTGGGCATCGGGCTCAGGTTTTCAGGGCTGTGGACCGCATCATTGAACCTCTCCTACCTTTCAGGGGCACTTGGCCATTCCGCATCTTCATTTGCCCTGGATTATTCAGACCAACAGGGAATCGCCCATACAGCATATTACAACACCAGGGGAAATGGCTTCCATACCACCCTTTCATTTCATGTCCCCGTTAGCAATCTGTGGCAGAACAGAGACTACCGGATCCGTTCCAGGATCGAAAACTCATTGTACATAGGAAAATCGGTGGAGCGGAAAGGACAGTTTTATGCAGGCGGGGAACTAGGGGTCCTGTGGCGGCTTTTCCATATCTCCAATCCCGCAGTGGGTGCTCGGCCCATGGAGAAGCGGGGACTGTTCCGTTACTCCAATCTGCATACCGGGGTCTATGCCGGATATATGCTCACACAGGAACTTGGTGTGGATCTGGGTGTCAATTACCAGCGCTCCAATAC
The DNA here is from genome assembly GCA_043797815.1 of Bacteroidota bacterium. Classification (GTDB taxonomy): domain Bacteria; phylum Bacteroidota; class Bacteroidia; order Bacteroidales. Next base: position 6,247 of record JAZDPG010000109.1, read on the forward strand.
ATTTTATACGCTCATGTATGATCATGAAGTGGATTTCGTGGAAAAAGCCGGTGCCCCCATGTACCTGGAAGTGCCCCTCCGATTCAGGTACTTCTACGATCTATACGAAGAACGCATGTACGCAGTGGTGTATGGAGGAGCATCCCTTCTGACGCACTTCTCCTCGAGGGATTATTCTACCCCCGGGGGTGATTTTACCTATACTTCTCCGGCCACTCAGGCTCCGGAAGGTGGCACTGTTTCATCCACCACAACCCGGCTGTCGCACTTCAGGCCTTTGCTCAGGCTCGGTATGGGGGTGGAGTACAAGCTTCCCATGAAATTCCCCATGTTTGCGACAGTCTACCTCAATTATATGCAGGGATTCATGGCAACTGAGGATGTCAGCATTATCACCTCTGTTCCCGAATCACCGGTTGAGAACTCGGTATCGTATAATGGAAGCGGATGGAGTCTGGATGTGGGTGTAAAGATACCCTTCGCCTTTGACGACCGGGAAAACTGTGTCAGGCTCACGAAAGAAAGGTAGTACTTAGTGCACAGTACTTGGTAATTAGTGCAAAAATGGAAAATAGTGAAAACAAAAGGTTTTTACATATCAATGATGTTGATGGGCCTGTTTATAAAGGCATTGACAGCCCAGGAAAGCGGGGTCAGGGTGGTTGACCGAATGGATCTTCAGGCTGTGTTTTCAGGGCAGACTGATTCTTCCGGATTCATCGAATTCATTGAGATCTGGACCATAGATGCAGAAAGGCCCGGCATACAAAAACAGGTTGACAGCATCAGGATTGTTGATGGCCCGGACACGGATTTCTGGAACATGGAGAGGGAGCATTCACCAAGCGGAGGAAAGGCAAGGTTCGGGGAGGTATCCCATGAATTCATGCTGATGGATCCGGAAAACCAACATGCAGGCAACCTACACGCACCCATGGTATCCCTGGTATCCCTGTACTCGAAAACAGCCGGCCATTACAACCTGGATGATCAGCTATTATCGGTCCGTTTTCATGAAACCTGGATCCTGGATCCGGATTCAGCCACTGTTACAAAAAGAGTCAGCGGAATTACTCCGGTGATCTGGCAGAGAAGGCAGACGGAGGATGGAGTACCCGTTAACGATGCTGAAACAGGGTTGCCTGTCTACTTCAAGCTTGAACTGGAGCGGATCCCCCTACGCAACCCATGACACCATATAAACGTCTATATATTGTAACCTAAAAAAAACTGACAACCATGAGAACATATCACTACCTTGTTTCGGCAAGCCTGCTGGGAATTATGCTCCTTGCCTCTTGCAACCAGGCAGAGGAGTCCGGTCAGCTCAAATTCGGGCTCGACCTCACAGAGGATGCAAGCCTGAAAGCGGCCACCCAGGAGAACGGGGTCGTAGCTGCCCTGGTCTCCGTTCAGGATCTGAACGGGGGAATGGTCTGTGATAAAGCGTACCTGGAACTGATCCGGTTCGGTGATCAGTATGTAACCCGGTCCCTGGAAATACAGGTGGGTGAGTTCATGCTCACCGAGTTCATGCTCGTAGATGCAGCAGGAGAGGTAATCTGGGCCACACCCAAAGAGGGCTCCATGCTCGCCAGCCTTGTGAGAACTCCTTTGCCCCGGTTCTTCGGAATACATCCCAATGAAACCACAAACCTGGATATCCAGGTAATCCGTGTGAACGACTACCAGCCCGGGGATTTCGGATATGCCCAGTTCAACATTGAATTTGTGAACCGCTTTTGCCTGAAGGTATTGTTCAACTACCATTGCACTCAGAACTGGAACGATACAACTCCCTTGTTCGATCCGGCCGGAGCGCCCGTCTACCAGCCCCGGATCACCATCTGGACCGGAAACCTTCCGGTGCTGGATGAACCGCTTGTTGAAGGATTGAACCAATTCTATCTTCCGGTGCTGGAAACCTATTATTCAATTGTGGCATTCGGCTGTCAGGGTGAAACGCTGATGGAGGCGAAATTCGGGCTTGATGAGATGATGAAGTTCCGGTGCGGGGAGGAATTTCCGCCCCTGGTCATCGGCTCTGAACCCGGAGGGAATGTGATTATCACCCCCGAGGGACTTTTTCAACCCAACATCAACCAGGGAATATTCGGTCAGATAACCATGCCAGTGTATGCGGATGGGGATACGGAAAACCATGACATCTACCCCATGCCCAGGGATGTATACCTGTTCCCGTATTACGTGCTTGATTCCATCTATTCGTTTGCTCCCGTAGACTGCTATTTTCCAATGGGAATGATTTGGGAAGAGCCCATCGCCATAGTCCGGTCCAACTCGGACGGCTTCTTCCAGGTACCCATGGATCCGGGTGAATACCTGTATCTGGTCCGAACAGAAGGCGGTTTCTATATGGATGCTTTTATCAGTTCCCACAGACCCGGGTTTGTAGAAGTTTTTCCGGGAAAGGTTACAGAATTATCCATCCACGTGATCGACTGCTCTATGTGGCTGTAAGAAGGGGACTGGTCCATTAAGCGGGTTTTTCTATCTTTGGGAAAACCCGCTTTTTTTATGACCCACGATCAGCTCCGGGACACCTATTCCCATAGAATTAAACAGTTTCAGACCGCCACAAAGCACCATGTCAGGCTGATGAACTACATTGCATTGTTCAGGCTGGCATCGCTGATTGTGATGGTCTGGCTCGTTGTACTGGCTATAAAAAACAGCCAGCCTTTGTTCCATGGAGCTGCAGCCGTCCTGGTGGTGGTATTCCTTTTTCTTGTAAGCCGTTACAACAGGCAGAAAGACCTGAGGAACCTGAACATAAGGATGATGGAATCGAACCAGCGGGAGGCGGCCTGCCTGGAACACCGGTTCAACACCCTTCCCGATGGAATGGAATACGCCGATCCGTCCCATCCCTGGTCCCATGACCTGGACCTGTTTGGAAAAGGTTCCCTGTTCCAGTACCTGAACCGGACCGTCACACTGAAAGGAAGTGCACTTCTTGCCGGGATCCTGACCACCGAACCCGGAAGCCCGGAAGCGATCACAGAAAGGCAGGGAATCAATACAAACCTGCGGGATAAGATCGATTTTCGGCAGATTTTTACCGCACGTGGCTCCCTGGTTAAGGAGAAGGATGATGATCTCCCGGGTATCTTCCGGTGGCTGTCAGCATCTGCCTACATTGTCCGGCACAGGTGGCTCTTCTTCCTGGCACTGGGAATCAGCCCGACCGCCATGGGCATTATCGTTGCCGGTTTCCTGAATCCGGGTGCTTTCCGGTATCTGCTTCCCCTGCTGCTGTTTAACTATACCCTCCTCTCCCCATTCCTGATGAGGACCAACCGCTACCAGGAAACCATTTCGAAAAAACATGAATTGCTCGAAGGATATGCCCGCTTGCTGGAGATCATTGCTGCAAACGGCTTTGACCACCCGGTTCTTCAGGGCAACAGGAAGAAAGCCCTCGAAGGAATGAAAGAGCTTGCAAAGCTATCCAGGCTGCTCGGTTTCTTTGACCAGCGGCTCAACATGTTGCTTGGTGTCCTGCTCAACGGCCTGTTCCTCTTCGATTTCATCATGATCCACCTGCTCGAATCATGGAAAAAGAGGAACAGTGAAAGAATCATGGAGTGGATAGAGCTTACAGGCTGGACCGATGCCATGATCAGCCTGTCAGGATTCGCCTACAACCATCCGTATTTTGTGCTGCCCGAGATGAATGAGGAACACACATCCATGGAGCTGCACGACCTGGGCCATCCCCTGATCCCACGGGGCAAGCGGGTGACTAATCACCTTACCATTGGAGATGAGAAGATTGTCATCATCACCGGGGCCAACATGGCTGGTAAATCCACTTTTCTTCGTTCACTGGGTGTCAATACCATCCTTGCCTATGCCGGTTGTCCTGTTTGTGCCAGCCGGTTTAATACCCCATTCATGGGACTCTGTTCGAGCATGCGCACGGCCGACTCCCTGGCCGACGAAGAGTCCTACTTCCTGGCTGAAATAAAGAAATTGCAGCGGATCGTGCAGCGGATGGAGGCAGGCCAGCCCTTGCTGATCCTGCTTGATGAAGTCCTCAAAGGCACCAATACCACCGATAAAAGGCGCGGATCGGTGGGACTGATCAAACGCTCACTTCCCCACCCGGTGCGTTGTTTTATCGCCACCCATGACCTCTCTCTGGGCCAACTGGAGAAGGAGCTGCCCGGACAGGTGGTGAACTACTGTTTCGAGAGCTATATCAAAGAGCTGGAACTGGAATTTGATTATACCATCCGGAAAGGGATTGCCGCAAACATGAATGCCTCATTTCTCATGAAGAAGATGGGGATCATGGATTAATCCGGATTCATGCAGGAGCCGCAAGCACACATATCTACTGTGGAAAGGATCATTACCGGACTCTCCGATCTGGCCTGGGGCACTCCCCTTCTGATCCTCCTGCTGGGGGGTGGAATCTTTTTCCTGATATACTCCAGGCTGCTCCCTTTCAGGCATTTCAGGCATGCGGTCGGCATCCTGGCCGGGAAATATGACAATCCCAATGAACCGGGCCAGATCAACCATTACCAGGCCCTTTCCACCGCCCCGGCAGCCACTGTGGGAATGGGAAACATCTCCGGGGTGGCCCTGGCCATCACCATGGGGGGACCGGGGGCCATTTTCTGGATGTGGGTCAGTGCCCTGCTGGCATTCCCCACCATGATCTCTGCCCTGATCCTCTCACCCTCGGTGGTCAGGGCCTCCAGGGATTATTTTAAACGCCTAAAATCACTACACCATGAATAGAACAGCAAACTGGGTCAGGGAAAACGTTATTATTCTCACGTTTACAGCAGCCAAACTGCTGATCCATCTGCTCACTGCCACCTCTTATGGTTTCCAGAGGGATGCCTACCTCTACATGGCCCAGTCACAGCATATGGACTGGGGCTATTTCAGCACCCCTCCCCTGCTGGCATTCGTTACCCGGATCCATACCCTTATCTGGGGTGATTCCCTGCTGGCAGTCCGCCTGCTTCCCGCACTGGTGGGTGCAGTTAGCATTTTCATCGTAGGATGGCTGATCCGCCAGTTAAAAGGAGGTGTGGTGGCACAGGTAACGGGGCTAACAGCTTACCTTTTATCACCTGCCTTTCTTAGGCCGGGTGTCCTGCTTCAGCCCGTGATCTTCAACCACCTGTTCTGGCTGCTGGCTGCCGTGGTAGTCTTCCAGATGATACGAAAACAGGACCCCAAACTGATTCTCTGGATGATCCCTGTTCTTGGGCTTGGATGGCTGAACAAATACGCCATCCTCTTTTACGGTCTGGCCCTGCTGGTTGCACTTGTCATCAGCCCGCACCGGAAACTGCTCCGGACCAGGTATCTTCCCATGACACTTGTTGGCGGGATCATACTGATCCTGCCCAACCTGCTCTGGCAGTACCAGCACAACTGGCCTGTCATCTTCCACATGCAAACACTCCAGGAAACCCAGCTGGAGAATGTCATGCTGAAAGACTTCATGCTTGCTCAGGTTTTCATGCACATGCCGGCCCTGCCTGTATGGCTGGGGGGTTTGATCTGGCTAATATTCAATCCCAAACACCGCCGGTTCAGGCTTTTTGCCTGGGCATTCGGACTCACGCTGCTCCTGATCATCCTGCTGCGGGGTAAATTCTACTATACCATCGCCGCCTATACCATGCTGGTGGTATTCGGGGGCCTGGCATGGGAACACTGGGCAGTAAAACCAAGGCGTTTCCTCTTTTTGATGGTCCTGGGCATGACCATCCAGACCGGGATGTATATCCTGCCATTCAGCCTGCCTGTATACCAACCTGAGAGGATGGTGGAATATGACCGGAAAATGATTGCGCGTGGCATGGATGTGATGCTCATGTGGGAAGACGGGGAGGTCCACGACCTGCCCCAGGACTATGCGGACATGATCGGATGGGACGAACTGGGTCAAAAGGTATGGGCTTTCTATGATGCATTGCCCGATTCAGTGAGGGCACATACGCTGGTTTTCGGAGAAAACTATGGTGCTGCCGGAGCAGTATGCTATTACCGACCCGGTCCGTCCCATCCCGAAGTGTACAGCTTCAGCGACGCATTTATGGAGTGGATCCCCGGAAAACCTGAAGCAGATCATGTGATCTACATCGGGTATTCTGACCATCTGCCGCACTACTTTGAGAAACTGGAAAAGGTGGGAGAAGTGGAAAATCCCTGTTTCAGGGAAAAGGGACTGCCCATCTACTTCGGAAGTTATCCAACCAAGGAATTATATGAGGCATGGGAAGAGGAATGGCAGAAATCCAAAGGCCGTTTTACAAGGGTTCCAGCTTCCTGACTGCTTTCCGGAAGCTTTTCATGTTGACGGGCCTGGCGAGGATCTTTTGCTCCCTGTCCAGCAGGAACATGGAAGGGGTGGCATAAATGTGGTAATCCCCCGGCACCTTTCCGTTCCATCCCAGGTGATCATGGGAGGTGATCCATGGCATATCAGCTTCTTGTACAAATTTTTCGAAATTCGCAGCGGATGAATCAATGGATATGGCCACCACCTCCAGATCCAGGTCATTCTCCTCCAGGTACCACCGGCGCAACCCGGGGATCATGGCTGCACAGTGTTCGCAGGTGCTGGCCCAGAAGAACACCAGTACATAGGGGTTCGGCAGCTTTGAAAGCCGCTGGTTCTTCCCGTGAATGTCCCTGATGATAAAATCCGGTGCAATGGAGCCCACAGCCATTTTTTTATAGCCTTCTATCCTGGAGAGCACCATCCCAGCCACATCCGACTCACACGACTCCTCCAGATAATTCTCGGCCAGATGAACCTGTACTGTCTCCATGCCGAGCAGTTCATAACCTTCCAGCAAAAACCCCACCATGAACGAGCGAAGCTCGCTCAGAGGGGCCACATGGACCATGATCTGGTCCACTGCTTCTATGAATGCTTCCTGCTGGCTTTCCATGGAAAGGGTATCCACCCGGTAAAGTGACAGGTAATCAATAATCCGGAAAGTATATACAGGAGCATGGAGCAGCTCAGGATCATCAATGGGATTCCCGTCGAAAAAAACCTGCTTCAGGGTATGGATGCGCTGGGCATGTGTCATGGAACCGGCCATCACCGGGGCACGGAATGCATTCATGATTTTCGTGGCATACAGATCCGGGAAGAGGGACGAAATTGAATCCATAAACCGGTACCTGTTGTGTTGCAATGCCTGGTACCTGTAAACCGCAGATTCATAAACCGAATCTCCGGGCAGGGCGGGAAACAACAGCCGGTAGGTCTCTGTCAGCTGCGCCTCGTAGTCGAGCTGGAAAGTCATAAACTCAAAATAAACCCGGTTCTCCAGGGAATTCTCAAAAAAGGGAACCGGGCCATTTTCCCCCCGCGAAATATTCATGGATACATCTTCCCGGTTATAAATAAATTCTACGAACCGGTTCCTGGTCATGATGCCCTGGTACACTTCAGGGTAAATCAGGCGATAAATCCCCCCGGGCGCCTTTTCGGACATGAGAAAGATAAATGAACCTGTAGTGGATTCCATGCTGTCTGTAACCTGGAACCTGTCCCCGTAATAAGAGGCCAGGAAGATCATCCCCTTGTCCGCATACTGAATATTCCCCTGTATAACAAAAGGCTGACCGATCAGTGTGCTCACCCGGATCAGAAGGCTTCCTATCAGTATGCCATACCTCATTCTCCTGTGAAATTAGCAATTCTGTCCCAGATTATGCAATTCTGTCACTTTTAACTATTCATATTGAATTTGAATAGCGGTAGTCCGGAGAGTTCCCTAACTTTGCAGCATGGCAGCAAACGAAAAAAATGGTAAATCCTGGATCGCAGTAATTAAAAAATACAATCAGCCTGATCTACGCAAGAGCATCTGGCAAATCATTAATTCCCTGGGACCCTACCTGATCCTCTGGGTGCTGATGTACTATTCACTCTCCGTCTCCTACTGGATTACGCTGGGATTATCGCTTTTGGCTGCCGGGTTCCTGGTCCGCATTTTCATCATTTTTCATGACTGCGGCCATGGCTCTTTTTTCAAATCCGCCAGGGCCAACCGTGCAGTTGGAATCATCCTGGGCAGCCTGGTATTTACCCCTTATGACCGGTGGCACAATGACCACGCCATACACCACAGTACCGTGGGAAACCTGGACAAAAGGGGGAACGGAGATGTATGGACAATGACCGTTGATGAATACAGGGAACTGAGTCCCGGGGGCAGACTGATTTACCGCATCTACAGGAATCCGGTCATCCTGTTCGGGATAGGCCCCTTCTTTCTTTTTGTGGTCTGGTTCCGTTTTATGAAAAAGGGCCAGACCGCTGCGGAAAAAAGGAACAGCCATGTGACGAACCTGATCATTCTTGCCTATATAACCGGTGCCATTCTGTTGATGGGCTGGAAATCTTACCTCCTCATCCAGCTCCCGGTGATCTATATAGCAACAGCGGTGGGGACCTGGCTTTTTTATGTACAGCACCAGTTTGAGGGTGTGGTATGGTCGCGCCAGGATGGGTGGGATTACAAGAAAATGGCCCTCCAGGGCAGCTCGTTTTTGAAGTTCCCGCGGATCCTGCAATGGTTCTCGGGCAACATCGGATTTCACCACATCCACCATCTGGGTCCAAAGATCCCGAACTACAACCTGGAGCGTTGCCACAAGGAGAACGATATGTTCGGTTCCGTTCAACCGGTCTCCATGTTCAAGGGTATCCAGACCCTGAAGTTCCGGTTGTGGGATGAACAGATCGGACAACTGATCAGCTTCAGACAGTTCAGGAAAGCTGCTGCCAATTGATTATCTTTCCGGACAAAATCAATCAAAACCCTAAAATATCTTGTAATGAAAATCCTGATCCCCGCCACCATCTGCATGGCCATGCTGATCTCATGCGTCACCCCGACTCCCAAACAAGAACCAGCCAAAGCTGAGGAGTGGATCCAGCTGTTCAACGGTAAAGACCTGGAAGGTTGGACCATCAAAATGGCCAGGCACCCGCTGAATGAAAACTACAACAATACATTCCGTGTAGAAGACGGCATGATGGTCACCCGGTATGACCAATACGACACTTTCGATGGAGAATACGGTCACATCTTCTATAAAACACCCTATTCCCGTTACAAGCTCAGGGTGGAGTACCGGGTTGTGGGAGAACAGGTGACAGGAGGACAGGGATGGGCCTATAAAAACAGCGGAGTCATGTTCCACGCCCAGTCACCCGAATCCATGGGCCTGGACCAGGAGTTCCCGGTTTGCCTGGAGGCACAGTTCCTCGGAGGAAGTGGCCAGGGAGAGCGTCCAACCGGGAACCTCTGTACACCGGGAACCCATGTCATGATGAACGGGGAACTGGTCACCCAGCACTGCACCAACTCCACCTCAAAAACATACAACGGGGAGGAGTGGGTACATTTCGAGCTGGTGGTATACGGGGATAGTGTGATCTACCACCTGGTTGATGGCGATACTGTGCTGAACTACTCCAAACCCATCATCGGCGGGGATCTGCCGGAAGGCTTCCCCTTGGCTGAAGGAGAACCCCTCACATCAGGCTACATCGCCCTGCAGGCAGAGAGCCATCCTTATGATTTCAGGAAAATTGAGCTGCTGGACCTGAGCAAGTAGGTCCGCAGAAATTCAGGGGTTTCAATATTTCCCATAGGTCCGTGCCGTCTCTATCATGGCCTTAAGGTTCTCATCGGGCGTATCGCGTCCGCACTGATCTCCCGTGGATAAAATAAACCGCCCCCCTTCTGCCGCATCGTCAATGGCCTTTCTGGCAGCATCGATCACCACGTTCACATCCTTGCTTAGCATAACATCGGTGGTATGCAGATTCCCCTTCAATACAATCTTAGCTCCGTATAAGCGCTTTAAATCGGCCAGAATGCAATCGCCCATAGGCGGGATCTCCAGGGGATCAATAACCGTCAGGCTGGTCTCTTCAGCCATCAGTTTGACCAGGGCTGTTTCCGGGCCGCACGAGTGGATGTGGGTGGGAAAGCCGGCAGCTGTGGCCAGGTCGATGCCCCTTTTTACCGCCGGAAATGCAAGCTGTTTAAATATATCCAGGGTTTGAAAAACCAGCGTACCGGATCCGCCCACGCAAATAAAATCGGGTCTTGGCTCCATGGCCATGATGTCTTTGAACCGCCTTTCCACCTGGTCAACCCGCTGTTGTGCCCATTTCTCATGTAATTCGGGATGGTCATAATAGCTGTAAATGGCCTCCACGCTGGTCAGTGCCCGGGATGAAATCAGCTCAATGCCCACCAATCCCTGGTCACCCATCAGCTCCATGACCCTGGGCAGGCCTGTGGGTCCCACATCCACCTCCCGCACCCCTTCCACCGGAACGAATTTCTCAGGAATGGCACGCAGACCCACCAATTCGGGTTTGATTCCTTCAGTGGGCGGATCGGCCATATAGTAGACATCCACCGTTTCCTTCCAGATGCGTTTCCCAAACTCCAGATAGGACTCCTGAACCACAATTCGGTCGCTGTTCTTCAGGACGATAAACTTCTCCCATAAGGGCTGGTCCGGATCGTAATCTGAAGGATATCTGATCTGGAAATATCCGTCCATCACCGCATCGATATCGAAATATTTGGCGGTATCAATGTACGCCTCCCATATGGGCGGATCATTGTACAGGTAGAGATCCCAGAAAGGTTTTCCTGTTTGGCGGGCCGGGATCATGTTGGAAAAATCGGGGGCCACGGGAACACAGTCGGGAATCTCCCCCCCGAGTACAGTCAGGAGCCTTTCTCTGGATGTCATATTCGGGCTATTCTGGTATTTTCAACCCGCAGTTCATGTATACCTGGTCCAGTGCAAACCCGATAAACATGGGATACAACCAGTCCCTGTACCTTCCCGAGACCTCACCCCGGTATTGGGGAAATACCGATTCGATCACCGGGATCAGGGGTTTGGCCTCTGCTCCAAGGTTCCGGGTGGCAATGGCTGCCTGCAGCACCAGCGTAGGATTTTCATCATTCATCAGCTGCTCCTGAAGAACGGGCAGCGCCAGCTTTACCAGGCCCATGTGCGCCAGTAATTCTGCAGCAGCAATGGAGACCGTGGGCGAATCGTCCGCAAGCATGGCCTGGACCTTTTCCTTGACCTGGCTGTCCACAACCCCGGCGGCATACAGCGAAAGGATGGCCCAGTACCTTACTCCCGGATCGGCATGATCCAGCAGGGGCACAATCTCATCCAGCGTGGCATCCGGATTTCCGCACAGGCTGGCAGCCTCGAGGAGGGTCTCCACCGGGTAGCTTTCAGATGAACCCATTTCATAGGGCGAACTCCCCGCCGAACGGAGCATCATCTCAGATTCATTGAGCAATCCCACATCCCGGTTCTCCACCATCCAGGCATACAGCCTGCCCCTCATCTCCGACACACGATCGGCATGAAGCGGATCTCCTGCCAGGTTATTCAGCTCATACGGATCGCTTTCCAGGTCATAGAGCTCCTCCCACGCCTTGGGTTGCCAGAACTGTTCCGCCTCAGGATTCAGTTCTCCCTCCTTTCTCAACCTGATCAGCTCCCGGAAGCTTGCTTTGGTATCGTTAAAAATGATGGCATCCGTCACATAGGGCCGGTGGGGCATGAAATTCCGGATATAAACAAATCGCTCATCAAGAATCAGGCGGGATACATCATAGCTATCATCCGCCCTGCTTCGTGAACCGAAAATATACTGTTTTTCCTGTTCCGCTTCTTTACCAAGGAAAGGAGTGCCGGCAAAATGGTCCGGGATCTCCACCCCTGCCAGGTTCAGCAGGGTGGGCGCAAAATCAACGAAACTGACCAGCCGGTCTGTCCGTCTCCCCTGATCGTCCGGCACCAGGTACCTGTACCGGTCGGGAACCCTGACAATCAGGGGCACATGCAAGCCGGAGTTATAAAGCCACCGCTTGTAGCGCGGAAGTCCGAACCCATGGTCGGAGAAGAAAAAGATAAGGGTGTTTTCATAGAGCCCGTCCTCCTTCAACTGCCCGATCAGACTTTCTACCTGCTGGTCCAGCACCGAGATCAGGTCATACTGGTGTGCCCAGATCTTTCTCATTTCAGGGGTGTCCGGGTAATAGGGAGGTAGCTGAGCCTTATCCGGATCGTGCCTCACTGCCAGGGACTCCACATCCGCTTCGCTTATTCGATTGGCATGCCCTTCGTGGGTAATGCCATGGTTGAAAACACTGAAAAAGGGCTGTCCATCCCCGCGGTTCCGCCAGTGTGCCTCTCCACCCTGGTCATCCCATCTTCCCTCATAGCTGAAGTTATAGTCGGTCTTGTCGTTGTTGGAACAGAAATAACCGGCTTCAGACAGATACTGGGGAAGGATCCTGAAATCCTCCGGCATGGGAATGACCGAACGCAGATGCTGGGTCCCCAGTGTGGTGGCGTATACGCCCGAGATCAGTGTGGAACGCGCAGGTGAACAGATGGGAGCAGGGGCATAAGCCCTGGTATAGACGATCCCTTCCTCTGCCAGTTGGTCGAGGTTGGGCGTATTCGCATAAGTATCACCATAACAACCCAGTGCAGGGCTGATATCCTCACAGCTGATCCATAGGATATTGGGCGGGGGCAACTCATCTGTTTTTCCCCTTCCAGAAGGGGTGCAGGCATGGTTTAGAATCAGGGCAAGAAACCATAGAAATGACAGCCGTTTCATTCTTGAATTTATATTTTAAAACAAGGTAACCAAATAATTCACTTGAAAACATTGCACGCCATCAGGAAACCGGGAAGAACTTCCTTTCATGATGTTTAATCCTGGTTGGAGGCCTGCTGTTTGTATTTCTCACTGAATCTGCGGTAGAGCATCTTGTGCTTGTTATCCAGGTCGATGTTCCTTCCACAAATGTAAGCCTGCACCACATCGTTGGTCATCATGTCCAGGAGATCCCCGTTTGAAACCACAATGTTGGCATCCTTTCCCGCCTCCAGCGATCCTGTCCGGTCATCGATCCCCAGGATTCTGGCGTTGTTGAGTGTGACCATGGAGAGCGCTTCCTCCTTCCCCAGTCCGTATGCCACAGCCTGTCCGGCCACAAAGGGCAGGTTAAAACCATAGGCAGCACTGGCATACGTTATACCGGTCAGGATGCCTTCATCCGAAAACATAAGGGCCAGTTTAAAGGGCAGCCTGGTATCGCTGTGTTCATACTCCGGCATGCTGTGAATGTGCCCCAGGATCACCGGCAGCTTGTTCTCCTTAATGAAATCCTTCACCATCCATGCGCCCTCTCCGGCCCCCACAAGGACCAGGCGCTTCACGCCGTGCTTTTTGGCAAAATTGACAGAGGCAATAATCCCCTTGGATTCGGTGGTGTGGATATAGAGTGTCTTTGTCCCGTCGAAAAGTCCCCGGAACGACTCCAGATGAAGATTTCTCTGCCCCGGACTTACCATCCCTGCGTAGGCTGCTGCATCTGTGAACATGGTCTCCAGCTCTTCCACCGTTTTATCATAATTGCCCGCGGCATCTCCGCCCATATAACTGGCACGCATGGCGGCCCTTCCGGTAAGGGGAGCCATCCTGGGCCAGTTCAGGTGTACACCTTCATCCAGTTTATACACAGCGTCCTCCCAGTTCCATGCGTCCAGCTGGACCACACTTGAGGTTCCGGAAAGGGTCCCGCCCTGCGGAGTGATTTGTGCCAGCAGGATCCCGTTGGACCGGACCACCGGGATCACATGCGAATCGGTATTGTAGGCCACTGCCGAACGCACCCCTGGATTCATTTGTCCCGTTTCCTGCATGTCGAGGGTCACATCCACGGCGCCGATCTCGAACAGGCCCAGTGTTGTGTTCAGGCAGATCAATCCCGGGTAGACCTCTTTCCCGCTCACATCAATGTTGGTATACTCCGCTTTGTCAGCCAGCAGGATCTCCTTGCCCACGGCTGTTATCTTCCCTGCTTTGAAAGCGATACTGCCGTTTTCTATCACCTCCCCGGTACCAACATGGATTGTAGCTCCTTTGAGGATGACCGGGCCAGCCTGTGCCGGGGCCACCACTGGAAGGACCTGTGCCGTTGCCATTTGTGCAGCAAACATCATGATGCCTGCCAACTGTATGATTCTTGTTTTCATGATCGCAGAAGCTAAATTGGTTTTTTAGATGTGCTGTTCGCTGGTGGCTTCTTTGGCCCCTCTTTCAGAATTTTCTGGATGATCCTGTTTCGCTCTTCATCCACCGAGGCCTTCATCGCTGCATCTTTCTCCTCATCAAAATAGACCATCCCGTCCACAAGTGTCATTTTCGCACGGGCATACACAGAGAGAGGATGATCGCTCCATAAAACGATATCCGCATCCTTGCCCGGCTCGATGCTCCCCATCCGCTGGTCCAGGTGAAGAATTTTTGCCGGGTTCAGCGTGACCAGCTTCAGCGCCCCGATCTCATCAATCCCACCATACTTTACCACCTTGGCAGCTTCCTGGTTCAGCCTCCGGCCCATCTCTCCATCATCCGAATTGATACACGTCAGCACCCCCTGCTGAACCAGGGTGGCTGCATTGTAGTTGATCCCTTCATACACTTCGTACTTGTAATCCCACCAGTCGGCAAATACCGAAGCAGCTGCCCCATGTTCCCTGATCTTATCGGCCAGCTTGAATCCTTCGTTCATATGGATCAGCGTATGGGCTTTTATCCCAAAATCTTCAGCCAGTTCCATGATCATCATGGCTTCACTTTGTACATAGGTGTGGCAGGTGATGTAGCTGCGCTCCTCCAGGACATCCACCAGGGCATCCAGCTCCAGATCGCGCCTGGGAGGAATCATTCCAACTTTCTCCTTGTCGCTCAGTGCATTGTATTTTTTCCATATATCGTTATAATCCCCGGCACGCTGGTAAGCGTCCCTGATGATGTGTTCCACACCCATCCGTGTATTGGGATATCGGTTGGCGCTCCTTTTTACATTCTCTCCCAGGGCATGTTTCAGGAAACCCACCTGACCGTCAATCTTCATTTCTTGTGCAGATGAGCCCCAGCGGAGCTTGATCAGGACCGATTGTCCCCCGATGGGATTGGCCGATCCGTGCAGGATGTGGGCCGCGGTAACCCCGCCGGACAACTGCCTGTAGATGGTCATGTCGGACGGATCGATGATATCACCCACCCGCACCTCCGAGGTGATGGCCTGCCCCACTTCGTTGGTGGATGCCATGGCTATATGGGAGTGTTCGTCTATGATCCCGGGGGTCACATGCATGCCTGTGGCATCAATCACCCTGGCTCCCCTGGCCTGGAGGTTCTGGCCCACTGCCGAGATCTTCCCGCCGGAGACAAGCACATCGGTGTTCTCAGACTTTCCCATCCGGTCGAGGGTCCATACGGTGGCATTCCGGAAGAGGATTGTTACCTGCACAGGCTTCTCTTCCCAGCCAAATGCCTCGAATGGGTAAATTACCTTGCCCATGGAGTTCTTTTCCGGCGCTTCCGTCTCGCTTCTTTTCATGCCTGCAGTATCTTCCCTCGTGACTGAATCTGCCGTCCCGGCTACCGGTTTTGCACTCCATCTGATCCAACTGCCGTCAGCCATCATCCCGTCCCCTTTCAGTGTACCATCATAACTGGCCCCGGAAAGGCTGATCATGCCCTTGGGGGTGTACAGGGAGATGGTCACAAGATTGTTCTTACAGGCCATGGCAGAGGTCACCTCGTTCCCGCCCGATTTTACCTCCACTTCGGGTTGATCCGGTTTCCCTTTGATTTTCATGGTGTAGGTGCTGTCACCTGCCTCCAGGGTGTAATCTCCTGCCATGCTGACCAGTGCGGGATCCACAAAAGTGTAGGGTTTTCCCTGCACCCAGTTCTGGTAGATCACGCACTCCTTGTCAAACAGGTCTCCGGAGGTCACGAGCAGGTTGGCCACCATGCCCTTTTGGATGCCACCCACAAGCTCCTCAGCGCCAATCATCCGGGCCGGCAGACAGGTGGCAGCCTTCAGCGCCACTTCTTTTTCCAGTCCCATCTCAACTGCTTTGCGCAGGGCACCCAGGAAGTCACCTGGTTTCGAAAGCCCGTCGGCTGTGACAGCAAACTCAATCCCTGCTTTACTTAACATCCCGGCATTGGCCGGTGCCATTTCCCAGTGCTTCAAAGTGCTCAGGGGAACAGAAGCAGCCAAATAGGGATCCTTTACATCGGGCGGGTCCGGGAAT
Source organism: Bacteroidota bacterium (assembly GCA_043797815.1). Classification (GTDB taxonomy): domain Bacteria; phylum Bacteroidota; class Bacteroidia; order Bacteroidales. Next base: position 22,453 of record JAZDPG010000109.1, read on the forward strand.
TTCAGCGGTATAACCAGGGCAACACCGGCACTTCGAATCTCATCCAAAAGCTGGTATTCATTGCCGCTGCCCTTGATGATGTATTTCAATCCAAACTCTTTTGCGATGGCATTGACTCTTGGTATTTCGTATTTATCCTTTACTTCAAAAACCTTCGGAAGGGCCTTATGGGCCTGAAGAACCTCCAGGGCGTCATCATAAAAAACACCATCGGGCAGCCGGTCGTACCACTCCCCGTCCAGGTACATCTGCCTGAGCAGGGCGATGGCCCCGTACTGGGCTGTTGGATAGGCGTCCTCTGAGGTCCCGCGTGAGAAAGAGTAGTTGGAACTGGCCTGACTCTTCAGGATAACGTTGTTTGCCTTGTCATCGGCCAGACTCACCAAAGCCGAGCTTCCCCTGGCAATTCCATCCTTTTTCACGGTGACCACTGCTCCGAAACCGGCCCTTCGCATTGCATCGGCCGACGTTGGATCGGGCTTGAATTCGCTGACTGCATTGTAGTTCAGTTTGATCCCCTGGTTCCAGTAATCAGCCGTCCTGGGTTTCACCGGTACTGACGGTCCCCTCTGTCCCTGCGTAAAAAAGGCTGCCATCGGGTCGGTCTCTTTCACATTGGAAGCGGGCAGTCCGTAACTGGAATGGATATCTACAAACGAAGGGTAGATGGTCTTTCCATCCATGTCGATGACCACGGTCCCCGCAGGGAAGTCGAGGTTCTTGCCAATTTCCCGGAACCGGCCTTTGACAATCAGGATATCACTTTTTACCGGTTCCTGGTCATACGCGGTAACGACCAGGGCGTTTTTAAGGCCATAGATTCCGGGGCGCTCATCACTGACACCCACCACCGGAACATTGGTCTGGGAAATCACCGGGGAGATAAGAGCCACCAACCAGGCAATTAACAGGATTCTTTTCATGTTGGGGTAGTTTTGGATCATGCCGGGAAAGATAGCATTAATCCCTTTTCAGAACGAAACTGGTTTGTATTTTTTAGCTCCTGCTCAGCCGTGGGCGCTTTCCATAGGTCAGCCACCGCCAGAGCCACTCCAGGGGCCCGAACCGGAAATACCTGAGCCACAAGGGGCTCAATATCAGCTGGCTTATCCAGATGGCCACAACCAGGTAATAAAGTTCATGCCGCTGCCACCGGCCATATTGCCTGAAAATCCCGAACAGGGTGGTGGCAATCACAGTATGCATGATATAATTGGTCAGCGCCATGCGCCCCACGGCAGCAAGGGACCTTTTCAGGAAACCCAGGAACCGGATCTTTGTGAAGAGCATGACCAATCCCACGTGTCCCATGGTGGTGAATAAGCGGCCCAGCTCGTAGGTCTGCTGGTTCTTGTAGTAGCTTATCACGCTGAAGTTATCTGCTATATAAGAGCATGTCTCAATCCAGTTCACCGGGATTCCCACACCATACCCGGTGAGCACGAACAAAGCGTAGAGTTTCCAGGATCGCTCACCATGAAAAATCCTCCATCCGTACAGCGCCATCCCCAGCAGCATCATGCTTAAGACATCCAGGAATCCATGCCTGAAGAAATAAACGGTCTGGATAAACTCAGAAAGGGGTGCCATGGTTTTCACTGCCGAAAAATAGCCCGACCGCATGTTTTCAATGACCTCCTTCTTTGTCTCCTCACCCGGCTTATATTCTGCCTGTTTGTAGTCCCATTCCTCCAGATCATTTTCCTGGTCGGCCGTTAGCTCCCCTCCCTGTGCCAACACTTCCTGTGCTACCACCGCTCTTTCATAAATCCGGGTAACCTTCATGGAATCATGGATACCCAGCAACGAGATCACTGCAAAAAGAAATAAGGAAAAAACCAAAAGCTTTTGTGGTGCCACCTGCCTGACCGGGAAAATAAACATTCCCACGATCCCGTAGAAATAGAGAATCTCCCCGGGCCAGATCAGCACGTAGGCGTGGAACAAACCGAAAACGATCAGCCAGATGGTCCTCCTGTACCACGCATTGGCCAGTTCAAGCCCGGCTCCCTCCGCCTCCTTACGAGCCGTGAACAGGATCACCCCTGCACCAAACAACATGGAAAATATGCCCCTCATGGTCCCTTCAAACAGAAGGCCGTTGACAAAGAACACCCGCAGGTTCCACCCGGTGTCCCCGCCATACCCCGAAGGATCCCAGTAGGCCGGGTCGGGCAGGGCCATCCCCACAATATTCAGCAAGAGGATGCCCAGCAGCGCCACCCCCCTGAGCACATCAATGGAATTGATCCGTTGCTGCTCTTCTACCGGATCAAGCACCTGATTGGAATTGCGGATGGGATGATTGTTCATGGGGTGAAGACGGATGGTGCCTGAAGATGTTTTGTATCGCTAATATAGGTCAAATAATCTGATGATCTTCCTGTTGAACCTGATTTCAAAAGTGTTTTACAAGGGTGCAATATTGGTTTTATGGGTACAAATTTCGTAACTTGAGGAATAATCCCTAAAACCCACCCAATGAAGAGATCATTCTTTTTTCGTGCATTCGTATTTATGTTTTTAGCAGGTATGTTTTCCTGTGACAAAAATCCAATGGAACAATGCGTCACAGAAACAAGTGTATGCGGCTCATTTACTGCCTGTTGCACTGCCATACACTGCTATTACCTGTACAACGGGAAGAAGTATGAATGTGATGGTACCGACTGTACCGGTGCTGCTACCGAGCTGGCCAATGACATGTGCAATCCTTCGGGGCTAAGCGGGTCACAGTGTTTCACAGAACAGGAGATGTTGGATGCCATTCTCTGCGTCTCTTACTAGAGGTTCAATTTGATGCATTTGTTGCTTTTATACTGCGGAGAGGAACCATCAGCCAGCCTCATTGAATTGGAAACTGGATGGTACTTACATCGACAAACAATACGGAATGAGGTACTTTGAGTGACCGGATTTTTCAATTACGCTGAAACCGTAAAAAGTCGTTTATCATAAGGTTTTTTAAGCCTTTCCTCCAACCAATGAATTGTATCATCCTGTTCGTAGTCTGCAACTCCATGTACAGGAATATCTAAATTCTCTTTGATAAGGCGCTTTTTCAACTCCCTGATCCAAACACCCTGACCATCCTGCTGGAGGTTATCAAGCCAGGTGCGGGTCACTCCACAAGCCGGACTTCCCTGTTTGCCCAGGATACCCACAATCTCGAAACCCTGGAAAAGATACTCCTGCATGGTAAAGATCTGGTCGTCGATCAGGCGCTCAAGCCGCTGCCTGCCTGCAGGGCTTTCCATACCCACCCGTACGTCAAAACGGCCAAGGCCCAGGCAGTACAGTTCTATACATGGCATCTGAACCAAACCCACCTGCTTTTTTTTCAGGTATTCAATAAGGGGCTCAAACATTGCAGGGAAGTCCCCCTCATGAACAATACGGGCGTTCTGGTTAAGCATACAATGGGAGAGAAAGATAACCCTGCCAGAACGGTTATCACCACTCCAGTCACGCTTGTTCTCATCCCTTCCATGGAAACCACTTTCAGGAATTGTATAATCCGGTGCAGGTATCTGAACTCCTTTGTCATTTATACTGCATGAATTAAGCGCAACCGCAGTTGCGGGAATCATGCTAATAAAATGGCGTCTTGAAAATGAAGATTGATTAAACATGATGAACAATTTTTTTTGGTGGCCTTGTTTAAAACAAATATATTGTTTGGCCTTTTAAAAACCAAATTTTACCTCCCTCCCTGTTTTTTTTATTTAATTAATTATCAGATACATACAAATGGGCTTCTTTCTCGACCGGGCATACCTATCCCACGGCAAGCACTAATTTTAATTGGGTACAGCGACAAATATTGTACCTTAAGTTCATCATTCCGATTTTTGCTTTATTCCTTGCAATTCCAATGGAACAATGCGTCACTGAAACCAGCGTCTGCGGCTCATTTACTGCCTGTTGCACTGCCATACACTGCTGTTACCTGTATGATGGCAAGAAGTATGAATGTAATGGTACCGATTGTACGGATGCTGCAACAGAGCTGGCCAATGAT
>JAZDPG010000067.1:0-36109 GCA_043797815.1 Bacteroidota bacterium
GGGCATGTTCGAGATAGCGGTCCACGATACGGATTACCCTGATGTTTTTACTGTAGGATTGTCCTGGTTTCAGGATACATACCCCGCGTATAATCAGGTCCACTTTCACACCGGCCTCGCTGGCCTTATACAGGCTGTCAACCATTTCTCCATCCTGAAGTCCGTTCATTTTTAAAAGGATATAGCCAATACCACCCTTTTTTACATTGGCGATCTCCTGGTTGATCAGTTTGAGAAAGGATTGGATCAAATTGAACATGGGCACAAGGATGTGTCTGAATTTCGGGTGGAAATTCTGGTCTTCCAGGAATCTGTAGAGATTTTTCACATCCCTCACCACCTCAGGGTTGGAAGTGAACAAACCATGGTCACCATATAACCTGGCCGTCTTTTCGTTGAAATTGCCGGTGCCCAGGTATGCCTGGTCCCCGTGCGTGGATCCCCTTTTCCTGATCACCAGGGCTATTTTTGCATGGACCTTCAGATTGGGGATGCTGTATATAATACGAATGCCTGCTTTGGTCATTTCGTTGGCCCATTTCAGGTTGGCTTCCTCATCAAACCGGGCCTTCAATTCAACAAATACGGTAACCTTTTTACCATTAACCGCTGCATCAATGAGCGAGTTGACCACAACTGAATGGTCCGAAACCCTGTACTGGGTTGATTTGATCTCTTCCACCGTGGGATCCAGGGCAGCTTCGCGGAGGAACCTCAGGTAATGTTCAAAGGGCTGATAGGGTACACTCAGTAAGAAATCCATTCTGCTGATCATGGCAGCGATGGGTTTTTCCAGGTTAACCAGCACCGGATTGGGTATGGGGGGCAGGTTTTCAATCTCCATGTCGGGATAGAGCGGATTGGGAAAACTGAAGAAATCCCTGAAATTATGCCTGCTGCCGCCCATGACCATGATATCCTTGGAAATGTGGAATGAGGAGGTAAAGTATTCCAGTACTTTTTCCGGCATTTTCCGGTCAAACTGGAAGCGGTTGGGTTTACCCACCGAGCGAACACTTTTGATCCGGTCGATGGCTTCAATCAGATCATCCCCTTCATATTCATCATATTCCATATCTCCATCCCTGGTGAGCTTAATAGAGTACCAGTTTACTACCTCGTAACCCGGAAAGATGGAATCTATATGCCGCATGATCACATCTTCCAGGAACATGATGTAGTGTTCTCCATTTTTCCCGGGCAACTCAATAAACCTGTTGAAATTGTGATCGGTGGGAATCTTCACGATGGCATACCTTTCACGCTGTTTCGTCCCCTGTTGTTTTTTGCTCACCATCTCCATGGCCATGTAAGGATGACCCGTTTTCAGGAACGGCCTCACCTTCTTTTTAACCATCAATACCGGTTGTATGGAAGTAATGATGTTGGAATAGAACACCTCACTGATAAAATCCTGCTGCGCTGTCGACAACCGGTCTTTCTCATTGACCACGATAATGTGATTCTTTCTCAGTTCCGGAAGGATCTCCTCCTCGAATATGAGATGAAAGATCGATTGCTGGTTGGTCACAATTTCATTGATCTGCCTGATGGTACCAGCCGGATCCACCTCCCTGAAGTGCTCCACGGGAAACTCCTTTTCATGGCGAAGCATGTGTTTGTAATAACTGACTCTTACCTGGTAGAATTCTTCCGTGTTATTGGAATAAATAGCCAGGAACTTGATCCTTTCATACAGGGGAAGGGTTTTATCCATGGCCTCCTGCAAGACCCTGAAGTTAAAAGAGAGCCAGCTGATGTCTCTGTTGAAGTATTCGTATTTGCCCATAGAGTCTGATTCGGAGTATAAAGGTAGCGATAGTTTAAGAAAACCATGCAATCTACACAGCTGCTGTCAAAAAACAGCCGTCTGACCCTGTTGTCATTGTCTCCGATTTTCTTATTTTTATAGAAAAACCTCAACACATGGATATTTTATCTAACCCCGCAGTCATCTGGTTCCTCATCGGGCTGGGAATGCTGCTGCTGGAACTTATCCTTCCCGGTCTGGTCATTCTGTTTTTTGGCGCGGGAGCCTGGGTAACAGCCCTTGTATGTGCACTTTTTGATATCAAACTGAATGTGCAGATCCCCATCTTTCTTGTGGCATCTCTCCTGGGGCTGGTGTTGTTGCGCAAATACCTGAAAAGACGTTTCTTCGGTAAAAAGGACGAGGAGGCCCAGGATCAGCTGGAGGAGTTTATCGGGAAAAAGGCCAAAGTTTTGGAAGATTTTGAAGATGGTTCCGGCCTGGTCGAGTTCAAAGGGACCCGATGGACAGCTTCCAGTAATGCACCAGTGAAAAAAGGATCGTGGGTAACCATTGTGAGCAAAGAAAGCCTCATCCTTCAGGTCAAGCCTGACTAACCCCCTCCCCGGAACCAGTGGCTTCCGCGGTAACAACTTTTGACTTTTACCTTTTTAACTTTAACCTTAATTGATGGAAATGAACTCATTAACTCTCGTATACGCAGGATTGATTCTTCTGGCGCTAATCATCCTGTTATCTTCAATCAAAGTGGTACCTCAGAAGAGGGCTTATATTGTGGAACGACTTGGCAAATACAGGCTCACGCTTGTGGCCGGGTTCAATGTGCTGATGCCTTTTTTTGACAGGGTCCGTTACCGCCACACACTGAAGGAACAGGCCATTGATGTGGCTTCCCAGATTTGCATTACCCGTGACAATATCTCCGTGGAAGTTGACGGGATTCTCTATCTGCAGGTCATTGATCCAGCCAAGGCTTCTTATGGCATCGATAACTACCAGTTTGCATCGATCCAGATCGCCCAGACCACCATGCGAAGCATTATCGGTAAGCTGGAACTGGATAGGACCTTCGAAGAGCGTGAGACCATCAACAACAGCATTGTCTCCGCGGTCGATAAAGCCAGTGATCCCTGGGGGGTAAAAGTGACACGCTATGAGGTGAAGAACATTATTCCACCCCAGAGCATCAAAGATGCCATGGAGAAGCAGATGAGGGCCGAACGGGAGAAGCGGGCTGTGATTGCCGAATCGGAAGGTGAGAAACAGGCCAAGATCAATGTGGCAGAGGGATCCAAACAGCAAGCCATCAAAGAGTCGGAGGGTGAAATGCAGAAGCGGATCAATGAGGCTACAGGAAAGGCTTCCGAAATAGAGCAGGTGGCCAAAGCCACGGCCAACGGGATCAGGTACATCTCTCAGGCCATCAATGAAAAAGGTGGCAGGGACGCGGTGAACCTGAGGATTGCTGAGCAGTATCTGAACGAGTTCGGCAAACTGGCCAAGGAGTCCAATACCATGATCCTTCCGTCCAACCTGACTGATATTTCGAGCATCATTGCCACTGCCACGAAAGTGTTCGACGCTACCAAAGAGTAAAAGATTTCCAAATCAGGATCGTCTCATGTTCACAATTAATATCGCGTTCCATGCTATAATTATAAATATAGTTATACATTTGTCCGTTCATTCATTAAAATTATTGGAAGTTGGAATTATTGAGGCGAAACAGATACAGATTCTTCCTGTTCATTGCAGGATCCCTGGGCATCACCTTGTTGGTGGTAATTTTTTCCGGGGGCATGAAACCCCTGGAGGAATCCGGTCTGGCTCCGGAAACAATTGGGCAATCTCGGTTTAAACAGGCCGTCACAATTTCAAAGATTCCCGAAATCCCCCCGTTCAGGGATTTTATTCATTACATGGATGGGGAGCTTGACAGCAGCAATACAGTGGGTGCTGCCTATGCGATGGTTCAGGGAGGTCAGGTGAGGTACATCAGTACCTTTGGAGAGAGAACCGTGGGGAGCGGGGAGGAAGTGAATGAGCATACCCTGTTCAGGCTGGCATCGGTTTCAAAAGGTTTTGCCGGTACACTGGCCTGTTTGCTGGAACAGAAAGGAGTTTTTTCATTGGATGACCGGGTATTGGATCTTTATCCCGGATTCAGCTTGAAAGACAGTGCGAGCACCAATGGGATGACTCTCAGAAACCTGCTAAGCCACACCACGGGATTGGTTCCCTATGCATTTGACAATCTGGTGGAGGAAGGCGAAACCTTGCCCCACATTGTGGACAGGCTCCATGAGGTGGATATTTCTGCTCCCCCGGGCACCCTGTATGGGTACCAGAATGTTACGTTCAGCATGCTGGACCCCATTGCAAGAAGGGCCACGGGAACACCCTACCAGGTGCTTATGGACCAGATGATTTTTAAACCCTTGCACATGGAAGATGCATCGGTAGGCCCGGTGGAAATTACTCCAGAATTCAATATGGCCAGTCCCCATGTTCGTGGAAGCGACAAATACATCCCCCTCAGTCCCCAAGAAGGTTATTACAATGTGCTGCCGGCTGCCGGTGTAAATGCCAGTATCTCGGATATGGGGCAGTGGCTCCTGGCCCTGCTGGGCCATCAACCCGGGATCATCCCCGAAGCAGTGCTTGAAACCCTTGGCGAACCGGTCATATATACACCTCTGAAATACAGGTATACACGTTACTGGAAACCCTTCCGGGAACGTTACTACAGTCTGGGTTGGAGGATTTACCAGTACCGGGGCGAAAAGATCCTTTACCATGGAGGGTACATACGCGGTTACCGGGCGGAAATAGGATTTTGTCCCGGTGAGGACATAGGGATTGTATTTCTTCAGAACTCACCCAATAGCCTGGCTTCAAAAGTAGTTCCCCGGTTTTTTGACATCTATCTGGACTACCGGGAAGGAGTGCAGGGCCCCGATTCAACTTCATACTGAAAATTATTATAAAAATAGTTGCATTACTATAAAAATAGTTATATTATTGTGAAATGAAGGAATTGACAAAGGCTGAACTACAGGTCATGCATCACATCTGGGAACTGAAAAAATGCTTCCTGAAGGATATTGTTGAGGCATTTCCTGAACCGCGTCCCGCTTACACCACCATTTCAACGGTGATCCGGGTCCTTGTAAAAAAGGGTTTTATGGGATACAACACCTATGGGAAGGTCCATGAATATTACGCCAGGGTCTCCAGACACTCCTATTTCAGAACTCACGTGAAGTCAATAATCAATAATCATTTTGACGGTTCGGTGGTAAGTTTTGCATCATTTTTCACAGGTGACGAAACAATGAATGTGGGTGAGCTTGAGGAGATCAGGCAATTGATCGATCAAAAAATCGAAGCATTAAAAGGAGACGGAGAATGAGTTTTCCTGCGTATATACTGAAGGTAAACCTGGCCATTTTCCTTTGCTGGACACTCTACGTGATTGCCTTCAGGAAATTTACCTTCTTTCGATGGAACCGCTTCTATCTGCTTGGTTCCGTTGTACTCTCTTTTATTCTGCCGCTGTTCAGGCTTCCCCGGGGAAGCCGGTTGACAGCAGCAACTGACCTGCATGGAATTTACTGGGAATATGTGGATCAGCTGGTGGGTAATCCTGTGGTTCTGGCTTCTGAAAATGCCGGTATCTCACTGCGATCCCTTTTGCTTTTGATTTACCTGGGAGGAGTCCTGGTCCTGTTGACTACAGGTATTTGGAAATACCTGAAAATCAGGAAGCTTACTGTGGCTGCTGTCAGGATGGACAGCGGTCCTGTGAAGGTATATATGCAGGATGGCCCGCACGGCTCGTTTACGTTGTTCAGACGGATTTACCTGGACCGTCATGTATGGGAGAACAAAGTGGATCAAGTGCTGCGCCATGAAATGGTCCATGCATCCCAGAATCATTCCATCGATTTATTGATCATGACATTCGCTGGTGTTTTACTGTGGTTCAACCCCTTTGTCTTTCTTCTGATGCGATATGCGAGGAATAACCATGAATACCTGGCAGATGAACATGTACTGGGCCGGCCGGATGCCCTTGCGGCATACCTGGTTTGTCTCAGGGATGAAACCATCCGCCGGTACGCTCCTGCCATCGCGAGCTACTTTAGAAGTTCCACCATTAAAAAACGAATCATCATGTTAACAAGTCATCCTACAAAAAATCAGAAAAAATGGCGTTATCTCGCCACCTTGCCCATTGCTGCACTTATTATGGTTGCTTTTCAGGCTCCACCCAAATGGGAGGGGGCTATTCCATCCGCTTTCCCGCTCCCTTTGCAATTCATGGAGAGCGTCACGTGGGGATTCAATGAAGATGTGATCCATCCCATTACCGGTAAGGTGACCACCCATCTGGGCCTGGATATTGCGGCCCCTGAAGGAACCCCTGTCTATGCAGCTGCAGAAGGAATTGTGAAGAAAGCTGAAAACCTGAAGGGTTGGGGCAACCTGCTGGTTTTAGAACACGCAGAAGGCTATACGACTTTTTATGCACACATGAAATCATTTGAAGTGAAAGCCGGTGACAAGGTGACCAGTGGGCAAGAGGTCGGGAGTGTGGGAAATACCGGTATGTCCACCGGGCATCATCTTCATTATGAAGTGAGGAAGGATGGTGTTCAGGTGAATCCTTCAGATTATTATTAATTCACTAAACCCATTTTTGTTTTGGTTGTTATATTCACGTAATTTCGTGAACATCTTATTAAAAAACAACCAGAATGAACTTCGATCTTTTAGTGATTGGCAGCGGACCGGGAGGTTATGTGGCTGCCATCCGGGCCTCCCAGCTTGGATTAAAAACTGCAGTTGTCGAACGGGAATCCCTCGGAGGGATCTGCTTAAACTGGGGTTGCATACCCACCAAATCGTTGCTGAAAAGTGCCCAGGTATATGAGTACTTCCTGCATGCCGCCGATTATGGGATCACACTCGGCGGAACGGTAGCTCCCGATTTTGAGAAGGTTGTGGGCCGGAGCAGGAGTGTGGCTGATGGGATGAGCAAGGGGATTGAATTCCTTTTCAAGAAAAACAAGGTTGAAGTCATCAACGGCACCGGGAAGCTGAAGTCTCCCGGTGTGGTTGCCGTGACTGACGCCGGTGGAAAGGTGACTGAAATAAAAGCCGGTCACATCATCCTGGCCACCGGGGCCCGCTCCAGGGAGCTTCCGAACCTGAAGCAGGATGGTAAAAAGATCATCGGCTACCGTGAAGCCATGACCCTGCCCAAACTTCCCGTATCCATGGTGGTTGTGGGATCAGGAGCCATTGGAAGTGAGTTCGCAAATTTTTACAACACCATGGGAACCCAGGTAACCCTGGTTGAATTCCTTCCCAACGTAGTTCCTTTAGAGGATGAAGAGGTTTCCAAACAACTTGAGCGCTCTTTCAAAAAAGCCAAAATGAAAGTGATGACCTCCTCAACTGTTGAATCGGTGGATACTTCAGGAGCGCTTTGCAAGGTGAAGATCAAAACCCCCAAAGGGGAAGAGGAAGTGGAGGCGGAGATTGTACTTTCAGCAATAGGCATTGCACCCAATATCGAAAACATCGGATTGGAAGAACTAGGAATAGAGGTAGAGGCCGGAAAAGTAAAAGTGGATGCTTACTACCGGACCAATGTGAATGGTATCTACGCCATCGGGGATATTGTGGGGGGACCTGCACTGGCACACGTGGCTTCTGCGGAAGGGATCACCTGTGTGGAGAAAATTGCGGGGCATCATCCCCAGCCGGTGGACTATGGCAATATCCCCGGATGCACCTACACCAGTCCCGAGGTGGCTTCGGTGGGCATGACCGAAAAGGCAGCCAGAGAGGCCGGATATGAAATCAAAGTGGGGAAATTTCCTTTCACCGCATCCGGCAAAGCATCAGCTGCCGGTGCCAAGGACGGTTTCGTGAAACTGGTTTTTGATGCAAAATACGGGGAATTGCTGGGAGCACACCTGATCGGAGCCAATGTAACGGAAATGATTGCCGAACTGGTGGTGGCACGTAAACTGGAGACCACCGGACAGGAGATCATCAAGGCCATCCATCCCCATCCCACCATGTCGGAAGCAATCATGGAAGCTGCGGCAGCAGCCTACGGGGAGGTAATACATATTTAAAGCCAGAGGCTTTAAATATGTAGTGCTCAGTGCTTAGTGCTCAGTGCTTAGTGCTCAGTGCTCAGTGCTCAGTAAGGGAAAAAGGGAAAAGGAGCAAGGAAAAAGGAGAAAGTCCTTAAAATAGGAAGAGCCCGTCATAATTCCGCCGGCTCTTTTACTAACCCAATAACCCACTGACCCAAACCCTTATAAGTGAATCCTTATTCAGAATACCACGGTTCGGTTACCCTTCCTAACATATCGTCCAGAATGTTTCTATTGATATCGACAATGCTGGGAGGTTCAGGTTTTAACCGGTCTGTTTGCCAGGGATAAGATCTCACCGGAACAATCTCTTTTTTTGTTCTGAAGGCTGTATTAAAGGTTTAACAAGGTTTTGTGTTGACTTTCATATTTCGTATGAAATCGTCAATAAATTCTATCCTGAAATGTTGCAGCCGAAAACTATCTGCTTTTTGTATAGTGATTCCGAATTAATCAGTTTTATCTATGAAATTGGAAACAGGAAATGGATCCCCGGAAGGGAAATTGGGATCATTTCTTATGATGAAACACCGATGAAAGAAATCCTGGCCGGAGGGATTTCCGGTTAACTAAAGATTTCATTCAAATGGGAATAAAAGCAGCGGCATTCAAGAATGGCGAATCGTTCTGTCAGGAAGCAAACCCCTTCAGGTTTGTTTTGAGAAATTCAATATAGGGATTCTTTTATTAGAATCGTCTTATTATATGTTTTAGATAGCTTCATAGATAGGTTTTGTTCCTGGAACGAAGTAGTTTAGTCGGTAGGTTAGTTAATTGGTAAAAGACGGAATTTTCCGTCTTTTACCTTTTTGTTCGCATTGTTGAAATAGTATGTTTTTCATTCCTTTGACTTATTGTGAATTATTCCTGACTTTTGAAGAAACTGAAGTCTATTCAAAATGAGAATATCAAAAGCATTTCAGGAAGGTTTTCTTATTCAGAAATTGAGAGAAGGTGACCCAAATGCTTTCAACCTTATTTTCAGCGAGTATTACCAAGGTCTGGTTATTCACGCAATCAAATATCTTGGTGATAAAAATAATGCTGAAGATGCAGTTCAAACTGTGTTTATCAATTTGTGGAATATTCGCAGAAATTTTCAGATATCGGTACGCTTGGGCACATATCTCCAACAAGCGGTTCGAAATAAATGCCTGGATCATCTAAAACACAATAAAATTGTAATCAACCATGCTTCCGAGTCTATGAAGAAAATGGTGAACCTGCATAGTTCCGGGGAGGACACAATACTCTATCGTGAATTAATGGAAAGACTTGAAGAACTGATAGAAAATCTGCCAGCAAAGAACAGGGAAATTTTCGTTTTAAGCAGATATGAGGGAAAGAAATACACTGAGATTGCCCAGCAATTAGGCATTTCAATTAAAACAGTTGAATCATACATAGGCAAATCAATAAAAATACTAAGAGAGCAACTTAAGAATGATCGTCTTATATAACATTTCCATACTCTAAATAGGAATTTACTTTGGATGAATTGGATCTATTTATTGCTCCAGTGAAGTTCTGATTGCTGTTAAACAAGATTTGAGGGAAAAGTTGTAGGGGATAATGGATTTGTATCGTCATATTAATTAGCATCAAAAATGATAGAAAGAGTGAGAAAGAAAAGTGAAATATCTGATTCATTAATTGGGAAATACCTTGAGGGAGGGTTAAATCAGAAGGATAGTAGCCAGTTTGAAGCATGGATAAATGAAAATGGCAATAACAAGCAAATATTCATGGAATACATGAATATATGGGAATTGTCTCATGATATCAAAGAACTGGAATCAATTGATATGGTACAGGCCAGAAAAGCGGTGAATCATAAGCTTAAGGGTTTTCATGGAAGACGGAGATTAACCAGTATTTTGCAAAGGGCAGCTGCAATTTTATTCATTCCCTTGCTTGTTTCAAGTATTGGATATGTAATATATTCCTTGCCGGCAGAATCGGAGTTTGCTGCAAAGAGTAATTTAAATGTTTCTTTTGGAACAGTTGCTGAATTGGTTCTATCGGATGGCACCAGGGTTTGGTTAAATTCTGGCAGCCATATGGAATATCCAACCCAATTTAAAGGTTCTGAAAGAGAAGTCTATCTGGAAGGACAGGCCTACTTTGAGGTTGCAAAAAGTCAAAAACCCTTTGTTGTTAGTACATCCGATATTGAGATCAGAGCCCTGGGAACATCCTTTGATGTGATTGCTTATCCAGAGGATAATAGAATCCAGACTACATTAATCGAAGGGAAAGTGGTCCTCTATAGGAGGATGCCGGATTCAAAACCTTCATTTCTTAAAGAGATGGTGCCTGATGAGAGGGCGGTTTATTCAACTGCGGAAAACAATTTATCGGTAAAAAGAAATGCTGATACAGAAAAGATCACATCCTGGAAGGATGGCAAACTGATTTTTAAAAATGATTCGTTCGAGGAAGTAGTCTGGAAACTAAGTAAATGGTATAATACTGATATCAGATTGGTTGATTCCGAATTAAAATCTTATCGCTATACAGCCACATTCGTTGATGAATCCTTGTGGCAGGTGCTTGAATTACTTAAAAAAACAGCTCCTATAACTTACGAATCCTCAATAAGGAACAAGAAGCCAAATGGCACTTATGAAAAAAGAACTGTTGAAATACACCTTAGGGAATAATTTATTGAACGAACCATTTAAACGCGATTAAACCAACTATTCACAGCACTAACTAACACCAAAAAAAATGAAAGACCCTTAAACAAAAAGAACAGGAAAGTGGTGAGACACTTCCCTGTTCAATGGTACTAGCTCTTGATTAGCTAAACTGTTAAGAGCTATAGATTTTTAATAGTATTAAAAACCCAAACCATTCAAAATTATGAAAAAAAAACTAACCCGCCGGGGGATGGTGTGTAAATACATTCATTCCCTGAAACTAACTAAAACCATGAGAATCTCAGTTTTATTTATGTTCGTAGGCACCTTGCACATTATGGCTGGCAATTCATATTCTCAAAGCGCCAAGTTATCACTAGATTTTCAACAGGTTACAGTTGAATATGTTCTTGGTCAAATTGAGAATCAAAGTGAGTTTTTCTTTTTGTATAATAATAAACTGGTTGATGTGGAACGCCAGGTTGACCTGACGGTTGACAACACAAAAATAGGAGATATTCTGGATCACCTGTTTAAGGATGCGGATGTTGACTATGTAGTTCTGGACCGCCAGATCGTTCTTTCTCCTTCCAAATATTTGACGGAAACGAAAGCAAAACTTCAGCCAGGAACTGTAAATGGGAAAGTCACAGACTCAAGAGGAGAACCATTGGTAGGTGTTACTGTTATTCAAAAAGGCACATCAAATGGCGCTGTAACTGATAATAATGGAAAGTACACGATCTCAGAAGTTCCCGACAATGCCATACTGGTTTTCTCCTATGTGGGTATGAAAACTGAAGAAGTACCGATTGGAGACCGATCAGAAGTAAATTTGGTTATGACTGAAGAGGTGGTCGGACTGGATGAGGTGGTTGCAATCGGATACGGGACACTCTCAAAAAGAAATATATCCGGATCAATTACCAATGTCAAGGAAGGTGAATTTAATAAAGGGGTTACTCAATCTGCAGCTGATCTTTTACAAGGCCGTGTCGCTGGTTTAACCATAACAACTGAAGGTGGTGATGTTACTGCCGGCCAAACGATGCGATTAAGGGGTACTTCATCATTAACTGGTTCAAGTTCCCCTTTCGTTGTAATTGACGGCGTACCTGGAATGGATATAAATTCAGTTTCCCCGCAGGATATTGAATCTATCAGTATTCTTAAAGACGCTTCCGCTGTTGCAATCTATGGATCAAGATCGGCAAGCGGGGTTATACTCATAACTACAAAAAAGGGTAAAGCTGGAAAAACCAGTGTTAATTACAGCAATTATTTCGCATTGGAAACTGTCGCAAGTAAACCTGATTTGCTGACGGCATCCCAATGGAGAGAAGCTACCAGTGGCATGGATGTGGCTGGACTGGATTTAGGTGCTAATACAGATTGGTTTGATGAGATCATGCGGACGGGATTTTCTCAAAATCATAATTTATCAGTTTCAGGTGGATTAGAAGGGGGTAATTATCGAATTTCGGTGAATTACCTTGATAGAGAAGGAATTATGAAAGACAATGAACTAGAACGTTTCAACACTCTGTTTTCCCTTAATAAAAAAGTATTGAATGATAAACTTGATATTTCGATATCAGCTGGATCGGTTCTTAGCAATTTTACACCTACAAATTCCTACAACACAGTATTGGCTTATAATATGCTGCCGGTTTATCCGGTCAAAAACGATGATGGTTCCTGGTTTACCATACAGGAATGGGACCAGGGGAACCCTGTTGCCAACATTGAGGAAAACAGCAACCTGAACCAGACAAGCCTGCTTTTTGGTAATGTGAAAGCAGAACTTGAGATCGTAAAAGGACTTAAGGCGGGAGTGAATCTTTTTAAACAAAGGAGTGCTTCTGACCAGAGTATTTACAATTCATCTATAACCCAGGCCGGTCGTCAGGATCAGGGATATGCCTACAGGGGTAATCAGCTTTGGAATAAGGAACTTCTTGAGCTTACGCTTGGTTACGCTGCAGATTTTGGCATCCACAATCTGAATATACTTGGTGGATATTCGTATGAAGACAATGATTATCAGTCAGTAAGATCATCAAATCGGACTTTTATATCAGATATGTTTGAATACAATAACCTTGCTGCGGGTGAGAACTTGTTTCCAGCTGATGTAGGATCCTACAAGAGCATGAACAGATTGATCTCTTTCTTCGGGCGATTGAACTATACCATAGCCGGTAAATACATAGTTACTGCCACAATAAGACAAGATGGTTCTTCGAAGTTTGGAGATAACCATAAGTGGGGAACATTTCCCAGCATTTCCGGAGCCTGGAGGATATCTGATGAAGAATTCATGAGCAATGCCAGTTTCATTAATGATCTAAAGATTCGAATAGGATATGGCATTGTTGGAAACCAGGATGGAATAGGGTCTTATAATTCTCTTGCCCTTTATGGCCGTGGGGATGAGTATTTTGAAAATGGCGTGTGGAGAAATACCTATAAGTACTCCCAAAACCATAATCCGGATCTTAAATGGGAGGAAACTGCCTCATTCAATCCAGGCATTGATTTCGCACTATTTAATTCTCGTCTGTATGGATCGATTGACTATTATGACAAGAAGACGACAGATCTATTGTATGTATACAATGTTCCTGTCCCCCCAAATCTATATCCAACAATGCTTGCCAATGTTGGTGATATGTCAAATAAAGGAATTGAGATTATTTTAAACGGAGATATTGTCAGATCAGGTGATTTTAAATGGTCTGCTACTGTCAATTTTGCTCACAATAAGAATGTCATTGAGCGCTTGTCAGATGATATTTATCAGACTGATAATATTAAAACAGGGGGAATTTCATTAAGGGGGTCAGGTTATCTGACAAGTCATATTATAGAAGAGGGACAGGAAGTTGGAACATTCTATAATTTGAGAAGCAGTGGTCTGGATGAGAATGGGAAATTCCTTATCGATGACTTAAATGAAGATGGGATGATCAATAACCTTGATTACACCTATATAGGTCATGCCATGCCAAGATTCACATATGGTATCCTGAATACATTTACCTATAAGAAATTTGATTTATCAATTTTCATGCGCGGGTTATATGGAAATGATGTCCTTGACAGCCCAAGGGTACAATACAGTAATCCCAAATGGTTACCTGGTGGAAATGTGTTGGCAGAAGTACTGACAAATGGAATCACGGATGATCCGTTATTCTCAAGTTATTTTATTTATGATGGATCATTCCTGCGCATGGAAAACATGAGTCTTTCCTATGACATAGGCGCTTTAAATAAAATCGGTATTGGAAGTCTTAGGATTTTTGCCACTGCTCAAAACCTGTTCATTATTACAAAATTTGAAGGAATTGATCCTGAAGTGAGAATGAGCGGTCTTGATCCTGGTAAACTGGAGCACTACTTTGTTCCAAAACCAAAAACCTTCACAATCGGACTCGACGTCAGATTTTAATTAACTCAAAAAAATAAAGCGATGAGAAAGAAAATATATATAATGCTATTGGCCTCACTTTTCGTAACTTTTTCTAATTCCTGTACAGACCTGGAAGAAATTGTATACAGTGAGATAGCTGTTGATGAATTTGGTGAAACTCCTGAGCAGATTAATGCTCTTGTGGCTTCAATCTACAGTACCCTTAAATATCATGTGCAAAATTGGGATTCTTATACCTGCAGGGATGAACTGGCTGGAGATATGATGGCTATTCCTGGATTTAAGGGAGGTGACTGGGGTGAACCCATGTATAGAGAGTCAATGCAACATACCTGGGATGCAACCAGTTCAGGTTTCAATTCAGCCTATAATGGTCCAACAGAGAGTATCTCCCTGTGCAATCAGATTTACTATATGATTGAAACAAGTCCCGGGATTTCAGACGCAGATAAAGTGCGTTACCTGGCTGAGATACGTGGTGTAAGAGCATTCTGGTACTATATTTTGTGTGACCTGTATGGTAACGTTCCGCTTGCTACAGATTTTCTGGACCAATCCCAGCCTGAAACCAGCTCCAGACAGGAAATATTTAATTTCATTGTTGATGAGCTTAATGATATAAAAGATATACTGAGATCGGATGTCGCTACTTCAGCCAGCTATGGAAAGTTCACTAGTGGTGCTGCGTATACTTTATTGGCAAAGATGTACCTGAATGCAGAAGTCTGGAATCCGGAGGGAGGATCCAAATGGCAGGAGTGTATTGATGCTTGTGATGCAGTAATGGAGATGTCGTATATTCTTGAGCCTTCCTGGAAGACGAATTTTATTCCCCATAATGAGGTTTCACAAGAAGCAATTTTATCGGCAGCATTCAGAGCTGGAGGAAGTGGGTATGAAAATATCATATCATTAAACACCTTGCATTACATGGACCCAATTGCCCTGGGACTGAATATTAGCCCATGGAACGGAATGGCTGCAAATCCTGATTATGTGAAAGCTTTTGATACAACTGATATCCGTTATCACGGTTCATTTCTGATTGGACCAATGATAGATCCAACAACCGGCCAGGTATTGATAACAGGCCATGGAAGGCCTTTGATCCATACGGTGGATATGGTTTTAAATGAAGTTGAGGTAGATGGATGGGGATGGATAAATCAGGAAGAGGGAGCCCGTATTTATAAATGGGACTTTGAACCAGGTCTTTCGACTTCTATGGAGAATGATATCCATATTTTCAGACTGGCGGATGTTTATCTAATGAAGGCAGAGGCTCTGTTTCGTAGCGGAGGTGATGTCGGAGAAGCTACAAATCTTGTGAATCAAGTGCGCGCACGTGCATTTCTAAATAATCCTGAAAAGCTTTATTCTACTGTTACCCTGGATGATATTTATAAGGAGCGCAGGTTCGAATTTGCATGGGAAGGATTTACCAGGCAAGACATGATACGTTTTGGTACATTCCTGGATGCCCGTACCCCTTTTAAGGATTATGTAAGTGATCCGAAATACTTACTATATCCAATTCCCCAGTCCGCGCTTGATGCGAACAATAAGCTTCAGCAAAACCCAGGTTATTAGTAATATAAAGGTGTATTCTCTTGGATTATTTATCTGTATTTCTCATTTATTTTGAGAAATACAGATAAATATCCTGTAATCAATTAATAATCAAGCCCAAGGGAAACGGATCAATCAAAAATAAATAAATATGAAAAACTTGTCGAGAAGAAATTTCTTAGGAAACATTGGTGTCATGGGAGCAGCTTCAGTTGTTGCACCGACTTTAATGGCTTCATCATCTGCAACATCGCAATCAGAAGTTGGTTTTAAACCATTTGGACGAAAGGTAAAAGTTGGGATTATTGGTTGTGGAAGCGTGATGAATGGCAACTATGCACCCCATCTCGGGAAATGCCAATATGCAGAAATAGTGAGCTGCTGTGACATTAAACCAGATCGTGCAGAAAAGGCAGCAAAAAAATTCAACATCCCCAATTGGTACCCTCACATCGATAAAATGCTTGCAGGGGCTGATTTCGATTTGCTTGTGAACTGTACCGATATGCAGGAGCATGGGCGTCTGAACAAAATCGCTATTCTGGCAGGTAAGTATGTCTGGAGCGAAAAACCAATGGCAACTACCTATAAAGAAGGTCGCGAATTGTTGGATCTTTCATTGGCTATGGGAAAACACATTTGGGGTGCGCCGGCAATGGTTAATAGTCCTCAGTTTGCTTTTATGGCCAGGCAACTCAATGCAGGAAAACTTGGCAGGGTAGCAGCAGCTCACGCTCATTACGGACATCAGGGCCCGGAATGGTCAGCTTTTTTTTATGAGCCGGATGGTGGAAGTATGCCTGATCTGGGTGTGTATAACATGGTTTCGCTCACCGGTCTGCTTGGACCTGCCAAATCTGTAGTTGCCATGACCGATATAATAACTCCTACGCGTAATGTGGAAGACAAAGGTTTTATCCAGGTCAAAGCTGAAGATAATGCCCATATTCTTCTTGAGCATCAGAATGGGGTACTTTCACACGTTCAATGCGGGTTTAATTATTTCAATCCGGCCGGGCATTCAGGAGTAGGAGAGAACCGTCCCACTATATCCATTGTGGGTTCCGATGGCGCGATGAACCTCATCGGTTACGACTGGCATCCATTGGGAGTGGAACTTGCCACAACGGATCATCCGGAGATTGAGACCTCGGTAACTGATTCAGGTACTTTTGTATGGCAAGAAGGTGCCTCGGTAATATGCGAACATCTTTCAACAGGCAAAGAATTGCTAATTACCTCTGAACATGCACTGCACGTTGTGGAAATCATGGAAGGCGCCCGTAAATCGCAAGCAAGCGGACAAAGGATTTCCTTGCAATCTGCCTTCAGGTATCCTGTTATTCAATAGCTCATATGTGCCCGATGCTTGCTTTGATCGAACTTAAATTATCACAGCAGATGATCGGGCACTTATTTCCTCTTTTATACTCGTAGATGCTTAAATTTCAAATCAATTCATTATCATCCCTCATTCATTCAAGGAGCAATCCTGTAAGGGCTGCGTTCCTTTTTGGTTTTGCAAGCCTTTCTTCATGGTTGCCGGTATTCAATTTGTGGCTGGAAGATGCCGGACTAAATGGAACGCAGATTGGTTATATGGCTGCCCTTCCATGGATAGTCATGCTTATATTACAACCCCTTTGGGGAATTGTGGCGGACCGTTACGGGAAGATTATATGCCTTAAGATTGCACTGCTGCTGGCCCTTGTCTTCTGTATTGCCCTGCCAATTTTCAGCAAGGGACTGGCTTCCATGGCAATATTCACCTTGTTATTTTCAGTTTTCAATACTCCTGTATTGCCCTTGCTGGACAGCATTGCACTGGACCATGTGGATTCTGGTAAAGGGATTTCTTATAGCAACATCAGGTTCTGGGGTGCACCGGGTTTTGGATTAGGAGCACTTTTAACCGGATGGCTGATCCCGATATTTGGTGTTCAGGTTGCTTTTTTTACAAGTGCAGCATTTTTGTTTATGGTCATTTTATCCATCAGCAGGCACCAACCAAAAATCCTTGATTCTAAAAGTATTGATATAGAGTTCAAAGGATTAAATAAATTGATTTCGAACAGCTTACTAATTTCTTTTCTGGCTATTATTGTCATCGTAGCCATCAGTCAGTCAACGATCACCTTTTTTCTGACAGTTTATATGAGGCAGATTGGAGCGTCTCCGGAGATCACCGGGACAGCTATAAGCATTCAGGCATTCAGTGAACTTCCATTCTATTTCATTGCTGCGTGGTTACTACGCAGGATCAAACCGAACTGGATCGTTTTGATCGCTATATTTGGAACTGCTCTCAGGCTGTTTTTCTATTCTGTGAATGACAATCCAAATACAGTTTTATTCATCGAAACGATGAATGGGATTACCTGGACCCTTCTCTGGATTGCGTCGGTTGAATTCGTAAACGAATTGGTCCCGGCAAAATACAGGACCACGGGACAGTCACTTTTGTGGGCGGCTTATTTTGGTGCAGGTTCCATCCTGGGAAGCATTATCAGCGGAAAGCTTTATCAACACATGGAGATGCAAAAGGTATATTCCATCAATAGCCTGGCGATATTAACTGTTGCAGTGATAGCCACCATCATATTTTTAATAAGGAAGAAGAAAAAACAATTGATAGATGTTTCGATTATTGGATAGGGGATTGGCCGACGAAATGGTCTCTCTGGCGTTGAAAATTGTCAGGAATAAAGGCATTTCATCCCGGAACGAGGCACTTTTGAAGCAAGCAGCAAAAACTGAATCACTGGTCGTAAGAAACAATCGCATCTATCCGTCCAATGAGATTCTGGGATCATGCATGCTGCATATTCAGAGTAACATGGTTCCGGATGGAAATGGCATTGTTAAAAACCACGGTTGGCAGGATATGCTTATCAATAACAGGGATGATTCGGAAATCATTATTAAACTGACAGATCTGCCCTACCAGTTTTGTGATCATCAAAAGCAGGAGATTGTTCCTCTGTCCAGATCACATGTTATTGAAGGTACTAAGTTATTACATGTGCTTTCCAGGCAAAAGGGTATAAGAGGTAACAGCTGTGGAGTTCCTCAGGATACCCACGTATATTTAAAATCCATTGAGCAGTATCTCATCGGCTACAGGTATAATCAGAATGGAGGTGGAACCATTCAGTCTATTCCCAGGCAAGTTGAATCAGATTATTCATTGCTACGGAGTATTGCGGAGGATTGGGAAAATCCCAACGCCAGGGATTTAATGCTTTTCTCTCCGAGTCCGATGATCCTTGATTCCGATGATCTTTATTTATGTTTCCAGAAGGGCATTACGCTGAACAGCTTCATGGTGGGGTCCATGCCGATGATGGGAATGACCGGGCCCATAGATCCTATTGGTGTGTATGTTCTTGGGATTGCAGAAGTTTTGGCAGCAGCCACAGTACTGCACGCTATTTTTCCTGATGCCAAAGCTTATGTATATCCTCATCCGCAGGCAATGAGTCTTCATACCGGCCAGATGGCTTTTGGGACAGTCGAACATGCCAGGCTTGAAATGATGAAAAAAGAAATTATGGATGTCCTCAGGTTGCCATACTATAATCTAAAGGACATCATGACATCTGCCCAGATGCCAGGTCCCATGGCCCAGGGCGATAAGGCATTGGGATTTTATAGCGGGATCATGGCAGGATACCGTGCATTTAACCTGATGCCACTTTCTACCGATCAGGTCTGGTCACCCGAACAGGCCTTGCTTGATATTGAAAACCTGCAAAATGCATGGAAGGTCCTGGAACCGGTAATACCTCAGGAAGAATCTGATCATTACGGGCATATTAGCAGTGTCATTGATGCCAACATGCTTTTTTCAGAATCTGATCATACATTGTTACATATGCATGATCATTATGACCTGGATACCTTTCAAAAGAGACATTTTACATCCGAAACCTGGAAGACATCTGGGAAACCCGGAGAATTAAAGGCCATTGAGGAGAAGAAGGAGGAGTTAATTTCAGCATGGGATTATCGTCCCCCCCAGGCCAAACTGGAGCAAATCATAGAAATTTATAATGGTCTCTGTAAACAGCTGGATACAGAACCCTTAAATCTTGATTAAACAACATGGCTACTTATCTGGGTATTGATCTGGGAGGGACCTCTGTAAAAGGAGGAAGGGTAGGCTTAACCGGACTGCTTCAAAAGGAGCTTATCGTTTTAAATCAAACCGGGACCAGCGAGGAGGTTTTTGAGGAGATTTGTCAAATGATTGGCAAGCTTTGGTCTGATGATGTCGAAGGAATTGGATTTGCCGTACCTGCTCTCATTGATATGGCAACAGGTTCAATGTATGGCCTTTCAAACCTGACCCAGTTAGATGGGTTTCCTATCAAGGCCAGGCTTTCGGAACGGTTTAATGTACCGGTTCTGCTTCAGAATGATGCAAATTGTTTCGCATTGGGAGAAAAGTATTTTGGCGCCGCCAGGGGATTGCGTGATGTGATAGGGCTTATCACCGGCACGGGTGTTGGTGCAGGTCTTATTATTAACAATCAATTATACAATGGCGCCAATTACGGAGCGGGTGAATTTGGTATGGTCCCGTTTAAGGATAAACGCTTTGAAGATTATTGCGGGGGTAATTTTTTTACAGAAAACTTTTCTCTGACCGGGGAAGAACTTTCCGATCTTGCTGGTAAAGGTGATCTCAGAGCCATTGGAGCTTTCAATCAATATGGTCAAAATCTTGGAGAGCTGATTAAGCTGATCTGTTATTCCATGGATCCCCAGGTTATAATTATAGGCGGCTCGGTCAGTAAATCGTTTGCCTTTTATAAGGAAGCCTTGAACAACTCTCTTGAGTCATTCTTTTTTACAAATAAAAACAGGGTTTTAATCTTGCCTTCAGAATTAATGGATGCTGCAATTTATGGAGCTTCGAGTTTATTTCATCAGGAAACAAAGCAAATACAGGGAATATGAAGATTGAATATTTTGAAGATTATCAAACCTTAAGCTTTGCGGCATCTGGATTGGTTCACAGAGAGTTGCAAGATAAGCCTGACCTGGTATTATGTACAGCAAGCGGAAATTCCCCTACCGGTGTTTACAGGGATCTGGTATCAAAATTTAATGACCGACCCTCTGACTTCAGTCATCTTCGCATCGTAAAACTGGATGAATGGGGAGGTATACCATTAAGTGATCCAAACAGCTGTGAAACATACCTGAAAACTGAACTTGTGGATCCTTTGGGAATAGAACAGGATCATTATATCTCGTTCAATAGTGAAGCAAAAGACAGGGACCTGGAATGTGCAAGAATTGCAGCCTGGTTGAAAGACAATGGCCCCATTGACTGTTGTGTACTCGGATTGGGCCTGAACGGTCATATTGCTTTCAATGAACCCGCAACCTGGCTGAAACCCTTTTGTCACATTGCAGAGCTTTCTCAAACATCCCTGCAACACACCATGGCAACAGGGATGAAAGTTACCCCAGGCTATGGACTTTCCTTAGGCATGGCAGAAATTCTTCAGTCCCGAAAGATCATATTGCTGATCACCGGCTCAAATAAAAGCCAGATTGCAGAGCAATTCTTAACAGCTAAAATATTGACCCAATTACCTGCGTCCTTTTTGTGGTTGCATCCCAACGTGAGCTGTATGGTGGATAAAAAGTATAGCAAATCGGAATTTTGAAAAAATCTAACATGAAACAATTCACAATGAGAATTCTATTTTTTACAATGGCTGGTGTTCTGCTTGCCGGAATGATTTCCGCCTGTTCTGGAGAAAGAAAAGAGAATAGTGGCGAATGGCGACAATTGTTTAATGGAGAGGATCTTAGCGGATGGAAACAGGCTGGTCCTGGCTTGCATTATGTTGAAGACGGCATGATTAAATCACATGGTGGCATGGGATTGTTGTACTGGCAGGGTGAAAAATTTGGAAATTGCAGAATTCGGGTAGTCTACCGGATGGAGGATACCCTGGATAATTCTGGTGTTTTTATAAGGATTCCGATAGAACCGGTTGAGGAGTGGATGCCCATTCATTATGGTTACGAAATTCAGATTGACAATCATCCTGAAATCTGGGATGAAGATGAATATCACTATACAGGTACCATCTATTCCTTGACCAAACCTCTGGCCAAAGTTGGAAAGCCCGGTCCGGAATGGAATACATTCGAAATTGTTCTTGAAGGGTCGAGAACCATGGTAAAGGTTAATGATGAATTGGTGACAGATTATCAGGAAGGGGACCTGGTCCCGGATCGACTCTTTGACTATGAACCAATTCGGGGACCGCGTCCTGAATACGGATACATTGGTATTCAAAATCATGATGAAGAAAATGTTGTATTCTTTAAAGAAATATCCGTAAAACCACTTTGAAAATAAGTATTAAGTAAAATGATTCGTATGGAAAAAGAAAATCATTTGCCGGTAGATTCCGGGGACAT
The DNA here is from genome assembly GCA_043797815.1 of Bacteroidota bacterium. Lineage (GTDB taxonomy): Bacteria > Bacteroidota > Bacteroidia > Bacteroidales. Next base: position 22,042 of record JAZDPG010000067.1, read on the forward strand.
CTCCAGAAGGAAATTTGTAAAAAAAGCCACCGTTGGAGCAGCAGCCATTACTATTATTCCAAGTTTTACAGTCAGTGGATTGGGACATGTAACTCCAAGCGATAAATTATATATCGCTGCAGTTGGTTGTGGAGGAGAAGGGGCAGCCGATATCCAAACATTTATGCGGGCCCCGAAAAAGAATGCGGTGATTTCATGCCTCTGTGATGTGGATGACCGAATGGCAGCACCCCGTCGAAAGGAATTCCCCAAGGCTCCGTTTTATCATGATTGGAGGGAGATGTTTGAAAAGGAAAGTAAGAATTTTGATGCAGTAACTGTTGCCATACCCGATCATAACCATGCGGTTGTTGGATTGGCTGCCATGCAGATGAATAAGCACCTGTATCTTCAGAAACCATTGTCTCATGATATCTATGAAGCCAGGATTTTAACACAGGCTGCCAATAAATATAAAGTTGTTACTCAAATGGGTGACCAGGGTGCATCAACAGAAGGGATGCAGATATTGCGGGAATGGATTGAAGCCGGAATTTTAGGTGATATAGAACAAGTGTATTGTTGGACTGACCGTCCTGTGTGGCCTCAGGGAATTGCCTGGCCTGATCATCATCCGGAAATTCCAAAAGAACTTAAGTGGGATTTATGGCTTGGCACAGCAAACGAAACCAATTATATTGACAATCTGGTTCCATTTAACTGGCGGGGCTGGTGGAGATTCGGAACCGGGGCCCTGGGAGATATGGGTTGTCATATCATGGGTCCCCCTTTCAAGCTGTTGAATCTGGGTTATCCCAGCGAAATTTCAGGCAGCGCAAGCACTGTTTATGATGGAATCTTCTCCGAAGCTAATTTCCCCGAAAGCGGACCTGTTTCCTGTTCGCTAAAATTCAAATATACCTTGCAAAATGGGAAAAGCCTCGATATATACTGGATGGATGGGGGGATTACACCCGAACGGCCAGTCGAATTGGAATCCGGAATGAATATGAATGAGCTTATGGGGGATTGGCCCGGGGTAGGAGACTATGAAGGCAGCACGCTGTTTATAGGCACCGGGGGAAAAGCCGCCTGCGGATGGGGCGGAAGAAATCCGGTTTTGTTGCCTCTTTCCAGAAATAAGGAGATCAGTGTTCCAAAAAAATATGCCAGGGTTGAAGGTGATATGGACGGGCATTACTGGCAATGGATCGACGCATGTATGGCTGGTTATGGCAATGCGGAAGTAAGCTCTCCATTTGAAGCTTATGCCGGACCGCTAACAGAAACAGTGCTTCTGGGGAATTTGTTATTACGTAGTTTTAACATAAGAGAAAAAGTTAAAAGAACCGATCCTGTTTATGGCGAAATGGAGAGCTCCATTTTCCCGGGACGCTATATCGACTTTAAATGGGATGGTGAAAATATGCGGGTAACAAACTTTGAGCAGGCGAATCAATTTGTAAAGAGGAAATACCGTGAAGGGTGGGGTGAGCTCACGCTATAATTCTCTTTCATATTATAGTAAGCAGTATGCTTGCAGATGAGCTTGTGGAGATATTCATTTAGGCTTTGTGACATATCCGAATTTTTGGATGGATGGAGTAAGTGATTGTACCTGGTCAATGCGTTTAAACCCTGTTGATGTAAACCAATCCCGGGCCCTTTGCTCCTTTAGAAAAAGACGTTTCCAAATTCGATGAATGTTATATCAACAGGCTGCGTGAAAAGTTTATATGATTTAAAATGCGGAAGTTATTTTTTAGTCTTTTATTGTTGAATTTGATTTTCGTCTCATGGCGCGAATCAAGGGAGTATAATATTCTTGATTATGGTGCCGAAGGAGACGGCATTACACTGAATAATATAGCAATTAACCAGGCTATAGCTGATTGTTCTAAACATGGTGGGGGGACTGTGGTATTTCCAGAGGGGGTCTACCTGACAGGCACAATTACTCTGGAGAGTAATGTGGATCTTTACCTGGAATACGGATCAGTGATCAGGGGCACCTCCGATCTTTCACAATATATTCCATATATTCCAAGTGAAGAAAGCCGCGGACCAGAGCACTTTAAGTGGAACAGGGCACTGATTCTGGGAGATCATGTGGAAAATATCACCATTTCAGGACCGGGTGCAATTGACGGGGACCATGTATTTGATCCGGAGGGTGAAGAAGGAATGAGGGGACCCCATGCCATGCTGTTTGGAGAATCCCGGGATATCCAGATCAAAGATATTACATGGAACAATGCGGCGAATTACGCTTTCATGGCATATCATCTTGAAAATGCCACCTTCTCAAACCTGACCTTTAATGCAGGCTGGGACGGTATTCACATTAGAAGAGGAAGAGATTTGAAAATTGAGCATTGTACATTCCATACCGGAGATGATGCAATCGCTGGAGGGTATTGGGAAAATATGGAAATCACTGATAACAAAATCAATTCCTCCTGCAATGGAATACGTCTTATCATGCCGGCAACAAATCTGAAAATTTCCAACTGTCATTTTTTTGGAGATGGGAAATTTGAACACAGGAGTTCCCGGGAAAAAATGCGCAAAAACATGTTATCTGCAATCATTCTTCAGCCTGGAGGATGGGGAAAGGCAGAAGGGATGCTTGAGAATGTTTCGATTCGGGACATCACCATCGACAATGTTGATAATCCAATGATGATCATTTTGAATGAGGGCAACCAGGGCAAGGGTATTACCATCGAAAATGTAACTGCTACCCGGATCAATAAGTCAGCATGCTCAGTGGAGAGCTGGAAGGGAGGTGAATTTGAAGATGTGACGTTTAAAAACGTCCACATAGAATACCAGGGCCATGCGGAAACTGAACTCGCACAATTAGTGCCTGGTCAACCCCATGTGGATGCGCGCCAGCTTCCCTGTTGGGCTTTATTTGCAAGGAATATAAATCATTTAGTATTGGATAGTTTTGTGGTTGATTATACGGGAACTGAAATTAGGCCAGGTTGCCTGTTCGAAAATATACAGCGCATTGATTTGAAGAAAGTTCAAATTGAAGAGGTGGAAAATATTGAATCTGCAGTTTTCATAAATGTTGATATGATAAACTAGAAAGGCTTGCCTTCATCTGCTATTATTTAATTTGTAATATGAATATTCGGCCAATTCTCCCACCTTGATAAAACGGCGACTGATAACCGCTTGGCCATTTTCAGGAGTAAATTCAGCCAACAGTAAATAGCCACCTGCTTGTGCGGGTAATGCCATCGAAACCGGGATGTCGGTACGTAAATAGGATGGCAACTCTACTGATACAGATTGCTCTGAGAACGAGTTTCCTTCCGAATCAAGCAGTTTTAATTTTACTGTTCCAGAGACGGTTGAAGCGTTATTGTTGATACCAGTCAGATTGAACAACAAGTTGGAGCCCGGTTGATGCGGTTCCTTGAATTTAGTGTAACGTTCATCGGTCAGATTGATAAATGTTGCTGCGGGAGCGAACGCGTGTTGAAGCCAATCGAGCGTAATGGTCGGTTTCAGATCCTTGATGTTTCCTGTAAACCAGTCGCCGGTATAGCCGTAATTGTTGGTGAGGTAGCAAAAAGCCAGAACCCCGGCAATGCTTGGTTCGCTGCGTAACCATTCGGTTTCGAGCTGCATCCAGTAAGCTTGCAGATTCCAGTTTTGTTCGGGTGTTGAATTCTTCCCCAAATAGTATTCAAATACTTCAACCGTTAATTTACTTGGCATTCCGTTTCGCCATAACCAAATCCATCCGTATTCGTTTACCAGTTGTGCTGAACTCGATTCCTGAATGTTTTGAAGAATTTGTGGTTTAAAATCAAGATTTCCGAGCGGGTAAAAGTCCTTTGTTGATCCTGGTTGTAATGTAGTGATTCGCCCCTGATACGGATGCGGTTCGTCCATTTCATCCAGTCCCATCTGATCACCACTCATATAACCGGCATCCCAAACACGTGTCGGATCCAATTTTTTTAATTTAGGAATAAGCGTATTTCCAATATAATCGTCCCAATTTTCGTTGATGGCATCCCAGATGGCAATGCTTGGATGGCATCCGTCACTCCATACCCAATCAGTGTATTCTTTGCGGATCTGATCGTCCCAGCCATGATTTTGCCAGTAAAGCCATTCGTTCTGAAACAGCAAGCCATATTCATCGGCAATGTCATACCAGAAATCGGGGGCAATACCCACGCAAATACGCATCATGTTCCAGTTCAGTTTTTTAGGGTAGTCAACCAGAAGTTTTTTCACCCATTCTCTGTCCCAGATCAGGTTGCTACAATCCGGATCCTCCATGAAACGCTGAAGTGTTACATTGGTCCCGCGCAGAATAATTTTTTCGCCGTTGAGGTAAAAAAATTTACCTTTCCTGATAAAGTCGCGCATCCCGAACTGTTTACTGAATTCATCTGAAATACCGCCCTCGTTTTTCAGCGTTGCTTTAGCCAAATAAAGGAAAGGCTTGTCCGGAGTCCAGCTGGTAAATTCCTGAAAAGGTATATCGAGTTTGACTTCGGTAATATTATCGCGTTTGACATTCAGCCGGGAGCTTTTTGTTGCCACGAACTTGCCGCTGAGTTTTTCAAAAATCGAAACCTCAATAGTTACCGAATCGTTCATGGCATCGCCGTAGAAAATCTGAGCCGGTTTAAAATTGCGTAACTGTGCTTTAACGATTACATTCTTGTTGGCTACTGAAGGCAGCACTAGCAGCCGGTTAACCCTTATATCTCCGGTAAAAGAGAGTAACACATCGTCCCAGATTCCGGGCAGATAATGCTCTTTCTCCTTATCAGTACTACCGGCAGCCTCACTTGGCAGCCAGGTCCGGTCTCCCACCTTGATCAGGATTTCGTTTTCAGCGCCATAATTTATGGTGTTAGCCAGTGGAAATTCGACAGGAGTGTAGCAGGCCATGGATGTTCCAAGATCGTACCCATTAACGTAAACCTGAGTGATGTACTGGCTTTTTTTTATGGTGATTATACCACTTTTACCTTCCAATTCCTCAGGAATAAAAACCATTTTCCGGTACCAACTGTACCGGGGGGTATAATCAATATCGTACAGGTTGTGCTGCATTTTGGCCTCAACCTGCTCGGCACGTTTGAAGAATTTGTCGTAATCTGCAATTTTGGGACTTGCTAAATGTACCAACCCCGGAACCGGGATGGTTCGTTTAAATTCCGATGGAGGAAAAGCATTCACGGTCTGATCGAACTGCCAGGTTCCGTTCAAATTAATTGTAGTCCGATTGGTTTGTGCATTGGTCGAAAATACGACAAACATCAGAAGTAATAGAAAATTTAAAGTTTTCATAGATCGGTTTACCAAATCCATTGGCTTTTTTTCAAATATAAAGGACTCACCATTCACTTTTCATTATTCCATTGAAAAAACCATACCGGGTTGATTCCCCATTACAAATTCCAGTGTTCCGCCTTCAAGCAATTGCTGATGGGTGATATATCCCTTTCCATAATCCTTGCCATTCAGGATCACCTTTTCAATGTAAATATTCTCACTGGAAAGGTTGGTAGCTTTTACCTTAAAGTTAAGTTTATCCGGAAGATTGATTGTCAGTTCCGAAAATTGTGGCGTTCCAAAAATATATCTGCCATCGGCAGGATTGACCGGATAAAAGCCACAGGCGCTGAATACATACCATGCCGACATTTGTCCCATATCTTCATTCCCGCAAAGTCCATCAGGCTTATTGGAGTAAAGCGTAGTCATGATTTGATGAATCCGTTCCTGGGTTTTCCAGGGGGTGTCTCCAAAATTGAAAAGGTAAGCCACATGATGGCTGGGTTCGTTTCCATGAGCATATTGGCCAATCAAACCACTCACATCCATAGGGGTATTTTCATCCAGTTTTGAACTCACAGAAAACAGGGTATCCAGTTTGCTGACAAATCCGGCTTTTCCGCCCATTCCATTGATCAGCGCCTGAATATCCTGAGGCACAAACCAGGTGTATTGCCAGGAGTTTCCTTCCACAAAATCGCTGTTGGCATTTACCGCATTGTAGGGATCAAAATCGGTCCTGAACTGGCCATTGGAATCCTTGCCGCGCATAAAACCGATGCTTGTATCGAAAAGATTCTGGAAAGCTTTTCCTCGTTTCGAGAAGTAAATATAATCATCTGTTTTTCCCATTTTATGAGCCATTTGAGCGATACACCAATCATCAAAAGCGTATTCAAGGGTGCGGGCAACAGAAATTGTCGGAGCAAGGTCACGTGGAATGTAATTATATTCTTTCAGGTAGTTTATATCAAATTCATCCTGCATAGCGCTTGTTTTCATGGCTTCGAAAGCTTTCTCTGCATCGAAACCGCCGATCCCTTTCAAATAGGCATCTGCGATTACCGGAATGGCATGGTAACCTATCATGCAATTTGTTTCGCTGTTACACAGGGGCCAGACCGGGAGCAAGCCATATTGGTCATACTGAACCAGCATCGAATGAATGATGTCCTTAACTCTTTCCGGAGAAATAATGGTATACAAGGGATTCGCTGCGCGGAAGGTATCCCAGAGCGATAATCCGGTCAACATGGTGAATCCGCTGCTTTGCTTTACCTGATGGTCAAATCCCATATAACCTCCATCCACATCACTTGCTGTAAACGGCGCAATACATGAATGGTAAACAGCGGTATAGAATGTTTCTTTATTAGCCTGCTCCGGATCGCTTACCTGGAAGGTAAGCAGGATTTCGTTCCAGTCAGTATCGGCATTTCTTACCACCTTATCAAAGTTCCAATCGGGAATTTCTGAATCCACATTGTTCAATGCGCCAGCTACATCCACTCCTGAAATCCCGACTTTGATCATGAGCTGTTTATTCTTCGAAATGTCGAAAATCAGATTGGTTTTCACGAATTTGCCCTGAATTTCCTTAACATTCTCTATCACTTTTCCGTCAGCAAAAAAAGAAGCGCTTTTTATGGGCTGCGAAAGCCGTGCGGCAAAATATACCGAATGGTTAGCCCAGTATTTCTCTGTTCCTTCGCCCCAGCCTTTAGAGCGGTGTGAACCAACAATCAGAGTGTCGTTTACAATTTTGATGGTTCCACTGAGGATCGAATCGGTTTTAAAACTGTGCGCCATATCGATAACCAGGTTCGCAGTTTCGTCTTTTCCAAACGAATAACGATGGGAACCAGCCCGTTTTGTGGCGGTCAGTTCAGCCTTTATCTGATAATCGTCGAGCATTACTGAATAATATCCGGGTCTGGCAATTTCTGATTGGTGCGAAAAACGTGAACGATAGCCGCTATCGGGATTTTCGCGTGTTCCTGGTTCAAATTGAACGGGGCCGGTAGTAGGCATCACCAGCACATCCAGCAACTCACCACGACCGGTGCCGCTTAAATGGGTATGACTAAAACCCATTATTGAACGATCAGAATAATGATATCCGGCACACCAGTCCCAACTTTCATTCCAGGTGTCGGGGCTGAGTTGCACCATTCCAAACGGGACTGTTGCGCCGGGAAAGGTATGTCCATGACCGGAAGTTCCGATCATTGGGTTGACATACGAGGTAAGGGAAGTTATTGAAGTTTCGTTTTTACCACAACTGAACAAAAATCCGGCTGCCATAACGATCAGGAATGTTCTTGGTTTCATCTGAAGTAGTGTTTTTAATCTAATCAATTTGAAGGTAAATGATATTTTACTTTTACTTGTGTTTCGCTTTGTGTGCCTGACGAGGGTAATGATGGAGAAAGCGGGCTCATTTGTACGATCTGGCATTCTGTTTTTGAATCTCAAACAGAATATCCATATCAAAGCGGGGTGTTTGCAGTTCCATGGGGCCGCCTGCATGCTCAAACTCCCGTGTGGATATCATCCGGCCGGTTTTGGGATCATGCCAGTTAAGGGTATATGTTCCCCCTGGCAACTGAACCACAAAATCTGTTTGCAGCCTGGAAAAGCGTCCATTGTAGATGGAAAGTTCAGCTATGGAAAAATTAATGGAACTGGCCGTATCGGAATAGATGAAGTCATCAAAGTCTGTTCCGTCAAAGTATTGTGCAAACAGGCCTTTCTCTTCACTGCCCGGCAAAGAGGTATTTCGGGTATCCAGAATGGTCTCTTCACCTTTTAGAGTCTGCCAGGTGACTTTCAATGATCCTCCGTAAAGCCCATTATAGTATTCAATTTTCAAGGGTGCCTTTTCCCCTGTAACAAGGAAGATGCTCCCGCTGTCAACTTCCATTGAATGCCCCGTCCAGTTTTCAATTAAAAGCTGTTTATCGATCCACAGGCGAATACCATCGTCCGAGTATGTTGTAAAAACGTATTCACCGGTCGCCGGTGCCAGAAAATCACCGGTCCACCTGATGGAAGTATTCTCGTTAGAAGCCTTACTCCTTTTGTAGAAATATCCGATGTATGAGAGATTGATTTCAGCCACCTGCATGGAAAGATCTTGATCCTTAACTGATCGGATCAGCATGGTATCGGGCCTCAGTTTAAGCAGATCATGGCCCTCCATAAAGCTCCTAAGGAAGCCAAATTGTTCCCGCAGGGTGGCATTACCACCCCCCGGCTGAGAAGGGGTATAAATAAAATTGCCTGATTCATGACCCACTGCGAAGGAATAATCGAGGTGATTAAACAATGCCCCCCCGGCAAGGATGAAGCTCCAGGCTTCGGTTCTGTATGGCATATCTGCGGTACCTTCAAAGCCTGTCTCATTGTCGCCAACAGGGATACCAAGATGCAAATTTCCATGGGCGGCCTCCGGTTCGGCATAATGAAAATTGACCATTGAATAATCTGATCCCAAATCGTCGATATACCTGTAATTATTGGCGATGTTATAGGAAACCAGGTGCTTATTTGGAAGCTTTGCTTCGGTTTGGACCACAAGTTTGGCCATGTGATTGTGCCAATCTTCCGGAACCCCGTCTGCATAGGGCTCATTACAGATCTCGAAATAGATATTATTGAACTCATTTAGCTCATCGACAATCTTTTTCACCATATTTTCCTGGTGCACAAGGTAGTCAGGATGCACCAGGGTCTGCACCTCCTTAAAAGGGACCCCGGGCAGAAGGTTGATGTTGTTAAGGGGGTTCTGGGGATCTATCCTCCACTGCGGCTCATCGTATATGGAAGAAAAGAGTGTGACCTCCACAATAATTCCACGCTTGCCGGCTTCCGAAATAAAGTCTTTCAGACGATCAAAGTAGGCCTCATCCCAGTTTTCAAGATCAAACTTGTTCCCACCATTTGCATATGTCGGTTCGCTGCTACGGGCAAAAGGCGTTATAAGTCGTTGAGGCGCAGGTGCCAGGGTATTTTTCTCAATATTAAAAGCCCCCTGGGGCTCCACGTAGATACCTGTGAATGTGCGTGTCAGGTTGAGGCCACACCTCTGTAGTTCATCCAGGTATCTGATATAATCAAAATCCAGGTTCAATACTGCCCCATAGTGTTCGGTGGATCCCACCAGCAGGGTGGGCTTATCATTGAACAGAAAGTAATGATTGTTTTCGGGATGCAGCATCAATACGGAATCCCTGTTGCATGCATACAGGAAGATCGCTGCGCAATATGGAACTACTAATTTCTTCCAGTTCATTCTTGGTGGTTTTATAATGGAAGTATTTTATTCAAATCCAAATGTCACCTCATTAGCCCAGTGCTCCTTCCATGAAGCGTGAAATGCACGGGAATTTATCTTCGATACGCTTCGGCCCTTGGCCAGCTCCATACAATGCCCCATGTTATTGTTATCATTCACCCTGAAGGAAAATTTGATGGTTTCTCCCTCATCAAGCGCTTTTTTAACATGGGGTAATTCGCTCCAGGGTATGGCACACTCGGTAATCCTGGTGCTACCTTCATGAGAGATCGCAAGCTTTCCGTTCTTAACTGGCCCATCAAAAGGCGATTCCGGCTGGCGGGGATAAAAATGTTTTTCTGGCATTCCGGGTACAAGCAGGCGCCAGATTTCCGTTCCCCCTCCATATTCAGGGGCAACCTGGTTGAGTGCATATTCGTAATCGGTACATTTATATCCCACGTAGCGCGGCATGGTTCCTTTTGGGGTGGATCCGAATCCATCCTCCCCCCGTGGGATCACGTTGAACGCAATCTGTATATTGTCAGTGGCAAACCCCATCCCGGTGCTGTTGTCGGGCAATACCGGATCCTTCCGGTAAGAGAAATGACGAACCCCTTGGGGCCATATCAGCGGAATAAGCACATTCTGATCTGTCGGCCTGGCCATGATATCCCCAGGAATACTTGCCTCGCTGCCAAAGACCCAGGAACCATCATTTCCATAAACACCCTTCCAGTCTCCCCCGGTATCAAAATCCTCTTTAAGCAGCTCCGCCGAAGCTCCATATGCATCCTTCCCTGTTTTATCAAAAAATAGTCCGGCCAGCTTCACATTGTACCACCAGTTCCCCTTAAATGTAACACGTATATCACCGGAAAGCTGGTAAACCAGGTAGCACCCGTCCCAAAGCCTGTCAACACTTTTTGAAGTAATCAGTTCGCCCGTATGGAGGTCCCACATCTCAACTTCGGTAAGCCAGGTGTCCAGGCTTGGAAGGTAAAAAGCCACCTGTGTGATTTTATCAAAGGGAAGGTTCAGGTCCACTCCAAATCCAATGTTATTCAGATCGGGTTCCCAGTAATGCACCAATCGCCCATCACCATTGGGGTCCAGCAAGGCCCATTGATCATGCTCTCCCACCTGCTGGCTTCCATCCCTTTTTCGGAAGGAGCGGTTGAAATCGGGCCTGTAGGCTGTATCGGGATAGAAGAATTCGTCATCATGCCGGGTTTCGAAACGATAGGTTCCCGGATGCGGGGTACTATCGGCCACCTTGGCTGCAAAATAGAAGAACTCATCGTCATAGGCCAGGTAGGCAGTGGCAGTACCCTCTGCTTTTTGATCAAAGTCCTTAAATGGATACCAGGCCGCTTCAGTGGTTGTAAGACTTGATTTTCCAGCCATGATGGTTTGCGGAATGCAACGGTTCCATTCGTCCAGTTTCCCGTCGATAAGAGGGGTGAGCATGGAGATCAGATTCACATGCATCTGCTCGTGGTGAAATGCCTTTCCATCAAGCCCGGCATCAAAGACCACATCCAGCTGGTATGAATTATCCGGCGCGGGATTCCCTTCTTCTACCTGAATTTCCATGGTGCTTGTCTGTTGAGGTTTTAAGGATATACTGCCGCTCCCGCTCACGATGAGTTCACCCAGTCTTACATCGAGCATTCCGCTTAAGGGCCGGTTGAGAATGTTTGTGATTTGCAACTCCAGAACAGGTTTTTCATCAATGGGATGAAGCATGTCCCGTGCGATGATCTCCACGGGTTCGTAGCCTTCAATAAAAGCCTTACTCAGGGCTGACTTTAACCTGGCAAATGAGCCTTTTGATCCATCGGTTCTGAGATAGTATCCCTGAAAGGAGAGGGGGATCTCCATCTTATTACCCTTCGGTTGTATTAGATTTCCGTAAAAATCAAACAATGAAAACGAGGGATCGGCTTTGATGGTCATCTTTCCACCGGTCAGGGCCTGAACTTCATTCAATTTTTGTTGTAAGCTCTCTTTTTCAGGAGATGTCCCGGGCATCCCGGCAATACTTTTCCTGATCTCCTCCTTCTCCAGGGCCTCTTTTAAACCCCTGACCTCCCTGAAAAGTACATTATCTGAACCAAAAGCTTCCCCAATGTCTCCAATAACCACAATTGTACCATCATCAGGCTTATCCGGGTAACCATTGAAACTCATCACCCAGGGAAGTCCGTTTTTAAAAAGCAATTCCTCAAAATCCCTTTCACCAATCATGTGTTGCACCGCACCCATGGCTGCAGCCGGGGACCAGACCCCCGGAATAGCATCAATTTCGGTGGTCCCCCCCGAAGTGCGAATGGTTTGTTTTAAGCCCTCGCCGTCATGCGGGCGGGAAATCATGTATCCTCCATAAATTCCCATGGACCGGTCATAGCCTGCCGACCGGTTGGTGGCCACAACGGTGGCAATCCGATCGTCCGTATTACCCACCCAGCTTTCGGTATCCCATATTAAAACTGCTCCCTTATGATCCAGGCGATTGTTCCATTGAGGATAGAGACAGGGCGATTCCATCCCCTGGTAATGGATCGAGAGAAAATCAAATATGGGCAGAAATTTGTCGGTACCATCGCTAAAGAGCTTGTCCCATGCATTTGAATTTGAATCACAGCCCCCAATTAAAACATCTGCGCCCTCCTTTCGGGCTTCCAGGATGCCGTTGGCCATGGCTGTGTAGATCTCCCGATAGCGCAGCATGTCGGCCTGCCAACCCGAAATGGAGATGCCTTCCCAGGGTTCGTTCCATAGATGTACACCGGTTACGCAGCCAGCCGGCCAGCCATGTTTAACAGCGATATTTTTTACAAAGATCTGGAAGTCGGAATCCATCACAGGAAGCCAAACATAATCCTGTTTTGTTTTAAGAAAAACCCCCTTGTCATCAAGGAAAGACCTTGGACTGCCCAGCGGAACCAGCGCCGGACCCTCGCCAAACATCAGAAGCACAGTGATGTTTTTCTCTTTATACGCCCTTAATTTTCGGTCCAGCTTCTCCATTTCACTTATATAATCCCGATGGGTGGTGGGGATGTAGGAGATGCCCATTCGGATGGCCTGAACACCAAGGCGACTTAGAAAGTCAGGCCCGATATCGTCCAAAGATTGTTTCGGGTATTGAATGGCCTGCGGATTGGCTTTAAAGGTCCTGACCACACTGGTTGCCAGCCGTCTTCCGTGCTCCCCCAGATCAAACACAAGAGCATAAGCCCCAAATCTCTCAGGAAGATCCGGCTCCAGGTCAATATTTGTGAATCCATTGGCTGAGACTTCGATTTTCACTGGTATGGACCGGATCTCATCAAACTTAATCATTTCGGGTAACCAGATGTCACCGGCGATCCCGGTTGTACCATAACTGATGAGCTCCACATGTGCATCCACTGAGATGGATTGGTTGGTAGAATTCACAATCTGGAATGTAAATGCGGCACGATCACCAGGCCAGAAGAGGTTGGCTGGTGCGGAAGTTTTTATACAATATACATCATAGTCATATGATCGCTGATTAGTCTTAACTCCCATTACCGATTCGTAATTGAGCCATGTTTCAGGAGCCCTCATCTGGGCAATACCAGCCTGGATTATAAACAGTGATAGAAATATTGGAAGATTAAATCTGGGCTTCATGTTTATGATGAAATCAAATGCCTGATCAAAGATACAAGTTCCTTTCTCCCTGTTCACATAAATCTCCACCTCCATCACCGGGAAAAAAAGCAAGTCCACAGCAGGGAACGCGAGTCACCTCCCAGGGACCTGCCGATTTAACCGTATCACTGATGTTCCTGATCATGGGCTTCTTTCTTTAAAAACAATAATGTGGTAAAGAATATCTCTACCACATTATTTGCCTAACTAAAAGAAAACTACTACTACAATACAAAGATAGATTGAACTGCTTCAAATCTAAAGGAGAATTGTTTCATTAAACAGGTACAAATGAATCTATTTTTTGACCTGGTTCAATTCATTGGCTTTTGCAAAAAAAGTAACTGCCTGGCTTTCTCTTCCATTCCTGTAACTGAGTTCGCCTGCTTTCAATAAAACAGCACGCAAATCCTCTTTACTGAATTCTTCTTTTCGCAAAACAGATTCCAAATCTGATTTACCAAAAACCAGCTTAAGCGCCTCAGCATTCTTTTTAGCTTCCGGATAATAGGGGAAAATATCAAGGGCCTTTTCATACCAGCCCAGAGCTTGCATAAGTTCATTGTTGTTTTCATAATAGGAACCCAGATGGAAACTGATCACGGGATGCTGAGGGACAGAGGTATGTATCTCATTTAAAAGGCCCAGCACTTTCTGGCTGTAGATGCCCTGGGCCATCAGGTAGAGGCTGTAATTGAACTTCACGATCCAGTCATCCGGACTGGCAGCTATCGCATATTTATAAACCTCTTCATTGGGCTCTCTCTTTTTTATCTCCGCAATATGCTGCTCAATGGTTTTAATGGCTTT
>JAZDPG010000119.1:0-10303 GCA_043797815.1 Bacteroidota bacterium
GGCATAAGGCACACAAGCCCATACCCAGTTCTCCGGTGTTGTGCCATGTTCAAGCTGGTAATCGAGCATGTTCCGTACCAGGTCAATGACGGAATGATCTCCTGTATATGCCCTGTACTGCAAGGCCAGGCTTTGCACTGCTCCGGCGTAGACGCAAGCCGGATTATGTGCCCAATGTTCCGCTATAATACCCTTTCCGCCAGTCATATGGGATCCCTGGAAACAACAGGTTACCAAATACAAAGGCAAACCGGTGGACGGTTCAACCGGTGTGTTTTTGAGAAATCCGGTGGCAAGGTGAATTACTTTATCGTAAACTGCTCCGGGGACTTCAGGTTTATACCATCCTAAAACATGAAGGTTTTGATCGCGGAAGATCTGATGACCGCAAATGGAATCGGCACCGGAGATCCGGGCAGTCTGACCATTCAATATGAATGATAAACAGCAAAAAAGAACGGAAAATAAATATTTCATACAGGCAGGTTTTATTATGAATCAACTGAAATTTTGACCCGGCCGCTAAACACAGGAATATGAATAAGTTTTCTGTTAATCTGACCCTGATGCTCACTAAAGAGATAGAATGAGGAGGGAACATCCGATTTTCCGCTCAATGTAACGGTGATCCCTTTACTGTGTATATTATACCGGATTCCGGAAATTTGTGAGGTCCTGGTTGCACGGACCAGCTTCAACGCCTCATCGGTTGTTACATATAAAGGATCATAGGCTTGTAATCCCTCTGAAATCAGCTGCAATTCACGTTCCCAATTTACCGGATCAATCCGGTAAATGAAATCGGTTTCATGGGTGAAAAGGACTGCCAGTGCCATGCTGTTCAGTGCACGGGTCAGTTGTCTGATGCCTCGGCCGGCCGAGGCCTCCACATCATTATCCGGCGCCCATTCATAACCGGCATCGTCACGGATCTCGGTAAAGCAGTTAAAGAAACGGCAGCCGTTGATTTCAGTAAAATCAGCATAATAAACCGGGTTGGTTCCCCTGAACTCCCGCAACGGATTGTTGGTGCTGGTACCCGGTTGCTCATGCAGCCTGAAGGGCCCCTGTTTTATCCAGGGCACGGTATCATGCCAGGGCATGTCGATGGCCTTGTTCTGGGCAATAAACTCCATGCCCCATTTTTCAGCGACGTGGGGAATTATATTGCCTCCCATCTCATACCAGTGGGCAATAAGGTAAGCTGACATGGGCAGGGGCTGATGATCGGCATACCATTGGTCCACAGCCCCGAGTCCCCGCTTTGCCTCTTCATCATTCCAGGGTTTGAAATGCTGGTGGTCAAAATAGATAAACTCATCGTATTCGGTTTCCCTTAAAGGAAGGGCTTCCGGATAATAATAATATCCCTTGTAAAAATCATCACCGTCCGCTGCGGCATAGCTTCCCGGATCGAGTCCGCCGGCGGATGTCCTGGGGGGGCGGCCGAAAGCATGGGGAGCGGCAGTGGCCTTGCCCTCCTGCAGGTATCCCCGTAGTTCCTGAATGGCCTCCGGGGTCAGGTTGTATATGAACAGGCCCAGCCATGGTTTAAAACCGTACTTGCTGCAAGTTTCAACCCAGTATAAGGGGCTTTTATCCCAAAGCGTTCCCCTCCCTGCAACATCATCCACGCGCATGGTGACCATGGGGGGCAGTCCGCGCATTACAAAAGGTTTGCGTGCCGCCCATACCATCGACCGCCACAGGCAGTCGTCCAGGCCGCCGAGGGGTCCGAGAACCTGCGTTTTCATCCATTCATCCGTGGCCCAGGTAATCCACCGGCCTTTCCCCCGGGTATCAGCCCAGAGAAGCGGGCCGCTTGCCGCGGTGATAAGCATGTCTCCCCGTGCATCTCTGCATACAGGGTATCTCATGGTGTCAAACAAGCGCAGGACGAATCCTGGTTCGTGCAATGCTGTGACAAAATGGCTTGTTCCGGAAAATACCAGCGAGTCAGTATTGGCAGCATCCAAAACCGGAGACCGGGAAGGTACGAACACCGGATCAAAGCTTACTATTCCGGTTCCCTTGTCTGCAGCAGCAGAGACGCGTTCGGAAAGGGATACCCCGCGGGAAGCAGGCAATCTGTTCAGGTTCCTGTGTGCCAGGATGATGAGCTTATACCTGTGAAGCTTTGAAGAAGTATTCTGCTGTGACAAATCAAGAATGTCAAAAGGTATTCCAAAATGATTGAGGTAGGGGATCAGGTAATCCAATGACCCTTGCGAATCCGGATTCCCCGAATCAAGGATCAGCAGGGTCTGGAGCTTGTTTTGCCCTGACTCGCTGCATCCCGCATTCAAAAAAATGATAAGACATAAAAACAGGTAAAAGGCATTTCTCATGGCTGCCGGAATTAAGTTTTATAAATCGGTCTTTGTTTCATGGATTTTTTTGTGAAAAAGAAGGCATACAGGGTGATCACGACAAAGCATAACAGGGGCACACTGTAGGATATGGGCACACCAAATCTGTCAGCCAGCATTCCCTGTATGGGAGGGAATACCGATCCACCGATGATGGCGAAGTTCAGCAATGCAGAACCCCTGGCAGCAAATGCTCCTGTATCTTCAATGGCCAGGCTGAAAAGCGTTGGGAACATAATGGACAGAAAAAGACCGAGTCCTGCCAGGATATAATGGTTGTAACCGGTATTCATCAGGATGCAAACCAGGTAACCTCCGATCATCAGAATCCCGAAAATACCCACCAGCAGGTGGGCCCTGACAAATTTCAGTATGCCCACCGCGGCAAGTCCCATGCCTGCTGCAAACAAGTAATACAGGGTAAGGTATCGTGCAGCCTCGGTTTCATTGAATCCAAGCCAGGCTTTTAGATAAGGGATGAAAAAACCGGCGGTACAGGCCTCGGCTCCCACGTAAAAAAACATGGCGATGATCCCGAAGAAAAGATGACGGTGACGCAGGCCACCGCGAAACAGACCGGGCAGCGAAAAGTGGTCTTCCTTTTCCGCTTTGAGAGCCGGCATCCTGGAAAACGCGATGAGCGCGGCAATGATAAAAATGACCACGGCCAGCAGCATATACGGAAAGTGGAACCGGATCTCACTGGCGTTCTTGTAGATGATTGAGGTGGCCACCAGGGGTGTGGTGGCATAGCCGATGCGTGAAAACACCTGCACAAAATTTATGCGGATATGGGCTCCTGCGGGATCACCCAGGAGCGTAATAAAGGGATTTGCTGCCACGTTGATCACTGTGATCCCTGTGGAAAGGGTGAATATGGCAACCAGCACAAACAGGTAGGAGTCAAGGAATCTGGCCGGTATAATAAGGGCGCAGCCCAGCGAGCAGGTGAGGAGGGCCACGACCAGGCTTACTTTGTATCCGTAATGATGGATCATCCAGGCAATGGGAAGGGGAAAGATCACATAGGTCAGGTAGAAAGTAAACTGGATCAGGGTGGCCTGCCTGTAGTTGAGCTGGAAGTGTTCGATAAGTGATGGAAGAAGGATATCGTTCATGCAGAACATGGATCCCACGGTGAGAAAAACCATGCAAAGCAGACCAAGGGAAATATAATTATGTTTCACGATCCTGCCCTTTTCTTCAAATTGCATCAACAACCGCCTCAATATTCAAAAGGCGGCACAGGTCAGCCAGTTCGCTGACATACGTGCCATAGACGGCGGCGAAGTGTTGCGACTGAACATGATCGAGCACCTGCCTTACGGGCACATCGGGATAGAAGGTGACGCTGGGCCACGATGGCAGGGGAACACCCATTTCCACCCATGTCGGCCTTTCTTTTCCTTCGCCGGTTACAATATGCATCCGGTAGCCGTTTTTTGTTTCTGAAAGACAGGCCAGGGTCATCCTCCCTTTTTTCATGTTGGAGCAATGAGCGATGCCTTGCAGCAAAACAGTTGATATGGTCTTTATCTGAGGTTTTCCCTCAATGAAACCGGCCGGGCAGTAGCCATCCTCACCCAGCAAAATCCATTCCGGATGATGTTCATAGTGCTCGATGAAAGTGACGGTTTTACCGGATATCCATTTAAGCATCAGCTGGGCCACCGAGTTGCCCAGATCGTTCTCATCCACATAGGGAATGCCTGCATCGGCCACCAGCGATGAAGGAATGGCATGGGTCAGGCCCATTTCAAGGTCAACCCCGTCAACGCATTTATAGGAAACCGAATCAAATGCCTTTTCCCGGCAGATTGCCACGGTGGCCATATACATCCGGACAGCCTTTTCAACCACCTGATTATCGGGCTTTCCCATCGGGTACTCCCAATCAGCCGAAATTCTTTTTGATTCGGCGATGACCTCCCTGTCGGGAATGCTGTCCATTTTCCGTTGAAGCTGAAGCATATCCAGGCTTTCTATTTCCGGTCCTATCAGGTCGCGCATCCGGGTCGGATTAACCCCGGTGGAATATAAGCCCATATCGTTGTATCCAATGGTACCAATACGGGCATGACGCAGTTTTTTCATCACCTCTGCGGCCCGGGCGAAGGAAAGTATGGCCGGGATATCCATGGGTGAATCCGGGGCATTAAAGAGATAACGGAACCTTATCCCCCATTGTTCCATGACAAAACGCAGGGAAGTGGAGCCCGCACCGGCTGCAGGGGAGATAAGGGTCCCCTTTTCGCCGAAATGGCCTTCATGGTCGGTGAAACCTCCAAAGCTATACAGGATCATGGGCTCGTGGCGGAACTCATGCAGCACCCTGAATACCCCCCTTGTATCAATCCAGTTGATGATGTTGACAAAGAGGAAATCCCATTCTCCTTGTTTCAATTCCCTGATGGCCCGTTCGGGTTCCGGACCTTCTCCGAACACCGGATCGGTTTTAACCAGGTCCAAACCGGCACCGGTAAGCTGTTCTTCCGCCCGGGCACTGATCATTTTCAGGTTGGCAGGCTCATAAAACATGGTGCCAAAAGATACATAACCGGCTTTCATTGTATTATTCTTTAAGTAATACACTAAATATTGGTAAGAGCAATACGGCGACCGCTCCTGTGCGATTCAAGTGCTCCGGTCATGAGCCGGTGGCTTAGCCGGGTCTCCTCCGGCAATACATTGCAAAAGGGATGAACAGACCCGGCATCGCGGAATTCACTCATGAAAGCTCCTATCATCTGCTGAAAGGCGTCAGAGAATCCGGTTTCAAAAATAGCGCCGGTGATACCGGGGACAAAGGACCGGGATCCGATATCCGTCCTGGTCCACCCCTGTTCTTTTCCCTGCGTATCGAGCTGATAGAAAGAGCGCGGATTGCGGGTGCTGAATTTCACCGAGCCCCTGGTGGCATAGACTTCAATGAACCAGGTGTTGGTCTGCCCGGGGGCCATCCTCTTGGTCTCGAACACCATCGAGAATTCCTTTTTGCTCAACGGATCGATGGCCCGGGTGGTCAGGACGGCATTGTCAAAGGTGTGGCAGGGAACGGTGTTACCCCTGCCATCGGGACGGGTTTCTGCGAACTTCTGCAGGTCGGCAAAAACCCACAGGGGTTTCCATCCCATACGGAAGGGGATGTGTTGGGTATGCATGCCCAGGTCGCCCATGCATCCATATTCGCCGTTTATTTCCACCATCCTTTTCCAGTTGACCGGTTTTTCCAGGTCCATATCGCTGGAATGATGAAATCCGCACCGGACTTCCATCAGGCGACCATAATCAGCTGACCGGAGCCAGTCAATCACCCTTTTGGCTCCCGGATAATATGGGAATTCTGAACTGCAGCGTACAATGAGGCCGGGTTTTTTCCCGGCCTCCTCCAGGATGGCCCTGTTGGCTTCCAGGTCGATGCCAAAGGGTTTTTCTCCCAGGAGGTGCTTTCCTCCCCTGATAATATCCGCATAAATCTGCTGGTGCAGATGATGAGGAACGGCGCAATAGATGGCATCCACGTGGGCGGAATCAATCAGATCCTGATAGTGTTCAGTTACCAGGGTTATGTCCGGAAAATGAAAAGTGAACCAGTCCCGGTCATCCTTGTTCCCTTGGTTGCAGATGGCTGTAATGACGGGAACCGGTGAATCGGTTTGAAGGTGACACCAGCGTGCCACCGCACTGGCAAATTCCCTGCCCATTAAGCCCAGGCCGATGATGCCGAAACGCAGTGTATTCATTTAAATAATCCTCATGGTTCAATTACCTGTACCCAAACTCCTTCTCCACCTCGGCGATGGCCTCCTCAATGATATCCATCCCTTTGGCCGCATAGGTCTCATCCATGATCAGCGGAGGAGACATACGGAGGATATGTCCCGCCGGTATCCAGGCAAGTCCTTTCCGGAAAGCTTTCTGGTAAACCAGCTTTCCCGCCTCGTCAAAGGGTTCCTTGGTGTTTTTGTCCTTTACCAGTTCGATGCCGAGCAGGAACCCTTTCCCCTTCACGTCGCCGATGATGGGATGGGTCTCTTTCATATTCCTCATCCTTTTCATGAAGAATTGGCCTACTTCACGGACATTCTGCAGTATATCTTCCTCCTCGATGACCTCGATCGAAGCCAGGGCGGCGGCACAGGCCATGGGATTTCCACCGTAGCTGGAGGATGCGGAGATCCTTTCCAGGGCTTCCCCGTTCTCTTCTTTCACCACCATGGCGGTCACCGGGAATCCATTGCCGAAAGACTTACCAAAGGTAACGATATCGGGGACCACACCCCAGTGGCTCAGGGTCAGCCATTCTCCGGTGCGGCCCATGCCCGCGAGCACCTCATCGTCATACAGGAGGATTTTATGTTTGTCACACAGCCCTTTCAGTTTGGGAAAGAAATCATCCGGGGGAAAAATGCTTCCTGCCCATCCCTGGACAGGTTCCAGAACAAATGCCGCTACATTGCCCACGGTACCTTCGCGGATGAACTCCTCGTAAAACCGGATATAGGCATCGGTATCAATGGCGCCGTCGGCTTTTGTCCACAAGGGGCGATAGGGATCGGGTCTGGGTACCATATAAAAGCCGGCAGCCCGGGTAGGTCCGTAACTGTATGTTTCGCCCCGGTACATCTGGGCACAGCTGACGGAAGCCAGGGTTTTTCCGTGAAAATCGCGGTAGGCGGAAATGAACTCATGCTTGTTGGAAATAGCCCTTGCTGCGCGTATGGCCGCCTCGACCGCCGCGGTCCCGTCGGAATACAGCTGGATGGCATTGAGCCGGCCGGGCAGTATTTCAGCCATTTTTTCCATCAGCTTTTCCTTTACGGGGGTCGTGAAATCATGCGCATTCATCAGCCGTTTCGCCCAGTGGGAAACAGCTTCTGATACCTTCGGGTGGCAGTGACCAAGGGAGGTCACATAAATCCCCGAGGAAAAATCGAGGTACCGGTTGCCGTCCACATCTTTTAGCATGATACCATACCCTTCATCAAAACAAACAGGAAAAAGCTTCACCTGGCTGCTCAGGCCTTTCATATAGCGGCTTGTATTGGCATGCATCTTTTTAGACCCGGGACCTGGCGTTTCAGTAATCAATTGCGGCAAACCGGCTGCCTGGGATTTCCACCAATCTTTTGACATTTTAATAAGCAATAAATAGTTAACAGGTTGTTATGTTGATTTGATTCTTTTTATAGGTATCCAATATCTCAGCTTCGGCTTTGCTGTCCGTAACAAGACAGGTAACAAGGGAAAGGGAGGAATAGGAGAAATAGGAATCCCTTTCCAGCTTGGAAGAGTCACACAGCAGGTAAACCTCGTTTGCTGCTTCTGCCATTTTTCGGGTAATGGATGCTTCCTTTTCGTCGACACTGCTGAGTCCGTTGGCCAGTGATACTCCCCCGGCCCCGATAAAGGCTTTATCCGCCTTGTACCGTTCAAGGAGTGTCTCGGTCATGGGCCCGTACAGGGCTTTCCTGGAGTTATCCAGTTCACCCCCGATCAGGTATACTTTGATTTGCGGATAGGGCATCAAATCAGACACCACCGGCAACGAATTGGTGATGACGCGCAGATTTTTGAACCGGCTCAGAAAGCGGGCCATATAATAGACCGTGGTACCGCAATCCATATACAGGGTATCGTTCTCACGGATAAAGGAAGAGGCAAGGCGGCAGATGGCTATTTTCTCTTCCCGATGGCTCATTCCTTTCTGGTCAAAATCACAAAGCCGGACGGGATTTTCGGACCTCACTGCCCCGCCGTGTGTTCGCACCAGCAAGCCTTCTGAAGCCATTTCTGTCAGGTCGCGCCTGGCCGTTATTTCAGAAACGCGGCACTGGCTCGATATTTCTTTCACACGAATGGAATCTTGCCGGGTTAAATAATTCAAGATGTATTTCTTTCGCAACTCAGCTGCAAGTACTTCCCTTGGTTTCATTCAAAATGATCAATAACTATCATAATATATCATAAACAAACATATTAATATATTTTTGAATTAAAAATATAATCAGCTGAAATTTTGTAATACACTAATAATATTCTAATTTTGAATTAGAATTGAAAAAAATATATCGATCATATTCGATCATATTTAATGATACCTAATGCACGGGATCCGGTTATTCGCCAAGGGGCAATTTGGCTTAATTCAGCTATCGAATAAGAATGTATATCAACACCAAATAATATCGGTATTATGAACGGAAAGACTTTGCGCCTGGAAAAACTCTTCAACAAGGGTGAAAACGCGGTTATTGTGGCCATTGACCATGGCATGTTTGACGGTCCCATCCCGGGAATGGTGGATCTGAAAAAAACCGCTGAAAAGATCAATCCTGGTGTAGACGGGGTACTGCTGAGTCCCGGTATGCTCCGGCATCTCCGGTTTGTTTTTAACCGGAAAGGATCTCCCATGCCCATTGTCCGCTTAAACTGGAGTTCGGTTTACTGTTTTCACTGGAACTACAACAAGGCGTATACCGTTTTGGCACAGTCTGTTGAAGAAGCAGTTGCCGGTGGGGCGGAGATCGTACTGGCCTCGTTGACCCTGCAGACCGGGAGCGAGGAAACCGATGCCAGGAATGTGGAGGTATACAGCCGGCTGGTTCATGCTGCAGACAAACTGGGCATCCCCTTAATCGGGGAGTATTTTCCAACCCATTCCGGAATTCTTTCAAAGGAAGAGATGCACGAGCAGGTGCTTACCTGCTGCCGCATTTTGTCGGAGCTGGGATGCGATCTGATCAAGACCTTTCATACACATGACTTCAGCAAGGTAACCCAGGCTTGTCCGGTCCCGATACTGGGCCTGGGGGCAGAAAAAACGCCCACCCAGCTACAGGCCCTTGAACTGGCTTCCAGGGAGATCAATGAGGGTGCCCGCGGTGTGGTCTTTGGCCGCAACGCCATCCAGGTGCCCGGGCCCTATGACTTTCAGGCCGCTCTCTGTGACGTGGTTAAAAAAAACATACCACCTGCGGAAGCGGTTCAAAAGTTCAACCTGTCCGATTCATAGAAACCCAAACGCAACAGGGAATGAGGTACCTGATAGGAATCGATGCCGGCACAACCTCCATCAAAGCACTCATGCTGGGTGAGTCGGGAGAGGTAAGAGCTGCTGCAGGGGCCGAATATTCCCTTGATTCAGGTGAAGGGGATAGATGCGAGGTGGATGCGGAAGTATACTGGGATACCACCTGCGAAGTGATCCGGGAATTATTGCTGAAATCGAAAGTGATGCCAGACCAGATAGCTGGTATGGCCATTTCCAGTCAGGGTGAAACACTGATCTGCCTTGATGACAAAGGCAGACCGCTCAGGAAGGCCATTGTCTGGCTTGATAACAGGTCGGTTGGTGAATCAAAGCTGATAAACGGAAAATTCGATCCTGACCGGATTATGGAGGTGACCGGTCAGCCTGAGGTACTTCCGCTTTGGCCCGCAACCCGCATTTTATGGTTCCGTGAACAGGAACCTGAGATTTTCCGGAATACGTCAAAATACTTACTGGTAGAGGATTACCTGATGTACCGGCTCACCGGCCGGTACTGTACTGAATATTCACTGGCTTCGGATACCTTGTATTTTGATATCCGGAAGAAAGTCTGGTGGGAGGAGATGCTGGATTATCTGGATATTCCCGTGAGCAGGTTGCCGGAATTGATGCCCTCCGGTTCACCGGTAGGTAATTTAACCCGTCAGGCAGCCCGGGATACCGGTCTGTCTGCTGCCACCCTGTGTGTTACCGGCGCCTATGACCATCCGGCCGGGGCTATTGGAGCAGGCAACCTGGTACCGGGAATGGTAACCCTTACCATCGGGGCAGCCATGGCCATGTGTGTAACACTGAAAGAACCTGTAACGGACAATTCGCTGCGTCTTTCATGCCAATGCCATCCCCTGGATGATCTGTATTTTCTTCTGCCCTATGCCCC
>JAZDPG010000127.1:0-62446 GCA_043797815.1 Bacteroidota bacterium
ATAGACGGATTCCTGGGATGCTGTAATCCGGCCCGGATTGCAGTGATGGAAGATGGTTCCTTTGTGACCAGTGAAAAAGGACTTGTGAGGATCAAGATTTATGACCCCTCGGGCCGGCTTAAAAGTGTGGTCGCATCTCCCTCACTCTTCAGGGAAGAGGGCAAGGCACCCGATGTTTGTGTGGATGAGCAGCAGGTAGTGTATGCACTGGATTTTGACCGCAATACGGTAAGGATTTTTGAACCGGGAAAAGATGAATAGGAGAAAGTTTCTACATGGACTGTTCCGGGGAGGGCTTCTGGCAACCATGGGCCTGGTGGCAGGAATCCTGGTTTCCAGGAAGCAGATCTCCCTGCAAAAGGAGTGTGGATTGAAATCACCGTGCAGGAACTGCAGGATCCTTAAGGATTGCAGGCTTCCTGCTGCGGAAAAAGAGCGTTTCAATGACAAAGGATAAGGCATACAACAGGCGGACTTTTATCAACAACGGGGTGAGGCTGACCCTCGGGCTTACCGTTGTGGGAACAGGAGCGTTGTCCCTCTCGCGTTCAAAAGACGGAAAGGAGTACGTATGGCAGATCGATCCTTTCAAGTGCACCCAGTGCGGGCGCTGTGCCACTGAGTGTGTGAAGGCCGAATCGGCAGTCAAATGCGTCCATGCCTATGACCTGTGCGGTTATTGCGATCTGTGCGGGGGTTACTTCAAGCCCGGCGCCAAACTGCAAACCGGAGCGGAAAACCAGCTCTGTCCCACCGCAGCCATCCAGCGGAAATTCATCGAGGAGCCCTACTTTGAATACATCATTGACGAAGAACTGTGTATCGGCTGCGGCAAGTGTGTAAAAGGGTGTTCCGCATTCGGAAATGGATCCTTGCAACTGCAGATCAGGCACAACCTCTGTCTGAACTGCAACCAGTGTTCCATTGCCTCCAACTGTCCGTCGGATGCTGTCAGCAGGGTTCCCGCTTCGCAACCCTATATGATCAAAGGGGGCTTTACCAGGGAGGAGGAAGGATGATATGACTCAAATGAAACCCATCCCCATCCTGGTTTTTTTCCTGCTTTTCATTCTGGCCGGCAGCCAGGTGCATTCCCAGCAGCGGTTTCCGAAACCTGAATTTGATTCGGGGTATGTGCAACCAAGCCCCACGACGCCCGAACCCAGGACCATCGCTCTTGAGTATTTTGACGTATTTGTTTTGCTGGCAGTCCTCTCGCTGGCTTCCTGGCTGGCCATCCGGAAACGTTCCAGGAAAGGATTGCTCTGGCTTTCTGTCTTCTCCCTGATCTATTTCGGATTCTACCGCGATGGCTGCATCTGCTCCATCGGGGCCATCCAGAATGTGGCCCTTTCGATCTTTGATCCCACCTATGCCATTTCACTGGCAGCCCTGCTCTTTTTCCTGCTCCCCCTGCTTTTTGCCCTTTTCTTCGGACGGACCTTCTGTGCGGCGGCCTGTCCCCTGGGAGTCATCCAGGACCTGCTTGTGATCAACCCGGTCTCCATTCCCAGCTGGATCAGGAAGACCCTGGGTTTTATTCCCGTGATCTACCTGGGGCTTGCGGTACTCCTGGCTGCCACTGGAAGTGATTTTATTATCTGCCGCTACGATCCCTTTGTGGGAATATTCAGGATGGACGGGCCTTTCCTGATGATCTTCCTCGGCATCACCTTCCTTTTGCTGGGGATGTTTTATGCACGCCCCTATTGCAGGGTATTCTGCCCTTATGGCGTGTTGCTGGGATGGATGTCAAAGTTCTCCAGGTGGCACCTGAGCATTACCCCGGGCGATTGTATCAAATGCAAACTGTGCAAGGATTCATGTCCCTTCGATGCCATCCAGGTACCGGTGGACAAGGAGTACCGGACCCCCGGAGTCACCAGGAAGAACCTGAGGAGGTTTATCCTCTATGTGGGACTGATCCCCGCCCTTGCGCTGGCCGGCGGCTGGATCGGATCCAAATCGCATGTTTACCTGAGCAGGGTACACCCGGATGTCTACCTGGCAGAGCTGATAATCAGCCATCCGGAGTTGAGGGAGGATGAAGAGAACCTGGATATCCAGGCTTTCCTTAAATCAGATAAAACCTTCGAGCAACTGGTTCAAGAGGCATCAGTAACCAGGAAAAAATTCAAAACAGGGGCTTGGGCACTGGGCGTTTTTATCGGGCTGGCCCTGGGGATTACACTGATGAACCAGGTGGTGTTCCGGACCAGGGAGGATTATAAACCCCACAGGGGGGATTGCTTCTCCTGTGGAAGGTGTATGGACTTTTGTCCGGTGGATAAAAGCAGTACTTAGTACTCAGTGCTCAGTGCTCAGTACTCAGTGCTCAGTGCTCAGTGCTCAGTACTCAGTGCTCAGTGCTCAGTGCTCAGTGCTCAGTGCGGGAAAAGATGTAAATAAAGAGATATGGACCAAGAGAGTAAAATAAAGGTTTCTTACAGGGCGGCCCTGGTTTCCGGGATCTTCTGCGCTGTGGTGGCGTTGCTGCTTATCCTCAATTTCTGGCACATGAAACAGCATGAGCCACTGGAAAGCAAGACCATCGAAGCACTGGTGAGCCGTCTTTCCCAGGAGCCCAACAACGAAGAGCTCAAAGAGGAAATCCGCAGTTTTGACCTGCTGGCCCGCAAGGCTTATTTCACCAGCAAATGGCAGGTGAAGGCCGGAACCTGGTTGTTGCTTATCGGGGGAATTGTCATGGCTGTATCCCTCAAATTTTATACCGGTCTCCGGGCCGGCATCCCTCTTCCGGAGGAGAGCACCGAGGAGCTGCTGAAAGCGAGGGCCAATTCCCAGTACTGGCTTCTGCTTGCAGGAGGCCTTGTTCTCGGATTTGCACTTGTGGCAGGATTCATGAGCAATGACTATCTCAGTGAATTTGATGAGATGGCAGCGGTTGAGACACCTGTTGCGGAGGCTGGAGGGATTGAGGTGATCGATGTTTTTCACCAGGAGGCTGCTGTTCCTGCGGAGGAGCCCCGGGCCGACTCAACCGCCAATGAAACTGACGGACAACCGGTTTCCTCTGATCAGGCCACCGTAGCCGTTGAAACGGCTCCCGCCAACAAACCGGCAACCGCAACCACCACAGGATTCAACAGGGAGGATTTCAAGAAAAACCATGCCACCTTCAGGGGGTACATGGGATTGGGAGTTTCCTATTCCAAAAACATACCGGAAAGCTGGGATGGCCCTTCGGGCCAGCACGTGAAATGGAAAGTGGCCCTCTCCAAACCGGGATTCAATTCGCCGGTGATATGGGGCGATAAACTCTTTGTGTCGGGCGGTGACGCCAGCGCACGGATGGTTGCCTGTTACAACCGCAACACGGGTCAGCTGATCTGGGAACAGGAAGTAAAGGATATCCCGGGATCTCCCGCCTCGCCACCCCGGGTCAGCGATGATACAGGCCTGGCTGCCCCTACCATGGCAGTAGACGGGAAACGGGTCTATGCCATTTTTGCCACCGGCGATGTGATCGCCTTCAGCCTGGAAGGTAAAAAGGTCTGGGGAAGGAACCTGGGCGTACCCAACAACCACTACGGCCACTCATCCTCCCTGCAGGTCTGGGAAAACAAACTGGTGGTGCAATACGATACCAATACAGGGGGCCGGATGCTGGCGCTCAACACAGCTACCGGTGAAACCATCTGGGATGTGGAACGGCCGGTTCATATTGCCTGGTCCTCTCCCGCCCTGATCGATGCGGGCGGTAAAATCCAAATTGTCACCTCTGCCGATCCCTATGTGTCGGGCCATGACCTGGAGACCGGTGCCGAGGTGTGGAAGGTGGAGGCCATGATGGGAGAGGTCGGGCCGTCGGTTGCCTATGAAGACGGACTGGTCTTTGCCACAAACGAATATGCCCGCCTGGCAGCCATGGAGCCGAAATCCGGGGCAGCCATCACCTGGGAGGATGATGAATATCTTGCAGAAGTGGCAAGCCCGGTGGCCTGGAACGGATTGCTATACGTGGCCACAAGTTATGGTGTGCTGGCCTGCTATGACACCAAAAACGGAACCAAAATATGGGAAAAGGAGTTCGGCAAGGGCTTTTATTCATCACCCATGATCGCCGAGGGCAAGGTGTATGTCATGGATACGGGCGGGACCATGCACATCCTGAAAGCAGACAGAACGGGAACGGTGATTGCAGAACCGAAGCTGGGAGAACCCGGATTCACCCTGCCAGTGTTTGCGGATGGGGTGATCTACCTCAGGGGGACAAAGAACTTGTATTGTATGGAAAAGTAGTGCTCAGTACTCAGTGCTCAGTGCTCAGTGCACAGTAAAAGAAAGAAGATAGATTGGATAGATGGAGATTGAGATCAGGGATATAGACGGGATCGTGGAGGAGCTGGGGACCGGGCAGCGTTCGGTGATCCCCATCCTGCAGGCCATACAGAAAAGGTACAATTACCTTCCGGAGGAGGCCCTGCGGAGGGTGTGTGAAATTTCTGAGATTACCCCCGGCCAGATTGTGGGCGTGGCCAGTTTCTATTCCCAGTTCCGGTTCTCGCCGGCCGGGAAGCACCTGATTAAAGTGTGTGTGGGAACCGCCTGTCATGTAAAAGGTGCAGGGCAGGTATATGATTCCATGAAGCGGGAGCTTGGATTGGGCGAAGGTGAAGATACCACCGGATCGGGCTTATATACCATAGAAAAAGTCAATTGCCTGGGATGTTGTACCCTGGCACCGGTGGTGCAGATCGATCAGGTTACCTACGGGCATGTGAGCACCTCCAGCGTGGCCTCCGTGCTGAAGGATTTTGAAAGACAGAAAGATGAACCGGGCAAAAGGAGATACAAATATGCCGATGGCAGCGAGGTAAAGGGAGAGATACGGATTGGCCTGGGGTCATGCTGCGTGGCCAGCGGAAGTGATGAGATCCGGGATGCGGTGAAAGATACCATTGACAGGAAAGGACTGAATGTGAAACTGAAGCATGTGGGATGCGTGGGGATGTGCCACCAGGTACCGCTGATGGAGATTGTACCCAGGGAAGGGGAAGCCACTCTCTATTCGAAGGTGAAGGCTGCCGATGTGGAGCAGATCCTGGAGCAGCACTTTCAGCCGGCGGGATTGCTCCAAAGGATATCGGGCAAACTCCTGAAGGTGGCGGATACCATCCGCGATGACAGCAGGTGGCAGGGTGTGGACCGCTATGCCCTGGATGTGAGGGAGAAGCATGTCTCCTCGTTCCTTGGAAAACAGGTGCCCATGGCTACCGAATTCAGGGGCATCATCAATCCCGTCGATCTGGAGGAGTACAGGAGCCGGGATGGATTTAAGGGTCTGGAAAGGGTGCTGAAGGAGATGACCCCGCAACAGGTGATCGGCGAGATCACCGCGAGCGGCATCCGCGGCAGGGGAGGCGGGGGTTTTCCCACCGGACGAAAATGGCAGCTGGTGGCTGATGCCCCCGGCAAAATCAAATATATCATCTGCAACGGGGATGAGGGTGATCCGGGTGCTTTCATGGACCGTATGTTGCTTGAATCCTATCCCTACCGGATCATCGAGGGACTGGTTGCTGCGGGTTACGCGACGGGGGCCGGAGAGGGGATTCTTTACATCCGCGCCGAGTATCCCCTTGCAGTAACCCGCATGTTGCAAGCGTTGCAGGTATGCAGGGAAGCGGGAATACTGGGGAAGAATATCATGGGAACCGGATTGGATTTTGATCTTTCCGTCTACCAGGGAGCGGGGGCTTTTGTATGCGGGGAGGAGACGGCACTGATGGAATCCGTTGAAGGGAAAAGGGGATTTCCCAGGGTCCGTCCGCCCTTTCCGGCTGTGAAGGGATTGTGGGGCCGGCCCACCCTGGTGAACAATACGGAAACTTTTGCCCAGATCGCCTATATCCTGAAGAACGGGGCCACAGCATTCAACCGGATCGGAACCGAATCTTCAAGAGGCACCAAAGTGTTCGCCCTGGCGGGCAAGGTTGCGCGCGGGGGACTCATCGAGGTTCCCATGGGCATAAGCATCAGGGAGGTGGTGGAGGAGATCGGCGGAGGTGTTGCAGGCGGGCGCACTTTCAAAGCAGTACAGATCGGGGGCCCCTCGGGGGGATGCGTCCCCTCGTGGAAAGCGGATACGCCCATCGATTTCGAGTCCCTGAAAGAGGTAGGTGCCATGATGGGTTCCGGGGGACTGGTCGTGCTGGATGATACCGACTGCATGGTGGATATTGCCAGGTACTTTCTGACCTTTACCCAGAACGAGGCCTGCGGAAAATGCAGTTTTGGCCGCATCGGCACCAAAAGAATGCTGGAGATCCTGGAGAAAATTACTTCGGGGAAAGGGACCACAGAGGATCTGGAAAAGCTGGAGGAACTGGCGCGGTGGACCAAAAAGGGGAGCCTGTGCGCGCTGTGCGGTACGGCACCCAATCCCGTTCTTTCCACACTTGAATATTTCAGGGATGAGTACGAGGCGCACATCAGGGGGGAGTGCCCTGCCGGAAAATGCAAGGAGCTTATTCAATATGAGATCACCGATGATTGTATCGGGTGCACCCTCTGCGCCCAGGATTGTCCGGTGGGAGCCATTGCTTTTAAGCCCCACGAAAAGCATGAGGTGGACCATGCCCTGTGCATCAAATGCGACGGATGCAGACAGGTTTGCCCTGAAAATGCAGTGATCACCAGATAGGGAACCATGGTAAAACTGAAGATCGATAACAGGGAGGTTGAAGCAAAGCGTGGCGCTGTGCTGATGGAGGTGATCAGGGAGACAGGCACTGACGTACCCTCCATGTGCTACCTGAAAGGGGAGGCGCATTTCACATCCTGCATGGTCTGCGTGGTCAAAGACCGCAAATCCGGAAAGCTGATCCCATCCTGCTCCCTGGAGGTGGAGGAGGGGATGGATATCCTCAGCGCGGATGAGGAGGTTCTGGAAGCCAGAAAAACATCCCTGGAGCTGTTGTTGAGTGAGCATGTGGGGGATTGTGAGGCTCCGTGCCAGCTTACCTGTCCGGCCCACATGAACATTCCGCTCATGAACCGGCTGCTGGCCAAAGGTGAATTTGGGGAGGCCCTGAAGGTGGTCAAAAGAGATATTGCCCTGCCTTCCATCCTGGGCCGGATCTGTCCAGCACCCTGCGAGGGCGCCTGCCGGAGGAAATCCATCGATCAGGCGGTATCCATCTGCCTGCTGAAGCGATTCGCAGGTGATGCGGACCTGGGCCTGGATCAGTCCTGGATACCGCCGGCAAAGAAAGCCACAGGAAAGCGGGTTACCATCATCGGAGCCGGACCGGCGGGACTGGCGGCAGCGTGGCACCTGGCCCTGAAAGGGCATGCCTGCACGGTGGTGGACCGCAATGAAAAAGCGGGAGGAAGCCTGAACAAAGAGGTGGATCCGGGGCTGCTTCCCGGGAAAGTGCTGCAGGATGAGATCAAGCTGATCCGGCGGGCCGGCGTGGTGTTTCACACCGGAACCCCGGTAGATGCAGAAAGTTTCAAAGAAATTTCAGCCAATAGTGATGCGGTGGTGATTGCAACGGGCAAAGGGGAGAGTGGTGTGGCAGATTGGGGGATTCCCATGCATGACAAAGGTGTGGAAGCGGATGGGATCACCTACCGGGTGGAAGCAAGCCACCTCTTTGTGGTGGGAAGTGCACTGAAACCGGCACGCATGGCCATCCGGGCTCTGGGACAGGGGAAGGAGGCGGCTTATAGCGTGGACCAGTTCCTTCGCGGTGAAGCTGTAAGCGGGGAGAAATTCATGTTCAGTTCCCGTTTCGGAAAACTGCTTCCCGCCGAGCATGGAGAATATCTGAAAGAATCGAAACCGGGACCGCGCCTGGAACCGGAGGTATTGGCAAATGGGTTAACTGCAGCACAGGTCATGGAAGAAGCTGCCCGTTGCCTGCACTGCGACTGCCGCGACCTTGAAAATTGCAGCCTGCGCAACTATTCCGGGCTGTACGGTGCCGACCAGAAAAGGTTTAAGTCCGACCAGCGGGCGCTGTGCAGGAAAGTGGACCGGCACGACCTGGTGATCTACGAACCCTCCAAATGCATCAAATGCGGGATCTGTGTCCGGATTACCGAAAAGTACATGGAACCTTTTGGCCTGACCTTTGTAGGCAGGGGATTTGAAGTGGTGGTGGATATCCCCTTCAGCGAACCGCTGGCCAGCGGGCTCAGCAAAGCTGCCCTGGAGGTGGCCGAAGGCTGCCCCACCGGGGCCATAACGAAAAGGTAAAAGGGAAAAGGGGTAGTTTGATTTTTACTGTGTAATTTTGGCTTTCGATGCCAAATATTTTTAATATGGAAAAGAATCTGACAACTGGATTAAAATCACTCAAAGGTTCATTTAATGGCCCTTGAATGAAGAATTATAAGAAGGCACTTGAAAAGGTCCTTTCAAGGAAATATGTACATGAAAACAAGGATTTGAATCCAACCATATGAAATTGAAAATTTATGGGATATTGTTATTTCTGATCTGGGCCGGGTCTGCGATCCGGGCCCAGGAGGCCGCTTGCTGGGGCAATTCCAGGGGCGATGCGCAGCTGACCGGAGTGAGCCGTTCCGCCGTGCCGGAGGCTCCGGCCCTGCTGTGGAATTTCAATACCCAGGATGGCATCAAGGCTGCCCCGGTGGCATGCAGGGGCGTGGTGGTGGTGGGTACAGTGAGCGGAAAGGTATTCGGGATCAATACCGATGGCACCCTCAAATGGAAAATCGTGATGGAAAACGGCATCGAGGCTCCCGCACTGATCGTGGAAGACGTCGTGTATGTGGGGAACCTGGATGGCACGCTGCTCGCCATTGAGCTGGAGACAGGGAATATCAGGTGGACCTACAGGACGGATAACCAGATTATGGGGTCCCCCACCCATTACAGCGCAGGCGGAAAGAGCGTGCTTATGGTGGGAAGCTATGACTACTACCTGCATGGCGTCGATCCAAAAACAGGTGAGGGATTGTGGAAGTATGAAACCTACAACTATATCAACGGAACCTGTGCCCTCTACAAGGGCATGGCCGTGTTCGGCGGGTGTGACGGGTATCTTCATATGGTCAGGGCTGACAACGGCCAGGAGAACGCCAGCCTTGAGATTTCCACCTACGTGGCCAGTTCGGCCTGCATCGATGGCGACCATGCCTACGTGGGCGACTACGATGGCCGTTTTTCGGCTGTGAACCTGAAGGAGAAGAAAGTGAGCTGGAGGTTCGAAAACAAGGAGGCCAACCTGCCTTTTATCGGTTCGCCCGCCATCGAAGGGGATTTTGTCTATATCGGGAACCGGGACAAGTTCATGTACTGCCTGAACAAAACCAACGGGAAACTGGTTTGGAAGGTTGATACGGGAAGCCGGGTGGATGCTTCACCGGTGGTGGTTGGCAACCGTGTGCTGGCGGCCAACATGCGGGGGGATGTGTTCCTGATGGATAAACGGTCGGGTAAACAGGTGTGGAGCTACGAACTGGGAACGGCCATCAATGGCAATCCGGCTGTGAGCGGCGGACGCATCTATGTGGCCGGAGAGGATGGAAGATTGTATTGTTTTGGTAAAAAATAAGCCAATGAGGATCATGCATATCATCCCCGGATCGGGGGGAAGTTTTTATTGCGGGAATTGCCTGCGGGATTCAAAGTACGTAGAGGCGCTCCGCAAGTCGGACCACCAGGTGGTGAAGCTGCCCATGTACCTTCCCCTGTTTGCCGACGAGCACGATCTGAGCAGGGAGATCCCTGTTTTTTACGGGGCTGTCAGCATCTACCTGAAGCAGCTCTTTCCCCTTTTCAGGAAGGCACCGGGGTGGGTGGACAGGGCACTGAATTCCAAACCCATGCTCAAACTGGCCTCGCGTTTTGCAGGCTCTACCAGGGCCAAAGGCCTCGAGGAGATGACCGTTTCCATGCTACTGGGGGAAGAGGGACAGCAAAAGGAGGAGCTGGACAGGATGGTGGACTGGATTGTGGAGAACTGCAATCCCGATGTGATCCACCTCTCCAATGCGCTCCTGCTTGGTCTGGCCCAGCAATTGTCCTGCAGGCTCCATGTGCCGGTGATCTGTTCCCTGCAGGACGAAGATGTGTGGGTGGATGTCATGAAACCTTCGGCCAGGGAGAGTGTCTGGAAACTGATGGCCAGGAAAGCCGAAGCTGTAAGCGCATTCATACCGGTAAGCAATTACTATTCGGAGGTCATGAAACAGAAGATGGACCTTGCACAGGAGAAGCTTCAGACCGTGCATATCGGGGTCGATCCGGCCGGTTACCGGTTCAAAGCGGTGTCGGAGAAGGGCCGGAACATCGGCTTTGTCTCCCGCATGTGCCACGAGAACGGGATGGACATCCTGGTGGATGCATTCCTGATCCTGAAGAGGAAAAAGGGCTTTGAAGATGTGGGCCTTGTGCTCACCGGCGGTTCTACCGGTGATGACCGGAAGTACCTTCACGACATCAGACTGAAGCTCAGGGAACACGGGGTCATGGACCAGGTCGATTTTCATGAGGATTTTGAAGAGGAAGGATTGAGGGCGTTTCTGGATAAAGTAACCATGGTATCGGTCCCGGTCCGCAACGGAGAGGCATTCGGGATCTACCTGCTTGAATGCATGGTATCGGGCGTACCTGTGGTGCAACCCGCCCTGGGGGCATTCCCTGAAATAATTGGTCTCACGGGCGGCGGTGTGGTCTACCCGTCCAACACCCCTGAAGCACTGGCCGGATCCCTGGAAGGACTGCTGAGTGACCCGGGTCAGCTGGACCGGCTGAGCAAACAAGGGGCAGAGGGGGTGAAAAGGCATTTCCATATCGATATACAGGCAACGCAGATGGTCGCTGTGTATGAAAATGCCATCAGGCTGCTGAAAGCGGGGCCTGCGGAAAAACACTAAAAACACGCAACATGCTTTTATCTCTGAAGAACATTACCAAAGGATTCGGAAATCCGGGTGATCCTTCCCACCGCCGGGTTCTGGAGGACCTTTCCCTGGAGGTGGAGCAGGGGGAAAGTATCGCCATCCTGGGGCCCTCCGGCTCGGGTAAAACCACCCTGCTGAACATCATCGGGGGCATGGATCATCCCGACCGGGGTTCGGTGGTGTTCAACGGGCAGGAGATCACCGGATTGTCTCCCCGGGAGATGGATCATTTCCGGAACAAGCAGATCGGTTTTGTATTCCAGTTCCACCATTTGCTGCCCCAGTGCACCCTCATGGAGAATGTGCTGGTTCCCACGCTGACGGACGCATCCCGCCGGAGTGAGAAATCCCTCCGTGCCGAAGAGCTGATGAAACGGGTCGGGATCTGGGAATACCGCGACAAGCTTCCTGCAAAGCTCTCAGGGGGAGAGTGCCAGCGGGCTGCCGTGGTCAGGGCCATGATCAATTCACCCTCCCTGTTGCTGGCCGATGAGCCCACCGGTGCGCTCGACCGGGACAATGTGGGTGCCATGGCCGAATTGCTTCTGGAGCTGAACAGGGAGGACGGGCTTACACTCATGGTGGTCACCCACTCGGCCGCCCTGGCCGGCAGGATGGGAAAGACCCTGGAGCTCAGAAACGGCAAATTGCAGATGATTTGAAAGCGGGCCGGCTTATATTCAGCAGTCTTACCTATTACCGGAAGAAAAACCTGCTGCTGGCAGTGGGGATTGCCGTCAGTGGAGCGGTTATTACCGGTGCCATGATGGTGGGCGATTCGGTGAAATACAGCCTGAATTTGATCGTGGAGCAGCGTCTGGGACATGTGACCCATGTGATGAAAGCGGGAGACCGCTACTTCACCACATCACTGGCAGAAGGGGTAAGGGAGCAGCTGCAGGTTCCGGTTTCCACAATTTTGCTGCAGGAGGGCAGTGCCACCTCCGGCGGCGGTCAGATCCGGGTCAACCACATCCAGGTGATGGGGGTCGATGCTGCCTTTGACACCCTGGCAGGAACGGGTGATTTTTACAAAGGGTTGTCGGGTGATACCATCTTTCTGAGTACCAATCTGGCCAGGCGCCTGAATGTGGGACCGGGGGACGAAATCCTGCTGAGAATTGAGAAGGCCAGCCTGATACCCCTGAATGCACCCTTCGTATCGGATGCCGGAAACCTGGTTACCCTCAGGGCAAGCGTGGGAGGGATTGCCGGAGAGGAGCAGCTGGGGCGTTTCAACCTGAAAGTATCCCAGACAGCACCCTTCAATGTTTTTATATCCCAGGCGAGGCTGCAGGGACTGATGGATTTTGAAGGGCGGGCCAATGTGATGTTGTTCAGTGCGGGTTCCTCATGGGACAGTGAAGGGATCGCGGGGGTGGTGGATGAACGGTTTTCGGCAGCCGATGCAGGTTTGGAGTTCTCCCTGCTGGAGGAATCTCACGTGGTGGAGGTAAGCAGCCGGAGGGTCTTTATCGACGAACCCCTGTCCAATGTCCTTTCAGCTATTTCCCCTGAAGGGGAGGGGATCGTGACCTATTTTGTAAACTCCCTCTCCGCTGCCGGCAAAAGCACGCCCTATTCCTTTGTTTCCACCCTTCCAGGCAGCTGGCTCAGGCCCGGTGAGATCATCATCAATACCTGGCTGGCTGAGGACCTGGGTGTGGGGGCAGGGGACAGCCTGGAGATGGCCTATTTTGAGGTGGGACCGCTCCGTGAGCTGAACCAGGTCTCCGCCCGGTTCATCATCAAGGCTGTTGTTCCAATGGAAGGCAGGTTCGGAGACAGGAACCTGATGCCCGGCCTGCCGGGCCTGTCCGATGCCGGAAATTGCCGGGACTGGGATACGGGGGTGCCCATTGCCCTGGAGGCCATCAGGGACAAGGATGAGGATTACTGGGACCGGTATGGCGGGATTCCCAAGGCATTTATCTCGGTGGACAGGGGGAAGGAGTTATGGCACAACCGCTTCGGCACCTATACGGCATTCAGGTACCGGGCGGATGATCCCCCGGCGCTTGAGGCGGCCATCATGAAGCAAATTGAGCCTTCCATGACCGGGTTTACCATTGAACCCACCAGGCAGAAGGGAGCTGAAGCTGCAGGGAGCGGGGTGGATTTCAGCCAGCTGTTCGCAGGGCTCAGCTTCTTCCTTTTGCTTGCAGGCATCCTGTTAACGGTCCTGCTTTTCCTGCTGAACCTGGAGAGCAGGGAGGAACAGCTGGGCACCCTGGTGGTCCTGGGGATCCCCGTAAGGAAGATACGGGGGATCATCTTCCTGGAAGCACTGATGGTGTCCGTGGCCGGTACACTGGCAGGCCTGGCCCTGGCAGTGGGGTATAACGCACTGGTATTCCGGGCCCTCAACGGCGTATGGAAGGATGTGGTCCGCACCGAGATGATGCATGTGGATATCCGTGCCGCCACGCTGGCTGCCGGGTGGATCGTCACCCTGGCGATCGCCGTGCTGGCCCTGTGGTTTCCCCTGAACAAAAAGCTGCGGCGCCTGGTCAGCCGCCACAGGAAAACCGGCAAAGAGGAGGTCGCTCAAAGGGAAGGTAGCAGACGGGTGGAACGGACGAACCATGTTGACCATGGAAAACCGCGTAAACTGCGATCACGACCTCTGGCCGGCGCTGTTTCCGTGGCAAGCTTTGCAGCTGCGCTCATCCTGATCGGATCCCAGCTGGTCAGCCTCGAGCTGGTGAATGTACCCGTGTTTTTTTCAGCGGGTGGATTGTTGCTGGCGGGATCGGTCTTTGCCGTATTCTGGTTCCTGGCTCTGAAACAGAAACCTTCCGGAGAGCGGTTTGACCTGAAGCTCCTGAGCTGGAAGAACGCCACCCGGAACAGGACCCGGAGCATGAGCATTGTGATCCTCTTTGCCATCGGGGCCTTCCTGGTGATCTCCACAGGCAGCAACCGGAAGGACCTCTTTTCCAATTCCGGGGATCCCGGCAGCGGTACCGGCGGTTTTTT
This sequence comes from Bacteroidota bacterium, assembly GCA_043797815.1. Taxonomy (GTDB): domain Bacteria; phylum Bacteroidota; class Bacteroidia; order Bacteroidales. The sequence goes on from JAZDPG010000127.1 coordinate 13,882, forward strand.
GTACTATGCCGAATCCACCATTCCCGTGCTGCAACAGCTCAACAACCCGGAGGTGAGGTACGAAACAGGGCTGGAAGGGGAGACTACCTTTGTCCAGATGCGCAAAGCCGGCGGAGATGATGCCAGCTGTCTGAACCTGAATAAGATCGTGAATCCGCAGGTGCTGGGGGTGGACCCGCTTCAGCTGGAAAACCGGTTTTCCTTTGTGACCCGTACCGCATACCTGGATGAGCAGAACCCATGGGCCTCCTTGCTCCGGGAACTGCCCGGGGGGCTCATTCCGGCCGTAGCCGATGAGACAGTGATCAAGTGGGGACTGGGTTTAAGCGTGGGGGATACCCTGCACTACACCAATGCAAGCGGCGGCTCCATGGACCTCCTGCTGGTCGGCGGACTGGCACCCTCCCTGTTCCAGGGAAATGTGATCATTGCCAATGAGAGGTTTCTTGAACAGTTCCCGGGGAGCAGCGGCACGCAGGTGTTCCTGGTGGAAGGGGAACCTTCCGATACGGCCCTTATCAGTGCTGAACTGGGCAGTGTGTTCCGCGACCTGGGCTGGGACATGCAGCTGGCATCGGAGCGGCTGGCCGAATTTAACTCGGTGACCAACACCTATCTCTCCATCTTTATGGTGATGGGTGCCCTCGGACTGCTGGTAGGCACCTTCGGCCTGGTGGTGGTACTCTCCCGGAGCCTCCTCGAAAGGCGCAGGGAGATCGCTCTTCTGATGGCCGTGGGATACGGGAAGAAAATGATCCGGATACTGATCACCAGGGAGTACATGATCCTTCTGGTGGCGGGCATTACAATGGGATTCGGAGCAGCCATCATTGCCACCCTGCCTTCCATGACAAGCGCCCATAGCGGCACCTCCTTCACCTCCATCCTTATGTGGCTGATGATCCTCGTGGGCAACGGATGGATCTGGATCCAGCTGGTGACCCGCATGGCACTGAAGCATTTTCACATCCGTAAAGGTTTAAGCGATGAGTAAAGCAGACCAAGCAAAGCAGCTCCGTGTATCAGGCATCGACGGGTGGACCCGGTGGCTGGAGCAGAACCATGACAGGGAAAAGGTGGTATGGCTGGTGTTCCTGAAGAAGGGGGCCGGGGCTGTGCCCCTTGATTACCCCATGGCACTGGATGAGGCACTCTGCTACGGCTGGGTGGACAGCCTGCTGAAGAAGATCGATGAGCGGGAGTATATGCGAAAATTCACCCCCCGCAAACCCGGCAGCACCTGGTCGGAGGTCAACAAAAAGAGCGTGGAGCGTCTTATCGGGGAGGGAAGGATGAAACCACCGGGCTTTAAAACCATTGAAGCAGCCAGGCAAAATGGTATGTGGGACAAAGGGATTCAGATCCCGCAGGTGGATGACTCGCTGCCCGGTGCCCTTCTCCTTGCCTTTCAGTCGAACCCGGTGGCCAGGGATCACTATTTCGGCCTCAGCAGCAGGTGTCAGAAGCAGTACAACATCTGGATCAACTACGCCAAAAGGCCCGGGACGATAAAAAAAAGAGTGGATGAATCCATCGCCCTGCTGGAACAGGGAAAAGAGCTGGGACTGAAATAGGAAATGGATATTGGGTAATGTGTTATTGTGTTATTGAGGGTTTGGGTTATTAAGTTATTGGTTTAGGGGATAATGGTAATGGGTAATAGGTAATGGGAAAAGAGACTGTATTGTTGACGGGGGCGTCGGGATCCATGGGATTCGAAGCCTTTCAATTGCTCTGGGAAAAGCGGGACAGGTACGACCTGGTGCTGCTTTTGCGGCCCTTGGCAAAAAACAAGCGGCAGTTCAGCAAATATGAGAAGGAGGCAGGTATCCGGACCTTTAAGGGTGCCGGCACTGCCCGGGGAAACGGTTTGAAGGTTGTATGGGGGGATGTGCAAAGCAGGGAGGATGTGAATGAAGCCTGCAGGGGCATTGATATCTGCCTTCATCCCATGGCCCTGATCTCACCTGCGGCAGACCGGGATCCGGAGATGGCCCGCAAGGTGAACCACCTGGGAACCAAAAGCATTGTTGAGGCCATTGAAACGCAGGACCCGGACCACATCAGGATGGTCTGCATCGGATCGGTGGCCGAATACGGCGACAGGCTGCCCGATGTGCATGTGGCCAGAACGGGTGATCCCATCATCCCCAGTGTGTATGACCATTATGCTCTTTCAAAGATCAGCGGCGAACTGGCTGTCATGCAATCCCGCATCAGGCACCGGGTCTCCCTCCGGCAAACCTTTATCATGATCCCCGGCCTCTTTGGACTGATGGACCCCATCATGTTCCACCAGCCTGTGAACTCGTTCATGGAGAACATTACCGCAAGGGATTCCGGGCGCTTGCTGGTCAGCTGCCTGGATATACCCCCTGATTCGGATTTCTGGGGCGGGTATTACAACATTTCGGGCGGACCGGCCTGCCGGACCACTTTTCTGGAATTCCTGGACAGGATCTACGGCATGCTGGGAATGGAATACCGGAAAGTCATGGAGCGGAACTGGTTTGCACTGAAGAATTTCCACATGGTGTATTTCGAGGATTCGGGCGTGCTGAACCGGTACCTGCACCACTGGGACGGGGGCCAGACCCAGGAAGATTATTACAGGGAGGTGTGGAGGAAGCTTCCCGGGTCCCTGAAATTAACTGCGTGGCTCTGCAAACATGTGCCGCCCTTCAGGCGGGTGGTGCAGAAAATCACCTTTGGACAGCTGAAAAAACTGGCCCGTCAGCCCGAGGGCACCCTTCACTGGCTGGAAAAGGGGGAGACGGGTAAGATTGAGGCATTTTTTGGATCACGCGAGGCGCAGCAATCCATTGGTGGCTGGGATGATCCCATGCCCTCACTGGATCACAACCAGGCCCACCGGAGGCTCGACCACGGGTTTGACGAGTCGAAGCCGGTACTGGATATTTCTGATTTGCAGAAGGCGGCTCACTTCCGGGGCGGGGCATTGGCGGCTGAAACCTGGAGCGGGGAGATGCATGAAAAAATCCAGTGGAAATGCAGCCGGGGGCACGACTTCGAAATGACGCCCCATGCAGTGCTCAAGGGGGGCCACTGGTGCCATGCATGTATCTCAGAACCCTGGAATTACAAGGAACTGGCCCAGACCAATCCATTTGCCGCCCAGGTTCTCACAAACCAGCTGGTATAAAAGGACACCTTCCAGGGCGCGGAAGCAGACCGGAGCCGGGTCATAGAACCTGGTTCCGTAGTCATACCAGTCGAGTTTTACAGAGCTTAACAATTCATCCTGGAGTTCCTTGGAGTTGTATAGGTGCTTGCTGACTCTGACGAAGTTTTCGACACTATATAAGGAAGGGAGTGTGGCTTAAATCATTGCTGCCCGGCCGCCCTTTAAGTATTCCTGGATGGAAGATATATTTAAGAGCTTCTCCCTTTTTTCATCTTCCAGCTTTATTTCCTTATTCCCGGAAACCAAAGATTCCAAGGGGATTCCAAGATAGCGGTTCAACAAAGTGATCATTTTCAGGGTTAATGGCCTTCTTCGGTGCAGCACCTCTGACACCCTGGTTTTTCCTCCAAACAGTGGAGCGATATCCGCCTGCCTTAAGTTCATTTGTTCCATTCTGAACTTAATCGCCTCTATGGGATCCGGAGCATTCAAGGGATGATATTCCGATTCATATTTTTCAACCAGCAGGGACAAAAGCTCTATCTCTTCCCCTTCTGGGCTGTCAGGTTCAATAGCAGTTTCCGAGCTATGCATCAGGTAGTAGATCCTTTCGCAAGCCTCATTATACTCCTGTTCTGTCTTTAATATCTTCGTTCTCATAACTTACCGTTTTAGTATCTGTTTTATCATACTCCGCATGGGTGCCGAACCACACAATAAATACAATCTTCAGTTTGTATTCAATATCAACGATGAGCCGATAATCATTGCCTTTGATATTGAACACTACTCGTTTAGAATTTAATACGCTGGCATTCCTGTATTTTGATTTCAGTTCATTCGCGTTGGCCCACATCGAGTATCTTACTTCATAAACCCAGGCTTTTAAAGATTCTTCTGCCGGTTTATACCTGCCTAACTTGCAGTAATCAGAGAGTGTTTTTTCTTTAATGATTCTCATTCGCTACAAAGTTAATAAAAGTTACCAAATAGAGTAACATTTACCAAATTATCCCAACGGGTTTTTTGTCGAATCAGCATGTAGGATTCCGGGTAAAAAGCGATAATACCAATCATCCTGTAAAATCTTTTGTTGGCTGTATCTATCCCTCCCAGAAGGATATGGCCGTGGCTGAAGTAAATATGGAGTTTCAATCAGTAAAGGATATAATAAAAATTGATATTGTGAATCAGGGTGACCCACAGGATTACTACATCAATATGGTTTATGTTCTTCAGCCATTTGAACATCTTACACCACGCATAAAAGGGAAACCCGGCGAGGGGCCGGGTTCTTAAATGCCTTGTGAGTTTTATAAGTCAATTTCAATCGTCCAGATTTCTTCATCGGTAGCTCCTTGGAGTTGTATAGGTGCTTGTGTGCATCGAACGTGCGGCTGCAGATGTCAGCGGTGTGATTTCTGATCATTTGAATAAAAGGGTCAGGGTTTTACGGTAAAGGGCCAGCCGGTGAATTGCCGGGCGCCTTTTTCAAGGACAAAGACATCCCTGGGCCAGCACTCGAAGGTGACCTCCCCTGCGGGTTTGTTGAAGCGGATCAGCCCGAACCCTCCTCCTTCCGAAGGGTTTTCCGGGTTGGCGTAGGCCTGCATGGTGATCCGGTTTCCCAGTCCGTCGAGGTAATCGCCTGTCCACGGCAGCGGATTCCCGGGATCGTGGTTCGCCCCGGGCTGCTCATCCAGGGGCCACCACCAACGCTTGTAATAGGTGTTCACACTGGCCGGGACAACAAAGGCCCAGGGCCCGTCGCCGAAGGTATCGATACCGTGCTGAACGATGGTGGGCAGGTGCTGGTCGCCTGCGATATGCACTGCGCTGGCTTTTTTGATGGCCCTCAAAGCCTTGTTCCTTCCGGTTTGCGGCCAGCCGTTGCAGTCCAGGTCGGCCAGCAGCCGGTTTTCCTTGTTCCCGTGCAGGTGCGCCGCTCCGCAGAAGCCGGTCTGGGACAGCACCGCTTTCATTTTTACCCCCTCCTTCCAGCCGGCCCACTGGTCCAGGAACTCCAGCTGCCGTTCCCCCAGGAGCACCAGCCCGGGCAGGTCGACCGAGGCCGGGTCGTAGCCGGGATCATAGATATGGTCGGGACGGGGCCCCTGCTGGGGTACCTTCCCGTTGGGGCCTGATTTGAATTTCCGGTCCTCGACAATGGCAAAATCCACCTCGCCCACCACCAGGCGGGTATAGTAAACCCCGATACCCTGAAGGATGGGGGTGGGATCAAAGGGATCGGGCAGGTTGGCGGTCTGGCACCGCTCCACCATCTTCACATATTCGGGGTGGTAGGTATATCCGCCGTCATCCGATCCCCGGGTTGTGGCTACCTTTCCGGCCTCGCCCCAGAGGTTTCCCTGACCGATGTCGTGGTCATCGGGAATGGAGATGCAGGGGCGGGTGCGCCAGATCTCCCCGAACTGCGAACCAAAAAGGAGCCAGGAGGCCGTGTGTTCGGTGTGGTCATAGGACTGGTCTCCTGCAAAAAAGACCAGGTCGGGATCCAGGTAAGCGATGTTCCGGACATAGCTCTCCCTGTCGCCCCGGTCCTTGTTGCTGCTGCAGGAAAACGCTGCCAGCACGATCTCCTCCTTTTCCGCCGGATCCCTCCGGATCAGGCCCTCGTACACGGCTTTCCTTCCGTGCCTGAGCCTGTAGGCAACATCCCGGGTGGCATCCCAGTTACCGATGCGGAAAAGGGCCGACCAGCCCAGGTCGTTCACCTTTTCACGGCCGGTCTCCACCCAGCGGCCATCCTTTTCAACCTCCAGCCGAACCTCGCGCGTTTCATCCGGATACAGGGGATACAGCTGGGCACTCAGCTTCAGGGTGTTGTTCATGACCGTGTACATGCCGAAAGCCACCACCCGGTCGCGATCGACCTTTACATCGTGAATGGGATTGGGGGCGCGGTTCCACCAGTCGTTGGTGCAGATGGTATCCAGGTCCTGGAAAGGGGCGGGAACCGGCGGTTCCATGTTGTTGGTGCAACTGAGTGCCAGCAGGGCCAGCAGGGCGGCCAGGGCGGGGGCCGTTGTATTTTTCATTAAGGCAGCTGATTGGAGTGAGATACTAAAATAGTTTATTTTATTAATTTCACGGGTAAAAGTATTGGTTCCAAAACAAAATGGCCATGAAACGATCCGGATTGCGCTATTGCCCCCATTTCTTTGGGTTGTTTTTTTCAATCCTTATCCAGGCTTGCCAGGCTCCTTCCGGGACGGCGCCCGGCCCCTTGCGTGTAAGTGAAATCAACCCAAGGTATTTTACGGACAACAGTGGCAGGGCCATCTACCTGACGGGTTCACACACCTGGAACAACCTGGTTGACATGGAAACAGCCGGGACTTCCGGCTCGTTTGATTATGCAGCCTATATCCACTGGATGAAAGGGTATGATCACAATTTTATGCGCTTGTGGACCTGGGAGCTGATGAACTGGGATACCCGGGGAAACTGGGAAGAGCAGGCGCACATCCTGGGTGTCAGTCCCCATTGCTGGGCCCGCACCGGTCCGGGCAAGGCCCTGGATGGCAAACCCAGGTTTGACCTGAAAAAGTTTGATCCGGCCTATTTTAAGCGCATGGAAGAGCGTGTAAAACTCGCTTCCGACAGCGGTATCTACGTATCCGTCATGTTATTTGAAGGCTGGGGACTTCAGTTTTCCCCCGGCGCGTTTGAAAACCACCCTTTCCACCCGGACAACAACATCAACGGGATCAACGGGGATGCAAACCAGGATGGCAGCGGTGTTGAAATCCATACCCTTGGGAACAGTGAAATTACCGCCATTCAGGAAGCCTATGTCCGGGAAGTGGTCGAAACGGTGAATGAATTCGACAATGTTTTGTATGAGATCTCCAATGAAAATCACCCTGAATCCACTGAATGGCAGTACCATATGATCAACTTCATTAAAGCGCTGGAGCGTTCGCTGCCAAAGCAACATCCGGCCGGGATGACCTTTCAGTACAAGGACGGGAGCAATCAAAGCCTGTTTGACAGTCCGGCCGACTGGATCTCTCCAAACCATGAAGGCGGTTACCGGGATGACCCTCCGGCAGGAGACGGCTCGAAAATCATCGTCAGCGATACGGACCACCTCTGGGGGATCGGGGGAAACCGGCAATGGGTCTGGAAAAGCTTTCTGCGCGGCCACAATACATTGTTCATGGATCCCTATGACGGCAGGGTATTGAGCAATTCCTACGATCCGGCCTGGATTGAACCCGTGCGAAAGAGCCTGGGCCATACCCTCCGGTTTGCCCAAAAAATGGACCTCATCCACATGATCCCGGAACCCGGACTGGCCTCCTCCACTTATTGTCTGGCGAACAAAGGGAAAGAGTACCTGGTATATCTGCCCGAAAAACGGGAAACAACCATTGACCTCACCGGTTTCCCCGGGTATTATAGCACGGAATGGTTTGATCCCGAAAGCGGGGAATCAATCCCAGGGGAGGGGGTTGAGGGAGGAACGCAGATTTTGGTGAACCCGCCCTTTGAAACCGGCGATGCCGTGTTGTATCTGCTTCTGAACGATTCAAAATAAAACTATAGAATCATGCTGGAAATCCCTGAATCGAAAACAATCAGCGTTCAGGCTGGTAATACTCTGACAGGTAAAAGGATAACAAAAGTTATTACAGCCACGAGTCCCCATAAATTTGCATTCTATAGTGGAGATCCTGCAGAATATCCGAACCTGCTGACAGGAAGAGAGGTGCAATCAACAAAAGGTCATGGAATGTTTGTTGACCTTTATTGCGATGAGAAAATATGTATCACAATTGGAGACGGGACCCATATGAGATACTATTCATCCGGTGAGCAACATCCGGAAAAACACCAGTTGCTACTGGAATTTGATGATGGCAGTTTTTTGGCTTTTACAGTGGCGATGTACGGCGGAATATGGGTTTATCAGGGAACATTCGACAATCCGTATTACCAGGGCAGCCTGAACAGTATTTCTCCACTGGATGATGCTTTTGATGCATTGTATTTTGAAAATATTTTCAAAGGTGTTACAAAGGACCTTTCGATGAAGGCTCTGCTGGCAACTGAACAGCGTATTCCCGGACTTGGCAATGGGGTTTTGCAGGATATTTTATTTCAGGCAGGCCTTCATCCCAAAAGAAAGAAATCTACCCTGTCCGATTTTCAGAAATCGGAATTGTTTCATAGCCTGAAAGTCACCCTGGATAAAATGACCACAGGCGGAGGACGTGATACCGAAAAGGATTTCTTCGGACACATGGGTGGCTACGCAAGCATACTTTCAAAAAACACGATCAATCATCCCTGCCCGAATTGCGGCCATCAAATTGTGAAAGAGGCATACCTGGGAGGTGCCATATACTTTTGTCCAAGCTGCCAGGAGCTTTGATTCAATTTGGGACAGATTTCGTTTCGGGCCCTGTGAAAAAAATCCACCCTATTCCATGGCCTTTTTCATCCCTTCGGTGGTGGTGTAGTACTTCACGATCATGTTGGGGATCTCCCAGGAGGGGATGGTCCCGCTTTGCAGGTAGCCCAGGTACTTTTCGGTGACCTGGCCGAAGTGGGCCTCATGCCCCACCTTGTAGGAATCGGGAATCCCCAGGATCCAGAGGCCGGGGGCCAGTTTGTGCAGGGCCAGGCCGGGCCAGGTCTGGGACAGCTTCTGACCGACGGCCTCCTGAAGGGCCTTTTCAAAGGATGCGGGATCAACATCCGTGACCTGTTCGATGTAAAGCATGGGCTTGTACCCTTCCTTTTCCCCCTGGCGGATCACCAGGCTGCACAGGGTGCCCCGCATAACCGAATAATGGGTATCGCCGGTCCCCGCCGGGGCCTCGAAGTTCCAGATCACGGAAACCCGGGCATGAATGCCTTTCAGCGTATAGTTGATCTCCCCGTTGCTGTAAACCCTCAGCAGATCGCCCTCCAGATCCTTGTCCAGGTAATCCGGGTAAGCGTCCAGTCCCGTGACCTTTTCGAACATGGCCGGGGTCAGGCCGGTGGTCCACCGCCTGGCGGACACAATCTCCACATCCTTTTTCTCCAGGGTAACACCGGGGAAGGCCTCCCACTGCACCAGGTCCACCAGGTGGGTGGTCACATCCACAATGCCTTCGCCCTGCTGGTCCACATCGAAGAACCAGGGGGGGCGGATCAGTGCTTTGCCCGACACGGTCTTGGAGAAGTGGTGGACACTCTCCTTGGTAATGGCCGGTTCTTCAGAAGTGCCTTTCTGCAGGGAGCCAAAGACCTCAGGGATCTGCGACAGGGCTTTCTGGAGCATGGTGGTGATCTCGTGTCGCTCGGTCATGATATCATAGAGCAGCACACCCTTTTCCCTGGCGGTCTCGAATGCCTCCTCCAGCATGGGGAAGGCAGCGGGGGAGATCACCATGGGTTTGTCGGCCAGTACGTTGATGCCCGCCTGCACGGAACGGAGGATGTATTCGGTTTTTTTGGCATTGTTTCCCGAAACCACCACCACGTTGCCCGGCTTCTCTTCCAGCATCTTTTCCAGGAAGTCTTCCCCCGTGTAAACCTTTTCCACCCAGGCCGTGGGATTCTCATCCCTGGCATTGTAATCCCCGATGCTGGCCAGGTAGCTCTCCACCTCCGGTCCGCCCGGGGCATACACATACACCACCGGATCCACATTGTCGTACATGGTTTTCTGGACCAGGCTGGCGTGGAAATGGCCCGGATCCAGGTTCACGAGCCTGACTTTTCCTTCTAGGGCATTGAACATGGGCGTGGCTGTTTGCGGCTTGTTTTTATGCCTGGCTTTTTTGGTCTCAGTTCCACAGGAAGTGAACAAGACCACGAGGGCCAGGGCAACAAGGGTGTTTGGTATTTTCATGACTTTGTGTATGATCATTGTACGGGCTATGTTCACGGGATTGCTTACAACAGGTACCCGGTTCCGTAGGGATAGCGCTGGGGACGGCTCACCATGGCATTGGCCGCATCGTTGTCAAGGAACCTTTCACGCGCGGGATCCCAGTAGAGTTTGCCGGGCAGCTTCATGGCGATGTGGCTCACCAGGCAGGCCGAGCAGGAGCGGTGCCCCACTTCGGCCGGTGCCACCGGTTCTTTCCCTGAAAGGATGGCTCGGAGCCAGTCCTCGTGCTGCTCGGGAGCCTTGTAGAGGTGGATGTCATCCGGCCCGATGACCGAATCAAGGATCTTCTGACTGCTGGCATCCAGTGCCTTCAGTTCCCCATCCGGTCTGGAGGGGTCGGAGGAGGTGACCGCCACAGCGCCCCGGGAAACAAAGATCCAGCCTTCGGTCCCTTCGAACTTAACGCCGTTGGGAAAGGTTCCGCTGACCTCCATGTTCACCCCGTTGGCATATTTGGCATACACATGGAAATCCCCGTGGACATCCCAGAGTCCCGAGGCGGGGAAGGAAGCCTCTGCTTCGATCTCTACCGGACCGGTGTATTCGGTACCCATGGCCCAGTGGGCCGTGTCCAGGTGGTGGGCACCCCATCCGGTGATCATTCCCGCACCGAACTGTTCGCACCGCAGCCATCCCGGGCGGTCAAAGTCTGCCTGGGGATGAACCCTTTTTTCCGTGTAGTACCGGTATGGGGTCGAACCCAGCCACATTTCATAATCCAGGTTCTCCGGAACGGGCATGGGTGCTTCTTCCTCACCCGGAGGATCTCCCGGCAGTCCGATTTCAATGCGCTTTAACTCCCCGATGCGGCCGTTGCGCACCAGTTCGCAGGCCCTGTGGAACTGGGGCCAGGGGGAGGTGCCCCGCTGCTGGCTTCCCTGCTGGAAGATGCGGCCCGTACGGTGGACGATGTCACTCATCAGGCGGCCTTCCGCAATGGTCAGGGATGCCGGTTTCTGCAGGTAGATGTCCTTGCCGGCCAGGGCAGCCTCCATGGCCGGCTGGGCATGCCAGTGGTCGGGCGTGGAGATGATCACCGCATCGATGCTTTTGTCCTGGAGCATCTCCCTGTAATCCTGGTACACCGCCACATCCGTATACCCGGGCCTGCCTTTTTGTTCGGCATAGAAGTTCTCGATCCATTTTTTGCCCAGCTCCGCCCGGCGGATGTCCACATCGGCCACCGCCACCCCGATGGCCATGTCATGTTTCAGGGTTTCGGGAAGGTCGTGGGTCATGGCAATGCGGCCGAACCCGATCTGCCCGATCCGGATTTTGTTGCCGGGAGCACTTTTCCCAAACACATGGGAAGGCACGATGGTGGGTACGATGATGGCCCCCGCAGCTGTGGCTGCTGTCTTTCGAATGAAGCTTCTTCGTTGCATGGATGAAAACTACCAAAATCTGCTGATCCCTCCAAAAGAGTGACCGGAATTATTAATTTTATAGAACCTTTGACCAGTCACTTTGAACATCCAAACCATGAAAACGAGCGTTTCAGATACACACAAATATTCATTCCAGCAACTTGATGTTCCACCCAGGCTTTTGCTGGGGCCGGGACCTTCCAATGCCCATCCCCGGGTACTGCAGGCCATGGGCATGCGGCTCCTCGGCCACCTTGATCCCGAATTCCTGGAGATCATGAACCGGAACCAGGAGTTGATCCGTTATGTATGGCAGACCGATAACAGGATGTGTATCCCGGTCAGCGGAACAGGCAGTGCTGCCATGGAGGCCTGTTTTGCCAACCTGGTTGAGCCGGGTGACAAGGTGCTGGTAGGGGTAAAGGGCTATTTCGGGTTGCGGATGGCCGATATGGCCGGGCGGTATGGGGCAGAGGTTGTCCGGATCAACAGGCCCTGGGGAGAGGTGTTTTCACTGAAAGAGATAACAGAAGCAGTCAGGACACACAAACCGGCGATCCTGGCGCTGGTTCATGCGGAGACATCCACAGGGGTCAGGCAGCCCCTGGAAGGCGTTGGCGAGCTGTGCAGGAAAAACAACTGCCTGTTGCTGGTGGATACGGTGACCAGCATGGGTGGCGTGCCGCTGTTTATCGATGACTGGAAAATCGATGCGGCCTATGCGGGAAGCCAGAAGTGCCTGAGTTGTCCCCCGGGAATCGCACCCCTTACTTTCGGAGTCCGCGCCCTCGAAAAGTTAGAGGCCAGGAAAACACAGGTGAAGAACTGGTACCTGGATATGTCCCTGCTCAGCAAATACTGGGGCAGGGAGCGCAGCTACCACCACACCGCGCCCATCAACATGAACTATGGCCTGTATGAGGCCCTGCGTCTGGTGGAGCAGGAAGGCCTGAAGGAAAGGTGGGAACGGCACCAGCGGAATGCAGATTTGCTGGTGGAAGGAATCAGAAGCATCGGGCTGGAGCCCAATGCACCGGATGAGATCCGCCTTCCGAGCCTGATCACCGTTACCGTACCCGAGGAGGTGGATGCCAGACAGGTGAGCGATGCCCTGCTTGAGGAATACAACATCGAGATCGGAAACGGCCTGGGTGAACTGGCCGGAAAAGTGTGGCGTATCGGATTGATGGGATTCAACAGCAGGCCTGAAAATGTGGCACTGGTGATCACCGCACTGGACAAGGTCCTGAACGCTTAGCCCCGGGCGGCCTTTATTCCACCGACCACTCCTTCCAGTACATTTCGGCGGTTTCCGCATCCATGGTTCCGTCGAAAACGACAAGGCGGTATCTCAGGGTATAGGATTGGCCCGGTTCAAGGACCCACTCCCGGTGCCTGATGGGGCAGAATTCGAAGAACACATTGGATTGCCCGTCGTACTGGTCCGCCGGCCACACACGCATGGGCTCCGGGTGGGCCTGGTTTTGGGGGTGACTCAAAAACAGGATCCCGGACCGGCCTTCGGGAACAGATGTCTCTCCTTCAATGATGGCCCAGCGGGCCTGGGTGCCATCCGCATCTGCCCGTGTTTTTCCTTCCGAGGTGAGGACCGTGCTGTTGCTGGTATGCCATTTTTCGGTGGCCCTGAACCCGATCCCGCCCCCGTACCTGTAAGCTTCCAGGGTGATTCCGCTCTCCAGGGGGGTGCTCAGGGTGGAGCTCAGATCGACCAGGTAGCTCTTTTCCCTGCTGTCATGGACCTCAACTTCGAAAAGCTCATTCATGGCCACGCCTTCCGATCCGTCGCCCTTGAACCAGATGTGCTCCTGGGCAGCCGTGAATCCGGCCCCGGAGGCTTGCTGGTGTGACTCCGTGTATTCCTTAAACCGGACGGTCCCCTGACCGTCGGCCAGGTTCCAGAAATCCACTGTGTCGGTACCGAAATGGGTACGGGTCCACGGATTCCAGATGCCATAGTGGTGCAGATGGTCCGGGGGCTGGATCCTGGTGAGCACCTCCCCTCCCGGAGACCGGAGCGGGTGGATGTAGGCGGAGCGCCTGTAGAGCGGATTTTGTCCCTCCGGAGCAGGCGTTTCGCTGTGGACATAGCTGACCAGGGGCCTGTTACCCGCATAGATGGTGGTGGAGTCATCGCCTGTTTGAAGGCTCAGGGGCTCCCTGTTCCCGGTACAGGAAGAGATGATCATGAGGACGGAAATTGAAATCAGAAGGGGTTTCATGGGGAAAGGGTTTGTGGGTTTAGGGGGTTAAGGGTTTGGGGGGTTAAGGGTTTATGGGGGGTTAAGGGTTTATGGGGGGTTAAGGGGTTAAGGGTTTATGTTATTGGGTTATTTGGTTAGTGGGTTATTGGGTTATTGGGTTATTGGGTTAGTGGGTTAGTGGGTTAGTGGGTTTTGACGGTGTGGATGAAGGCGTTCAGCTGGGCGGTGCTTACGCCGGGGGGCATCCCGCCGCCACAGGACAGGATTACCCGGGAGGGTTCTTTGAGCCGGTCCATCTGCTTTTTTACAACCTGGGCGATCTCCTCTTCGCTTCCCCTTGCCAGCACATCCCGGGGGGGGATATTCCCCAGCATGGTGACCCTGTTTGAGGTCAGCTGTTTCAGCTCGTTGAGGTCCACTTCAAAGCCCATGTTGAACAGGTTCACCCCCATTTCCGGCAGAAATTCCACCGACTCCATGCAGGGGGCATCGTTGTGGAGGAATTTGATGGCCAGGTCCCTGTCAAAGAGCTCTTTGAAATAGGGGAGGCCAAACTCTACAAACTGCTCCCGGCTGATAAACCCGATGATGTCATCCAGCATCAGGATGCCCCCGGTGGAGGGGAACATGGCGGCCTGGTGGTCATGGAAGGCTTTCAGGTAAGCGGTGATCCTGCGGATGAGCAGGTGCACCTCATCGGGGTTGGTCATCATGGCCAGCAGGAATCCGGTGGTGCCCATCAGATAGGAGGCGATGTTCAGGGGTCCGCGCGACACCGAGAACCGGATCCGGTGACCGGCGTCGTTGATCTTTTTTTCGTTCAGCTTCAGCCGGTTCAGTACCAGGGGTCCCAGCCCGTCCTTCACCGGGTTGGGAACAGGAATCTCTTTGATCTGTTCCGGTGAATGGATAAAGGGGAAGGCATGGGGGAATTCATTAAAGGGAAAGGAGGCCCTGGCCCCGAAGGCGGAGGGCTCGCTGCACATGCCGTATTCGGACCAGAATCCGGGCAGGAACATGACCTCCGGAAAGGTTTCGATGGCCTTCAGGTTGGCCTCCAGCCACAATTGGTCGCTGGTAAAGTAGTCCAGCAAGGATATGCCGTACCAGTTGGGAAGCCAGGGGGAGTCTATGATAAAACCAACAGGGGCAGGGGTGAGGATTTTACCATCCACCACCTCCAGAAGCCGGCTCCATTGAAGATCGGTCATGGGAAAAAGATATATTTAACGATGTATTACAGGCCCGTAATTTACCTGAAATTGGCCTAAACTGCAATCCGTTTTTTGTACATCAGGATGGTGAAAAGGATAAGCGCCTCACCCGTCCCGAAGATCCACCAGGGAAAGCTCCGGGGAATGTACCCTGTGGCCACCTCAAGCACCTCCGGGTTCTTTACCTGCAGCATTCCCAACAGGGAGAAATGTTCCAGCATGTACTGCGAATAGTCAAAAACAAAACCGAAGATCAGTACAAACGAACCGGCGATCAGTCCGATCCATTCCATCCGGCGGATACGGGTATCCTTTCCGCGCTCCTCACAGACCAGGATGGTCATGGCCAGCAGGATCATGGTAAGGGAAACCAACACGGGCGAGAGTACCGGACCGGTCCAGGTGGTGGGGATCAAAAAAAGCACATCCCAGGTGAGCAGCGATCCGGGCCATCCGAGGATGAGCTTCAGGAAAACGTAATAGAAGATATCCCAGACGGCAAAGCTGTAGATGAACCACGCGAAGCGGGCGCTGAATTTTTTTGCTGCCATCATCCCGACGGTAAGCAGCATGACCAGGGTGGCCACCTCCCGGAACAGCTCCGTCCATGCCAGGTGAACGGGGACCGGTGCCAGCGGGAAGCTGAATCCGCCGGGGTAAAGAATCTCCCGCATGTAAACCACTACGGCAGCCTCCAGGAATCCCATGGCAAGGGCAAAGGCCGTAACGATCGCAATAAGTCTCCGAAGTCTCATCTTTTTCTTTTTTCTTTTGTTGCCCTTTCACACTAACCCAAGCCCACAACCCCACAATCCCACAACCCCACAAACCCCCAACCCCTTTACTATTTCCCACTTACCCATTGTGGAACAACACCCAGTTCAATCCCCAGCACGGACCCGCCCAGCAGCCAGGTGAAAAGCAACACCACCAGGACCCCGATCATGTTCAGGATAAAACCGGTCCGGACCATGGTGGAGATCTGGATCCGGTTGCTGCCGAAGACAATGGCATTGGGCGGGGTGGCCGTGGGCAGCATGAAGGCCAGGGATGAGGCCAGTGTGGCAGGGATCATGATCAGCAGGGGATTGTTCCCGCTGCTCAGGGCCAGGCTGGCAAACACAGGCAGCAGCATCTGGGTGGAGGCCACATTGGAGGTGAGCTCCGTGAGAAACGACATGAGGGTCACCACGGCCAGGAGAATCAGGTAGGGATGGACCCCCCTGGTCCAGAGCAGCTGCTCGCCGAACCAGACGGCAAGGCCCGAGGACTGGAATCCCAGGGCCAGTGCAAATCCGCCCCCGAACAGCAGGACAATGTTCCAGGGGATCCGGTGGGCCGTGGGCCAGTCCATGATCCTTTCCCCTTTCCGCTTGCGGGAAGGTACCACAAAGAGGACAATGGAGATAAAAATGGCCACGGTGCCGTCGTTGATGTAGGAAGGCGTTTTGAAGAGCCTGGCCCACCCGGGTATGGAGAAACTGTTGAAGGAGATGCCGGCCCGGGTAATCCACAAAAAGGCGAGGACCAGGAAGAGGATAAAAACGACCTTCTCCTCGTAGCCGGCCTTCCCCAGTTTCCGATAGGCTGTTTTAAAGTGCGAGCGGTCCAGGTCCGGCCATTTTTCCCCGGGGCGGAACAGGGTATAAACAACCAGCCAGACGGCCACCAGCATCACCAGCGTGATGGGAAGTGCAAACAGCATCCAGTCCAAAAAGGAGATGTCCGGTGCCCCGGGATAGAGCATGGTCAGGATCCTGGGGCATACCAGGTTGGTGGGTGATCCCACCAGGGTGGACATGCCCCCGATGGAAGCGCTGTAGGCAATGGCCAGGAAGAGGCCGGTGGCATACCTGGAAATGGATTTGCCGCTCAGGTTCTCCTCCAGGCTGGAGACAATGGAAACCACAATGGGAATCATCATCATGGTGGTGGCCGTGTTGGAGATCCACATGGAGAGAAAGGCGGAGGTGGCCATAAAGCCCACCAGGATCCGGCCCGGGCTGACCCCGATCAGTACCAGGAGTTTCAGGGCAATCCGTTTGTGCAGGTTCCAGCGCTCCATGGCCAGGGCCATCATGAAGCCGCCCACGTAGACAAAGATGATGTGGTTCATGTACACCTCCGATACGGCTTTCCCGTCCAGCACCCCCAGGGCCGGGAACAGCACCAGCGGAACCAGCGCAGTAATGGCCAGGGGAATGGTCTCGGTCACCCACCAGATGGCCATCAGGGCTGCCACGGCCATGGTGGCCGTTACTTCGGGCTTGCCCGGTTCCAGGTCCCCAAGAAGGAAGATGGCCAGGAAAGCGGCAGCACCCAGGAAGAAGCCGGTGAATTTCCGTTGCATGAATGCTAAACTACACATATTTGCAGAAGTTCGAAAACTATTGATTAATTTGAGTGCTAATTACCAAAACCCTCCGTCATGAGATCCTTTCAACTGATTTTAATAGGTTGTACCGGATTGCTCTGTTTTGCATCCGGCCTTGCGGGGATCGACCCCGCCGACACCCGCTTGCTGGCCCAGCCGGCCATCAGTGACAGCCACATTGCATTTATCTATGCCAACGACCTGTGGGTTGCAAACAGGGACGGCAGCTATCCACGCAGGCTTACCGTGGATGAAGGGGTGGAATCCAGGCCCTTCTTCTCTCCCGACGGGAAACTCATCGCATTCAGCGCCGAATACGACGGAAACAATGATGTCTATGTGGTCCCGGTGGAAGGAGGAACCCCCGGCAGGCTTACCTGGCACCCGGGCCGGGACCTGTGCAATGGTTTTACCGTGGATGGAAAAAAGGTCTTGTTCCTCTCCCAGCGCTCGGTGCACACCAACCGGTACATGCAGCTGTTTACCATTCCCGTGGGAGGCGGATTTCCCACGCGGCTGGAGATCCCGAATGCCTACCACGCCTGTTATTCGCCCGACGGGAAACGCATGGCCTATACACCGCTCAGCGATGCCTTTACCCAGTGGAAGAACTACCGGGGAGGAAGAATCTCCACGCTGTGGCTCTTCTCTTTTGACGACCATTCGGTGGAGGTGATCCCCAAGCCGGAGGGCGGGTGCAACGACGTGCATCCCATGTGGATCGGGGAGAAGCTTTGGTTTCTGAGCGACCGGAACGGTGAATTCAATTTGTTCTCCTACGATACGTCGTCCAAAGCGATTGAACAGCTCACGCAGCACAGGGATTTTCCCATTATCTCGGCTTCGAACCACGGGCCGGCTATTATCTATGAACAGGCCGGAACCCTGCATACCTTTGATACGGGAAGCAGGGAAAGCGCCAGGCTGGCCGTGGGGATCGCGGCCGATCTACTGGAACTGAGGCCCAGGTATGTCAAAGGCGGGCAGTACATCCGGAGTGCACACATATCCCCGTCGGGAGCCCGGGCGGTATTCGATTTCCGGGGCGATATCATGACCGTACCGGCGGACAAAGGCGATCCGCGGAACCTGACCCAGACACCCGGGGCACACGAGAAATTTCCTTCCTGGTCGCCCGACGGGAAAAGCATCGCCTGTTTCTCGGATGCATCCGGGGAGTACGAACTGCAGATCCTGCCCCAGGACGGCAAAGGGGAGGCACGGGTCATTCACCTCAGGGGAACCGGTTTTTACGGCTTCCCGCGGTGGTCGCCCGACAGCAGGATGATCTGCTATGTGGACAACGGAAGGAATCTTTATCTGGCGGATGTGGCCTCGGGGGTCAGCAGGAAAATAGACTCCGACGAGCTCTATGCCCCGGGCGATCTCCGCAATCTCTTCGGCGACTGGTCGTCCGATTCCAAATGGGTCGCCTATACACGGGTAAGCGGAACCTATTTCCAACAGGTCTTTCTCTATTCGGTGGAGCAGCAAAAATCCTTTGCGGTGACCGACGGGCTCAGTGACGCCGGTGAACCCGTTTTCGACAGGGGAGGAAAATACCTCTACTTCTTCGCCTCCACCGATGCCGGTCCGGTCGTCAACTGGTTCGACCAGAGCACTGCAGACATGGAGATGACACGGAACATCTACCTGGCTACCCTGCAAAAGGATACCCTTTCTCCCCTGGCCAAAGAGAGCGATGAGGAGAAGGGAAAGTCCGCGGAAAGCGAAGCGGATGATACAGGACAGGACGATCAGACATCCGCAAAGAGCAAGAAAGACAAGGGGAAGAAGGATGCGGGTGCAGAGGAAGGGAAGACCCTGACCATCGATCTGGAGGGGATCCGGAACAGGATCATTGACATCCCGGTGGAGGCTGCCGGCCTGAGCGGGCTGGGATGTGCCAAAGAGAATGAGATCCTTTATCTCAGGGACGGGAACGGGAAACGTACCCTGCGGAAATATGACCTGAAGGAGCGAAAGGA
Source organism: Bacteroidota bacterium (assembly GCA_043797815.1). GTDB lineage: Bacteria > Bacteroidota > Bacteroidia > Bacteroidales. The sequence continues at coordinate 33,105 of JAZDPG010000127.1, forward strand.
CGAAGAGGTGGCCGAAATGGATGGCTATGAGCTGTCGGCCGACGGCAAGAAGATGCTCTACCGCAAGGGAGAGCAGTTCGGAATTTCCGATGCAGGCGTAAAGCCCCCGGCAGACAAAGGGATCATCAGGGGGGAAAGCCTGGAAGTGAAGACCGATCCGCCGGCCGAGTGGCCCCAGATCTTCAATGAAGCGTGGCGGATCAACCGCGACTACTTTTACGATCCCTCAATGCATGGAGCCGACTGGCCTGCCATGAAAGAGAAATATGCACAGTTCCTGCCCGACCTGGCCTGCCGGGCCGACCTGAACAGGGTGATCGGCTGGATGTGCAGCGAGCTCTCCGTGGGTCACCACCGGGGAGGAGGGGGCGATGACCTTACCGGCACCGGGCATGTGGGGGGCGGATTGCTGGGTGCCGATTTTTCGGTGGCGGACAACCGCTACCGGATCGACAAGGTGTATGAGGGGCTGAACTGGAACCCGAAGCTCCGCTCACCCCTCACCGAGCCAGGGCTGAACGTCAAAGCGGGAGAATTCCTGCTTGCCGTAAACGGCGTTGATCTGAAAGCCACGCGGAACCTGTACAGGCCTTTTGAGAATACCGCCGGAAAGATTGTGGAGCTTACCGTGGGTCCCCATGCCGACGGCACAGGGTCCAGGGTGATCCGGGTGGTGCCCGTGGATGACGAGGGAGAGCTCCGGAACCGCGACTGGGTGGAGGGCAACCTGAAGCGGGTGCACGAAGCCACGGGCGGACAGGTGGCCTATGTCTATGTGCCCAACACGGCAGAACTGGGACATGAATACTTCAAGCGCTATTTCTTTCCGCAGGCCGACAAGAAAGCCATCATCATCGATGAGCGGTACAACGGGGGCGGACTGCTGGCCGATTATTACATCGATATCCTGATGCGCCGCTACCAGGCCCACTGGAACATGCGCTACGGCAGGGACCTGAAAACACCCAATGCCTCCATCCAGGGGCCCAAGGTGATGATCATCGACGAAACAGCCGGTTCGGGCGGCGACATGCTGCCCTGGATGTTCAGGAAATTCGGGGTGGGAACCCTGGTGGGGAAACGCACCTGGGGCGGACTGGTGGGGGTGCTCGGGTTTCCGGAACTGATGGACGGCGGCGGGATTACCGCCCCCAATGTGGCCATCTGGACAGAGGATGGCGGATTTGTGGTGGAGAACGTGGGCGTAGCCCCCGATGTGGAGGTGGAACAGGAACCTGCCTTGGTGATCAGCGGGCACGATCCCCAGCTGGAGAAGGCCATTGAGATTGCCCTGGAGCAGATGGAGGCCCATCCGCAACCAGACCCCGTCCGGCCGCCCTTTCCCAGGAAAGTGAGAAAATAAAAAGCACCGGGCGGTTCAGTGACCGGTATCCAGGTAGTCCATCACCGCCCGGTTGCCCGACAGTGCAGTGGCGGGGAAGGGGTGCCCGGCATCGAACACCTTCAATGCTTCAGGTTCCAGCACGGTAACGAAATCCTCCCGGAAGCCATTGTCATAGGGCAGGGCATCGATATCCAGCTGCAGGTGGAAGGCCAGGAAGTTATAGGCCGCTGCCCTTTTGGAATAGCCGTAATCGTGCTTTTCGGCGGGCAGGTGAACGTTCTCCACCCGGTGCTCGGCATCATACAGGGCATATACACGCTGAATATAGGGATACTCGATCCGCGGCGTGTTGCGGGTCCAGTCCGCCCCGTCGGAAATCAGCAGCATGGGCCGGGGCGCACAGAGGGCGGCGATCTCCACGTTGTTGGTCTGGTGAAACGCGCTCCGGTGAACGGGCATCCCGCTTTCACAAACGCAGCCCCCGAAAAAGTGGGCCGATACCTGGACCACCGGGACCGATACTTTGATCCGCCCGTCGATGGCAGCCAGCATAAAGGTCTGCGTCCCGCCCCCCGATCCGCCCGTCATGCCGATCCGCTCCGGGTCCACATCACCCCTGGAAAGAAGGTACTCCAGCACCCGGCGGCTGTTCCAGGTCTGCAGCAGCAGGGCGACGGGCATTTTGTGCTCCACCTGTTTCGATTCGCCATAACCCACCATGTCGTAGGCAAACACGATGGCCCCCATGCGGGCCAGCGCCGCACTCCGCTTTTGCACATCTTCCGTGAAGCGCTTGTCCGCTGCATGACCGTGGGGACAGAGAACGGCGGGGTTTTTCTCTTTGGGTTGCAAAGGCCGGTACAGGTTCCCGGTGATGTAGAACCCGGGGAAGCTCTCAATGGCGATGTTTTCAACCGTGTACCCGTCCATCTCGCGCAGACCGTGGATGAGGGGATGGAAGTCCCCCCGGATCTCCGGCATTCGGTCCAGCCCCATGCCGTGGATGATCCCCTCCCGGATGATCGCGGCCCTGCTTTCCCAGCTTGCCCGGTCGTGCCAGTGGGTGGCAAATTCCTTCATCCTGAGGTTGGCCTCATCTTCTGTCCAGTAGCCCCCCATGCACAGCAGGGTGTCCTGGCTGTGAAGCCGCGGCAGGAGCAGGAACAGGAGGGTGAGGGCAAGGGTTTTGGGCAGGGTGTTTTTCATGGTCTTTTGGATATTAAATGGTTAGGGAATCTATCGGATTTCGGATCTTTGTCAGGCTAAGGATTTAACCGGGAATGACGCCGGCCATAGGGAGCGCGGGCCGGGGTCCGGCTCCCCTTTCGCGGGCTCTTCCGGTAATAATTGAAGGAGAGGTAGAAGGCCCCCCAGAGGATCAGCAGGCAAATGGACAGCGTGGTATAGCTGTGGAGGTAGAAGGCGGCAAAGGTAAGCAGGCAGCAATCGGACGGATTCTCCGGATTGTAGCGGACAGCGACACTCCTTCCGGGGGCCATCTCATAGTCCAGCGGCCCGTGGGTGGCGCAGGCGCTGTCGCCCGTGTGAAAGCTTACCCGGTTGGCGTAATGGAGGGTCTTTTCACCCATCCCGGGCTGGTGGACAATCAGCGTATATTCCTGCACGGTCCCGGTGGCTTTCCCGCCCAATGAAAGCAATCTCCAGTGCCTGGAAACGGGAAGGAGCAGGATGAGCAGGCAGATCCCCCAGAAGGCGAATCTGCTGATGCTGTAGATTTTCATATTTAATAATACGCAGATATTCAGAAACAATTGCAGGAAACCGCGCTCTTTTTATGTGTAATTTGACAGAATTGTGAACAGGAAAAGAATATATTCTCACCTGGATCGTCTACAGGAGTAAAAGAGATACATTCACCCTTGATGACAGCCGCAGATCGCATATACATGGATGACCTGGTGAAACGGGAGCAGGGCAGGCTGCTGGGCTTTATCCGCAGCAGGGTCCGCAGCGAGGAGGATGCCCGCGATATCCTGCAGGATGTCTATTACCAGATGACCGTTGGGTTCAACGACATACGCTCACTGGCCTCCGTCACTTCGTGGCTCTTTTCGGTGGCGCGCAACAAGATCACGGATCACCTGAAGAAAAAGAAGCCGGAGCGGCTCTCCGGCATGATGGTGAGAACCGGCGATGACGATGGCGCTCCCCTGCTCCTGGAGGATATCCTTCCATCGCTTACCCATTCTGCGGAAGATGAGTACATGCGTGGCGTGATATGGGAGACCATCGGGGCATGCCTGGACCGACTGCCTGAAGAACAGCGGGATGTATTTGTCATGAATGAATTTGAAGAAATGAGCTTTAAAGAGATCTCGGCGCTTACCGGCGTGGGGATCAATACCCTGCTTTCCCGGAAGCGGTATGCGGTAACATACCTCAGGGAACAACTCAGGGAGTTATACACACAGATGACAGAAAAATAAACATAAAAACAAACAGTTATGAAAACAAGAAATGCTTTTAAATATGCAGGCTTTGGATTGCTGGGTATAGCCGGGGTATTCGCGTTCACCTTTGTGGTGATGTGGCTCTGGAACTGGCTGGTGCCGGAGCTGTTTCACGGCCCGGTCCTGGGTTACTGGCAGACCCTCGGTTTGCTGATCCTTTCCAAGATCCTCTTCTCGGGGATCGGCGGGGGCCATGGCGACAAGTCTTCTTACAGCCGCAGGCAGCGGTGCAATGACGATTATCCGAAAAGCAAATGGAGGCAGAAGTATGAGGCCAAAATGAACGGGAAAACGGAAAAAGGAGAGGGCCAGGATGATGTGATCATTGCAGAGTAAAGGACTCTGCATGATCTGTAATTCCGGGTAAACCATAAACAGTACAGGGATCAGATTTGCATTTCATGCTGAATTTCCCTTACTTTTGCTTTATACACCCCGGCCATGTACATCATTATTGCCCTTATCCTCGCTGTACTTTTCCAGTTCGCAGCGGCCATTATCGCCATCAGCCTGATCAGGCATACCCGCTATAATTTCTCATGGGTACTGATCTCACTGGCATTCCTGCTGATGGCCGTACGCCGGCTGATCGAGCTGGTGGCCGTGCTTCATTCCGATTCCAGGATCGTGGAGAGCCTGTTCAGTTCATGGCTGGCGGTTGGGATTTCGGTGCTCATCGTGGTGGGACTGGCCTTCATCAAACGGATCTTCAACCTGCAGAAAAGGATCGACATCCTGAAAAGGGAAAATGAGGGAAAGGTGCTTTCGGCCATCATCAATACAGAGGAGGATGAAAGACAGAAGTTTGCCAAGGAGCTGCACGACGGACTGGGCCCCCTGCTCTCTTCCATCAAGATGGCGGTATCGGCGCTGGATCCCGGGGACGCCGGCCCGGCCAACCGGAAGATCCTGGACAATACCGGCAAACTGATCGACGAATCGATTGTTACCATCAAGGAGATCTCCAACAATCTCAGTCCCCATATGCTGGATCATTTCGGGCTGGTCAAAGCCATCAAAGCATTCCTCGACCGGATTGCCTTCCCCAACGCCCTCTCCTTCAAGGTGAACTCCAACATGGAGGAGACCCGGTTTGACCCCAACACAGAGGTGGTGCTCTACCGGGTGGTCTGCGAACTGGTGAACAATACCATCACCCATGCAGGGGCCACCGAGGTCAACATCGACCTGTATGTTGAGGGGGACCGGCTGACCCTGGACTATTATGACAACGGGAAAGGCTTCAATGCGGAAGAGGTCATGCACATGGAAGCCGGCATGGGCTACCCCAACATGCAGTCGCGCATCAAATCCATCAACGGCACCCTCAAGGTGGTCAGTCAGCCCAACCAGGGAGTCTGCATCAGCGTCGGATTAACCACGGGGACCCATGGATAGGATCTCCGTTTTCCTGGTGGATGACCACCAGCTGTTCAGGGAAGGGCTGAAGCTCCTGCTTTCCAACCTCTCTGTTGTGGGAGAGGTAAAGATGGCCTCCGGAGGCACCGAATTCCTGGAAGCCCTTGAAACGGAGCTCCCCGATGTGGTTTTCATGGATATTGAGATGCCGGGCCTGAACGGGATTGAAACCACCATGGCAGCCCTGGAAAAAGCTCCGGAGCTCCGGATCATCGCCCTTTCCATGTTCGGGGAGGAGGAGTATTACACCAAGATGATCCAGGCAGGTGTAAAGGGATTTATCCTGAAAAACTCGAGCATCGCAGAGGTCGAAAATGCCATGTTGAATGTGGTGGAGGGCCGGAACTATTTCTCCCAGGAGATCGTTGCGTCGCTGGTGTCGAACCTCAAAGGGCAAAAGAAGTCCCCGGTGCAGGGCGGGCTCTCGGAAAGAGAGGCAGAGGTCCTGCTGCACATCTGCAAAGGATTGTCCAACAAGGAGATCGCCGACACCCTTTTCCTCAGCAAGAGGACCGTGGACAAGCACAGGGAGAACCTGCTGATGAAAACCGGCTCGAAAAATACGGCCGGGCTGGTGATGTACGCCATCCAGTGCGGGATCATCGAACTCTGAACCTCCGCTACGTCTTTATACCCATCCCCGGGAGAGCATACGTATGCTCCATTTTACGTATATAGACTGTTCCCCGCTGTCCCGGTACACCCTAATTTGGCTCCCATAAAATCTATCCCATGAAAAAACTTTGCGTTACCCTGACTGCCCTGATCCTCATCGCGGGCACCGCCTGTAATTTTTCGAACCGGAAGCCCAAGGCCGGTGCGGGAGGACTTTCGGGCAACATCAGTATTTCCGGAGCCTTTGCGCTCTATCCCATCACTGTGAAATGGGCGGAGGAGTTTCAGAAACTCTACCCGGATGTGCAGATCGACATTTCGGCCGGCGGGGCCGGAAAGGGGATGGCCGATGCCCTTTCGGGCATGGTGGATCTGGGCATGTTTTCCCGCGAAGTTTCACCCGAGGAGGTGAAAAAGGGAGCCTGGTACATCGCCCTGACCAAGGATGCCGTATTGCCCACGGTCAACGCGGCCAATCCGCTGCTGCCCGAGATGAAGCACACAGGGGTTACCCGCGAAAAACTAATGGACCTCTATGTAAGCGGAAAGGTGCATACCTGGGGAGAACTGCTGGATATTCCCTCTTCACAGGAAATCATGGTCCTGACCCGGTCCGATGCATGCGGGGCTGCGGCCATGTGGGCGGCATACCTGGGTGTGAACCAGGAGGACCTGCTGGGGCTGGGCATCTTCGGTGACCCGGGGGTTGCCGATGCGATCCGGAGCGAGCCGTATTCGATCGGCTACAACAACATGGCCTACGTCTATGATATCCGGACCAGGAACAAATACAAGAACCTGGATGTGCTGCCCCTTGATCTGGACGGCAGCGGAGATATTTCGGAGGATGAAGATTTTTACCAGTGCCTGGACAGCCTGGTCAGCGCCATCAAAACGGGTGTCTATCCTTCGCCTCCGGCGCGGGAACTGTACTTCGTGTCCCGCGGGAAACCCGGCCGGGAAGTGGTGACCCGCTTTATCAGCTGGATCCTCACCGACGGACAGATTTACCTGGCTGAGGCGGGCTATGTAAGCCTTTCTCAGGAGAAGATCGAAAAAGAGCTCGCCAAGCTGGCTGACTGAGGATGGGAAAGCTGAGGATGGGCAGGTTGTTCAGGGACCGGCTGAACCGGAACTGGATGTTCCTGTGGACCGTTGTGATCCTGCTGACGCCCCTGATCATCGGGGCAGGTCTGGGCTGGAAATCCTCCACGCTCCTGTCCGGCCATTCCCTGGGAAATCTGCTGGGTTCGGTGGCCTGGAAGCCCCTCTCGGGCCAGTTCGGTTTTTCATCCTTCATCATCAGTTCGCTCTGGGTCACCTTCCTGGCCCTGCTGATCGCCGGCCCCATCTGCCTGTTGTCGGCGCTCCACCTCACTTATTACGCCCACCCGCGGGTCACAAAGATCATGCAGCCGGCCATCGATATCCTGGCGGGGATCCCGTCGGTGATCTACGGGGTTTGGGGGGTGATTGTCATCGTCCCTTTCATAGCTGATCACCTGGCCCCCCTGTTCGGGGCGGAAACCTCGGGTTACTGCATCCTGGCAGGGGCCCTGGTGCTGGCGGTGATGATCATCCCCTTTATCCTCAACATCCTGATCGATATCTTTCAGACCATCCCCGCCGAGCTGTATGAATCGACCCTTTCGCTGGGCGTGAGCAACTGGATCGCCATCCGCTCGGTGCTTCTCCGCAAAGCTTTCCCGGGCATCATCTCGGCCATGGGACTCGGCATTTCCCGGGCGTTCGGGGAGACCATCGCCGTGCTGATGGTGGTGGGGAATGTGGCCAAAATCCCCGGCGGGGTTTTTCAGCCCGGCTATCCGCTTACGGCCCTCATTGCCAACAACTACGGGGAGATGCTGTCCATCCCGCTCTATGATTCGGCCCTGATGCTGGCCGCGCTGATCCTCTTCGTGATTGTGCTGTTGTTCAACCTCTTGTCCCGCTTAATGATCATCCGTTATGAAAACAAGTACAAATAGAAAATCGGTGCTCCGCCTTAGGCTTCGGCGTGCCGAAGAGCTCTTTTTCCGTTCGCTCATGCTGCTCTCTTCCTGCCTGATCGTGGGGGTGCTGCTGCTGATCATTGTGAGCGTTATGCGAAAGGGGATCCCCTCACTGAGCATTGAAATGCTGACCCAGACGCCCAAGGGCGGATTTTATTTTGGCTGGGAAGGGGGCATTCTGAATGCCATTGTGGGCTCGCTTTACCTGGCCCTGGGGGCAACGGTGATGGCCCTTGCGATCGGTTTGCCCGTGGCCCTGTTCATGAATACCTGGCTGCTGAGGCACCGCCGCACGGTGAACATGCTCCGATTTATCCTTGATCTTTTGTGGGGTGTGCCTTCCATCATTTACGGTGCCATGGGTTTTACCGTGATGATCATGCTGGACCTCCGCACCTCCCTGGGGGCCGGGATCGTCGTGGTGGGGCTTTTCATCCTGCCGATCATGATCCGCTCCATTGACGAAAGCCTGAAAACATCGCCTCCCGGGCTGACAGAGGCCGCCCTGTCGCTGGGTTCCACCATATCGGAACTGGGATTCAGGGTACTTTCCAGGCAATGCCTGCCAGCCATCATCACGGCCATCCTGCTCTCCTTCGGGAGGGCCATCGGCGATGCCGCCTCGGTCCTGTTCACCACGGGATTCACCGACCGGATCCCCACTTCCCTGGGACAGCCCACAGCCACCCTTCCGCTCTCCATCTTTTTCCAGCTCACCTCACCCATCCCCGAGGTCAAGAGCAGGGCCTATGCCGCAGCAGTGGTACTGACGGTGATCATCCTGGTGACCAGTCTGCTTTCGCGCTTTTTTACAGGCAAGTACAAAAAACAAAGCATCAAATTCTGACCATGGAAAACAACACGAAGATCCGGATCGAGCAGCTGAACCTGAACATCGGCCGCACCAGAATACTCAGGGATATCAACGTGGAGATCCCCAAACACAAAATCACGGTGATCCTGGGCCCCTCGGGCTGCGGGAAAACCACCCTGCTCAAGAGCATGAACCGGCTTACCGACCTCTACCCGGACATGCATGTGACCGGGAAGATCCTTATCGACGGGGAGGACATCCTGCATTCTGCCAAAGAGGTCAACGATATCCGGAAGCAGATGGGCCTGCTCTCCCAGCGGCCTTATCCGCTGCCCATGAATATTTACAAGAACATCGCTTTCGGGCTGAAGATCAGCGGCAGGCGCAAACGGCAGTTCCTCCACAAGCGGATCGAACACTACCTGAAACAGGCCAGCCTGTGGGAGGAGGTGAAGGACCGGCTCCGGGAGCCCGCCTCGAGCCTTTCCATCGGTCAGCAGCAGCGCCTCTGCCTGGCCCGCGGACTGGCAGTGGATCCGGACATCCTGCTGGCCGATGAGCCCACCTCGGCCCTGGACCCCATCTCGAGCCAGGAGATCGAGAAAAAATTCATCGAACTCAAAACGGGATACACCATCGTGCTGGTGACCCATATCCTGCGCCAGGCCATCCGCCTGGCCGACTATGTCATTTTTATGTACCTGGGCGAGGTGATCGAGCACGGTCCGGCCGACCGGTTCTTCAACACGCCGCAAACCGAGATCACCAAAGCCTACCTGAAAGGAAGCATCAACTAACCAAAGCAGATATGTCATGAATGCAAGAACCCTTATTTCGATCCTGGTCCTGTCCGTATCGGTACCCGGATTCTCCCAGCTCACCATCGGGGCGGAACTGCGCCCCAGGGCAATGTTTGACAACGGGTATTCCGCACCCGTCCCCGCAGATTCGCCCCCGCGCTTGTATGTCACCCAGCGGACCCGGCTGAATGCCGGATTCAAGACCGGGAAGTTCGAAACCTACCTGTCCGTCCAGGATGTGCGGTTCTGGGGAGGCGACAACCAGTTCAAGGCCGGCGGCGCTTTCGGGAGTACCGCGAGCATGAGCCTGCACCAGGCCTGGTTCATTGCCAAACCGGCCCAGTGGTTTTCGCTCAAGGTGGGCAGGCAGCAGCTTGTCTACGACGACCAGCGGATCCTCGGGTCGAGGGGATGGAACGATACCCAGGTAAGCTACGATGCAGTGCTGGCCCGTGCGGGCAACGCGTCGCACCGGGTCGAACTGGCCCTCTCGTGGAATGCCGAATCGAGCCAGGAGGTGGCGCTTAGTCCGCTGAAATTCAAGACCCTGGACTTTGTCCGCTACCAGCATACCATGGAGAAGCTCTCCTGGTCGCTGATTACCCTTATCACGGGCAACTACGTGGGGACCACCGGCGATGAGGTGTGGTACCGGGCCACCTGGGGCGCCAACACCGTGTACACCGGCAAGGCCGTCCAGGGGAGGGCCTCCCTCTACTACCAGCACCACCTGAACCTGGCGGGGGGTGAGCTCAGCGCCCTGTGCGGCAACGTGAACATCGGCGTGCCGGTGATCCCCGACCGGATGCTTTGGTTCCTGGGCATGGAATATCTCTCGGGACAGGACGGAATGGACAGCGGGACCGGCCGGACAAACCACGTGTTCGACAGGCTGTACGGGAACAGGCACACCTGGTACGGGTACATGGATTACTTCAACACCACCCCCGCCCAGGGGCTGGAGGATTACATGGTCAAGGGCGAATTCAGGATCGGGGAAAGCCTGGTTCTCTATACCGACTACCACTATTTCAGGCTTGCAGCGCCCATGCCCGACCCGGAAAACCCAACGCAGGAAGCTTCCAGGCACCTGGCCCATGAACTGGACCTGACCCTGAACTGGACCATCTCGGACCAGGCGGCCCTGCAGGCCGGCTATTCGGTCATGCTGCCCGGCACCAGCCTGGAGATCATCAAGAATGTGGCGGACACCCCCATCCGGCTGCCCCGCTTCGCCTACGTAATGATCACCCTGAAACCCAGCTTCACACTGAATTAATTTTTGTAACTTTGCAAGCAATACCGGGGCTGAGCTGGTTTTGACAGCGGGTCAAACTGGTATGTAAGCATGCCGAGCGTGGGAATTTGGCTCGTTAATCCCAGGTTTCAGACTTATAATTGGCAATACTGATTATGCTCTCGCAGCTTAATTTTACTCAGTAAAATTGGCCTAATCCCGGTCTAAGAGACTGAGGACGAGATGTCCCGCTCCTGTTTCCTCCTGGTTGGCAGTAGCATACGGGGCACAAGCAAAGCAAGGATAGCCGCTGGGAGGTCCCGGCCCACCGGCGAAACAAAGGAGACTAAGGATCTGGCTTGTAGTCTTTCGTAGGCCCGTTCACGAAAACCAAAGAAAGAATAAGCATGTAGAAAGCATATGGGTTTCTCGTTTGGACCGGGGTTCGACTCCCCGCAGCTCCACGATCAAGACAACACTACCTCCCGCCAGGGAGGTTTTTGTTTTTGGAAGAAAAGCGAAGCTTGCTTCAGCTTTTCTGACAAAAAACAAAAAAGCAATTGCGAAGCAATTTGGTGTTGTATTGCAGGACTGGTTCGCGGGGACGGTGAGCGCAGCGAACACCCCCCGCTCAGCTTTTTTGGAATATTAATTATGAAAACCCGACTCATATAAAATGGGACGTCAGATTGGTTCGGTTTTAAGGGAAGCTAACATGACCCCTGCTGATGTCTATTTTGGAAGTCCTTGCCATGAGGGATATTATTAAGCAGCGAACGCTTCTGAAAGGAAAGCTGAAATTTGAGATAAAGAAAACAGCTTTGATATGAGTAATGTATCTTTTAATTTAATGCTACTAAGGTTCCGGACGATGCTGACGTTAAACACTGAGTTGACTTTCATCAGTCATGAACTGTTTTATCCTAGAATTTTCGCGTATAAATAATGTTAATTAAGAGCGTCTTTAGTGGTAGTTATATAAAAAAGATATATATTTCGCTATAATAATATGTAATACAACCAAAAAACACTATATGTTACGAATTGATCAAGTATCTGTGAGAAATTACAAAAACCTCATTGCAGATGAATTGAGAGTAAATAATTTCAATATAATAGTCGGTCCGAACAATTCGGGTAAATCTAACTTTATACAGATACTGTCCTTTTTGAATCATATAATCAATGGCTCCATAGATGAAGTACGGATGGAGTTTAAAAGATCCTATTTCTCGGATTTTGGTTGGATAAAGCCGTTGAAGAGTGGAGAGAAAGGGGAATTACTTATTGAACTTGTTTTTTCTGATACGATTAGAAAAGTTCAGTATAGATATAAAATTGTTTTAGGTTGGAGACCGCAAAGGAAAGTAAAATTTACCAGGATTGAATTCTTCATCAAGTTTGAGGATTTTGATTATAAAAATATCCATAAAACTGGACCTCCTATATCAGTATTCAAACGAAATGAGAACTCAATCTCTTTTGGAACAGGTTTAAAAGGTATTAGCTCAACTCAAATCCCAGAGAATGTAAGTGTAATTGGACTTCTGAAGGTGTTATCCAAACAGTTTAGTAATGATGATATTTCATTTGCTCTGAAGTCGCTTAATTCATTATTAAAAACTGAAACGATCTATTTTTCAAATATTGAACTATCAAAGCCTGGGAAATCAAGGATGGATAAGTTTTCTGGGAGAACTGTATCATTTGATATAATAAATGAAATCGTTAATATTTGGGAACAGGGTAAGGACTTCGGATATTTCAAAGAGGTGTTGAAGACCATTCTCCAAATTGACGATATACGCGTTCTCGAGTTAGGAAGCAAATCTGGGGATGAGGATGAAGGAAAATCCAACAAAGAGTATTTTGTTATGTTTTCTCATATGGGTTCGAACAAGCAACTGTGGAATTTTTCTGATGGCTCAGTTCTTCTAATAGCATTGATAACAAAAATTCTCATATCAGATTCTGACATATTCCTGATCGAGGAACCAGAAAACTCGTTACATCCAAAAGCATTAATTGATCTTATTGGGTTCATTCAATCTTTTGATGATGACCGGCAATTTATTATTGCTACACATTCTATTGCACTTATTAATAATATCAATGCGGAAGATGTTATTATTGCCAAGTGCCTTGAAAATGGATTAAGCGAATTGATGAGAGTTACGGATTCTTCAGAGCTAAGGAAAACATTGAAGCAGGGATATATTGTTTTTAGCGATTTGCTTTTCTTCAGTCCAGACGAAATTGTTTAATTTCGTGTATGCGAGAACATAATCCGAACTCAATTTTGTTACTTTTTGAAGGAGATACAGAAGGTGAATTTTATAGGAGGATTATCGCTGAAAAAGTCCCTGAACGAAAAATCCGGATAGCTTTTGATAATTTGAAAGGGATCTCAACTAATATTAATAATAAGGTAATTGCTAAAATCACAAAGCATATTGCTAACAATCCTCTTGAAAATCAGGTGCATGTCTTTTTGGGTATTGATAGAGAAGGAGGGAGGGAATGTGAATCCCCCATGGATATCGAATATATACAGGCAAAATTGGGGCAAGATTTAAGTAGGATATACAGTATTAATGAAATAATTGCTACACAAGATATAGAAAGCTGGTTTTTTATTGATATCGACAACATATTTAGATTTCTTAGGGTACCGAAGAGTAAAAGAAACCCAAGTAGATATACAAACCATGAAGGTTTAAATAATCGGGATTTATCTAAGCTTTTTAGGCAACATAAAAAGGTATATTCAAAAGGAAATAAAGTTGAAGGATTATTAGATTCACTTGATCTTAATAAGATCTACAATGGATCTCAAGATTTGACAGACGGAATACAGAGAATGGTCGATTTAGTTTAATAAAAGATCCTTAATAGGGTACTTTATATATTTTGAATCTATTAAAATGCATAAAATCAGCAATATATGGATTTAGGTTCGACTCCCCGCAGGTTTCAGCGATACTAAAACGGTAAATAAGAGTACACAGTTTTTGGTAACAACAGTACAAAGTAATCTTGATCCATTTTATTGGGACGAGGGTTCGACTCCCTGCAAAAAAAGCAGTTTTTTTACCCTTTTTCTTCGAAAACGTACCCCTATGTACGACCTGAAAATTTGGGGCATGAGATAGAGCACTAAGAAATAACCATTTAACGGGGGCAGGACTGGTTCGCGGGGACGGTGAGCGCAGCGAACACCCCCCGCAGTATTTAATTCAAGAGTTTGAATTACGTAAAAACTTGTAAAAAATAACATTACGTGATTTTCTATTTCCTAAACTGAAGGAAAATTTCTCTTTCATTGTCCTAAATAAAAGATTAACTTGGATACACCCTAGATAGTTGCTTATTTACTACCAGTGAGTTAATTGGACTTATAATTCAATTATAAACTAGAGAAAACAATACTGAGCTATTAACTTATTTAAATGGGAACCTTACGAATAGCAAATAATAAAGTGAACTCAGGGATTCTAGGACCGCTGAGTGAAATGTTTCAGAATGCTACAGCGATACGATTTTCAATTGCTTTTGTTTCTGAGGCTGGATTTCAGCGTATAAAGAGGATTCTCGATTTTTCCCGAATGCATAACATTAATAGTTACGGAGTTATAGGTATACATCATCCTACCAATATTGATACTGTAAACCTTTTGAATGATCTGACTGAAGGAAGGATCTATATTTTTAAATTATATGAGAAGAACATAGTAGAGAATATACATCGCCATTTATTGCATACTAAGTTAATTGTGGCTGATTATAAGAATGGTATCGCAAGTATATACATAGGGTCTCATAACTGGACCGAAAACGCATTATCTGGACCAAATCTTGAGTCGGGCATAATAGTCGATTGCTATAAAAAGGATTTTATTTATAAACAAATTTGCATGCATATAGAAGAGTGCAGGAAACTTTCTGGAGCATTCGACAAAGAACAAATTGCATTATACAAATTAATCCAAAAACATCTGCATGAGAATATCGGCCGTCCTGAAAAACCAAAGATCGACTTCACTAAAGATCAGTCACTTATTATGCTGGCCGAAATTGAAGAGTACGGACTATTAGACAAAGATAAAACCTTATATATTGAATATGATGAAGGGCTTTCCGATTACTTCCAAACTGATAGAAAGGTAATTATTTATTGCTATAGAAAGGGTTCATTATTTAACCATGAGATGGTTCATGAATACAGTATTGCTGGTGTTTTGGAATGCCAGGTAACTTCAAGCAATAGAACCCAGTTTCATCCTTCCAATGCTGATAGTTTCAGACCGTATGATGAACCAGATTTTATGATACGAAACTTCAATAAACCAGAAATTGTCCCGATAATAATCTCAGAAGATAACAAACCGCATTGTCAGGGCGTAATTCGGGTTCTTAAAAAGAGTGAAGAAATATATATTCATCTGGAAGGTGCTTCAAAACCTTCTTTCAAAATTATTGAAGAGACTGAAATCCAGGATAATCTTGATAATGAAATAAATGAAGTTCAACACGATACGAGAATTGAACAAATCACGTCGGCATCTTACGAAATGGAAATCAAGACTCCTTTAGTGGGATTAAGCAAACTTCATATTGATAAACTAGACAAACGAAGCAAGGATGAAGATTTAGAACAAAACGAATTGATTCCAAAAAGAATATGCATTATAAATACTAAACAGAAATACCTTTTTTTGTCCCAATATAAAATATCGGTTAAGAGGTTAACTGATCTTGTTAAGGAATATCCACTTTTTATAAGAAAGGAGAATTAACTAAACTGTATATGATGAAGTTCATTAAGTGATGTGGCTGAATTCACCTGGACTTTTCTCCAAATCTTTGGATTAGCTTTTTTTAACTCTATCAGGACTTCATAAATCATTTTAATTTAATGGATTCTTCGATGATTTTTATTTCCTCCTCAGTTAGTTCATATATATTATAAACTAATCTATCAATCTCATTCTCAATTTCAGTAATTTCTGATTGAAAATCACATTCTTTCAAATCACAAATTGTTTTAATAAGTTCCTTGAAAGGATATTCCTCTTTTTCAGATATCTGTTTTACTGGTATAGGTTCAAAAAACACCTTTCTCAACTCTCTTGTACCGCCCAATAACTCCGCAAAATTATCTATAAAACAATACTTAAATAATGTTGAGTTAAGAAATGAGGCCAACCAATATATTCTCTCAGAAATTAAATGAAATGATTTATCATTATGATAAAAATTATATTTCAAATCGATACTAAATGGTAGGTATTTTGTCATGTTTGGATATATAATCTTTGGCTTATTGAAATCTTGCCAATAGTTTGCACCAAACCTTTGAAGTGCATACCATTCATACCGAATGTTAGTTTCCGCTTTATTTCTTTTTGATAGCTTTTCTTTATAGGTTTCTAAATGAGAATATATTGCAGGATAATTATTCTTGAATTCAGTTTCTGCTTTCCAAGAGGCTCCTGTAATATCTTGATCATTATGAAGAGGGAAGTGCCATGGAATGTAGATTAGATAGAGATTTTGAAAATTTGGAAGATATTTACCTAGATCTCTTCCTCTCAATAGAGGTTTGATCACCGCCTCACTCTTTGAATCAATCTTTATTAGTTCGTTTTTCTTCTCGTTATTAATTACAAAGGCTTCATTTAATCCTGTTTTTAAACCATAATTGATAGTGATATTCCAGTCTTTAAGAGGGATTCCTTGTCTTTCAACTTTCTGCTTTATCTTTAGAACCTCTTCGCTTTCGAAAGCCCATGAATTTATTGTTAATTTATCCTGTAGTAATTCTTGAACTATTGTATTCAGGTATGAATTAAAATCTTGCATACTAAATTCATATTTTTTGATATTCGCATAACTATAAATTTGAGATGATCTATTTTTAACAAGATTAGAGAATCCTAATACTGCTGAATCAACCGTTGCTTCATCAAAAACAGGTATACCACTGAAGTCTATAAAATGGGTTAAAGAAATATTATCTAATAAGTATTTCCGAAGTTCTTTACCATAATTTGCACGTGTAAACTTATTCGATATAATAAACTGGAAAACCCCAGCAGGTCTTAAAATATTGACCCCCAATTCTACAAAGTATGTTAGTAAGTCAGAAATAGAATTGTATACTGAATAATTATCTCTCAAATATGGTTTTAGCTCCGAGAAATTTTCTTGTCTTATATAAGGTGGATTCCCAATTACCACATCAAATCCGAAAAAATCCCCATCATCATTCAATATTTCAGGAAATTCAAACCTCCATTCAAAAGCATTCTTATAGATCTTATTGTGCTTTATCTCCTCAAGTTCAGAATCTAGCTTGTCAAGATGCTCAGATATCTTCTTAACCTTCTTCTCCCATTCGGCCTTTTCTTTTTTGGACAATGCAAATAGACTTTGCTGACCTGTAAGCACCGATAATTCTCCTTTTAGTTTATTGGCTTTCAGTAGCCTCTTATCATTTCTTGCAACTTCACTTTCAAAATCCGATTTGATTTCATCAATAAGCCGCCTCATTGAGGCTTTCTCCTCCTTATTTTCCGCATTCCTATAGGACATGATTGCCAACCTATAGCTATCAATGGTCCATTTGCTTTTGGCAAGTGCACTCTTGATATCAGCGTCCAAAGGATACCGACTAATAAGCGAATTTCCGCATTTAATGTTGATATCGATATTTGGTAGTGTCTCAAGCTCTGAGTAGCCAGAATCTGGCCTGTAATATGCATTTTTGAGCAATTCGATCCAAAGTCTGAGCCGGCAGATCTTTACCGAATTCTGGTTTATATCGACACCAAAGAGGCAATTTTCGATGATGGTCTGCTTCTCATGGAACAAAGTTTCCTGAATGCGCTGACTTTCCGGATTTTTGGGACGATATTCAAAGAATTCTCCATCTTCATCTGTTATAACTAGCTCATCGTTGATGACTTCAATATGATAATTCTTTAATCGCCTTCCAGATGAATCGATAAGGACTTTAAGCTCAGATTTGATCGCTATAATTTCGTTTAATGCCGAAACAAGAAAGTGGCCAGATCCAACAGCAGGATCACAGATCTTCAGACTGTTAATAATATCGTTGGCATTTTTTAAATCATCAATCTTATTATACAGTTCATCCAGATTCTCACAATTCCATCCTTTGGAATCATTGAATTTCTGAACAACAGCTCTTCGAATGGTTTCACGACACATATACATGGTTATGAATCCTGGTGTAAAGAAAGAACCATCCTTGTAACCATTGATCTTTTCAAATATGAGACCCAATACGGAAGCATTGATAAGCGTCTTATTCTCCTCTGATATATCTTCTGCTCCTTCACTTGAAAAATCATAAGCATCCAGGAAATCAAACAAGTAACTGAGAGGATTCAGACTTCCTGTTTTCTTCTTTCCTGTATTATCTTTTAATACTGTACCACTTAAGGTAGGTAGTGTATAATCATCTTCAAGATTGCTTATCCGAATGGTCCTGTGCTCAAGTTCGTTGGGTTCGAATAAAGAGCTGTTCAGGTAAGGGATTTTTTTGTATTTCTCTTTAACATGGTCCCCTCTTTCATTTTCTTTTACAGCAAGCACATGAAAAAAGAGTTTATTCAAAGCATCATAATCTTGAATCAATTCTGCATTAAGAAACTTGAAAGAAGAATCTCCATTGTGATATCTTACTAACTGCCCTTCTAGCAATTTCAGAAAAAGAATTCTGTTAATCCAGGTAATGGAGAGTTCCAGTGCAACATGATATAATTGATCTTCCTTGTTCTCCCCATAATCAGAGAGATTTTTAATATCTCGCAAGCAATCTTCGTAATTCAATATATTGATTGCATTTTCAATCAATGATCCGTTATCTCTCTTCCCTTCCGCCTTTCGGCCAATGAGTTTCTTGCTTCCTTCCTTTCGCTCTTCCAGCCCGATTATATGCAGCAATTCATTATAGAACCTTTTATCCAGCGTATTACTGTCATTCGAGAATGACAGTTTTAAAAGATGCTCTGGTGACAATACCTTGTAGATCTCTATAAGCTTTTTATCATCTTCCTTCGAGTCATTTGTAACGATGGTTTCATAATGTCTCAGATCAAACCAAGTCACCGGAATACTTGCTCCTTGTTCATCAATAAAAGGCTTTGAGATTTCATTATAAAAAAAATCAGTTGTCGTTCCTGATAGGCTTCCTGCTTCAAACTTTTCAAAGTCAGCAACAAGTTTTTTATTTCTGGCAAAAACTTTTTCAAAATCCTGTGCATTAAAAATGAACCACTCATATAGATTAGTGGCAATGAGATATTTAATTTCAAGATTCTTATTGCTTATTCTCTCTTTAAGGTAATAAAGTACAAGCTCATGTACTGCTTTGGAGTTGAGGTTTCCCTTTGTCGGCATTTCTGCCTTGTTTGCTGGTCTTTTTGTTTCAATAATAACTCCTACAGTACTTTTAGAGTCTTTCCCGTTATGAATTACCAGGTCTGTTCTTCCTTTGGTATTAATATAATGTGCTGGATGGTAATAGGTATTCTTTAAAAATTCAGCAATGATATTTTTATGATATTCCTCAGATTCAGATTCTTTTACCTGGTTAAAAAGTGAAATAAGGCCCGCTTTGAAGGTTTCAATCTGCGTGCGGGTAGGCTTGACTTTGAGGTAGGCCTTATTGAGGGATTTTCGGATGGTGAGGTGTTCTTGTAACATACTTAAATATTTGAAACTAAATTACTGATTACTTAAAAAAGATTACATAAAAACAAGATTTTAATAATCAGTGAATTGTTCATCATAAGTTTTTCGAGTGGTTAAGTGAATAATTGTTGATAAATAGATAATAATATTTATGTATAATATATCATTTTATGATATAAATATTGTATTTTTGTTGAAACAAGAAGTTGTAATGAATAGAATTGGAGAAGTACTAAATGAAAAAGGTATAAAACAAACTTGGCTTGCTGACAAACTGAGCAAGAGTTATAATATGGTAAATTCTTATGTTAAGAATCGAAGGCAACCTAGTTTGGAAGTATTATATCGAATAGCTGATATTTTAAATGTAGAGATTGAAGAATTGTTGATTAAAAATATTCATCGGGAGTCTTCACAACAGGATTTTCCCAAAGAACTTCAAGTAGCAGAAGGTTATAGTGACTATAGTAATAGTGAGGTTACGGAGGAAATTCCTCTTCTAGGTTCAGTTTCCTGCGGAAGTCCAATGTTTTCCGAAGAAAATATTGAATCTTATTATTCAATTTCAAAAAAGTTTCTGAAACCAAACAAGAAATATTTTCTTTTAAGAGCTAGTGGGGATTCAATGGATCTTAACGGTATAAATGATGGGGATATTTTATTGATTAGACAAGAGCGAGTTGCTCAGGATGGAGACAAAGTACTAGCATTAGTAGACAACGAGGCTACAATAAAGGTTTTTAAGCGTTTTACGGATAAAATAATCTTAAATCCCAATTCTTCAAACCCTAACAACAAACCAATAATATTAACAGATGATTTTCGAATCCAAGGGATCTTTGAAACAGTCATCCTAAAAAAATAAAACTATGATCAAAGGTAAAAATCAACATGTAGTGAAGCATCCCAAGGGATGGGCGGTTAAAGGCGCAGGAAACAGTAAGGCGACAAAAGTATTTCAAACTCAATCGAAAGCTATTTCAGTTGCAAAAGAAATAGCAATGAATCAAAGTTCAGAATTATTAATTCATGGGAGACATGGTCAAATTAGAGAAAAAAACAGCTATGGTAATGATGATTTTCCACCAAGAGGATAAAAAATGGATATTAGCATTTTCAGATATTATAAACCGGGAGTTCTAATAAGTTTGATAGCTTTACTTAGTATATCGATATATTTCGCAAAAAGTAATCTTGGTATATCTATCCCCATTATTGGCACAATCACCTCTCTAATTGTATTGATTGATCGTTTTTTTTGGAAGAAGAAGCTTTTTTCCTGGATGTTCTGGACTGATAATTTTTCTGGCACATATAAAGGAAAGTTAAATTATGAATATGTAGACAAGGACTGTGTTCTTCAAAATGGAACTCTTGATCATTTTAAGATAATTCACCAAAGAGGAAGTAAAATAAAAATATATTCTTTCTCCATGAAAGCTGATGGTTCCAGGTCTTCAATTTCAGAAGATATAGGTTTAGATATAAAAAGAACAGAAGGAGGAAATCAGTACGAGTTAATTTATTCATATCGCAATGATGGAAGTACTGATCTTAGTCCTCACTATGGTACTGAGATAGTTAAGTTTATTAAGGATGGAAATAAGAAAATTCTATCTGGAAGATATTTTACAGAAAGGCTCCCATATCAGACAAAAGGTACTTTTGAAAATTTGGTTTGGGAAAGCGATAAAGAAAATCACAGTTTTTAATATTTAAGTTATGGCAAACTGCAATCTGTTGTTCAGTGAATTCAACCAGACTATTAGGTTGACTAAAGAAAGACGAAATAATCTGAAAGAAAGACGGAGTGATCTAAGAGCAAGAATACGAGGAGGGTATGATATTGTTAGAACTTCGGAAGAACTAGATCATAATTTGGAAATTCATAGCCAAGGTTCATTTGTAATGGATACGATAATAAATCCTTCCAGGCAAGACGATAGTTATGATTTGGATGATGGTGTTTATTTTATTGGATCTCTTTCCAGACAGAATAGACCAGAACCTGAAACATTTCATAGGTGGATTTATAAGTCAATCGAGGCTGGAAAGTCAACTAATGACTATGAAAAAATAATTGATAAAAATACTTGTATACGGGTTCTCTATAAAGGAAATAACGGTGATTTCAACTACCATATAGACATCCCAATATATTATAACGTCGTTGCAACTGAGCCAGATTTAGCTGATAAGAAAGAATGGTGGCATATTAGCAATCCTATTGAATTTATTATATGGTTTGAGAACCTTACAAATTCCGGTTTTATGAGGGAATATATTTTAGAGCAAAAGAATTATTATGAAGATTATTCTCGTTGGTTAGAAAATCTAATTAAAAAGGACCATCAACTGAGAAGAATAGTTCGATATTTAAAATCTTGGGGTGATTTCAAGAAGGAAGATATGCCTCCTGGAGTAGTAATGACAATACTAGCTGGATATAATTATGTTCCAAATGAACGTGATGACATCTCTCTTAAAGAAACTCTTGGAGCAATAAAAGTATTCTTATCGCAAAATGGATTCAAATGTCCAAGGCCAACGTCTCCGGTTGGTGAAGATCTGTTCAAGAATTACTCCACAACTAGAAAAGAATACTTCAAGAATGCACTTAATTCATTTGTTGAAAGCGCAACAAAGGCTATTCAAAATCCTAATCAGAAAGAGTCATGTATGGAATGGAAAAGACACCTTGGCAACCGATTTCCTTGCATAAGAGCTAAGGACGAAAAGGATTATTCTGCATTGTCTTCTGTTGCAGCAAAATCAGATATGTGGAGTGAATAAAAATACAATCTCGGTTGCTGAAAGTGAATGGGAAGAAGTAAAAAATAGCTATCCAAAGCTAGCTGATTTAGAAAATGATAGTGGAATATTTAAAAGTGAAGGTGAAATTGACATTATCGATCCTTCAGGCATATTATGGAGGACTTTTAAAGTTAGAATTCAAATTCCACTGAAATATCCAAATGTTTTGCCATCCATTTATGAAACTGGAGGCCAACTTCAGAGAGTGCCGGACTGGCATATTAATATAGATGGGAGCTGCTGTGTTGGTCCAAGTTCAAAGGTCTATAGAAAATTAGACTTCAAATTAACACTTATACGTTGGTTGGACCTAGTTGTCATGCCGTATTTCTTCGACCAAGTACATAAACTTGAAACTGGTGATTACGCTGGGAAAGAATATTCGCATGGAAAAAAGGGTTTGATTGAAGACTATATGTCATGGTGGAATCTAAACACTCCCGAAGAAGTTATCCATAAATTAAAATTGATTACAGGAGAAATTAAGATTCAACGTAATGAAAAATGTTTTTGTGGTAGTAATATCAAGTACAAGAGATGTCATCTGAGATCGGAATTTTTCGATAATATACCTTTACTCGTTTATAAGCAAGATCTGAAAAATATAATTGCTGAATAGTATCAAATTACCGTTCTAGTATAAATGGTATTTTAAACTAATTTCCAGAATCGCGCCCTTCTGTTTTTCTTTCAATTATCTTGAAGGGCCGGATGATAAATGAGGTTATAAAAAACGATACAATACTCAGTAATATTCCGTATAACATAAACCCTGAGAAAAGAATACCAAATAATGTGGGCACTGCAGATATGCTAATATTTAATATAAATCGACCTGGATAAAAGTGTCTTTCTTTTCTTAGCCAAAGTTCTTTTATACTACCTCCTTTTACATATATTCCACTACCATTAGGGCTCGTTAGTTTACTATCTTTCATGGAAGAATAGAATTCTTCTTTTTCCATATCAGTATATTCAATAATCTTTGTTCTTTTTCTCATTTTCCAAAATGTTGAAAGGGATAAAATCTTAAATCTTCCTTTTGGCCTTGGCGTTTCATAGTGGCATATAACCTTCTCTAAATTCTCTTCCTTGAGAGTCATAAAGAGGACTCCATTCGGTTCCATTAACAATAGAGTAAAAATGGTTTTTGGTATCGATTAGAAAATAATGATCTAATGTACCATTGTAGTTCGGAATGATTTCATGAACAAACTTCTCATTTTCAAATGTTATTTTCATAATTCCCCATCTATCTTCACGGTCTTTATAGCTTATTTCATAAAGCACTAATAATAGCCCTCCTTGATCGATGATTTCACTTTGGATAATCGTTGTATGGTAGTATGATGTCTGAAAGAATAGTTCATTGGCTTTTATTTGTTCAGCATATTCCGCGATAGGATCATCGAATACCTCTTGAGGACATAAATGAAAATCAGATTGAGCAGCCCAGTTTTTCTGAATATAATTCTCAGGAGTTATCTCGAAACGTTTTTCAAACTGTCTTTCTCGAACTTCTTCATAATCTCCACTATACCGGTCTGCGCTTATCTCCAGATATAAGTTTACTGTAGTTGGTGAGAGCCCCATTAGCTTACCAATTTCATATTCGGAGAGACTTAATTCTGCATCCAACAATTTTGCTGCGTATATCCGTGCATCGTAATGATTACCTCTCTTCGCCTTATTAAAACACAAAGCTTGTCTGCTTATTCCCGTTTTCTTTTCAACTTGCCTGAAGACTTCTTCTATTCTTTCTTCAGAGTGCACTTCTATTCTATAATATACCCAGTCACCTAATGATCCGCCTTTTGGAATTTTACCCTCTTTGGCCCAGTTGAGCAAGTTTGTTTTAGTATTTTCCGATTCCTCCTTAGTAACAGTTCTCATCCAATCGAAGTTCTGATCAAGAGTCCCGTTTAATGGTTTGGAGGGATCAGACAGGAAGTTATCAATACTCCCATATAGATATAGGATTCTTGATAAGGATATTGGATTTAGTAAGATGTTTTCTAGCCTTGTAACCCAGCGCAAATTCTCAGGTCTATTGTTTTGCTTATTCGTATCTATATGGTCAACAACATGCTTGTCACTAGGTGGCTCACCAAGAAATGCAGTAGCTACTATTCGATGTACGGCTTCAGAAGCAAAATTCAAATATCCTTTTTGCTTGTTAATGGTCCCAAAAGTCCATTTCTCATCCTTAGGCCTTAGTCGTTGATTTTTTCTAGCATGCCGGAAGATTGCTCCATTATCTCGTATCTGATAGATTTCGCCACGGTACGCACATGTAATCTCCTTATCAAATATGTCAATCAGTTCGTGTTCCACTTTTTAATTGTATGCCTTATGGACAAACGAAATTACAATTTAACTTTTAATATGGTCTGATAGAGAGAGATCTAAATTATAGAATGCCTTGATCAGCAAAACTGAAAAATCCTCCATCATGCGCAATTATCAGGTTATCTGTTAACTTCACATCAATTGCCTCACATCCAGCTACTATCTTCTTTGCTATGTTCCTATCGATCCCAGAAGGATCCACTAGGATGATTATGTGCAACAATAATTGAAGAAGCATTAGTTTTGTGGTCATATTGGAGGAGCTGCCTGATATCGACAATTGTGGCAGTAGTCTGATGGTAAAAAACTGGAAGTCTTGACTACCTTAAACCAGAAAATAGAGACTAATATAAAATCCATATTACTAAGGCATTTGGGGCGTAAATTGAAATCGGTTTGAAATGATCATTGTGTCCTTTTTTTCCACCCTTATTATGCTGTTCGTTTAATCATCCTCACTGAAATAGTCCATATCAATCTTTTTAATCTCATAGACAGTAGAAGTAGTAGTCCCCCGGTTAAAGTCTATCATATATTGCGTAAGCTTTTTCCCATCAATCAGAATAACCTTAGGCTCAATGTTCATTACGTAATCAATCGCCTCCTTCGTGAATATGCCAGTGGTAATAAATACTCCTTTTTTTGCTCGTTTTCCATGCAAGGCCCCAACAAACTTTTGTAACTCAGGCCGACCCACGCTACCCTCCCATCGTTTGGCTTGTAAATAAATCACATCAAGGCCTAGTCGGTCCTCTTTGATAATGCCATCTATTCCTTCATCTCCACTTCGTCCTAATGATTCTCCGGCATCGGCTCGTGAGCCACCGTACCCCATTGCCACCATTAAATCCACTACCAGGTCCTCAAAGAATCCTGGAGTGTTTGATTTTACCTTTGATAGTAATTCAGCAGAAAGTTCGTTCCGTATGCTTAAATAGGCTTTTTGAAGGACTTCCTCCGGCGTTGAAGATTGTTCCTCTACTTCAGTTGATTGGGTTTCTTTTTTATCTGTTTTTGGGGGAGCATGGAATTCAAGGAATTCTGGGTATTGGTTTAGAATTTTGATGTCAATTCTTTCATGGCCTTGTTTGTGTAATTCTCTGCCACGATCTGTGATTTTGAAATGGGCCCTTTTGGATGATTCAAAGACCTTTGCTTGAACGAAGTAACTTTTAGCCCAGGCTACTCTATTATCAAAAGTTTTCTGTGTTCCACTAGGCAGCCTTTCTTCAAGATCATCCTCACCAAGGTGCATCTCCATTGCAATCCACTTCCTCGCCTCTCTTATTGAATGCTCGTTTCCATCAGCAGCCAAATCAAGCAAAGGCTTGAAGAATGATTGGAAATCCGGTACGGCCATTATTGTTGGGTTGAAATTGGCTTATATAAAGGTATTGATTTGAATTCCAATTTCAAAGCCTTAAATACACGAGTAAAAATGGTCCCAGTTTTAAAGGTATTCGGAACTTGACTGGTAATAGATTAATTACTAATTTGCTTTGTGTAAAAGCCCATAACCCTCTCTTTTCTAAAGATATCTACTCTTGTTATTGGGGCGCTAGTGCGCTCATCTTTGAAGGATGGATTACATACTATTAAACACCTCAAAATGGCATCAATTAAGTTGACCTCATGGAATATTGAGCATTTTTCAAGACTCATCCCAAATGTTCCGGCAAACAAGGTTGCGAAACATCAGGGTATAATCAATGAAATTACAGAGATTGATCCTGATATCCTTTGCATGGTTGAAGGACCAGGAAATTTGCAAGATCTTATTAATTGGGTCCAGTCCCCCAATGGGTTGAATGGAAAATACCATGTAGCTATAATTCCGGGCACAATGGAAATTCTAGCAAATAATCCACCGGATCCTAGAGCGGCACTTCAAAGCCTCTATGCTATGAAGGGTAATATTCAAACTGGCAATCAATGGGTTTGGTTTTTAGTAAAAGATGGATTATTTCAAGCTTTCGATGCAAAGGTTTTGAATCCGCAGGTATGGAAGAACCTAACAGGAAATAATACTTGGCCATTACATGATTGGGGTACTATGAACGTCAGAAGGCATGGTTACTGGAGGCACCCCCAGACATTGATTTTGGATATTGATGGGACAGAGATTGAAATAATAGGAGTACATCTGAAGAGTAAAATAAATCGAAACAGGAAATTTGATGCAAATGGAGATCTTACCCAGCAATATATAGATGAAGCACTACGAGCACGAATAGATTTGGCAACAGAAGCTTTTGATATTCGACTTTATATTGAGCAAAGGTTTTTGCAAGATCCCAATCCCAGAATATTTGTATGTGGAGATATGAATGATGGACCAGGCAAGGAATATTTCGAACGTCAGTTCCTGTTTTTTGATCTTGTGTCAAATATCCAAGGTGATATATTCTTTGCGAAACGATTCTTAAATCACGCCTTATTTGATTTCGATGAGAACTTGAGGTGGTCGACTGAATTCCATGATGAAATTGAAGATTGGGCCAGGAGAACTCAAAATGAGAACTTACCTAACAGACCTATAGATTCAGTACGTTTTCAACTTATTGACCATATTCTATTCACCCAGGGTCTGGTAGGAGCTAATTCGTTACCCAGAGTTGATCCAATGGCTGGAAAGGTTGAACATACGATCCATCAGCGAATCAATGCCATGTTAAACTCATCAAACAAGACGAGTGACCATGTTCCTGTATCAGTTACAATAACTATAGCATAGAAACCATGAAAAAGAACATCTCCGAAAATTCAGTAATCGACAAGAGTATCATTGAGATTTATAAAGAGCTGGGAACTTTTGAAAGGCATTTCAACCAGATTCAGAATGTTTTTAAAGGATTGGCATCCACATGGTTTCTGGCTGCATTTGCCGCAATAGGGTTTATCTATTCAAAGAGTTTTCCCTGCGGATTTCCAACAATGTATGAGCTAGCGAGTTCGTTAGTCTCGTTAACTGTAGCAACAGTGATAATCATGTTTTGGATCATGGATGTATTGATCTATCACAAGCTCCTCTTAGCCTCTTTAAAAAAATCCAAGAAAATAGAAAAAAAGAACAAAGATTATCCAAAGCTGAGGAAGACCATGAACAGGTATACAAAGCTTCTAAATGTCCGGACTGCATCATCAATATTTTACATTACACCAAGTTTTATATTATTTGTCACGGCTAGTTTTTTCCTGATTAAATGTTGGACAGACAATGGAATCTATGTAAATGT
The DNA here is from genome assembly GCA_043797815.1 of Bacteroidota bacterium. Classification (GTDB taxonomy): domain Bacteria; phylum Bacteroidota; class Bacteroidia; order Bacteroidales. The sequence goes on from JAZDPG010000127.1 coordinate 60,938, forward strand.
TTTTCTGACAGTGTGGTTATTTGCTTTATTTGTAGGATATATTATTATCCTGGTCACGCAAAACAGAAAAGGTTCTAAGTCAATACCCTCTAATATATAGCTTGTTACAGAGTTATTCTGAATTTCTTTCTTGTATTATCTGAATAGAAATATCAAAATAAATATTATGAAACAGTACGTTATATTGGTAATAGGGTTTTTAGTAATATTCAATAGCTTATGTAATTGTCAAAGCCGTAATTCAGATAGGTCAAAAATTCGTGTTGATACGTTATTATCCTCAAATACAGGCGTTTCTATACAAATGGATGGAGAAGTCTATGTGATTAAAGAAACCAAAATAGAAAAAAAAAGCGATTCGACAATAGTGGAATTTGTCGGAAATACAGAAATTCAAAAAGTAATAACTGAAGGATCAGATGTACCTGCAAATGCAGGAATTGGGGTACGATTCACAAAGATCTATGGCTCATCAACAAGATTACTCAAAATAGGTAGGCTTGAATCAGATATTTCCATCAGCATTGCATCAAATGTGGATACCATAAAGGCAATAATAAATGATGTCGACAAAATCACAAACGTTAGTGATTTTGGTAATTCAATTCTATTGCCGATAAGCTCAGGTCAATCGGTTTCCATGGGTTTCCGTGCCTTTATTGATGAAGATATTGATTTGGTATTATTGAAAAATTTTGGTATACAAGGTGGAATTGCAGCGTCCAACAGAATTTGGAGTTTAGAAAATTCATCACATAGCATTGCAACATTGGCATTTACCATTGGCGTATTTTCAGAATTCATACCCAGAGCAAATATGAACGATTTTTCTATCTCCTTAGGATTAGATTTCTCTGCACGTCGAATATTAGGAGATATTGGTCATCCAAACTCAAAAAGTTACAGAAACGACATTATTGGAACAGAGAAGACATATTTCCCAGGGTTTGAGCCAAATATCACCATACGTTTAAAGGATATTAAGGCAATAGCCTCTTTTCCTGTACTATATGTGCCGAAGAATAAGGGAGAAGTTAGACCTGAGGTACCTGGATTGACAGGTGGACAATTCGTAACTATGATAAAATTCACGGGTGGATTTCCTATTAAAATATCTGGTAACGGAAAATGATGTAGAGATTCTAATACTAAAAATATTTGTAACTTTAATACGCTTTGAGTAAGATATTTAAGCCCACATACACCGAAAAACAACTGCTGGAGGGGATCCGGTCGCGCGACGGGGATGTGACCGCTTTCCTCAGCAGGGAATACATGCCCTCCATACGCCTGCTGATCTACCGGCTGGGAGGGAGCACGGAGGATGCAAAAGACATGTTCCAGGATGCTGTCTTTCACCTGATCCGGATGTCGGATGATCCGACCTTCGAATTGACAAGCAGCATAAAAACCCTGCTGTATTCCATTTGCCGGAACCGGTGGATGTACAAGTCGAGAATGAATCACCGGATGGTGCCATTCAATCCCAGCAAACACGATGGGGTGGAG
>JAZDPG010000128.1:0-8205 GCA_043797815.1 Bacteroidota bacterium
AAATGTGGCAGAGACCCTGGGTAGTGATGATGACCTGCCCTTTACACAGATCCTGGGGTCTTCGGCACCCATGCAAAAGCTCAATGAGACCATCCGGATCATCGCCCCCACCGATGCCAGTGTACTGATCCTGGGAGAAAACGGAACCGGGAAGGAGCTGGTGGCCCGGGCCATACACCGGCATTCCAGGCGCAGCCGGGAGACATTCATGGGGGTGGATATGGGAGCCATCCCCGAAACCCTTTTCGAGTCTGAGCTATTCGGGCACCAGAAAGGCGCATTTACGGGGGCGATACGGGACAAGCCGGGGCGTTTTGAGCTGGCCGGGAAAGGGACCCTTTTTCTGGATGAGATCGGCAACCTGCCTTTGACCCTGCAGACCAAACTTCTCACCGTGCTTGAGCAGCGGATGGTGAAACGCATCGGATCGGATAACGTGTTTCCCATCGATATCAGGCTCATCTCTGCCACCAACCAGCCTTTGCACCAGATGGTCGATCAGGGGCAGTTCAGGCGGGACCTCCTCTACCGCCTCAATACCATTGAACTGGTCATTCCCCCCCTGCGGGAACGCATCGATGATATTCCGGTGCTGGCCACCCATTTTTTAAAGGAAGCCATCCGTAAATACGGTCAACCGGAACTGGAAATCGGCAGGAAAAGCATGAAACAGCTGCAGCAATACGGATGGCCGGGCAACGTGAGGGAGCTTCAGAATACCATCCAGCGAGCGGTGATCATGAGCGAGGACAGCCAGGTGCGATTCGATCAGCTTGGCGCCTCCTTCCCCCGATCTGCGGATCAGGCCGGACTGAACATCGAGGAAAATGAAAAACAGCTGATCCGCAAGGCTCTGGTGACCAACCTGGGAAATGTGACCAGGGCTGCATCGGACCTGGGTCTCGACCGAAATGCATTGTACAGAAGAATGAAGAAGTATGGTCTTTAAAAGGTACATGATCAGGATCACTCTCAGGCTCATGGCCATCTTCCTAGCCATGCTCGCCCTGACCTTTCTGATCGGGAATGAAGCCAGGTTGTTCACTGTCCTTGCCATCCTGCTGCTGCTTGTATTCCTGATATCTGAACTCTTCCATACCATCTCCCGCACCAACCGGATCCTCGAATCGTTGCTGGAGTCCATCCGTTCCGGGGATTACAACCGTCAGATCCGGGACAGGGCCGCCGGGTTGGGATTTGAAAGTCTGGCCGATTCTGCCCAGCAGATCATCCGGGCCATTGCCTCGGCCAAAATCGAAAAGGAGACCCAGTACCAGTACCTGCAGACCATTCTAGAGCATATCCATACGGGGGTACTCACCCTGGATGAAAAAGGGGAACCCGAACTGATCAATCCCCTGGCTCTGAATACCCTGGGTCTCTACAATACCAGGAAACCCTCCTGGGATGCCATTGCGAAGGCTTCGCCCCGTTTTGCCCAAACCATCCAATCCATGGGCGATTCGGGAAGGGAGATGACCAGGCTCTCCAACACACCTGCCGGCAAACAGGTGCTGATCCTGGTGAACACGGTAAAGATCGGTACCGGTCCGGTAAGGATAGTCACTTTCCAGGATATTGAACCGGAGATTGAGCAAAAAGAAATGGAATCCTGGCAAACCATCAGCCGGATCATGGCCCATGAGATCATGAACAGCCTGACTCCTCTCTCCTCCCTTACCGAGACAGGCATCATGATGCTGGAAGAGGAGGGCCGTCCCCGCGACCTGGCCAGGATATCACAGAAGACCATCGAGAACCTCTATACCGCACTGAAAACCATTTCGGACCGGAATGCAGCCCTGGCCAGGTTCATCGGCAACTACAGGCAGCTCTCCCGTCTTTCTCCTCCTGATAAGAAGGAGGTACGGATAAGCGATATCCTTGACGAGATTTCACAGTTACACAAGGCCCAGTGCGCCAACAAAGGGATCACCTGTTCCATCCAGCCGGGTCCGGACCGGCTAAAGGTCATGGCCGATGAATCACAGGTCAAGCAGGTGCTGATCAACCTGGTCAAGAATGCCTTGGAGGCTCTCGAAGATATCCCCGGCCCACGGCTGGATATCTCGGTCAAGCGGATCCTGGACTTTGTGTCTGTAGAGATCTCTGACAACGGGAACGGGATTCCCCCTGCGGTTTTGGAGAAAATCTTTGTGCCCTTTTATACCACCAAGCCGGAAGGATCGGGCATCGGGCTGAGCCTCTCCCGGCAGATCATCCGGAACCACGGCGGACAGATCTCCGTGGTCTCGGAGGAGGGAAAGGGGACCACCTTCAGAGTGGCTCTTCCGGTGGAGTGACTTACCGTAAATCAATCCTGCCTGTTTCGCAGGCATGGCTATATTCTTATATTTACACGACTAACTTTTAAAAATCTCCCTGTTGAGCACCTCCGGTTCCTCGCCTTTGCACAAACTGATGGATATGATCGAAATAAATGACCACTGGACATTCAGTGAATATGGAAAAACGGACCAACTTGAAGCAGTGGTTCCTGGCTGCATTCATACGGATTTGATCCGGAATAAGGTAATCGAAGACCCTTTCTACCGTCTCAATGAGCTTGATGTGCAGTGGATCGATAAAAAAGACTGGGTATACCAGACCCGGTTTGAAGTTCCCCGTGGAATGTCGGAGAAAGACCGGGTGGTGCTGGAGTTCGGTGGACTGGATACGCATGCAGTGGTCTGCCTGAATGGTCAGAAAATCCTTGAGGCGGACAACATGTTCAGAACCTGGAGCGTGGATGTAAAAGGAGTGATCCAGGAAGGATCCAATGAACTGAAGATCCATTTCCATTCACCCATTAAGACCGGACTGGAGAAATATAACAATTATCCCCACCGGATTCTTACCACCGATAATGACCTGGCCAAGATCGGACAGGTGGAAGGCGGGAAGGCAGTAAGTCCGCATATCCGCAAGGCACCTTACCACTTCGGATGGGACTGGGGACCCAGGCTGGTGACCAGCGGCATATGGAAACCCGTTATGCTGAAAGCATGGGACGAAGCGCATATCATCCATTTGCGTTTCATTCAGAATACACTTGACGACCAGCGGGCAAAGCTTACAGCCCAATTTGAGATCGAGGCCGAATCCGCTTCCGGGGCAACACTGGGAGTCAGGCTAGGCGGTTCCGAAATCGCCTCCCGGGATGTGGCGTTGAAAGAAGGAATTCACACCTATGGGCTGGATTTTGAAATCCCCCGGCCCAAACGATGGTGTACCAACGGTCTGGGTGAAGCAACCCTCTACAGGATGGGCGGAATCCTGGAAACCGGGAAGGGAGTCCAGGAGGTAGTGCACAACATCGGGCTGCGTAGCCTGGAGGTTGTCAGGGAGAAGGATGAAGAGGGCACTTCTTTCTCTTTCAAACTGAATGGCCACCCGGTCTTCATGAAAGGAGCCAATTACATTCCTTCCGATGTATTCCTGGACAGGGTGACCCCTGAAAAATATGCGCTTATCATTCTCACTGCCAAAGAGAGCAACTTCAACATGCTTCGCGTATGGGGAGGGGGAATCTATGAAAAGGATATATTCTATGACCTGTGTGACAAACACGGTATCCTGGTGTGGCAGGACTTTATGTTTGCCTGCAGCATGTACCCCGGACACCCGGAATTTCTCGAAAGCGTCGCTCAGGAGGCGGCTGACAATGTGAAACGGCTGCGCAACCACCCCTCCATTGCACTCTGGTGCGGCAACAACGAAATCCTGTCAGAATGGCTGAGAGGCTGGAAGGAAAAGGCAGAACAGGAGAACAGGGCAGGAGCAGATGCCCAATGGCGGGCGTACAAGGATCTCTTCCAGGATGTGCTGCCCTCTGCAGTGCGGAAATATGATCCGGGACGCTTCTACTGGGCATCAAGTCCCCAATCGGATGATACGATCCCCCAAGACCTGACCAGTGGCGACTACCACTACTGGGGAGTCTGGTGGAGCAAGGAGCCATTAGAACGCTACCACACCTGCCTGGCCCGGTTCATGTCCGAATATGGATTCCAGTCCTTCCCGGAACTACGGACAGTGAAAGATTATGCCAGGGAGGAAGACTTTGATATTTACTCCGACGTATTGCAGTCGCACCAGCGCTCATCCATCGGCAATGTAACCATCGAAACCTATATGCTGCGGGACTACAGGAAACCCGGGGATTTTGAATCCTACCTCTATCTGAGCCATGTGCTCCAGGCTGAAGGCGTGAAGAAGGCCATGGAGGGCCACCGCATTGCCATGCCTTATACCATGGGCAGCCTGTACTGGCAGATCAACGACTGCTGGCCTGTAGCATCCTGGTCAAGCACAGATTATTATGTGAGATGGAAAGCCCTCCAGTACTTCTCAAAGAAAGCCTATGCGGAGGTTCTGCTTGCCCCCCGCAATGAGGACGGAATGCTCAGGGTTCATGTGGTTTCGGACAGGATTAGACAGTTTGATGCTACCCTTTACCTCCGGCTGATGGACTTTTCCGGGGAGGTGAAATGGAGACGGAAGCAAGCCATTCAGGTGCCTGCCAATGCCAGCCATATACTTTTTGAGATCCCAGTGGTACAGCTGCTGGAGAATCAGAATGCCACAGAGGTGCTGCTGGAGGCAAAACTCCTGGAGGCAGGGGACCCGGTCTCTTCCAACAACTTCTATTTTGTACCCATCAGGGAGATCAATCTGCCCCAGCCGAAGATCACCTTGTCAACCAAGGCAGTGGCTGACGGTTATACCCTCGAACTAAGTACCGATGTACTTGCCAAAAACGTATATCTTACCATGGAAGAGGAGGGTTTCTTTTCGGACAATTACTTTGACCTGCTGCCCGGTGAAACAAAGTCCATTCATTTAAAAACAGAAGCATCCGGCGATAGTTCCGGAAAGATCCGGGTAGTAACCATCAGGGATACCTATTGACCTGATCCGGCACTCAATAAAGCTGGTCAATGGGCCTTTTGGAAGAGCGGTCACTCTCCTTGTACTCGCTAACCGTCATCCCGGTAATGTGCCTGAACTGGTTGGAGAGGTACTGTACGCTGCTGTAATCCATGATAAATGCGATCTCACTCAGGGTGAGCTCCTCCTGGTCGATGAGTTCCTTGATCCGCTCTATTTTATGGAGAATGATAAACCGTTCCAGGGTGATCTGTTCATGGGCGGAGAAGATTCTGGAGAGGTATGCATAGGAGAGGCCCATTTTTTCCACCAGGTATTCCGACTTTCTTACAATGGAGTCCACATTGTTCATATGGTGAATCAGTTCAACGACCGTGATTTTGATCTCTTCAACCAGCCTGTCCTCCCGGGTTTCCACCAGGTCTGTCCCCAGGTTTAACAGTACAGCGCGTATATCCTCCATGGAAGTGTTTGCGGGGTCGTACCTGACCACTGCCCTCCCCAGGCTGATTTCTTCAACCACCACACCGGCACGTTCAAGCTCCTCTCTGACCACCCTGAGGCAGCACTGGCAGACCATATTCTTAATATGGAGGGTGTATGTTTTCAAAGGATGAGCGACTGGCTGAATTTACGAAAACGGTCCAACAGTATCAAAAGAGTTGCTCAAAAGCAGTTTCTGTAATTCAATCCGCCGGAATTGTGTAACATTTTATCCGAAAAGTATAACAGCCATAATCCAACCTTTTCACAATTTTGCGTTGTAAATCAGAATCCTTGTACTTATGCAGATCAGAAAAAACATCGCCATCAGCGAAACCGGGTTTGTGTTTAATCCCACCACAGGGGACTCCTATTCCATTAACCAGGTGGGCAGGGAGATCCTGGGATACCTGGGTGAAAAAAAGTCGCCGGACGAGATCACCTCCCTGATGACCTCCGGTTATGATATCGATCCCGCCAGCTTTGAAAAGTACTATTTTGACTTTATCAGCATGTTGCGGCAGTTTGAACTCCTGGACGAAGCGCATGAAGACTAAGATCACTGTAGCCATCACCGGGCTGAACAATACGGACAATCCCGGACCCGGCGTACCGGTAATCCGTGGTATCAGGGATTCGAAGGCTTTTGATGTCCGTATTGTGGGCCTGGCATACGAAAACCTGGAACCGGGAATTTTTATGCCGGGAGTGGCTGACAAAACCTACCAGGTACCCTATCCTTCGGAAGGGACGAATGTGCTTGTGAAGCGGATCCTGGAGATTCATCAAAGGGATCCCATCGATGTTCTGATCCCCAACTTCGATGCAGAGCTCTATGCCTTCATGCGTTCGGAGATGGTGCTGGAGGAGGCGGGGATCAAAACATTCCTGCCCACCCTGGAGCAGTTCGAGGAGCGTCATAAATCCAACCTGCCCGAATTCGGTGAGAAGTATGGTTTGTTGGTCCCTTTCAGCAAACCCATCACCCGGATTGATGAGATCAACAAACTGAAGGAGGATTTTGAATACCCCTTGATGGTCAAGGGAAAATTCTATGATGCCTACCTGGCATACAACGAGGAGCAGGTACGGATGAATTACAACAAGATCAGCGCCAAATGGGGCCTCCCGGTAATCATCCAGGAGTTCATCAAGGGAACTGAGGTCAATGTGGTTGCCCTGGGAGACGGACAGGGAAACACCATCGGGGCCGTACCCATGCGCAAACAGTACATAACCGACAAGGGAAAAGCCTGGTCAGGCATCACCCTGGATGACCCGAAACTGCTGGACCTGACCCGTAAAATTATTGAGGCCACGAAATGGCGGGGGGGGATGGAACTGGAACTGGTCAAATCCAGCAGGAACGAACTCTTTATTATTGAGATCAATCCACGGATCCCGGCCTGGGTATACCTGGCGGTGGGTGCCGGTCAGAACCTCCCGGAAGCACTTGTAAAACTGGCCCTGGGAGAGAAGGTCTTACCCTTTACAAGCTACCAGGTGGGAAAAATGTTTATCCGTTATTCATACGACCTGATTACCGATCTAAAAGAATTTGAAAAACTCTCCACCCTGGGAGAAATATAAGTTATAAACCATGGATAAGAAACCCTTTGAGAGACCGTTCATCAAGAAACTCCGCGCAGGCATGCCCAGTAAATTCGGCATGAAAACGCATATTGAACCCATCACCCATATTGATAACGTTGCGGTCAAAGACCTGCTGGCCCATTACGGATCACCCCTCTATGTGATCTCGGAGAGAACCATCAGGGAGACCTATAAAAAAGCCCGGCACGCCTTCACCACCCGCTACCCGAAGGTACAGTATGCCTGGTCATACAAAACCAACTACCTGGATGCGGTATGCAGGATCTTTCACCAGGAGGGTTCCTGGGCGGAAGTTGTGTCCGGGTTTGAATACGACAAAGCCATTCAGAATGGGGTCAAGGGCAGCCAGATTATTTTTAACGGGCCCGATAAAACCGATGACGACCTGAAAAAGGCCATCGAAAATGATTCCCTGATCCACATCGACCATTTCGACGAGATGTATTCCATCATCGCCATTGCCGAAAGCTCGGGGAAAAGGCCCAAGGTGGCCATCCGCGTAAACATGGATACGGGCATTTTCCCCATGTGGGACCGTTTTGGATTCAATTACGAGAACGGCGATGCCTGGGATGCCATCAACCGGATCATGGTCAACGAAAAGCTGGATCTGATTGGGCTCCATACCCATATTGGCACCTACATGCTGGCCGCCAATGCCTACAAGGTAGCCGCCGGCAAACTGGCCGACCTGGCCTATGGCATTGAACGCAAGTATGGTGTGAACATCAAATACCTGGATGTAGGCGGCGGGTTTGCATCTCACAACACCCTGAAAGGAGCCTATTACCCTGGTTCCGACACGGTTCCCACCATTGATGAATATGCAGAAGCCATTTCTTCGGCCATTCTCAACTCACAGCTGAATCCCAGGAACCTTCCCACATTGATCCTTGAAAGCGGGAGAGCCCTGATTGATGATGCAGGCTATCTGCTTGGAACAGTCATTGCCAACAAACGTCTTTCCAGCGGCAACCGGGCCACCATTGTGGATGTCGGGATCAACCTGCTTTTCACCTCTTTCTGGTATGAACATGAGGTCTATCCTGCTGCCCCGGTTTCGGAGCACCTGGAGGAGACCACCATCTACGGCCCCCTCTGCATGAATATCGATGTATTGAGGGAAGCCATTGCTTTTCCCCTCCTGAAAAAGGGTGACCAGTTTGTGATCAAACGGATCGGCGCCTACAACATGACCCAGTGGATGCAGTTCATCAC
>JAZDPG010000010.1:0-38426 GCA_043797815.1 Bacteroidota bacterium
TTTTAACTATCCTGACAAAATCCATAACTCGGTTGTTTCTATAATTGTCCCATATAATAGTTGAATCTTATTCAGCAGGTTATAGGTGTTCGGGTTGCTCTCTTTAAATTGCAGCTCGATATCTACTCCTTGGCCTGCAAATTAAATCGCAACCCTCACGGCGTGTATGTGCTCGCCTGCTTGCATCCAGTCTGAATAGGCAACCGCAGGGGTATTGAAAATACCCTTTGTTTGACATAATCAACCCCAGGCACGATGTGTTCTGTCGAAGGGTTGCTTAAGTCAAGCCAAAGGAACCCTGCTTCACTTGCCTCAGCCTGTCTGCGCTCGCAGGCGGCTCGCCCCACTAAGCCACCTCACTTTTATTATTAATCCTTAAAAATCAGTAACATGAAAGAAAACAGTAATGGTAAATTGTATAAGGCAGCTGAAGTAAAGTTGACTTATGAAACTCGAGTAAAAGCATCGGAAAGGTATCAAATCAAATGTGCTGAAGATGCAGCTGAATTACTCTTCAGGGTATGGGATAAAACTACAATTGAGCATATTGAAGAAGTGAAACTAATATTGCTAAATAGGGCTAATAAAGTACTTGGTATTACTAATATCTCAAAGGGAGGAATGTCAGGGAGCGTTATTGATATCAGGGTTATACTGCAATATGCAATAAAGGCTAATGCAAGTGCTGTAACCTTGCTCATAATCACCCTAGTGGGAATTTGGGGGCCAGTGATGCAGATAAGAAAATTACTACATCAGTTAAGGAAGCATTGAAGCTGGTCAGTATTGAGCTACTGGATCACCTTATATTGAATAAGGATGAGGAGTATGCAACTATTGATGTTTCGTAGATACAGAAATTATGAACCTGATAGTACAAAAGGATTTGTCAATTTTCAAGCGTGCTCTATTCAAGAGAATGGTTATATGATTACTTTTATTGAATTATAAAAATTTTGTTGGATTTATAGTTGATAAACAAATTCAAGAATGAAGTTAGACAAAGAGCATATAGAAACCCTAAAAACAACCTTCGAGCGAATAAGGTCAATATGTAACTGGTTTGAAGAGAATAGAGAGGATTTCGGGTATAATGAGGAACGACTCAATGAAATGATTGAAGAGGAAGAAAATATAGAGACTATTGATATATTTTTTCCGGGTGAGCAGGAATACGCTTATATTGAAATTGACGAATTCCTGAGATATAGTATTGAATTGCCATCTTTTGAGATTGTAAACAAGGGTTATATAAAGACTCAGTTATATCGATATTATATTGTTTCTGCGAACGATTCTAATCAAGATTATATGATTCGCGGATTCTATGAATTTGAGAGTTTAAAAGTTGAGGGTTTGCAAGTAAGACTTGTAAGTGAATCGTTCTTTGTTGGCTTAGCCGCAACCCACTTAGAAATTTTTGATAAAGATTACTGGGGGACCTACAGTCAGTATCTGGCGATTGAAGTTCAATACGATGATATAACTAAAGTATTATCTCCTGAAGAAGAAATGGGCTTTGTTCACTCATACTTGTTCGAATTGGCAGATACCTTGGGAATTGCTTTGGCTTTTTCTGAGATTAGTGATCCAAAATATGACTATGATGACATGATTGAGGAGGCAGAAGAAACTATCAATATGTCTCTTCGAGCTTTAGAGCCCTATAATGAAGGAATGAAGTTTTATGTGTCCGCTGTACAAATTCAAGATCCTGAATTTAAGTTCCTCAATTTCTATAAGGTTCTAGAACACTTCTCTCCAGTAGCAATAAATATTGAAGCAAATGAATTAATGAGGAAGAAATTAGATGCTCCAAAAAGTGCACTCGAAGATGGAGACTTCATACGATCTATATTTGATTTAGCTAATTCTGTAAGGGATAGGTTCAATGATGAAGATTTGATACTATCATCATTTAGCAATTGTTTCGATTTCGTTGGGCTTTTTAGGCTGCTTCCTGAATCAATAAAAAAAATAATTAGAAAGCAAGTTGGAATAAATGAATTGTTATATTCTACTGAGAAACAAAAGATATTATTAGCTAGCAATATTGCTGGCAGGATAATTTATAAAACAAGAAATAAGGTAGTGCATGCCAAATCAAACTTTAGACCTACGGGAGATGAATTATCTTCAAGTGAATACATTGAATTAAATGCGTTCATGAAAGAGGCTAGTTCGCAAGCGATTAGGTGGTATTCTAGATTGCCAAAACACTTAATGCTAGAGATTATAAAATAGCTATTATTGGTCTCGTTCTTTATTATTTACCATTTACAACTAGTCTAAACCAACATCCACCACCCCCTATCCCATATTCGCAGCACATATCAGCCACCCTCAATTCCCTCTTCTATTATAATAAATAGCTTATAATCAGCTAGTTGCATTTGAAATAATGTATAAATACTTGATTTAAAGCCCCTTAGAGCTTCATATGACGACGATCTATGGTCCACTAGTGGTAACCCTTAGCCAAAGAAGAAGTGCCGCGTATGGGGCTAAAAAGGGGCTTAAATCGCTTGTGTGAGGATTGTAAGTAATTGAGGGTCAGTTAGTAGGGTAGTCGAGGGGTTGTGTTTGAAGGGGAATTGGGATCACCATTTGATGAAAGTTCAACGAACCACTATATACGAGACCCGAACGTTGCAGTAGTGAGAGAGGCTCTCCCTGTAAGCGACTACTTGCGGGTCAGTCTACTCAATTATCGCCTGGTGTTCTTCTTTCCTCAATATTTTTCGATTTCTTAATCTTTTTCGGTTTCTCTTTTGTGAAAAGATCTGCCGTATATTTTTCGTAAAGTGCAAATAAAAAAACCATCCTGTTTGCTTCACTTTTAAAGGATTGTGGTCTGTATGTTAAATCAACGGCTTTATCTAATTCGTTATGTGCTTTTACCAATGCTGGCGGCATTGTCAAAGGGTCGTAAAGGTCGGCAAGGTTGTTGTTGAGAAATTCTGACCGAGCATCCAAAACCTTTTGAACAGCTTTTTCAATAGATTCTTTTTGTCGTTCTGTGCAAGATTCTGGCCATGGGAAATTGTTATAAACAAGAACATTTGAATAACGAAATCTACTTTCTAGACGGCCACACACATATTTAATCCAAGCCATATGCATGGATGAAGAAATAATTCCAAAATGATATAAGTTAGCATTGGGCAATGAAATACATGAATCACTTACTATTACATCCTTGGTGAAGAACCCGAAAGGTATAAAACGTCTGTTTTCTGATGAATGCCGAGGAATTAAAATATAATTGTTTTGAGGTTGACGAATTTCAGAAAACAAATACGGAATATGAGCTTGTTCGCGCACTGAAAGTTTTGAGCTCTTTTCACGAAATTCTTTAACATTTTTGATTCTTTCGTTTAGTAAAATGAAGTTTCTTAAATCTGAAGGATTTGCATCTTTTAACCAGAAGCAATATCTTTTTTTCCCATGAAGAAATTCATGGCTACTTAGAATAGGTTTTATATAATTGATCCCTTCAGGCTCATGATGTAAATAAACTGATAATTCTTCTTCTGATAAAAACAAGTTCCCATCATCAACTGGTTTACTTCCGTAAATCATTTCTGGCACATTATTAATTGGTTTTGACCTAGATAGAATTACTAAATCCTTACCTTCAACTAAGTATGGGTTGATATTTTTTACCTTTAATTCATTAGCTTCACTTTGTGGGTTTTCATACTCATAAATATATTTTTCTGTCAGATCGAAATTTGAAAAACCAATAATAACTACATGAACACCAGCATTTCCTTTTGCTTCATTTGACCACTTAAAAGTACGGTGTGCGAATAGTATTTTAATCTTGTAGTGATTAAAAAGCTCATTCCATAAAACACCCACCTGCTCTCCTTGAGTAATAGAATTAGTTGAAACAAAGGCAACCTTTATTTTGGAATTCTGAATTAATTGGGCAGCCTTTATGTACCAAGCTGCAACGTAATCCAGAACACCTGCTCCTTTTACACCAATAAATATTTTTTCTAAGTCACTTTTTTGCTGAGTGTTCTGAAGACTCTTTCCAACAAAAGGTGGATTCCCTAAAATGTATGATAATTCAGTTTTACTAACCAATACATCCCAATCAGTTTGCAAAGCATTACCATTAATTATCTTTGCAGATTTTTTTAGCGGTAAACGAACAAAGTATTGTCCAAACTCGTTGCTTATTTGCATATTCATTTGGTGGTCAATCAGCCACATTGCCACTTCGGCAATACGTGCAGGAAATTCTTCGTACTCGATACCGTAAAACTGGTCAACGTTAAGCCAAACGATATTGCCTATGTCGGTAACTCTTTGACCTGATTTGTATAACTCTCTCAAAATCTCTATTTCCAATAAACGCAATTCTCGGTAAGTAATAACTAAGAAGTTACCGCACCCGCAAGCAGGGTCAAGGAATTTGAGTGCACTTAATTTTCTATGAAATTCAGGAAGTTTATTTTTGTTGCTTTTCAAGTTTTTAAATTCACGCCAAAGTTCGTCTAAGAAAAGAGGTTTAATGAGTTTCAGAATGTTGGTTTCGCTGGTGTAATGTGCGCCTAAATTTCTTCTTTCGGTTGGATTCATTACGCTTTGAAACATTGAACCGAAAATAGCTGGTGAAATTTTGCTCCAGTCAATGTGACAGCACTCTAACAATGCTTGTCGCATTTTGCTGTCAAAACTTGCTGTTGGCAATGACTCTTCAAAGAGCTTTCCATTTACATAAGGAAAATCGGCAAGCTGCTCGTCAAGATTTTTAAAACGGCTTCCTTTAGGAGTGTTCAATACCTGAAATAGCTCTTGCAGCTTAGCTGCAAGGTCACTGCCATCTTCGTTTGTCCGCTGTTCAATGAAGTCTTGAAACTGTTGTTTGTTGAAGATGGTTGTATCTTCAGAAAACAATAAAAACAGAATGCGAACCAAGTAAACTTCTAATGGATGTCCAGTGTAGCCGATTTCTTTTAATCGGTCGTGAAGTTTACCCATTAATTCCGCTGCTTTAATATTTGCAGGGTCTTGCTCTTTATATACTTTCTTTTGATATCCTAAAATGTATCCGAAATGCTGGACGTTATTTACAAGGTCGTTTAATTTAAATTCTATGTGTTTATCATTTTCAAGGTCGTAAAGCCGAAAGTTCTCAAAGTCAGAAACAAGAATGTATTTCGGTAATTCGTATTGTTTTAGTCCATGTGTATAATCAATTGCTTGTTGATATGCTTTGTCAAGGTTTTTTCCCCGACTTTTCATTTCAATTAAAATAGTCCCTTTCCAAAGCAAGTCAATATAACCGTCTTTTTCGTCCAGTTTTTTAACTCTATGCTCAAAAGTACCAACTCTCTTACTACTAATACCAAAAACATTAAAAAACTCAACTAAAAACGGTTTTGCGTCTGCTTCTTCGTTTGAAGTGTCAGCCCATTCTTTGGAGAAATTTAATGCTCTGTCTTTAATTTCGTTCCAACTTAACGCCATATTTTAGTTTTCAATCTGTCTGTTTAGAGTTGTTGTGTCGTTTTTTACACTTGGCAATAACGGTCAGCGGTATATGCAGTAAGTATCAACGGCCATCCGGCCGTTGTGGCACATGTTTTTGCTTGTCATTTTCAAGTTACACCGTTCCTTTCACACCGTTGAGACCTTTATATATAGATAGTATTACGGACTTAAATTACTTCTAAGTTATATCTTTTTTACAATCTTCCAACTTACTGGCAATGAGTAAAAACCGTGACAAACCTATTGCATTTAACGCATTTATTAGTAACAGGTTTATTCTTCAAAACATTTATGAAATCCAATTAATTGTCCACCACACTTCGGACAAATTTCAATGTCACATCCTTCAACATGATACTCACCTTTTAATACCCCGCAATCATTGCAGGGTCTTTCACTTGTAATTTTGTTCCAGTCATAAGGCACACCATTGTCATCGCAATATGGGTTACCATCTTCATCAAGAAAGATTTCATCTCCATACCTGACTCTCCTATATCTTTTACCCTTTGAAGTAACTGTTTTTTGTTTTTGAGATTCTATGTATTCGTCTAAATAATGGAAATAATTATACAAAGTCATACTATGAAGGTCCAATTCGTTAATTGCTTCAACACTTTGCAATCTATGTAGAGTATATGTCCTTAGCCTGTGAATAGTATCAAAGGCTTCATAAACATCATTACCCATTATGAATTTATTTGATACTCTTTTTAGAAGAGTACCAAAATATGGGCTTCTTTCACCTACTTGTAACTCGTTTTTTTCAAGTAGGAACTGAGTCAGCAAAGCGTCAAGGCTTATTACATAATCCTTAATAGTTACCATTGCAAGATCCCATCTTCTAAAAAGTATCTCATATTCATATCCATGCTTATTGCTAATTTCAGTTGGGACAAAGTCATTTTGAGAATACTTACCTAGAATATGATTTCTAAGGAATCTTGTTTGTGGATTTTCGAATCGCTCATCAATTAATTGCCTGAAAACCGGTAGTATTACATTGGATATTATTTTTTTCTTATTATTATTTAAGGTACAGCTATAATAGTATAATCCTTTATTCAAGATTAATTCTTGAAATAGGGCATCTATCCCTCCAGGTCTACCATCAATTAGAATGTAGAACTTTCCATTTCCTACATATCGAAAATTGATTTTTGTTGGTCTGCTATACTTCTTACCTATATTTTTTAAGAAATATAAGAATGATCTTGTTTGTTCTAAGTACTCTTCGTTAACAATGATATGTTGGTCATATCCTGCCATATATTAGATTCAGTTCATTATTAATCTAGAGACCTAAACTTGTTGCTAACGTTTTGGAGGTATGGTGTTGTAGGCGTTGCATCGCATTTAGTTTCATTTGGAAGTATACAAAAAAGCGGCTTACGTTCCTATCTCCCGTGGCACGACATAGCCTATGCACTTTACCGCCGGTTGGGCGCTGGCTATTCAATAAATTGCATTAAATCAGATAATAAATCTTCGTTCATTTTTAGATTTTTTGTGGTTACCTCATTCCAAAAAGTATCTTTAACATCTTGTTGATTTCTAATAAGATTTATAGCATCTTCAAGTCCATTGACTGTTTTATTCCTTATATGAGCATGTGCTCTGGTTAAGTTGGGTGGAATATTACTATCCGTTGCTGCATGAGTAAAATCAGCATTGAAAATTTGATTTGCGCATGATTCAAGTATTGACCTATGTTCATCAAACAGTTCTTCAGCAGCATAATTTTCCGGAAACAGTATTATGTATATATTATTTTCAAATCTATATTTAATAAATCCTTTTTCACTTGTGTTCAGAATTTGTTCTTTTTCGAGAACATTTTTAAAATCTTTTATACCATCGTCATTGTCTACCAAAAAATATATTTTTCTGCCAAGACTTATATCCACCGCCCTAAGAACATCAAAGTATCTTCTCTGATCAGAGACTCCTTTTAAGCGAAGTGTCACGTCAATCCCAGACTCCCTGAATTTCTGAAAAGTGATTTCACGAGAATCTTCTAAAACTATAATATTTCCCCTAGAAGCAGTAGAAAAGTAAATGTCAAAATTTGGATCCCCCATGACAATACCTATCTTCTTTATATTCTCTTGATCCCAATTCTCAACTGAATCCTGCTTTTCTATCTGATTATCTTTGAGAAAGCACCAGTTTATTAATTTTGAATTCTGCTTTGATGTGGCTAATAATAGTGGAGAATGAGTAGAAGCTAACATTTGTATATTTGATAGCCATTCATCTGAACACAAGTAATTTCCCAGTTTAAAGATGATGTCGGCATGCAAGAATGACTCTGGTTCTTCAATTAACCAAATAGGATAATAGAAGCCTCTGTGAAGTGTTCTATCGCTATCTAGTAAATAATGTGTTTGATATAGAATTGCAGACTGAGCTCCAGTACCTTGTGACGTCAAATTTACGGCAGGAAGCTCATTATCTGCCGCAAAAGAAATTTCAGAAATCGCGATAACATCTTCAATATTGAGTGGTAAATCAACAGTAGTTTTGCATCCTGGCCATATTTCCTGTAAACTCTGAGTAAGTCCATTAGATAAATATGGATTGGCTCTATTACGTAACTCCGCCCATTGAGTCTGTAGCTGCTTAATTATTTCTGCAAGGGACGCATTTCTTCCCCAATTTGATAAAAGCCTGAGTTTGAGTTTTTCTTGAGCTTTTATTAATAATTCGGCTGATTCTTGAGGATGTATATAAGAAACATTTATCCTGCTAAGAAAATCAACCATCGATTCGTCTAAATCGTCAAAATCATAAGTCTTTTCGTTGATGAGATATTCAATTTGTATAGTTTTTGATTTTTCTCTAAAAGTAAAAGTCTTTGTAATAGTTTGTAATTCAGGGTATGCTCTTATCAATTTTTCTTTTAATGATTTTGTGGAGAGCTCTTCTAGATTAAACTCTATTCTGATTGTGGATTTATTATAACCTGATGCTTTGGCTCTTAACTCGGTTTTATTGATGAATTCACTATTAAATTGCCTGTCATCAAAAAAGCAATGAATTGCCTTAAGAATAGCAGACTTACCGGAGTTATTTGCTCCGATAAAGAAAGAAGATTTATTAAGATCAAAGGAGATTTCCTTTCTATAACATTTAAAATTAGCTATCGATATTCTTTTTAATAGTGCCATATTTTAATAATTGTAGGATGCTAAAAGCTTGCGCCCAACATCTGAATATCCCCAGTATTCATATTTCTTTTATATATTTGATATGAAGTGTATATACACACTTAAATTCGGGCGTAAATGCACACTTGGTCATACTTCTTCCATACCCAATTCCCAATATCCCTGAATACGAAAAATGGAGATTTGGGGTAAGCGAAGTCGAATAGTCTCATGAAGTTGTTGGGGTTGATGGCACAATAAATTTACGATAATCAACTGAAATACAATGGCTACTATTCAACAATATTATGGGGATGTGAGATTTGATCAGAAAAACGACCTCATATAAGGCCCATAGTCAAACGATCTCAATAAGCTCTATATCAGAGTATACCTGGAAATATGCTATCTTAGATGGGGCTTATTTGGGCTTGTTTAAAACGGTAGGAGTAAAACGAAGAATTGTTTCAGTATAGTTTCAGTAGAAGGAATAAAAAAAGGCGTAAACACCTTGATTATAAGTGAATACGCCTCTTTGCGTGCAGTCCGTAGGGGAATCGAACCCCTGTTACCAGGATGAAAACCTGGCGTCCTAACCCCTAGACGAACGGACCGTATTGTCAAGAACTCCGGCCAAAATTCAACCGGAGTGCAAAAATAGACGCAATAATTTTAATTGCAAAGGAAAAATCAGAAAAAATCACAAATTAACCACCTCCCTGGCCAGGTTCCTGATATCCAGGCCCGAGAAGTTTCCTGAGGTCATCAGCAGAAGCAGACAGGTGTCTTCTCCAAGGCTTTTCAGGTCATTCTCCAGTTGTGCAGCATCATTGTATACCACCAGGTCCTCCTTTCCAAAATGTTTTTTTATCTCTTCGGGTGAAAGTTCAGGAAGGCGCTTGCATTTAACAACCTTGGGATTGTAGTAAACCATGGCCTGGTCAGCCTCCTTAAGGGATCCGTTATAAAGGGGGATATACTCCATGTTCAGGCTGCTGTAGGTGTGCAATTCCAGGCAGGTGACAAGTTTCTGATCCCTGTAGGTTTCTTTGAATGCATTGATGGTTGCTGCCACACTGGACGGGGCATGGGCATAATCCAGGTAGACAGACCGGTTGTTCCCGTTGGCCAGCAACTGCTGTCTTCGTTCGGCTCCTCTGTAGGTCTGGATGGCACTGTAAAACTGGTGGTCTTCTATACCCAGGTCCCGGCAGATCAATTGGGCGCCCATGATGTTCTGCATGTTATACCTGCCGATGACGTTCAGGGGTACCGAACCGTATTTGGTATTAAGGATGAATCTTTTTTCTTCAATATGGTAGGGGTGCTCCCTGTATGGAATCTTTAGCAGCGACCAGTGGCTTTTGTCCACCACATCCCCCAGAACCGGGTCCCCGTCAAAGTAAAAGACTTTTCCGCCTCCCGTGGCAATGCGGAGAAATTTCCGGAACTGCTTCTTGTAGGTTTCAAACGTCCGGAATACATTCATGTGATCCCAGGCGATTCCTGAAAGAAGGGTCATGTGGGGATTGTACTGGTGAAATTTGGGTGTGTTGTCGATGGTAGAGGAGAGGTATTCATCTCCTTCCAGGAGGATGAAGGGTGCGTCATCGGTCAGTTTGACCATGGCTTCGAATCCGGGGATTCTGGCACTGACCATATAATCAAAATCTTTGCCCTGTTCTTGCAATACATGCATCACCATGGCAGTAATGGTGGTTTTCCCATGGCTGCCACCGATGACTACCCGCTTTTTGTTCTTGCTGTGTTCATACAGGTATTCCGGGAAAGAGAAGACCCTGATTCCAATTTCCAGGGCTTTTTTCAATTCCTTGTTGGTCTTTCTGGCATTCATGCCCAGGATCACGGCATCCAGTCCCGAGTGGATCCTGTCGCAATCCCATCCCTCCCTTTCAGGAAGGAGACCGTTGGCTGCCAGCCTTGATCGGGAGGGTTCGTAAATCTCCTCATCGGAGCCGGTAACCACATATCCTTTGTTGTGAAGAGCAATGGCCAGATTGTGCATCACTGTTCCGCCAATCGATATAAAATGGATATTCATTTGATGGGTTTCAGGATCCAGTTGTTTGGGTTCATTTATAAAAATAGGTGATAATATGTGTCATATTCCGGGAACTTTTCAACTGCCCGGGAAGAATACCTGGAAAAATGTTTGGTACTTTTGAAGGTGATGGTCATAGAAATTATACCATGCGGATCTCCATGAATGCTTTGCTGGTAGATACAGGAAGCCGGGTGGTACTGTTCGATCCCGGTTGTGCGGATTTTCTTCCATCTATCATGTACTGAAAGAGCATTACAATTATGCCCGTAAACCGGACAAACGGGAATCCAATTCATTTGCAAACTCTTTTTTCAAACACATCGATTCGGTTTCCTGGCTGGATGAATGGAAGGAGGATTGGATGGTCCTGAAGCTATTTAACGGCCATACGAGGGCAATGGTTGTCCCGGGAATTCATACGGGCGAAGGATGGATTTGGTACGTATCAGACCTTGTTCCCGTGCAGAGTTTTCTGGAACCTGATGTGAGCAGCAGTTATGACCTGGATCCTGAGCTGGCACTGCGGGAAAAGAATGAATTCCTTGCCGGTCTGCCGGTTGAATCAGAGTTAATATTCTTTCATGATCCACTCACGGACAGAATGTTTTATTCATAGGATTCAAGTAAAACTTTAAGAACACTTTTACCTGCTTCCGAGATTCTTGTTCCCGGTCCGAAAACGGCAGTAACCCCTGATTTATAAAGAAACTGATAGTCCTGTGCAGGAATCACACCACCTGCAATGACCATGATATCTTCCCGCCCGAGTTTTTTCAGCTCATTGATAACCTGGGGGATTAAGGTTTTATGTCCGCCGGCCAGAGAGGAAATACCAAGCACATGAACATCGTTTTCAACGGCCTGTTTTGCTGCTTCGGCCGGGGTCTGGAAAAGGGGACCGATGTCCACATCAAATCCCATATCTGCATATCCGGTGCTTACCACCTTGGCTCCCCGGTCGTGGCCGTCCTGACCCATTTTTGCGATCATGATCCTGGGTTGCCTGCCTTCCCGGGCGGCAAACTCGCTGGCCATTGCACAAGCCTCGGCAAAGGCAAGATCCTGTCCAGATTCCTGGGAATAGACCCCAGAAATGGACCTGATGGTAGCCTTGTACCTGCCTGAGATCTTTTCAATGGCAGTGGAGATCTCTCCCAGTGTGGCTCTTTGTCTGGCGGCTTCAATGGATAGTTCAAGCAGGTTCCCCTTACCCGTTTTGACACATTCAGTTATCGCCTCCAATGCAGCTTCCACTTTCTCCTTTTCCCTTTCCCCTTTCAACTTCTTCAGGCGTTCCAGCTGGGACAACCTTACTGCCGTATTGTCCACTTCCAGGATATCAATGGGGTCCTCCTTTTCAAGACGGTATTGATTAACGCCGACGATCACATCCTTCCCACTGTCGATGCGAGCCTGTTTTCTTGCTGCAGCTTCCTCGATTCGCATTTTCGGTAAACCGGTTTCAATGGCGCTGGCCATTCCTCCGAGTTCTTCAATCTCTTCAATAAGTTCCCACGCCCTTTGTGCAATTTCATGGGTAAGGGTTTCCACATAATATGAACCTGCCCAGGGGTCCAGCGAGCGGCATATCTCTGTTTCCTCCTGAAGGTAAAGCTGGGTATTCCTGGCAATTCGTGCAGAGAAATCAGTGGGCAATGCAATGGCTTCATCCAGTGCATTGGTATGAAGCGACTGGGTATGTCCCAGGGCAGCGGCCATGGCTTCCACGGCGGTCCGGGCTACGTTGTTGAACGGATCCTGTTCGGTAAGACTCCACCCGGAGGTTTGCGAATGGGTCCGTAAGGCCATGGATTTGGGATTTTTGGGATTGAATTTTTTTACAATCCTGGCCCACAGCATCCGGGCAGCCCTCAGTTTGGCAATCTCCATAAAATGATTCATCCCGATGGCCCAGAAAAAGGAGATCCTGGGAGCAAATGCATCGATATCAATCCCTGCTGCCACACCGGTACGCAAGTACTCCAGCCCGTCAGCAAGGGTATAGGCCAGTTCGATATCGGCAGTGGCGCCTGCTTCCTGCATGTGATAGCCCGAAATGCTGATGCTGTTGAATTTGGGCATTTTTAAGGATGTGAAAGCGAAGATATCCGCAATGATCTTCATGGAAGTGGAGGGAGGATAGATATAGGTATTCCGTACCATGAATTCTTTCAGGATATCATTCTGAATGGTCCCGCTAAGTTCTTTCAGGGAAGCTCCCTGTTCGAGTCCGGCCACAATATAAAATGCCATCACCGGAAGGACCGCGCCATTCATGGTCATGGAAACAGACATTTTATTCAGGGGAATCTGGTCGAAAAGGATTTTCATATCCAGGATGGAGTCGATGGCAACACCTGCCTTGCCCACATCACCAACCACCCGTTCATGGTCCGAATCGTAGCCCCTGTGTGTGGCCAGGTCGAAAGCAACGGACAAACCTTTTTGTCCGGCCGCCAGGTTCCTTCGGTAAAATGCGTTGGATTCCTCCGCTGTGGAGAATCCGGCATATTGCCTGATGGTCCACGGGCGCATGGCATACATGGCGGAATAGGGGCCGCGAAGAAATGGGGGCAAACCTGCTGCATAGTTCAGGTGCTCCAGAGGCTCCAGGTCTTCCCTGTTGTAGGAAGGTTTGATCCCGATATGTTCCGGGGTTTCCCATACAGGGGTTTTGTCCTCAGTTTTCCCGTGGAATTTCAGGTCTCTGAAATCTATATCCTTAAAATCCGGCCTTCTCATCATTTTAAGAGAATCAGTTTGTTGAATTGTTTCAGGGTTTCAAGCAGCTTGCTTTTCAGGTGGATAAAATGCTCGATTCCGGCTTCCTGCAATGCCTGAATGGTGTCAGCCGGGTAACCGGCTACAACAACAATGGCTTTGTCCTTCAGCGCTTCCACAACAGGAGGAGCCATGGCTGTATAGGAGTCATCCGAACTGCATAGAACCACGATCTCCGCCTGTGCATCCATGGCAGCTGCAATTCCCGGTTCCAGGGAGTCAAAGGCATGCGGCTCCAGGATTTCATATCCCGCACAGGCAAAAAAGTTGCCGGAAAAGGCAGCCCTTGCCGATCCCCAGGCAGGGTTTCCGTATTTAAACAGAAAAACCCGGGGTCGTTTAACGCTTGATTCGGTTTCGAGCCGAAGCTCCTCAAACATGGCTGCGGACCGGAAAGGCCTGAGAGGTACCATGGAAGCATCGGCTTCTTCATCCTGTGCCCCCCGACCCAGCTGTTCATGGATAAACTCATGGAAGTTTGGATAGGCATTGGTTCCCAGGATATGGCTGCTGCCTGAGGCGATCAGGTCACTCTTTTTCTTTTTCGAGCTTAATACCAACTCCTGGATCCATCCGGACTGGAAGGCTTTTCTGAATCCCCCTTTCGCCTCGGTCTTTCTGAAAAGGTCACATGCTTTTTCAGCAATTGAATCGGTGAGGCTTTCAATATAATAGGAGCCGGAGGAGGGGTCATTCACCCTTTCAAGATATGCTTCATCCCTGAGAATGATCTGTACATTCCTTGCGATCCGGTCCGAGAAAGCATTGCTGTTCAGGGTAGGATGATCAAAAGGCAGCACGGTGATCAGATCTGCCCCTCCCAGGATGGAGGACATGGCTTCGGTGGTTCCCCTGAGCATGTTCACGTGCGGGTCATACAGGGTCATGTTCCACTGGGAAGTGGTGGAGTGGATGCGGATTTTTCCGGATTCTGTCTCCAGACCATATTCTTTGCAAATTTGCGCCCAGAGGATCCTGGCTGCCCTCAGTTTGGCAATTTCCATGAAATAATTGGAACCGGAGGCAAGGCTCAGCTGCATGGATCCAACAACACCGGCCGCTTCAACTCCCTGTCCGGTAAGCAGGACCATATATTCATTGGCCATGGAAAGGGAAAATGCCAGCTCTTCCACCAGGGTTGATCCGGCATTTTGAAAAAGGGCTCCGTTCACATCAATCACCCTCAGGCCCGGGGTATTGCCCAGTGACTTTTTAACCAGGTTGCCCAGGTTTTCAGTAATGGCAAGTGGTAATCCGGAGGCTGCCATCTTTCCCAGGGGATCTGCACCGATAAGACCCTTCAGATCAGCGGGACTGATGCCTGCTGCGGCTGCAACTTCCACGAAATGGCCATAGAGGGCATCAGCTCCCGGGCAACCGTTAAACAGGATCTCTGTCTCATCCAGTCGGACGCCGTGCAAGAGTCTTTCGATCATGATCTTCCCTGGTCCGGGCATGTGTCCCAGCTGTATCCGTATGGCCTGGGCACCACCCTTCAGGGCTGATTTGATCCGCTGCCTGGCTTCTTCAAGGTCTTTCCCCGGAAATATATCCTGGCAGATGGTCCAGCTGTTGGGCGCGCTCCCTGAGTATTTTAACGCAGAGATATGGTTAAGGTATGAAAGGTTTTGCAGGTCTTCAGCCCGGTAATAGGGTTTCACAGCGATCCCTTCGCCGGTCTTCCAGACCAGTTTTTTCTCGTAATCGGAACCTTTCAGGTCTGCCCTGATCTTCTCTTCCCAGGTTTCGGTTGCTATGGCCGGGAACTCTTCAAAGAGCCGTTGTTTGGGTTCTTCCTTCATGATACATGAATTGAGTTACAAAGTAAGCACTTTGGCTTCAGCTTACCAATGTTAAATTTATGAAACATAAACCAATTCGATTTCGTATTATTGTTTATAAGACGAACCAATAAGAATCAATCAGATGAAGTATACTGCTCTGCTTATCGCGCTTATAGTCACATCCCTGACTGCTTATACTCAAACTGTTGAAAATATCAGGGTTGTGCAGGACGGGGAAAACCTGAAGATCACCTATCGCATTGGCGCATCATCCGATGCCCAGCTTTACAATGTTAAGCTTTCCTGTTCCATGGACGGTGGAAAACGTTTTGAACCCGCTGCAGTAATCGGGGATGTGGGAGAAAACATCATCGGTGGAAAAAGCTTCTATACCATCATCTGGGATGTTTTTTCGGATGTGGAGGAAGTTGTAAATCCGGAGTTTTTTATTAAAGTGGACCTTGTAAGCGACGCGTCAGTGGCTGCAGCACCGGCAACAACCCGGTCGCAGGAACCTTCGAAACAGGAACCCGTTGAGCAGAAAACAAAGCAGGAGCCCACCAAACCTGCCAGCACATCTGACCCCGGTATTAAAAAAGAAGTGAAAACAAAAGAGGGTCCCGATTTTGACCGGAACGGATTTTTCTCTTTTTCATTCGCCACCGGCATGGGAATACCATTCGGGATCAGTTTTGGTTCCCTTAACAATTGGGGTTATTATGTTACGCCCATGAGGATGGCAATAAATACATTTGACCAGTGGTACTATGATGACTACTGGGGCTATTCATATGATACAGAAGTTGATTTTCATTATATGCTTGCAGCAGGGGTTACCAAGCATTTCGTTTCGGCCGGCTTTTACAGGTTGCATGGGTATTGGGGCCTTGGGTCCCATGTTCTTATTTCAAATCTGACGGGTCTGTTGTATGACCCAACCCCTTACGGACATGGCGTGCTTGAGACCGGTGTTGTGAATGTACTGGGTAGATTTAATATCACAATCGGGTTATCTTATTCGATAGGATTCTCTTATAATTACCCGGAGAGAACCTATTCTCCTACGAATTTGGTTTTTGGAGCAGGTTTTGTATTCTAAATAATAAGGGTCATGAAAAAATGGATGACAGTATGTGTGGTGATGGCAATGACTTGGGTGGGGTCCCAGCTTGTTGCACAGACTGCTGAAAAATCCAGCGGCCAGCTGCAGATGAATATGAAAAAGAAGGAGAAGGTGGAGGAGCCTGTGCAGACCCAGACCAGGACCAATGAAACTTCCCAGTCCACCAACATCCGGATGGTGAAGGCCCAACCCACAATGTCTGTTGAAACCACGGGAGTTCAGGGGTTTAGCTGGAAGAGCCCGGCTTATTCCAGTGTGAGAACCTCCGAGAGCTCCTATCCTATTGAAACCACTGTAAATTCGGCAGAGAACATCAGGTTTATCAACTTGTTTGTGAACGGGAAATTTGTAAAGAACATCATTCCCCCGGTCCCAACCATCAGGCAGATGGCTATTGAGGAGGAACTGGGATTGGCCCTTGGGGCCAACCAGATTAAAGTTGAAGCGGTTACCGTGTCGGGGAAGAAGATTGAAAGCAGTCTGGAGATTGTGTACGATATTTCAATTGCCAAATATTATGCACTTGTGATTGCAGTTCAGGAGTATGATGATCCGAACATCAACGACCTGGAACATCCCATTGAGGATGCAACCCGTTTTATTAACATCATTTCATCTGAATACAATTTCAACAAGGAAGACATCCAGTTCCTGAAGAATCCCACAAAGGCCGACATCATCGGGACATTGCATCATATGCGAAGCCAGGTGAGCAATCAGGACAACCTGCTGATCTATTATGCCGGCCACGGTCACTGGGATGAGGAGATGACTACAGGGTACTGGCTCCCCAGGGATGCTGCCAGGGATAATCCGGTGAACTGGCTGCCCAATACCGACCTGACCAATTACCTGAATGTATTAAAAACCAAACATACGCTGCTGATTGCCGATGCATGTTTCAGCGGCGGGATCTTCAAATCAAGGGCTGCCTTTAACAATGTGATGGCCGTGGAGCAACTTTATAAGATGAGCAGCCGCAAAGCGCTAACCAGCGGTACCTTGAGCGAGGTTCCCGATAAAAGCGTATTCATCGAGTACCTGATCAAGCGACTCGATCAGAATACAAAGAAGTACCTGCCCTCTGAACAGCTTTACTCCAGTTTGAAGGAAGCTGTGATGAACAACAGCCAGAATATACCCCAATACGGAACCATCCAGAATGTGGGTGACGAAGGGGGCGATTTTATTTTTATCCGGAGAGACTAAAGGGATCCGGTCATCTTCGAAGGATCCACCCAGAGGTCAAATTCCTCGCCCGTAAGATAACCCAGGACAAGCGCAGCTTGCTTCAGGGTCGAACCGTCCTTGTGTGCTTTCTTGGCAATTTCGGCTGCTTTCTCATAACCGATGTGCGTATTCAGCGCTGTGACCAGCATGAGGGAGTTGTTCAGGTTTAGTGTGATTCTTTCCTGGTTGGGTTCAATCCCCACAGCGCAATTCACATTGAAGGAGTGGCATGCATCGCCCAGCAGCCTGGCCGACTCCAGGAAATTGCGGATCATCATCGGCTTGAATACGTTCAGCTCAAAATGACCGTTGCTGCCGCCAATATTGATGGCCACATCGTTGCCCATGACCTGGGCACAAACCATGGTGAGGGCTTCAGCCTGTGTCGGATTTACTTTTCCGGGCATGATGGATGATCCGGGTTCGTTGGCCGGGATACTGATTTCCCCAATACCGCAGCGGGGACCCGAAGCCAGCATGCGGATGTCATTTCCGATCTTCATCAGGCTTACGGCCAGGGTTTTAAGGGCACCGTGGGTCTCAACAATGGCATCATGGGCGGCCAGCCCTTCAAATTTATTCACTCCTGTCACAAAAGGCAAGCCGGTGAATTCGGCAATGTACTTTGCCACCAGTTCGCTGTATCCTTCCGGGGTATTGATCCCGGTTCCCACTGCTGTTCCGCCCAGGGCCAGTTCGGAAAGGTGCTTCAGGCTGTTCAAAAGAGACTGGAGGCCATGGTCCAGCTGGGAAACATATCCTGAAAATTCCTGACCCAGCGTGAGCGGTGTGGCATCCATCCAGTGGGTTCTTCCGATTTTCACCACATCCATATAGGCCACCGACTTCTCCTTCAGTGTGTCACGCAGATCCTTGATCCCGGGGATGGTTACATCGGTAAGGACCTTGTAGGCGGCGATATGCATGGCTGTGGGAAAGGTGTCATTGGAGGACTGGGATTTGTTCACATCGTCGTTGGGATGGATCAGCCTGGCTCCCTCTCCCAGGGAGTGTCCCTGGATCACATGCGCCCTGTTGGCCACCACCTCATTCACATTCATGTTCGACTGGGTTCCCGATCCGGTTTGCCAAACCACCAGGGGAAACTGCTCCTCCAGTTTCCCTTCAATGATCTCATCACAAACCTGCATGATCAGTTTGGCTTTCTCCCGGGGCAGAACGCCAAGAGCCAGGTTGGTGGCCGCAGCGGCTTTCTTCAGGTATCCGAATGCCCTGATGATATCCACCGGCATGCGGCCTTCGCCTATTTTGAAATTATCCCTGGAACGCTGGGTTTGTGCACCCCAGTATTTATCGGCAGGTACCTGTACCTCGCCCATGGTGTCTTTTTCAATCCTGTAATCCATTGTGTGTTAATTTTTTTTATTGGAAAGGGTCGGCTATGAGTCGGCTTTGGCCATCAAAACAGTCACATAATGAAAGCCTGCCGTGTCTGATTCCACGCCTACACCACATTGTGTAAGATCCTCAAGAAGGGTAGAGTCGGCTCCCGGGGTCCGGAGCAGTTCGCTGAGTACCTGGTCTTCATCGTTGCTATCCGTTTTCAGGACCATTGCATTGTAGTTGTAAAAATTGAATTTATTACTGAGTGTAGCGTAGTGCTCGTCAAGGCCCTGGATGCCCAATTCTTCCAATCCATTGGCCATCTTGTAGGAGTACAGCTGTGCCTCCCTGACCATCAGGTATTGTTCGGCAAATGCACCTGTCAGTCCGTTCTCCTCCCGGTACGCTTTGATGCTCACATAGATCTGGTGTTCGATCTCTTTAACCTGGGTATAACTTCCGTTATCGTCGCTGCAGGATAACAGCATCAATGGCAAGGTAATCAGGAAGAGCAGCCTCTTGATTCTCATAAGTTTCCGGTTTTAATAATAGTACACATAAGGTATAAAAAGGTTGCTTACAGCGCATCGATATTTTCAACCGGATCGCCTAAAACCGCCTTATACTTTCCTTCCACAATGGGCCGGTGGATCAGTTTTGGATTTTCGACCATTACCTTGATCCACTCTTCATCATTCAGTTGAAGCCCTTTGAGTTCCTTCCGGTAAACCTCCTCCTGGGTCCGGATCATGTCAATGGGTTTTTTATGAAGTTTCATCAGCAACTTAACCAGTTCCTCCTCTGTGATGGGATTTTTCAGGTACTCCCTGACCTGGTGTTCCATCTTTTTGTCGATTACGTATTGTAGTCCGGCCCGGCTTTTTTTACACCGGGGATTGTGATATACTGTGTACACTGGCTGCTTTTATTTGTTGTGGGTTATTTTTCTTTTTCAGGTGGACGGTTTACCGGATCTGCATCCAGTACAAACATACCCCGGCCATGGGTTGCAATAATGATCATATTTTCCCTGGGATGTATGGCCAGGTCATGGACATAGGTACAGGGCAGGTTTCCAAGTACCTCCCAGGATCTGCCTGCATTTGTTGTTACATAGACCCCCACATCGGTACCCAGGTAGAGGATCTCCTTGTTTTCCGGATCTTCCCTGATCACATTGACCGGTCCTGCCGGGACGTTGCCGGATATGTCTTCCCAGGTATCTCCGAAATCGGTGGACCGCCACACATATACGGCAGCGTCATCGTCCCTTCTGCCGGTCTGTGTCACATAGACTGTCCCGAAATCATGCACCGATGCTACAATCCGGGATACCCATCTGACAGGCAGGGGGTCTTTCCGGATATCTGTCCAATTTTTACCGCCATCCCTGGTCCTCCACAATCTGCCGTCGTCGGTCCCTGCATAAAGCAGCGCAGGATTGAATTCTGATTCTTCCAGGGCGCTGATGGTCTGGTAGCTGATGTCCCCCTGCTTTTCCGGATCATTGCAGGTTAGATCAGGACTTATTTTTTCCCATGTTCCCCCCTGGTCTGTGGATTTCAAAACATACTGAACAGCATGGTATACGATATCTCCATTGTGCGATGAAATGATGGTGGGTGCAACCCATTGTCCCCGGTACTCAGGTTCATCCGGAAATGTTGTGTGGAGGACCCATTCCATGTCACCGGGGTATCCCTTCACTGTCGCTTTGGCCAGTTTACCGTAAAACAGGGATGCAAAAATGGTATTGTTGTCCCTGGGATCAACCACGTGGGTGCTGCCTTCGGCCCCCAGGGTAAATTTCCATTCAGTCGGTTTTACCTTGTCCTTCCCTTCTGACAGGTCCACTTCGCTGTAAAAGCTGTGATGATCCTGGATTGAACCATACACCCTGAAAGGCTCAGCCATATCAAATTCCACATTATAGAACTGTGCCAGGGGCAATTCGCTGATTAAGCTCCGCCAGTTCTCCCCCTTGTCATAGGATACACTGATACCCCCGTCATGAGTTTCGAGGATATAATTGGAGTTGTCAGGATCGATCCACATGCCATGCTGGTCTGCATGAATCTTGTCCAGAATGGGTTCAGATGTGGCGCCTCCGTCTTTGGATACATTCACCCACAATCCAAGGGTATATACCCTGTTCTCATCGTTGGGATCCACCCTTACCTGGGCAAACACCCAGCCATAGGTTCCGGAATGACCTGACATATACTTTTTGGTCTCTTCTGTAAGACCACTCACCTGCTTCCAGGACTTTCCGGCATCATTGGAACGGTACAGGGTGGCTCCCTTGATCACATCCGTTTTGGGCCTGCCGTAGGAATCTAGTTCACCCTCCCCGGCCTGGAATGCGATGGCGTAATCATCCACAAAGGCATATACCACATCGGGATTGGACCGGGCCACATCGATACCGGTCCTTCCCATATACTTCGACTCGGGAAGTCCGTCAGAAAGCCTTTCCCATTTTTTCCCTCCGTCGGTGGTTTTCCAGACACCATTGTTCTTGTGGTTTTCAAAGGTCCGGGGATCATTCCACTTCAATCGGGTACGTTGCCAGGTGGTTGCATAGATCACATCCGGATTGCGGGGATCCATCACCATATCATTCACCCCGCTCTCGGGTCCCTTGTACAGGATCTTTTCCCAGCTCCGCCCGCCATCTGTAGTTTTGTATAAACCCCGGTCCTGGTTTTCAGTCCACTCATGACCTGAAGCTGCCACATAGACGATGTCAGGATTTTCCGGGTGGACCAGGATCCGGGAAATGGTGAAGGTTTCCTCCAGGCCCATATGTGTCCAGGAGGTGCCGCCGTCGGTGGTTTTCCAGACCCCGCAACCCGGGTTGGATGAGCGGAAAATGTTGGCTTCTCCGGTTCCCACCCATACGATATCGGGGTTGGAAGGCGAAACGGCCAGGTCGCCAATGGTGGTGGTACCCTGGTGCTCAAATACAGGTGTAAATGTAACTCCTTCATTGATGCTTTTCCACACTCCGCCGGAGGCTGCTGCAACCCAGATGGTATAGCTCTTTCCTTTGGGACCTGTGGCTTCAACATCTGTACATCTGCCACTGATGTTGGTCGGACCGATATACTGCCACACCAGATTGCCGAATGGCGACTGGTCGCGCATCTCTTCATGGGCAGCATACATTTCCAGTTTTTCGGCACCAGTAAGAACAGCTTG
This sequence comes from Bacteroidota bacterium, assembly GCA_043797815.1. Lineage (GTDB taxonomy): Bacteria > Bacteroidota > Bacteroidia > Bacteroidales. The sequence continues at coordinate 22,186 of JAZDPG010000010.1, forward strand.
TTTGACCTGGGCAAGGGTGGTGACCGGAACAAGAATCAGGATGGAAAGGAGGCTTCTGGTTTTCATTTTAAGCAGGTATAGTGCAAGGCTAAAATAAACTATTTTTCTTTGTCTTTGGTTTTACGTAACTTAATTGCTTTAACCAAAGGCAATCCATATAAAACCGGGAGCTATGAAAAAGAATGCATTGATTCTGATCGCCGGGTTGATATTCACCGGCCCCCTGTATGGTCAAACCCACTTGTTCCTGGAGGAGCAGGAAGTGAACCTGGAGGACGGAAAGACCACTGCATGGGTTTTTCCTGTGGCTAGGGACCTTGAAGAGGCCCTTGATGACCTGAAAGATTATTGCAAGGACCGCAGCGATGTGAAATTGAAAAAGGAGGGGGATAATCTGTTGATCGCTGAAAAAATTTCTCTTCCTACCATAGCTACCAAAAGGGGCGACCTGATTGGTTATTGTTATATCACCGAGCAGTATAATGCCATGGCACTTATTTTTAAACTGGGCTACGACATCACCCTGAACAGCCAGGACTGGAAGCCTGAGATGGAGAATCTGCACAACTATGCCAAGGCGTTTATGGCTTACCATTACGAGCAATCCTATGCCCGGAGGCTCAAGATACTGGAGAATGATCTCAAAGATCTGGAAAAGGAAAGGGACCAGAATGAGGGCAAGATCAATAACCTGACAGATAAGATCAATAATCTGGGCAAAAAAATCGGGAAGGAAACTGAAACTTTGAAAATAGAAGAATACGAGGCTGAAATCAGGACGCTTGAAGCCGATATCAGGACCCTGATGGATACACTGCCCGGTCTGGAGTCGAAGATCGCTGAGCTCCAAAAGCAGGCTGTTCAGAACAAGACGGAATCCAATGCGTTCCAGGGTATCATAGGAACTCTTTAGGAGCATCCCGCCTTTTTTCAGTACTTTTCCCCAAAATTAGGTTCCATGCAGATTCTGATCGTGGAGGATGAGGATTCCTTAAGGGAGTCAATGGTCTCTTACCTTGGGATGGAGGGATTCAGGTGTGAGCAGGCAGGCAGCTACCATGCAGGACTATGGAAGATGGATCAACACGATTATCTCTGTATCCTCATAGACCTGAATCTTCCAGATGGGGACGGCCTGGAGCTGGTGAAACTGGCCAGGGAAAACCAGGCTGATACAGGGATCATTATCATTTCGGCCCGAAGCGCACTGGAAGAACGGGTGAAAGGTCTGGAACTGGGAGCGGATGATTACCTGGTCAAGCCCTTTCACCTTTCGGAACTGGTGGCACGAATCCATTCTGTGGTGCGCAGAACCCGGATCCGGGGGGGAGAGATCATGAAAATCGGAGTGATCAGGATTTCACCTGAAGATAAGCAGTGTTTTGTGGAGGATCAAGCGGTGGATCTGACCAGGAAAGAGTATGACCTGTTGTTATACCTGATGGCCAACAGAAACCGGGTGATTACCAAAGAAAGCATCGCGGATTTCCTGTGGGGAGATTACGGCGGGGACTACGGTTCTTATGACTTTATCTATACCCATCTGAAGAACCTGCGCAGGAAACTTGAGGATGCCGGTAGTCCCGACTATATTCAGAATATCTACGGGGTAGGATATAAGTTTTCCCAGGACTGACCGATAATTGTGAACCCGGATGAAACTGCTGACCAAAACCACACTTTACATTGCTACCCTGTCTCTGTTTCTCTTTTTTTTGATGGGGATTATATTTTTTCAGGTATTGAAGAACCTGAGCCAGGCCGATTTGAACAGGGAGTTATCGGGATTGAAGGAGGTGGTGGAGAGTCATCTGATGCAGGATCCGCAGCATCTGCCCGTCCGGATCGTCGGAATTGACAGCCTTTCGGTGCAAAAGGTGGATGCTGGCAAGCCGCAGGAGGAGGTGTTTGGGGATACCCTGATGCTTGATGCAGCAAGCCATCAATTCAGGACCTACCGGTATCTGATTTACCAGAACGCTCATGTGCAGGGTCCTTTCCTGGTTAAAATATATAAATCCACAGCCCCCACCGACCAGTTGGTGGAACGGGTAACTTTGATGATGACCATCATGGTCATCTGTTTTCTTGCAGGAGTCTTTCTGCTGAACCGAACGGTTTTTGCCAAGCTGTGGAAAGATTTTTTCAAAGCACTGGAGAAGCTGAAAGAATTTGATACTGCAAAAGAACCTGTGGTTCTGGGTGAGCAGGATATTGAAGAATTTGCCGAGCTCAAGGATGTTCTTGAGAAAATGACCCGTCAGCTCTCAAGGGATTACAGGGAGATGAAAGAGTTTACCGACCATACCACCCATGAATTGCAGACTCCGCTGGCTGTGATCAAATCGAAAACCGAATTGCTGATCCAGTCTGAGAACATGGGCCCCGAAGAAATGAAACTGATCCAGGCCATCGATGCAAGTGCCAACCAGATCTCCAGACTGAATTCGACCCTTACACTGATTACCCGGATCGAGAACAGGCAATTCACCGGCATCAGGGAAATTGATCTGGCCCGGTTGCTGGATAAGCACATTGATATGTTACTGGAACTGGTTGAATTGCGGGGTATCAAATTAAAAAAAACCTATTCCGGAGTGTCAAATAAAATCCAAATGGATCCGGGACTTGCGGACATACTGGTGACCAACCTGCTTAAAAATGCCATTGTCCATAATTCGGAGGGTGGATCCATAGCTGTGGAATGCGGGCTTGACCGGCTGATTGTCCGGAACGACGGACCGCCACTACCCTTCGCAGAAGAAGATTTATTCCGGAGATTTATCAGGGATCACGGGAAGGGGAAAGGTCTGGGTTTGGGTTTATCCCTGGTGAAAAAGATTTGTGAATCGTATGGGTTTGTTCTTGAATATGCATATAGAAAAGAACAGCATGTTTTTACCCTGGTTTATTCTTTTTAATTTCTTCAGAATGTCTTCAGATTGTTGTTTTACTTTTGGAGCACATAGCTAATAAGATTTCCAGAAGCCACCAGGAGTCAGACTGCCGGGTGGCTTCCGGTTTTCAGGGGATCGCAGGGTTTTGTATTTTTATGGTTTGAAAAAAAGTCCATGCTCTATACATTTACCTTTAAAATCCACATCATCATCAGCAGCATTACCCTTCTGGCGGGAATCTTTACAGCAGTGCTTTCCGCACAGGGCTGGAAAAAGAAAAGGCCATATTCAAGGGTGGATGAAGGCGTCTCATTGCTTTTCAACATCGCCCTCTATTTTCAACTGATCCTTGGATTCATCATCTATTTTACGCTCCGGACTTCATTGGAGGGACCATTTTGGGAAGTTCCCAGTACTGAGAATGACGCTTCTCTCAGGTTCTGGGCCATCGAACATATCGCTCTGATGATCTTCGCCCTTTTCCTTACACAATTGGGCCGCCTTTATATTAGAAAGTCAAAGAATGCAGTTCGGAAGTTTAAAGCATCACTTTTCTATTACGGAGCCTCATTGCTGCTTATCCTGTTTTCGGTGAGCAATGCCCTATTCTTCAGATAAAAACGGACCTATTGCTTCAGGGCAGCTTTTGTGAAGATGTAGTCGGGAATCTTTTGATCAAACCTGGCACTGGTTATCCTGAATTCGGTACCCTCACCATCCTTGAGCATATCCTTATAGACCATGGACATTGGAAACCAGCGGCCCTGAACCTTCTGGACATCTGAAAGTGTTGTACGCTTCAGCAGCTGACCGCTTTTGGCATACATCTCCTGTTTCAGGGGAACAAAACGTTCACTATCCACCCATATCTTAAGTGAATGATAGGCTACGTCATCCACGTTTGCAACCAGGTCCAGCACATGGGTGTCCCTCCCGTCAATTTCCTCATGTCCGGCAAGGGCAGCGTCATACACCTCTGTGAGTTTCCGGTCATCCATCATATCTTCATAGGACAGGTCGGAACCCATGACCGACTGTCGCAACATATGGCCCGAGATCTGGATGATCCGGTCGGTCGATGGTGAATAGATCCACAGCTGATTTTCCAGCTTGAGCATTTTGGTGCCCTGCTCCCTGGCAGGGGAGAGGTATTCGGTAAAGGACTGCTTGGTGCCCACCGAATAGGACCTTGAACCAATGGTCCGGGATGATCGCCTTCCATGGATGATCATATCAGATTCAAATATTCTGTTTTCCGATGACATGTTTTTATCGACCATCTCCAGTATCTCCCTGGCATCCTGTGCGGCCATTAACATGCTTATTGAAAGCATGGCCACGGTAAATATCCCTTTTTTCATTATGTTTCTTTTTTTATTTTACTGAGTACTTTGCACTAAGTACTTAGTACTATTATACTTCCAGCTCCTTGAACAGCTGAGCGGTTTTTCTTTTATAGATGGCAAATCCGGCCAGTGCATTCCCCAATACAGTCGCAACAACACCAGGGATAAAGCCCACAACGTACATGGAAGGGGTCACCTTTGCCCGGAATACGGAAGGCATCATCATACCTATGTTTCCCGTAAGGGCTGAAAAATCCCATCCATGGCTCTGCAACCTGTAGGTGAGTGCCAGTCCCAGAACCGTTCCCGCGAATGAGCCAATAATCCCGATCAGGATGGCTTCGTAAATGGTGGTTCGGTAGATGTGCCTTTTTTCTTCGCCCAGGGCGAGACGCACCCCAAATTCACTATACCGGCGAAGGCCTCCAAGCAATCCGGTGTTCCAGAGCACGATGGACATGGCAATGATAAAAACAATGACCATGATGCTCACCATGTTTTCAGCAAGCACCAGGTAATCACCCATCCCTGTGGTCTCAGCCAGCCTGATCATCTCGGGAGAAAATTCATCGCTCTCCACACTGTATTTAGCATTGAAAGCGTCTTCAAGCAATTTTGCTGCCTGGTCATCGTAAGGCTCATTCCGGAAATAGCCCAGGATCTCGCTGGCGCCATCTTCCATATCGAATGCCAGTTGTGCATCCCTGAGATCCATGAAAATAGCGCCCCGGTCGAGTACGGTTACACCAAACCGTATGGTACCGCTGACCGTGAAGGTCCAGAACATCATGCTCCCGTTCATGGTGGATCCGAACAGGGTCACCTCATCGCCCACCGAAACGGCGAATTTTTCTGCAAAGTCATCACTGATCAGTGCTTCACCGGATCGCTGCGGCAGGCCTCCCTTTATAATGGAATTTTGAATATTCATCCTATCAGCCTCTTTGCTGTCAGGTGAGAGCAGGTCAACAGCTGTTACCATTGCCGGACCCTGTCCACGTGTTTCTCCACTTGCATCAGGGACATCCAGCAATCCTCCGCTTCTTATACGATCCGCCCAGTCCATGTCGGGATATTCCTGCTGAAGCTTATTTTTCATTTCAGAGACCCCCAGAAGGGCCAGGTCGAGGGGTGCCTGGTCTGCATTTTCGGCATAGGCCTTTGTCACAATCTTCACGTGGCCGGTGGTAAATTTGGCGTTCATATCGATCATGTCAGTCATGATCCCTTTAAAAAAGCCGCTCATAAATACTGTCAGGAATACACCAAGCGCGACAACAATGGCCGGCAACAGGCTTCGGCTTCTGTCCCTTATTATACCTTTAAATAGAAAGCGTATCATTGTAGTTTTCCTTTTAATGCTTCAGTGGGGTTCATTTTCGAGATCTTGCGTGCCGGCAGATAGCTCACGATGGTAGCAGTAATAACCACGATAATTACAGTGATCAGAATCAGACGGAGACTGTAATAGGGGTAGATCGCTTCGGCCATAGGGAGTTCAAAATCCATATCCTGGGCATAGGCCATGGAGATACCTGCTTTATTCAACCAAAGTAAAAGGGGGATGCCATAAACAGATCCAAGGATAATGGCCAGGATGCTATGGGCGCCACCCTCCACGGTAAAAATGCCTACTACCTGCGCCCTTGTAAGTCCAAGTGCGATATAGGTCCCAATCTCTTTCTGCCTTCGAAAAATGGAGAGCACCTGGGTATCAAAAATGGCAATCAGTGCGATAATCAGCAAAAGTGCCTGCAAAATGGATCCGCCGGCTTTTTTCGACTGGATGATCTTTTGCATATCGGACAGAAGGAAATCATTGTCCTTGAAATCCCATCCATCCAGTTTCCGCATCTCAAATCCCTCTCCGGCCACCAGAAATGTGGCTTCGTTTTCGATGCCCAACATCTCCTGAAGGTTCTTTATGGGGAGATAGATCTGGCCCCTGTCAGCAGTAGGGACATCACATTTAAAAATGGATGCTATCTGAAATTCACGGGCATCAAAGGTCCCATTCTTATCGCGCCACCGCACCAGAAGGTTGTCCCCAACGCTGAGTTTTGCCGATTGGGCCATACCTTTGCCTATGATGGCATAATCAGCTCCATTGGATAAAGGCAGGTCAGCCGTTGGTACTTTCAAGATGGTTTGTTCAGGATCAACGCCCCTGAGGATAATATTTATTGATCTTCCCTGAGGATAAGCATTTGCCTGGGCTACCAGAACGGGGGCCAGGTTTTTATTCTCTATTTCAGACAGGACCTCTTTAGAGAGCGGTTGATGTGAATCCTCAATGGTGTACGGATCGTAACGGTCATATGCCGGATGCCAGAATTGTCCCCTTCCGGTTTCCCATGCTTTTGTATCCCTGCTGCCCTGCCTGTTCCATCCATCGATCATACCATTATAAAAAATGATCAGGACAAAGGCAAAAGAGAGGGCCAGGACGTTGAGCCAGGTCCTTAGACCTGCACCCAACAAATTTTTAAATGCCAGTTTTAGTGAGAGCATGATTTCAGTTTTTTAAATTCTTTGTTACTTCGTCCTTCACGACTTTTCCATCTTCAAGAGAGACTTTCCGGTTCAGGTACTTCATTACCTTTTCGTCGTGGGTGGCAAAAATAAAAGTCGTATTCAGTTCCTTGTTCAGATTCTTCATGGTCTGAAGGATGTGATGAGAGTTTTTGGAATCCAGGTTGGCAGTCGGTTCATCCGCCAGGACGATTTCGGGCCTTTTCACCATCGACCGGGCTATGGCCACACGCTGGCACTCACCTCCCGACAGCATGGCGGGCTTTGATTTGATCTTTTCGGTCAAACCCACCCACTCAAGTGCATCCATCACTGCTTTTTTCCTTGTTGAAGCAGAAAGTTTCTGTAACAACAATGCAAATTCCACATTCTCATAAACTGTGTAAACCGGCAACAGGTTGTAAGTTTGAAAAATAAATCCGATGTGCCTGTTCCTGAGCTTGGACGATTGCTTGTGACTTAATGTAGCGATGGATCTGTCCAAAACGGTAACTACTCCTTCGGTGGGTGTGTCAAGCGAACCAATGATATTGAGCAAGGTGGTTTTTCCTGAGCCGCTGGGACCCACCAGACCAAGGAATTCACCCCGCTCAACAGTTAAATTGACGTCGTTGAGCGCTGTGAAATGATTCTTTCCGACAGGGAAACGTTTGATCAGCTTTTCAATCTTGATAATTGTGGAATTTTCCATTGTATTTTGTTTTAATGATTCAGTACAAACATGATTTGTATGCCCCTTCCGGTGTAAAGGTTTTGTTCAATTTTCTGGGTGGGTATTCTGTAATCCTGCGGGTTCCAGTAACCCATCAGGTAGAGGGAGAAATATCTGAAGTCCCTGTGCAGGTTGATGAAATTATAGAGATTGTTGTTGTCCCAGTCGTAGTATACGATACCCTGGATGTTACTGAATAAGCCCAGGGGGTAGGAGAGAGAGAGCAGGGAAAAGGTAGTGGTATTTTCGAAAGCGAAAGCCTTCTCATCAAATGATGCCAGCAGTTGTTCAAATATCATATAGATCCCATTTCCAACTCCGAATGTGTGATCCACCCCGGCTGAGAAAGTTTCCTGGTTGGTAAACATGTCCAGATTTTCACTGTTGCCAACCCAGGATCCTTCCAGCCAGGCACCCACCACCAGATCGAGCCTTATATCAAATCCGATCCGGTTTTCCTGTACTTTCACAAACTCCGGGATGGCCGGGTTCACCCCCCTTGTATCCGAAACCCGGTGATGATAGGAAATGGCTGCTTCACCTGCCGGAACGGGCGTTTGAAACCTTCCCCCGAACTCCGGAATATCATGGTTTGTTCCGGCGTAGTCCCACCCCCGGGGATTCTTGTTTCCATAGAGGCACCATAACCAGGCGTTTGCATTGTTCAGAAAGTAATATCTGGCCAGAACACCCCAGACACCATCGGTAAGGCCCAGAGGATCGCGTGGATCCACCTCATCAAACCACATAAGCGGCCTGATCAGATGCGCCGAACCAAAGTTGATTTTTTGCAATCCCACCCTCACCTCAAATTGCGGGGAAGAGTAGCGTCCCCATAGCCGGTAGGGTTTTATAGTCCCATAGGCGCTGATGGTATCAAAGGGGAGAAAGCCGAAATTTCCATTGATGTTGGCTGAAGCCTCAAAATCGCTGAGCTGATCGTTTTGAAGATTGATTTCGTAATTAAACTGGGGGATATACCTTCCACCCATGTAGACCGGCAGATTCAGTCCGCCATTGTATAGCATCCAGGCCGATAGCTGCCCTTTGAATATCAGGCTGTCCTGGGCTGTAAGGTTTCCACTGAGCTCCAATGCAATGCAGAAAAACAGGATGGATCTGTAGGTATACATCACTTTATTCGTGTGGTGAAATTCCGTATACAAACAGATTGGTAATCTCCATAATCAGCTCGTGCGAAGAGCTGAAATAGTGTAACATCTCATCTTCAGACAGAAGAGGAATTATTTTTCCCGTGAGGATCAGAAAGAAGGGGATGTTCAGATCCTTTCGGATCCAGCCGTCCTTTTTTCCAGTTTCATATAAAACAACGATTTCAGCGAACATTTCGGTGGTCTTTGCCTCCAGGTAAGATTTCAGACCCGCCTCAGGATTGGCATAGAGGTCCCTGATAAATTCTTCACTAATTCCGCGGGTGCCTTCCGATTTAAGCAGGAGGATCTTTTTGAGTGTGATAGCTGGCGATTCATGCTCCTTCGATAGTCGCCTGATCTTCAGAATAACCTCATCGAATACCGCATCCAGTATGGTCTTGGCCAGTTCCAGTTTGTTGGGAAAGAATTTATAGAAAGTCATCTTACTTACCCCGGCTGCCTTGCAGATTTCCCCGATGGTCACCCTTTTGAAGCCAAATTTCCAGAAGAACTCCTTTCCGGTGTCCATGATCTGGATTCTTCTTGGATTAGACGCCATATCCATTACTATACGAAATAAGTAATAAAAGACATATATCGTATAAATATAATGTAAAAGTATTCAATTGTCAAGAAAAATCGAAGAAATAAAAAGACCGCCCTTTTGAGGCGGCCTCTATACTACCAGTTTGCTATCCAGGCTTATTCTCCGCTTTTGCCGTAGTTGGGCAGTACCCTGGCACTGGGATCATTCACATCACAGTTCTCCCACTGCTTGTTGGGCATCCAGAAACCGGCCACGGTTTTTGAAGCTCCCGGGAAATGAGATTCAAAGATCTCCCTGTACATAAGCGACTCTTTGGAGATGGGTGTGGCATGACTGTATTTCAACTGTCCATCCATCAAATCCTCATCGCTGTAAACCTCTTCCGCATAAGCTTTCAGGTAGTCCACCATGCTGTGTCCCACAGCATCGGAAAATGCTGCTTTCTCCCTGTAGAGAATATCATGGGGGAGGTAGTCCCCTTCAAAGGCTTTCCGCAGAATGTATTTTCCAACCCCTGTGAAATTCATCTTCTTCTCGGGCGGAATGCTCATGACATATTCTACAAAATCAAGATCGCCAAAGGGAACCCTGGCTTCCAGTCCGCACGAAGAGATGCTGCGGTCGGCCCTCAGTACATCATACATATAAATCTCCCTTAAGCGTTTTTCTGCCTCCTGTTGGAAAGCAGTGGGAGAAGGAGCAAAATCGGTATACTTGTATCCGAAGATCTCATCACTGATCTCACCGGTCATCAGCACCTTGATGTCGGTATTCTCGCTGATGTACTTGCTCACCAGGTACATTCCCATGGAGGCCCTGATGGTGGTAATATCATAGGTTTCAATATTGTAGATCAGGGTGCTCAGGGTATCGAAAATATCCTGCCGGGTAAAGAGTACCTCGGTATGATCCGCGCCCAGGTGTTCAGCTACAATGCGTGCATATTTGGCATCGATGGGATCTTTGTCGATGCCCACTGCGAAGGTGCGGATGGGCTTGTCCATCATCCTGGCAGCGATGGCACACACCAGGCTGGAATCGAGTCCGCCGCTGAGAAGAAATCCCACGGGGACATCTGCATGAAGACGCTTTTCAACCCCTTTGGTCAGCAGATCATGGACGTGTTCAAACACCTCCTCCATCTCGTGGTCAACGAACCGCTCCACCACTGAAATATCCCTGTAGCATTTAAAATTTTCGCCATCGTAGATGTGTCCCGGAGGAAAGGGTTTGACCACTTCACAAAGCGAACTCAGTGCCTTCATTTCGCTGGCAAACATGATTTTACCATCTGAAGCATATCCGTAGAACATGGGACGGATCCCAACCGGGTCCCTTGCGGCATAATATTTGTCCACATCAGCATCGTACAATACACACACGAATTCCGCATCCAGTTTCCTTGCTGTTTCTTCCATGCCCAGTTCAAGGAACATGGGAATGATCACCTCACAGTCGCTTTCCGACTGGAAGGTGTACCTGCTTCTGTATTCATCCGTCAGGGACTGGTAGTTGTAAACCTCCCCGTTGGCAACCAGGTGCAGGGAGGTATGGATCAGGGGCTGGTTCCCGTCATCGGAAGTATCTATGATCTTCAGCCGGTGAAATCCCATCCATCCTTTTTCGCCAAAGTCAACCGCCACCGTATTATCGGGTCCGCGGTATTTAATCTTTTGAAATTCGCTGGCCACACTGAGCCGCAACATTTTATCTCCGCCGGTATACACAGAAACCCCACACATAATCTCAAATATTTATTACAGATTCATACAAAACTGGCACCAAATATACGAAATTATAATAAAAACAAATGAAAATGTAACAAAATATACATATTTAGGTGTGGTATGTGTTAATCCGTAAAATTTGTGTGAAATATATAACAGGAGAAACTAACCAAAATCGGCAATGCTTTTTAATGGTTCCATCTGAACGATCAGGATGGTTTTCCCGTAGATTTTCAGAATACCGTCTTTCCTGAATTCACTCAATGTACGGATCACATTCTCGGTGGTCATTCCCACATATTCAGCCATTTCTTTCCTGGTGAGCGGCAGGTCAAATTCGTTGGAAAAATAGACATTCTCGGAGAAGTAGATCAGGATGTGAGCCACCCTTCCTCTCAGGTGCTTTTTTCTGATCTCAAGCATTTCGATGATAATCCGGTCTGCCACCTGGCTCATCCTGGAGAGTAATCCCAGCGCAAGGGTACTGTTCTGTTGGACCATGTTTTTCAGGTCCTCCATTTTCAGGTTGCAGGTAACAGAATCTTCCAGGGCTGTTACGGAGTAATTGTAGCGGTCGATGGAGAATACACTCAGCAGACTCACATAATCCATGGGTTTGGCGATGGTAATGATCTGTTCCTTGCCGTTCTGGTCACTCCTGAAAAGCTTTACCAGTCCACTCTTCAGGTATGAAAAGTCCATGATAGGGACTCCTTCTTTAATGATGATCTCTCCCTGCTTGTACTCTTTTTCAATTTTTCCGGAACACATGAAATCCAGTTGTTCACCTTCCAGGTTTTCAAAAAACAGCTCCTTGAGCTCACACTTTTCACAGGTACAACGGGGATCCATGTGCTTCAATTAGTGCTGATCAACATTTTCTGAAATGATAGTTATCATGTTATGACATTTATCATATCGTTATCGGAATCACACAAAATGAGTTCCGCTAAGTTTGTGCCAGCAGATCAAACTACAATGAGCAATATTATGAAAAAGATTTTAATACTTGGGGGCGGAACAGCCGGGACGATGATGGCCAATAAGCTCTATAAAGCACTGGACAGGCTGGAGTGGGAGATCACCATTGTGGACCAGCATAAAATCCACTATTACCAGCCTGGATTCCTGTTTATTCCATTCGGCATCTATAACAAATCGGATGTGATCAAGCCAAAGGGAGACTTCTTTCCCTCGGGTGTAAAGGTCATTTACCAGGAGATTGACCGGGTAGAAAGTGAGCGTAACAAGGTCCATCTGATGGATGGCACCTGTCTGAATTACAACTTCCTGATCATTGCAACCGGCACCCAGACCCGTCCCGATGAAACACCAGGACTACTGGGAACTGAATGGCGTAAAAGTATCTTCGATTTCTATACCATAGAAGGGGCCGTGGCTCTTCAGCAGTTTTTCAAAACATGGGAAGGTGGAAAGCTGGTGATGTGTATTGCAGAGCTTCCTTTCAAATGCCCGGTTGCCCCCATTGAGTTTGTTTGCCTGGCAGAAGCTTATTTCACAGAGAAAGGGATCAGGGACAAGGTGGACATTACCTATGTGACACCTCTGCCCGGAGCTTTTACCAAGCCCATTGCCACGAAAATGTTGAGCCAGTTGCTGGAAGAGAAAAATATCAAAGTGGTTCCAGATTTCTACCTGGAGAGTGTGGATAACGAAAAGAAAGTCCTTAAATCCTATGATGAAGTGGAGATTCCATTTGACGCGCTGACCATCGTTCCGGTGAATATGGGTTCGGAAATGGTCGGGCGAAGCGGACTGGGTGATGACATGAATTATGTGGAGACTGACAAGGAGACCCTTCAATCAAAGAAATTTGAGAACATATTTGTGCTTGGCGATGCGGCCAATCTACCCACCTCCAAAGCCGGATCGGTTGCCCATTTTGCAGCAGAGATCCTTTTCGAAAACATGATGAGCGCCATGGAGAACCGGCCCTTGACGGCGAAGTTTGACGGGCATGCGAATTGCTACATTGAGACCGGCTACGGAAAGGGAGCGCTCATAGACTTCAATTACGACACCGAACCCCTGCCAGGCACATTTCCCCTACCGGGAATCGGACCCTTCGGATTGCTTCGCAACACCAAGATCAACCATTACGGTAAAATGATCTTCAGATGGATTTACTGGCATATTCTGCTTCGTGGCAAAGAGATGCCCATTGAGGCGCATATGACCATGGCAGGGAAGAAAAAGGAGATTGCATAAGCGGGAATCATGGAAGAGAATACATCAAAACAGATCGCAGAACTGAACCAGAAGGTGGACACCATTCTGGAGTATGTGAATCAGCAGAGGTTGAAATCCGGAGCAGTGGATGACCTTATCGCTGATGCAAGCATCATAGGAAAAGATGTCTATGATTCCACTGTAAAAGCCCTGGATGAACATGAAGTGGTCCTGGAGCCTGATGAACTCAGGGAACTGGGGATCAGGCTTGCCCAGAATGTTGGAAATTTCAATACCATTCTGGATACCCTGGGAAGCGCCATGGACCTGCTGAAAGATGTGGGTCCGATTGCCAACGAGGTAATTATTGATACCACCAAAAAACTGGCTGAATTTGATCAGAAAGGATACTTCGAATTCATGAAGGAGTTCGGACGCATCATCGATAACGTTGTGACCCATTACGGGGTGGAGGATGTGCGGATGCTGGCCGACAATGTGGTGGCCATCCTGGATACGGTACAGAACCTGACACAGCCGGATATGTTGAAGTCGGTTGACAATGCCGTCAAAATATTTGCCAGTCTTGAAATGGATAACGTTCCCGAGTATTCCATCTTTAAAGTTATGCGGGAAATGAATAAACCTGAAATGAAGAAATCCATTGGATTCGTAATCATGTTTCTGAAAAATATGAGTAAGGAGACAAATAATTAAAAACCATTAAATATTTAAGTTATGGCACAAAAAACGATTGCAGGAAAAAGCATTGAAGTAAATGATGAAGGCTATATGACAGATCCTTCACAGTGGAGCAAGGAGATTGCTGCTGAAATGGCAAAAGAGGAAGGAATCGAGTTGACAGAAAAGCATTTTGAGGTCATCGAGTTTCTGCGCGAAGCAAGTGAAAAGGGGGAAACCCTGACCATCAGGCGGGTTGGTAAATCAGGAATTACCGACATCAAAGGGCTGTACCAGTTGTTCCCGGGCGGACCGCTGAAATTATCCTCCAAGTATGCAGGCATCCCCAAGCCGGCCAGTTGTGTTTAACCAATAGAAAAGAAAATTATGGCAGCAAATAATGAGAGTCCGTTAAAAAAAGTATGCATCATCTGTGCCAAGGGCACCATCGAGGATGTGTATGCCACACTGGTTATGGCCAATGGAGCCGTGATGGAAGGTATCGAGACAAAGGTATTCTTTACCTTTTTTGGCCTGGATGCCATCACCAAAAAACAAATGAAAAAGCTCAAAACCGCTACGGTAGGGAACCCCGCCATGAGGGCTCCGGGCGGATTGCCTTTTCCGACCATACTGGGAATGATCCCCGGAGTGGAGGCAGGTGTTTCCGCCATGATGAAAAGCTCCATGGAGAAGCTGGATATACCCCCGGTGGATGAGTTCCTGGAGATGATCACCGCAGGAGGCGGCGAGATCTATGCATGCAAACTGGCCATGGACATGTTCAAGCTGGAAAAGGAAGACCTGTGGGATGAGGTGAAGGCCGTTTTGACCGTGGGAGAATTCTATGCCATGTGCGGTGGCGAGAACACCCAGATCATCTTTACATAGTGCTCGCCTTTATCAGCTCGCAACGTGCTTGTTCGCTTCGCGAAAAATGCCAGGTTGCTTCGCTGACAAAGGCTCGCTTCAGCAAGCTCGCAACGTGCTTGTTCGCTTCGCGAAAAATGCCAGGTTGCTTCGCTGATAAAGGCTCGCTTCAGCAAGCTCGCATGAGGATATCTGAATGCAGGGAAGGGGGGCGGAAGCCCCCTTTTTCAATGTTTCACCATCTTGATGATCTGGCTGGATCCCGCCATCTTCATCTTACAGAAATAGATGCCAGGCTCCATTCCTTCTGCATTCCAGCCACTTGTGTACTGTCCTGGTACCTGTACCTCATTCACAACGGTTTCGACCTCTCGGCCAAGCATGTCATATACGACGAGCTCAACAGTTCCACCTTCAATTAATTCATAACTGAGTGTAGTATTCCCCTTAAAGGGATTGGGGTGGTTGGGCTGAAGGGAGAATGTCCTATTGGATTCCTGCTTGTATTGCTCTATACCGGTGGTTAAAACCTTTAATGAATCGAGGTTAAACCTCCATACGGTGGACTCCTCTTCTCCTCCCAGGACCTCATCATCGTCCCCTCCCATAAGGTACAGGTAATTGTTAATCCTGTGTCCTCCAAACATAAAATTCGTAAACGGCATTGGTTCCATCTCCTGCCAGCTGTCAGCACCCGGATCATATTCAAACACCCGGTTGGAAGGCATACCGGTCAGGGTTCCATAATCGCTTTCCGTTGTGCCGCCGAACAGGTATATTTTGTCATTGTACACCACACTGGCATGATGGGCGATGGCGAGCGGCATTTCCGCCAGATCTGTCCATTTATCTGTATCAGGATTATACTTCTCGGAGGTGCCTTCATACACCCCGATACCAGATAATACGTTTGTGAATATTCTTAAACCACCCAACACATAAAGTTCTCCACCAAGGACGCAGCTGCTGGCTTGCCATATTCCACTGTTCCTTACCTTCGAGTTTATGGTAGCGTTCATGGGTGCAATGGAATCCCATTCATCTGCTGTGGGATCATAGACAAACGATCCGCTTATAAGATAATTATAATCTGCTCGCTGATGAGAACCCCCGGCTACATATAGTTTGCCATTGATCACACCGGTAACCTGATGCCCGATGTTCTCCGGCAGTTCCTTTTTCAAAACCCACGTACCCGTTCCGGGATTATACACCTGCAGAAGGTTGTGTGTATCCCAATTATTTAAATATCCTCCGGCTACATAGATTTTACCGTCTATCGCATCAACAGATGGTACAGTCAGACCCACACTCATGTTTTCGAGTACTGAAGTTTCTTGTGTTTCTGTATTGTACTTTTCTGAGGCAGCCAGCATATTGAGTGGTGTGCTCCATCCTCCAAAAACGTAGATGTCATTGTCAATGACGCATGACCCGGCTGCAAATCTTGTGGTGGAGATGGGATCCAGTTTCACCCAGCCGTTCTGGGAAAATGCATTGGTCTGCCAAAGCGTTCCGGCCAAAAACAGGAGTGCAAGGAAAGTGTAGTTTTTTTTCATGGCATCTGGTTTTTTCAGGTAAGTAT
>JAZDPG010000022.1:0-15202 GCA_043797815.1 Bacteroidota bacterium
TTTCTTCTTTAGAAGGAACACCTATAGCCAAGGAGTTAGTCTCAAAGAATGAGGCTGAGAAGATTGCAAGAGAATTATTAGGTCAGTATAAAGAGGGATTTAAAACTACTCCTGAGTTATTCTTAAAGAAAAAGAAGGACATAACATTATAGGGATGGGAGGATAGATATGACTGATACATACATCTTGAATGGGCACAAAGTAATTCCTTGTACTGATGTATTAGAGTGGGGAGGATGGTTTGAGAAGGCAGAACGTCACGTTGCAGATGATAGCAAAAATAATGTTCGAGTAAGTACAGTCTTTTTAGGCCTTGATCACTCTTTTAGTCAAGGCCCCCCGTTACTGTTTGAAACGATGGTCTTTGGTGGTGAATATGATGGGGACACAAATCGATACTCAACTTGGGAGGAGGCGGAAAAGGGGCATAAAGAGATGTGTTATATTGTATTTGCCTAGTAGCTAAACTAAGATATTGTTTAGACCAAAAGCTAGTTCTGTTATATTATTCTCTATATGGCTTATGAAAAATGAAAATGATGATAGTACCTTTCATATTAGGGGGTTAGTATGCGACTCTACTCCTTTAAGGACAAGATTCATCACTTAATTAATAAAGTTTGAGAAGACATATATCTATCCAAGATTATACCAATATGGTAAGCTCCTTTCGGCTGTCCTGATAAATCCACCTTGGTCATTAAATGGGATGTCTCCTTCAGGATCTTGATATTCAATATTTTACTTCCCTGTTCGCTATATACATCAATCACTAATTCACCCTTAGTGGGATTATCCATTTCAATGTTGAATACTCCGGGTGTTGGATTGGGGTAGATCTTAAGTCCGGCGAAAGGATCTTCTTCGATGCCGGTCAGTGCGTTGGGGATTCTAACAGGATCAGAATAGGTGAAGCATTCACTTCCATCCGAGATCCGTACCTGGTAAATGCCCATTTGATCGTTGGGAACAAAGACGGGATCTTCAGCTCCTGGGATCTCTACGTCGTCTTTATACCACTGGTAAATATCAGCCGAATCGTTGCTGCAAGCCAGGTACCATACATTCGGGCCTCTAACATATAATTCGGGTTTGGGCGGACCCACCAGGAAGCCCACATTGTAACTTGATGTAAACTCACCACAGGGGGTTTGAACGGCAACCGAATACTCTCCTGGCTTTGCCGGATGGTGTGTCGCTTGATTGGCTCCCTCAATATCAACTCCATGGAGTCTCCATTGATAGGTATAGGATTCTCTTTCCAGGGTTTTCAATACGTAATCGCTTCCTTCACAGGGAATTCCTTCACCAAAAATGGAGATCGATGGTTCCTCAACGGTGTAACTGGCACTTACCTCTCCACAAAGGGAAGTTACTACAACGGAATAATCCCCTGCCCTATCTGGCTGATAGGACGACTGATTTGCATCTGTAATATCAGTACCCTGATATTTCCATTGGTAAGAATAGGAAGGCGAATCCGCAGTCTTTAAAACAAACCCTTGATCCGCGCATGGAGTGCCCTCTGCTGTTAGGTCTTTCTCTGGTTTTGAAAGAACACTAACTACCTTGCTTATGGAATCAGAGCACCCATTGTCCGCTTCCGCAATGAGTCTGACGTTGTAGGTCCCTGGATTAACAAAACCATGGGGTTGGGGATCTCTAGTCGATGAGGTAATTCCGTCATCGAAGTCCCAATTCCAGTTTGAAATCATCAACCCATCAACACTACTTTGGTTTTGAAAACTGGTTAAAGCTCCAAGGCAAACTTCTTCTCCAACAAATTGCACCTCTGGAGATGGTTTAACATAGATTTGTTTCGTTTTAAAGAAACTCTCTTCTCCCCTTGTAACGGTAAGAGTAACATCATGACTACCATCTGTCTGAAATATATATTGTGGATTCTGGTTGTTGGAGCTCCCACCTCCAAAATCCCAATTCCAGGAATCTACTGCTTCTCCTCTTACCAGACTATTATCCAAAAACTGGACAGGTAATCCCTCACAAACGGTATCCGAAATGAAATCTACTACAATTTCTTCAATATCAAAGGTTTGTTCGTTTGCCCATGATCCTCCAATAAAACAGTGATCAATTGCTTGGACACTCCAGTAGTAAGACCCAACGGGTAATGAATCAATTCTCCAACCTAAATTCATATTCGCATTTCCCATTTGAGGTATATACCTGAATCCTGTTGTAAGATCTGACATCGGAGACTGAATTTCACATCCTCCTGGGGTCCTGCCAATCCGAATATTATAATTCAATCCTCCGAACTTACTTTCTAAATCCTCAGAAGAGTCCCATTCAACAATGATTCCATACCCATTTTGCCTGCTTCGTAGATTTGAAGGGGTACCAGGCGGAGTATTTGGCCAATTACCATTATTGCGAAACACTCCAGTAGGTGAATTTTCAATGGCAAAAAAATCAAGGTCAAGGTCATTATCGAAATCAGCCGCCTCAATTGAATTACTTTTTATTCTAATTCCAAGCTCGTTTTCCTCATAGATATAATTGGAATTTCCCATATACATTTTATTTATTTCCCAGCCACTAAAACCACAAACTATTAGGTCGTGAATCCCATCACAGTTATAATCTCCAAACGAAATAGCTCCATTCTCAATTCCTCGTATTCCATAATCAGTAAGGATGAACTCTCCACCTGACTTGATTTGATTAGCATATAATGAGATTTTTCTGTCTCCATTGCCTTCAAGACCAGACATTAATAAGTCCAAAGAGTTGTCATTATTATAATCAAAGAAAAAAGCATGATCCTGTATTTGAATCCTATTCATATCCATCAGGTCAGGACGAGGAATAAATCTATTCTTTCCGATATTTTCATATAGACCACTTTTACATAATAGATCAAGGTCATAATCGTTGTCGTAATCACCCCAGGCTGTTCTTTGCCCTGAAGCAATCTCTAAAATCACTTTAAAAAAATCATTGCCAAGATTTTCATATAAAAATATCTGTTCAGAATTGGAAATTAGGAAATCAAGATCTCCATCATTGTCGCTATCTCCCCACTCGAGATAATCTCCTGTGTTCATATGCACTAAAAAATCTTCTTCTATCTGCAACTGTATTCTTTCAAATGAATCTTCATTATTCTTGAATAATTCCAGGAAAGACTCTCCTCGATTACTTATTTCATTCATCGCATATCCGGCTGAAATTAAATCCAAATCATTGTCATTGTCATAATCGCCCCATAAAACGGATCCGTTAAGTGTTTCCGTTAATTCAAAATATGGCTCGAAACTAATAAGTCCTTGATTTGAAAATACAGCTGAAATACTAGAGGAATCAAACATTTGCATTCCAGTCATAGCAAAGTCCAGATCACCATCTCCATCGTAATCTCCCCAATCCTGATGGCCATAATTTAGATTGCCAAATTCCTGGATCTTCTCAAATCTCTCTTTAACTACAAAAGTGTCGGTTTTCGAAAAAACAGAACCATTATAAGAGTTGTCTATGGTCTGTACACTCCAATAATAGATTCCTGGCGGCAAATCTTTTAATATCCAGGCCGTATTATAATATGCATTCCCTAGACAGGGTACAACAATTTCACCAGAAAAAACATTTGACATCGGAGATACGATTTCTATACCATCTGGAGTTGTGCCCACCCGCAAGTTATAGGTTAGCTCAACACTTTTTGTATGGTCATCTGATCCTGGCTCCCAACTTAAAAGAATATTATTCCCAATTTGCTTATAATTTATTTCAATTGGTGGGTTTGGCCTGTTATTTATAATTGTTGCATTATTTCGCATTATTTCAGCTTCCCCTGACCAGGATCCTTGAGAATAACTATAACCATGCCTCAGAATATCGAGATCTCCATCCATATCTATATCTGCCAGTGAGGCTCTTCCGTCATTCAATCCAGGTAGAATTGAGTCTAATAATATAAAGGTTCCATATCCGTCATTTCGAAAAAAGTGGCATTCTCCAACAGTATCTTGAGGAAATCTATGACCCTGAAAAAATAAATCCAAGTCTCCATCCACATCAAAGTCTCCTAACAAACCGTCAGACATAGCATAGAATGAAACTTCTGAGGGGAGAAGTAAGTAATCATCTATTTGATTCATATAAAACCCTTTTTGGTCACCCCATAGACTGCTCCATCCCATTACGAATATGTCTGGTAGTCCATCTGAGGTAAAATCTGCCCATGGTCCAGTACCATGATCACCTCTACAAAAAACACTCTCAAGCCTAGTGAATGGATAAGGATAGTTGTTTAAATATACTCCACTGATACCGTTTCCATTTGCATCTCTTCCGGTAATAAACAAATCAATATCACCATCATTTTCATGATCGTTGACACTTAGCCTTCCATTTGTAATACCGGGTATACTAAGTTCCTTTTCGAGGAATTTGTTCCCTCCTTCATTTCTATAGATAACTGTCTTTAGATTATCAGATTCACAGATCCCAGATGCACACACGTCTAAATCCCCATCATTGTCATAATCGAACCAGATTACATCTCCAAAGCTATATGTATCCTCGCTCAATACAACAATATTAAAAACACCATTACCATCATTTTGATGAATTTGTAAGGCATAGCGCCCAGTCTCTATTATGTCCAAATCTCCATCATTGTCATAGTCACCCCAGGCCATCCTTCTACCGGTATAACCTTCTAAACCAATATCAATTTCGGAAAAGTTAAACATCCCATCATTTCTACATAGAATGCCCTCAACGCATAAAAGAACATCCAAATCACCATCATTATCATAATCTCCCCACTTTGAATATTCAATAGCCCATTTAGGTATTGTGGTAGGGATAGGAGTAAATTGTTGTGATAACAACCGGACAGCTATACTCATACAAAATACTATTATGCATATCCGGAGCATTTTACACTGTTTTATTGGATATATAATATTGACATTGCAATATCTATCGTGAATCTTTTAATGTTGTATCCAATTCCAAAACTGACACACTTATATTCCCTTCAATTTGTTCCATTTCAGTAAGAATCATCACATATCCTAATTGGATATTAAATCTGATTACATGACAGTTTAGTTGCTTGATTATTAAATCCCCTCCCCTCACCGCATACAAAAAAGTCCCTAACCGGTCATACACATAATCCTCCCGCACATAATCGATCAAATGTTCAGGTTCGCCGAAGGCCTTCTTCAGGTCCATGAAACCCAGTTCATGGCTCACCGGGGAAAGAAAGCGGACAAGGGTGGTATCGCGTTCGGGAATCTCAAGGAAATCTGCTTCCACATCGGCGATCACCCAGCGGACCAAGTTGGGGGTGTCCACCTCCTGGGTGAGGATAATCCGCACGGTGTCGGGGACACCTTTGTACAATACGCTGGCGGTGACCACCGCCTGGATCTGGTCAGAATGTTTGTTCAGGTAAACTCCGTTCTCAACGATGTCCTCTGCGAACTTCAGCACCAGCTCTACGTAAGCATCCGAATACTCAGGGCTGGAAAGGTCGAACCGGGGATCGTTGCGGTTGAAAAGGAGGATGATGGATTGTTTGCGGTCCAGGACCCGGGAGCGGCCGGGATCCAGGTCCGGGACCTCGTAGGAGTCCTGGTTGAAGCGGTCGATGAATTCGCTGAGCTGTTTGATGGAGCGGAGGTACTCCAGGTGCCTTGATTCGTCGAGGCCGAATTCAAGCTGTCCCCATAACGGTCCCTGAAGCAACAGGAAGATCGCTGTCAGGACCAGGTATCGGGGCAGCCGGTTCATACATGGGTTTTAGCTGGGAGGGGCCTCCCTGGTTTCCGTGGCCTTGATGTCCCCCAGGAAGATGCGCCAGCTTTTCTCCTTGAAGAACGGGTCCTCTACCAGGTCCACAATGATCTCAACCTCCTTCTTGGTGAGGTCCGAATAGGTAATGTTGTCTCCCGTAAATCCGGTGAACTCCTGTAGGATGGTGGCCACCGAGTAGTACCTTCCGTCGGGACCGCGGGTGAACTCGCTGATGTAGGCTATTTCATAGAACCTGATGACAACCCTGGTGTAGGGGAGCGATTTCAGCCTGGCCAGGTATTGTGCGATATCCCGCGTGACCTTGGATACCTCGCCCGATGCATCCCTGGAGGATATCTCGATCTGGGCACCTGAATAAAACAGCTTCAGGGCCTCTCTTTCAGCAAGGTTCCGCTTATCAGAAGGCTGGGCCTTGTCCCCGATGGTGGCGATGTGCTGTTGCAACTCCTCCACCTTTTGCCTGGTTTGCTCTTTGAACAGTACCAGGTCCTGTTCACTTAAATTGATCTCCAGCAGCAATTCCGCCTCTTTGGCCGTAACTGCAGTTTTGGTCTGTGCATTCATGTGCACGCCTGTCATCAATACGATTAATCCAAGAATCCATCCTTTCTTCATCACCATCCGGTTTAGAGTTTGATCACCACTCCCAGCCTCACACCATACCTGGTCAGGTTGGTTGGCCTGTGTGTATTTGTATTGCCAAAAATATCACTGTATTCTTCACTGTCTTTATAAAAATCGGAGAGTCCCCATTCAATTTCCGGGCCCAGCCTGATCTGGGTAAAATAACCCACCGGAATGGTAATTCCCAATGAGGCCCTGGCCGAAATATTGAGGTTCCCCCCACCGATATCGCCCCTTCCATCGATCCTGTCATTCTCATAAAATCCCAACTGTGGGATCTCAATGTATTCAATCACGGGCGGATTGTCTGGATAGTGCCCGTAATATTTCCAAGAGCCGGACGATTCATATTTTCCTGAAACCGGAAATGAGAACAGGGCTCCTGCCGACACATACAATCCAACCTTCCCGGGCTTAGAACTGGTATAAGTGAACGACAGCGGAATGGAAATGAGGTTCATCGTAATCGTTGAGTCATAATCGGTTTCCATTACCTTATAAAAAGGATCCCCGTTTACGTCATGGGAAAGGTCGTAATCCTCAAAAGTGCCCGAAATGGACCAGGAGCTGTTGTACTGGTTAAAAAAACCTCCGGCCTCTATGGACAGGTGATCGTTGATGCTGTACATGACCCCAACCCCGGCATTGATCCCGTAACCCGGAGCAAAGGTCCAGGTATGATTATCAGCCTCCATGGTCAGATCCATGAGATTGTGATCCTCTATATGGGTTTGGCCGTATGAACCAAAGGCAGTGAAAGAAAAACCCTTCCTCGAAACAGGAGTGATTTTTTGGTCAGGCTCTGCATAGGTGGTTCCCGCTTCAAACAAGTTCTCTGCTTGCAGGTCTATGCTCCGGATCCTGAAATTTTCATACGCCCTGCCAATCCTTTGAAATGAAACCCTCATGGTAAGCGGGAACACTTTCCTGAACACATCCTGGTTGTCGTATGCACCCGAGAAGAACTTGTCCAAACTGATATAGGTACTGTAAATATCATTTTCTTCATTGATCACATTTTCAACCAGGGTGGAATCCAGCGTAATGGAGAGGTTATTGATCCCTGCAGGGTACTTCTCCCGCAGGATCGACAGGTACTCGTCAATGGAAATCAGGTTTCTCTGTGGTTCGGGTGTGAGGTCATTGAACACTGAAATATCAGCTGATTCGAAAAGTGCTTTGAAACTCTCCCGGTAATGGGCCTTATCCTCTTCGGTCTCATCCACACTCCCAAGCAAAAGCAGGTAATTCTTATAGTCGTCCACAAGGGAACCGATCCCAGCATTAATGGTGTATGCCTCACTTTCATTCAGCTCCTGCGAATTCACCTCCTCCAGGCTCCGTCTGTAATCAGGCATTAAACTTGATCCCACGCTCCGGATCCCCACGATCCGGAAGTTCCGTAAATCGTTTCCTGACCGGTTGAAAGCCACACGGAACAGCAGATTCTCTATGTTCAGGTTTAATTTTGTGTTCATGTAGTTGCCGTTGATCTGCTTGTTCACCTTAAAGTCAAGGGAATAAACATCTCTCCCGTGGCTGATTATGTCACCTGCCAGGGCCCTGTCCAGATTTAGATTCACTTCAATCCCGTCAGGATACCAGAGCAAAAGGTTGTTGATGTAAGTTTCCGACTCGTAGAACGGACTAAGCGCATGATCAGGATCCAGGTCATTGTAAAGCATTACCTGCCGGCTCACAAACAATTCAAGGAACTGGTCACTGAGCCCCTTGGTCAGTGAAGGATTGTTTACAACCGACTTTCCGATCTGATTGATGGTATTTTCATACCCGTTCAGCATCTCAAGTGCCCTGAGATGGATGATGGATATCTCCCGCTTGTTAAACCCTGCAGTCTCCTGCGCGGTCACGGTAATGCCAAAAAAAACAGTTATGAAAAATGAAATGAAAAGTATTCTCCACCCGGGGCATGAGTGTTTCTTTATCATTGGGATTGGGTTAGTTAAAACAAATCTCTTAAATTTATAAATATTTAATTAAATCAAAAACCCTCATTCCATGGATAGAAGATACATTTCGTTTCTCCTGGTTTGGCTTCTATCATTCATCCCTTTCACCTCAGGCAAAATCAGTGCCCAGGCAGAGACCTACAACAGTTATCGCAATGTGCAGGATACAATACTATTTGACGACTTTTCAGGTTATGTTAACCAGTGGCTCCTTGGAATTGAAGAGGGAAGCTGGACAGAGACGCTGGACGACGGGAAACTCTTTTTCCAGTCGCACACCAACCAGCCCAAGGAGGATCTCATCCCTGTAATTATTGATACAGAACGGGATTTTGAAATTGAAACGGAAATCAGTTTCTCCAAAGGGGATTTGACCAAAGCCTTTGGCTTGAAATGGGGAAAGTCCAAAAACCAATCCAAACAGTATGATTTTTTCATTGCCGCAAACGGTCATTTTACCATAGACAAGTACGATAACGGCTTTGTGGACTACGTTCCTTTTACCCTGTCCGATCTTGTAAACAGGTATGCCGCTAACAAGCTTACCTTCAGAAAAGTGGGCGATCATTCCTATTTTTTTCTCAATGAGCAGCTTGTTCACCAGATGCCATTTCAGCCTTTCTACGGGAACCTGACAGGAATACAGGTGGCAGAAAACTCTACGATCCTGGTGGACTATTTCAAGGTGGTCTACCTGGATAAGAGCGAAAATCTGCTTTCTAAAATACTGATCATAGATTACACCCATTCAGCCGCAGAAAAATCATGGGTGCGGGGTATGCCCATCAAACTTACAGTTCAGTTAAAGAACGCCGGGGACAAAGATGCCACCGGTCTGGACATTTCCTACCGGCTCCCTCCAGGAATTGAAGTGTTAGATTTTACAAAGATCCGCAATATTGGTGCCGGTCAGATCGAGGAGATGGCCCTGGATTTCTTTCCCACCAGGAATTTCAGCGGAGATGAGATAAAGATTGTATTTGAAATCGAGGGAGCCGACATCACCAATGCCGGGGATGTGGATTTTGTGATTCATCTCGACGATCCCGAAAAACCTGCCCATGACAAGTCCCTGGAACAAACCTATTCCGAGTTCAGGGGTGACGATCCTTTAAAAGGCCTCAATGTGGCGCAGGCTCTGCAATCGATCGATATTGGCGATTATTATGCGCTGATCATAGGAATTGACGAATTCAGAGGGGAGTGGCCACCCCTCAGAAATGCGGTGAATGATGCCCGTTCCGTCCAGCAATTGCTGGAGCAGAAGTACCAGTTTCAGCACATCAAAACCCTTTATAACAAAGAGGCTACCAGGCAAAACATCCTGAATGAGTTTGAATGGTTTATGAACAATGTGCGTGAAAAAGATAATCTTTTGATTTATTACTCGGGACATGGATATTACAATGATCAAATAGAGAAAGGTTTCTGGGTACCTGTTGATGCAGAGACCAAACAGATGCATCAGTACATTTCCAACGAGGAGATCAGGGCATTCATGTCGGGGATTCGGACACGCCACACCCTGCTGATCTCAGATGCCTGTTTCAGCGGGGATATTTTCAGAGGCAAAACGTTGTCGATCCCCTATGAGAACTCCACCAAGTACTATCATAAAGTATACTCGCTTACAAGCAGAAAGGCAATGACCTCGGGAGGTGTAGAACCCGTTTTGGACGGGGGAAGAAATGGTCATTCGGTTTTCGGTTACTACCTTTTGAAGGCACTTGAAGGCAATGAAAATAAGTACCTGGATGCAGGCGAGTTATTCAACCAGATCAAAATACCGATCATCAACAATTCAGAGCAGACACCCATTTACAATCCTGTCCACGATACGGGTGATGAAGGTGGCCAGTTTATCTTTATCACCAAGTAGTCCCCTCCATGAGAAAAAAGCTAGCTGCCACCCTGGTACTGCAATTCGGCCTGCTGCTTGCCCTGCAGTCCCAGAAACTCCATTTTCAGCAATATTCCATTGCGGAGGGTCTGCCGCATTCAACAGTTTACTCGGTCCTTCAGGACAGCAGGGGATTCCTGTGGATCGGGACTGCGGGAGGAGGTGTGGCCAGAACCGACGGAACCTCTTTTCATGTGTTCAATGTTGCCAATGGCCTCACCGGGAATGTGGTGCGGGCCATTTATGAGGACAACCAGGGCCGTATCTGGATCGGAACCGACCAGGGGCTGAATGTCTATGATGGTGAAACACTGAAACGCTTTGATGCAGACCCGGCTTTGGGAGGTTCTTTCGTGCTTGCCATAACCGGGGATAAAAATGGGAACGTCCTGGTAGGAACAAGGGACGATGGCCTGTACATCATTCCTGCAGCGTCCGACAACATGGTATTAAACCTCTCCAGAATTGACGGGCTGGTTACAAATCTAATCCTGGATATTGTGGTCACCGGTGATAACCGTTACTGGCTCGCGATGGCAGGTGGTGTCAATGTTGTCAGATTTGAGGAGAAGGATGCTGTGATCACACAGCTGGTTAAAGGGATCCACATTCCAGGGGAGGTGGTCACCTGTGCTGCAGCGGATCATGTTGGAAATGTCTGGTTTGGAAGCCAAAATGCCGGCATATTTAAAGTCCTCGGTGAAGCAGGCAAAGAATATCAGCCAGCCGAAGTTCCAGAATTTCTGAAATTCCTGGCTGATGAGACCATCTGGGATATCCAGTGGACAGATACGGCCTCGTGCTGGATCGCCACCGAAAGCATGGGCTTGATCCGCATCAGTCACAACCAGGTAAATGAAACCGTCACAAGGGAGAATGGCCTGCCAACCAACGAGGTACTCCGGGTACAGGGAGACGATTATGGCGGAATCTGGCTTGCCACTGGCGGCAATGGGATTCTCCGTTACCAGGGAGACTTATTTACCAAATATGAACTGAATCCCAACCGCATGGGGATTGATGTGTTTGGGATGGTTGAGGAAACTCCCGGTCATATTCTGGTAGCGACGGATGAGGGCCTGTATGAGGTAAACACCTTGAAAGGGACCCCGTCCAGGATCGAGATTCCTGGACTGCCTTCAGGTGCGTCCATTACTTCCATTGCCCTTGACCGTTCAGGCAAGATCTGGCTGGGTACGAGCCATGGCCTTTTTGAGAAGGGTGGAAACAGGGCAAGCTATTCCCATTACAATGCTGAATTAAACAGCAGCCAGATCAATACACTTTTCATTGATCACATGGACTACCTGTGGGTAGGAACCAACAACGGATATAACATATGTACTGAGTCAGTGGTGCACAATATGAATGAGGAATCGGGCCTGATCAATAATGAGGTCCAGACCATCATTCAGGACAGGAAAGGGAATATCTGGTTGGGAACCCTTGGAGGTTTGGTTCGCCGGACAGAGCATGAATACCAGGACTTTAACGAAGAGGAAGGTCTCACCAACCTGCAAATCCACTCCCTGGCCATTGATTCGAACGATCATCTCTGGATCGGGACCTTTGGCGGAGGAATCTATATCATGAACAATCATTCCGGTTCTCTCCCAATCTCACAGATTCCCGGAAGTGAAAAGCTCACATCCCCGAATATATATTCACTTATCTGGGAGGAGGATCAAGCGCTGATTGCCGGGACCGAATCCGGATTTGACAAGATCATCCTTGCGAACGACACGGTTCGCCAGGTAATACATTTTGATGCTGGAGATGGTTTCAGTGAAGGATCCAACAACCTGAATGCTGTCTTTCGCAGTTCGGACGGGACCATCTGGTTTGGCACCTCCAACAGCCTGGTTTCCTATAGTCCTGAAGGACCCCCAATGAACTCAGCGGTTCCTATCGCCTACATTGAAAACCTGAGGCTCAATTTCCAGGAACAGGACTGGTCATCGTCGTTTGAAACATCCAGGTGGTTCAACCTGCCCATGGACCTGGTGCTGCCCTGCCACCAGAACCACCTTACCTTTGACTATACGGCCATACAGTTTGACAATCCGGGTGATATCGGGTTTTCTTACTTCCTCCGTGGACAGAGCAAATCCTGGTCACCTTATTCCACCGAACGATCCGTGACCTTCCAGGGACTGCCTCCGGGAGAGTACTCATTAAGACTTAAAGCCAGAACGAAATATGGTATCGAAAGCGAGGAGATTTCGTTTGATTTCAGAATCAAGCCGCCCTTCTGGATGACCGGATGGTTCATTGTATCGTCCGTTTTGATTCTGATCGCAATCATCCTTTTGATTATCAGACTGAGGGTTAGAAAACTGCGTATGGAGAAAATCAGGCTGGAGAGGATCGTTGAACTCAGAACCTGGGAGATAACCCAGCAAAAGGAACAGATCGAGGAGCAAAACAATGTTCTGGTTAGTCAGCAGAAAGAGATCACGGACAGCATCCGTTACGCCGAACGGATCCAGACTGCCATTCTTCCGGAGGAGCAGCTGCTTAAGGATTGTTTTAGGGACTACTTCATCATGTTACACCCACAACACATCGTGAGTGGTGATTTTTATTGGATAGGAAGTAAAAATGATCACCTTATTTTTTCGGCAGTGGATTGTACCGGACATGGTGTGCCCGGTGCTTTTATGAGCATGCTTGGAGTTAGTTTTATGAACAAGATAGTGAATGAAGATGAGGTGGTGATGCCTGCTGAAATACTCAATGCACTAAGGGATAATATCCTGAGTGTATTTCATTATTCAAAAGAAACTGAGGAGGGAACACATGACGGAATGGATGTGGCCCTGTGCAGTTATGACAAAGTTCATCACAAACTCTACTACGCCGGGGCCATGAATCCCCTGTTCCAGGTCAGGAAGGAAAATGGAGACTATCAACTAATCGAACACCTGCCGGACAAAATGCCCGTAGCCAACTACTCCATTATGGATCCATTTAAACAAAAGGAGATAGAATTACGTGAAGGCGATGCATTGTATCTCTTTTCTGATGGCTACAGTGACCAGTTCGGTGGTTTGGAAGGTAAAAAGTTCATGAAAAAGAGATTCAAGAAGATGCTGCTGTCCCACCAGGAAAAATCCATGACGGATCAGAAGCTGGCCTTTCAGCAAAATCTTTCAGATTGGATGAGGCCGCCTGAAAACATAGAGATTCAGTGCTTCCAGACCGATGATATCCTGATAATCGGGATCAGGCTCTGAGTTTGCGTTCCAAACTCATGAAGTCTTCATATTATAGACTTTTATCTAAGAGAAATCTTATGGGCAATAAGAAAAACCGCCACTCTAGTCCTTCAGGCAGCGTACAGATTGTCCCTCATTGTTTAAATCTGTTTTACGGTCTATTTGCTCAGATTTCCTCCACAATCTCCTAACCCAGGCCTGAGTTTCGTCATATCGATACAGCGTACTAGTGCGAAACCAGCCATAAAAACCTATAAGATAATATAATCCGTCTGGACCTCTGTAGCCACCAGGAAGAGCTGTAAACCCTGATTCATTAGTAGCGCCCAGGTTATCAGGAGGTTCCCAATGCACATCACCAGTTTCTTTAAGTTTACCGCCTTGATCTGTCCCACGAAATCCTGTGACATCTGCGTCAATAGAGTTCATCCCCAGATATATTTCCAACTGTTTCCACTCAGAATCACTTGGAAGATGCCAGCCATCAGGACAAACACCCTGCACCCCACTGGGATTGTCATCACTGCTAATCTGCCCGTTCATTACAGCAGCCCAGGTATATAGACCGCCGTATTCATCCTTATTGTATGTACTGTTCAAATACCAGCAGTAAGCCTTTCCACTTACACCCAGGTTTGCCCATTCTGTCTCACCTACAACAAAGGGTATCTTAGTTCCGTCAGCATAACTGGTTACCTTCAAATTCTCTGCCATCCAAATCTGCGTTCCAATCAGGACAACAGGATATACATTACCATCAATGTCAGTAAGTGTGCCGGTTGGTGCCTCCATGGTGGTAAAATCCAGTTCCTCACCGAAAGCTATCCCTTTACTGTTTGTGGCATAGGCCCGTATATAATATGTAGTATTGGGATCAAGTCCGGTGATTGAACTGGTGAAACTGCCAGATTCTGACCCATCAAAGGTATAATTATCAGTCAGATCGGGGGCTGAAGAAGTACTCCAGCAAACTCCCCGGGCTATAATCGCAGATCCTCCATCATCCGTAATATTCCCTCCGCTGACCGCACTGTTCTCTGTAATACTTGTTGCCGTGGCTGTTGTGAGAGTAGGCTTTAAAACGGAAGAATTTGTTGTAAAACCAACCTCTTCGCCAAAAGCTGTCCCTTCGCCATTGGTGGCATAGGCCCTCACATGATAGGTAGTATTGGCAGTAAGACCCGAAATGGAACTTGAGAAAACACCCATACCGTTTCCATCTGTGGTGTAATTATCAGTCAGGTTGGGATTGTGGGATGTACTCCAACAAATTCCCCTTGCGATCACCAAGGATCCGCCTTCATCGGTCACATTGCCCCCCCCCTCCGCTGAAGTCTCCGTGATGCTCGTAATG
The DNA here is from genome assembly GCA_043797815.1 of Bacteroidota bacterium. Classification (GTDB taxonomy): domain Bacteria; phylum Bacteroidota; class Bacteroidia; order Bacteroidales. The sequence continues at coordinate 14,860 of JAZDPG010000022.1, forward strand.
GTTGTTGTAGTCACGGAGGGTAATGCAAGCGTCTGACCCGTTATAAAAGAAACCTGGCCTCCATAAGAAGTCCCCTGTTCATTGGTGGCATACGCTTTCACATAATAGGTGGTATTCGGATCCAGCCCGGTTATCGAACTGGTAAAACTACCGGTGCCGGTTCCGTCGGTGGTATGATCGTCCGTGACATCCGGACTCTCCGATGTGCTCCAGCAGACTCCCCTGGCAGTAACCTCGGCACCGCCGTCATCCGTGATGTTGCCTCCGCTGACCGCACTGCTTTCAGTGATGCTGGTCACCGGTGAAGTGGTCAGGGTGGGAGGATAAATGGTCTGATCGGTGG